>CAZIRP010000018.1:0-90909 GCA_964541665.1 uncultured Caldilineaceae bacterium | reverse complement strand
GAATCGAATACCGAAAGCTGATCGTCGGGATAGTTCTCGTTGAGGAAAGTCAAACCGCTATTCAGGCTGTAGATCAGCGATTGCATTCCCAAGCCGTGGATCATCTCATGCAAAATTACCGTGACAAAGTCGTACTCATTCTTGGGAGTTTGGCAATCGGTGCCTAGGTACCAGTTTTGGTAAGAGCTGTCCAGGTGTAGAGTAATATCAGTGTCGTTCGTAGCAGTGATACTACGAACGACATGGAGCGCATTGCACATGTTGTGCGTGGAGTTGCGATGCATCGTGTTCTGTGAGTAACCAAGCATCTTACCGCCTAGGTTTTGCCAATAAACCATGACCTTCACCGTCGCCGGAAGAGTCACAGGGATCAAACTACCGGCATACTTCACCGCCTTGATCACGTCAGGTGGGACTAGTCGAGAGCTGTTGGTGCTGAACTCAAAGCTGAGTTGGGCGCCTGCTGTCACGACAAACACAAGGATAAGCCAGAAGTGCATGGTCTGTGTAACTCCGATATTGCTCCATTCAGATCAATTTTTCACGATTCCAGATCCCTCGGGCCCGTGGAAATATTGATTTCCTTTTTGTAGATTAAGAAGTCGTTCTACTTAAGTGTCGCCTGACGCTAAGATTATGCAGACGAACGAAGAACGTCGAAGAGTTATTGTCTGCACGCGAATTCGCCTGGAGCCAGATGGAGAGATGTTGGAGCCTGATGATCGTGGTTTCCGGCAGGAATGCTATTCTTGGCGCGACGATGATATGACCACCGGTAACTTCCTACTCGTATTGTTCCAGTCCAGCCTTTTCATTCAATCATTGCGCGGCTTCTTGGACAAGTATGTGGATCAGCTGCATGAGGCTTTCCCTGAGGATCGAGTCTACTATGGCCCCAAGGGTTGGGCTGAACACGCCGAGCGAGTCTTCCTCCAAGGCTATGCGGCCGGCCTCTACAAGTTCGCGGACGTCTATGAGTACCTAATTACTGATCCCAAGGACGAGTACTACCGTACCATTCACATTCTGAACCTCGACTACAGCGATGGGCAGTACGTAGAGCGCCCACCCGGGATCACAAAAGAGGAAGCGGTCAAGGTTCGTGTCAAGTTCGGACAGACCACCGAATTTACCGGACGAAAGGTAACCGCCAAGGAATACTGTACCACGCTGGCCGATGAGGGGACTCCGGAAGAACACAACGTGGACAAGGACGGTAAGAAGCTCAACCTTGGGATCTAGCATCGTTATTCGACAACGAAGTGCAAATTCCCGTAGGAGTATCTTTTTTGCGTTAGACATACCTGTCGAGTTAGACATACCAGTCGAGTTAGACAGACCACGCTGATCCATGTGCGAGTCCACTCGTGTCCTCACGGAGTCCACTGTGCCTATTCAGGTCTCTGAGGCCCGCTTCTCTCGCAATTCCTCTCGACAGTTGCTTATCTGCCGTCCTGGCGCCTATTATCACTTGAGCGTTACTACCAATAGCGCTAACACATTCGCCATCGAGATGGGTAGCCTTATCGTTTGGAAGTATTTTGTTCCTTGCGCTGGTACTTACGAGATCCCGATTCACGTGGAGAATGACACCTCCAGTGTACTGCACTATCGAGTAGACCTGATCGTCGCCAGTCCCAGCTACTGTGGTTCACACTTTGACGCCTACTTGGTCACCTCGCGAGTCTGTCCGGAGGTAACCCTACATTATCTAGCCCCCGAATATGCCGTCGAGATGACTTACGAACAGTATCGCGTCTACTTCAACTCTCTCCCACGGCTGAAGTTCTCCAGTCCTAACCCTGAGACGGTCACTCAATCACCTACCGAGCTGCGCAAGGTCTTCACCGAGGCTGGCATTTACACCAAATTCACTGTTGATTCAGTGGCCGGATGTTCAGTAGATCTACACTTGTCTGGCTTCCATGTAGGCAAATATGAGGTAGAAGCGGGCCTCAAGACCGTCCTGCTGGACCCACCGATCGTTTACGATGAAGAATTAGCTGCCAAGGCTCGGCTCAAGGATTACGAGTTCCGCGTTGTAGCAACCGGGGAGATCAAATCGCTCCAAGTATCCAAGATCCCCCTTAGCGTTACTAGACCCGAAATGTATGGCAACTACGTCTCCTCACTGGTGAAGTCTTCATAAACACATGCTAGAGGTTGATTTTTTGTAACTCTCATATCCATGTGCGGCAACATATCACCCGAGGAAGCGTTCCATCTTACCGAACAGGGATGGTCAATCCACCTACCTGGGTTATGTAGACCCATTTCAGTACCGCTTCGTGAAGTTCCAGAGTACATCATCTCGATGCTGGCAGTCATCCACCATTGCTGTGAAGCGTCCTTCCCAGTCAAGGAACTAATGCATTTCGGCTTCGCCGCTATAGCTTCCGAGAACTTTGCCACCCCGTCCGCTCGTATTGAGATCGTCACGCGAGATCATACCGCGCATAAATTTCGCTGCGAAGTCACCGAGCTGAGCGAATACCTGAACCGCATTCATGGAGAGATAACCGGAGTTCAACCACTATTACCAACACCTCGATTGGAAGTACATCGCGGTAGCTCCGGTATTAACTTGCACAGCCTCATGGTAGGAAAATATGCCGTGGTACATGAACTTATTATCGTATTGAAGGAAATTTCGCTCCAGCGTAACGTTTTGGGAGTGGTTTTATACGTTGTTCTACGCGGAGATTCGGGTAGTGAACTGCAGGAAAGGAAACTGGCCATAACTAGCTACGACGAGAAAATGTATCTCGGAACAAGTCGCCCCATGCGGAAAGAGTCTCTCTTAGTTCTACTAGAGGGTTTGGCAAAGGAAGTTGGGATCCCTGAGCCAGATTCGTTCGCCTACAGCGTCTTAAGCAGCGGAGTTAAACTAAGGTAACTTACGAGCTAATTAGCACTAGCTGCGCGTCTAAAGCCGCTCCGCTGTGCTAATAGACTCGTTTTTTTGTGTACCCAAAGCAAAAAACACTTCATCGTGACACCAAGTCTATTAGGGAGAAGTTTATTCCGGCCGAAAGAGATGCTTCCGATACTCGTACATGTCCCCATCACTGATGCCCTTCCGATCAAAATAGTCCGTTGGGTGTCCCGAGAGTCGCGCGTGGATGTAACACAAGCTCCAGATACCGCACTCAGTATTACTGAACTGCAGTTGCCGTGGCGCACTGGTATGAATGCGCATGTGAGTGTTATGGTCCCGCAAGAGGCGATGCTTCAGCTCTTCCAGCCAGACTCCCATTCGCTCATACTTCCGAGAACCGCCGTGCACGCCCAACTTGTTACCCGAACTGTTGAAATATTCTACTACGATTGGGTCCTCGCGAGTGCCCTTGTGCTTGAGATCCCCGTAGAGGCAGTACCAATGCTCCCCATTCCCGGTACTATTGTCGGTGTTCATCACCACAGCAAAACTGTCATACTTCTTTTTTATCAGGTCGGGAATGTTGAGCTTGGCGAGCTGCGTACCCTTACTGGCAAAGTCAGCCATCTGGTAGGGTAGCCCGTAGAACTTACGACCGAACTTCTTCTCGCAAAGCCGATTCCATTGACTCATCAGAGCATTGATGTTAATGCTGCTGACCAGGTTTGTATTGTTACTAGGTCCTTCCGGCGTGTAGTAGTTCTCCAAGTAAAAGTTGGCTTGCTGCGGTCCAACGAATTCCACAAACTCGGGATGCTTCCAAATATCGGCCTCCGCCTTCACCCCGAGTAGGGTCTTGAGAGTGTCAATAAGCTGCTGGGTATCCGATTTCGTGACGTTACCCGATTTCGTGGCGTTACCCGATTTCGTGACGTTACCCGATTTCGTGGCGTTACCGGGGATGTCCACCTGCGCCACGTACTCCTTGATTAACTTGACTGCCTTAGGATCGCTCTTCACGCAAACACCATTCCCAAGGGCACATTCGGACGGCTTATTTCCGAAGAGGTCCGCTCCACCTACCTTTACAACTTGATCTGCAGCAGTTTCTGTAGTGTTCGCTGAGCCCAGGGTTGCAAGGCCCGTAGTGACCGTACTTTCGAGATTGGCCATAGCTCTCGGTACCAACGACGCCTCGCTGAATAGAGCCAGCCGATATATGCGGTAATATAATCACCCCGACGATATAGTTTTTGTGTTATTCTAACTCCATATCGATAGCGACCTTCGAATCCAAAACACTGAAAAGGAAGGGTCGTAAGAGAGGAACCAGCAAACATAACTCGAAGTAACGTGGTATAGAACAATAGAATCGTTATAGAGATAGGCCAGAGGGCCCACAGTAGGAGAAAAAGCTCTCGTTCTCCGGGTAGTTCTCGGCGTTGAAAGAGTTGCTCGACGGTACCTTCGTTGATGTGCCAGGCGGGTGCTTGACGCTGCCTTTCCGTTATCAGACTGGGATCCAGTGGCATATTGGGCGCTATATTCTCCGGGACGCACAGCTCCTCTTCGAATCTGTGATTCTCGACGAGCCGATTTGCCCTATGAATAAGACGCCCGCTTGTGAACCAAGGTTATCTTCACAGCTGTACTTACAAGCTAAATGAAAAAGGAGCGGGAGACTTATACCCGGAGTATGGCGAGTTTATAAATTTGAATGATGAGATACTAGTAGAGACGATCCCCTTTCTCGAGGTATATTACCCGCCTAGGATGTACTGGCTAGAAGTGTGGGACTACTTACCCGAGGCGCAACGCCAAGCCCTCGAACGGGACCCTCGAATCAAACACCAGCTGGAAGTGCGACGTTGCTTCGCCGAATACCTGTACTACGATCCCAAAATCTATGACCAGTACCATTACCGGATCCAGATGCTGCAAATTAGCTTACGAAAGCAAGCAGATGCCTATTCCAAGCTCACCGTACCCTGTATCGAGGAGTTACGTGACGACATAAATGATGTTGATGCTGATGAAATTATCCTCTCGGCCGGCGTGGAACCACTCCCCCAACTCTTGAACTTGTTCTTCCAACACTACATAGAACACCCCTCAGCTCGGGCTTCTGTATTGTCCACTCCTTCCTTGCGTCAGTTCTGTCAAATTCAACACAGTCTACTTAACCGAAACTTGGTCAAGTATACCCGCGGCTCCCCCTTGCTACTCCCGTACCCCATGTTGTATTGCGCGCATATTGATCCGCTAGGTAATGAGGCCGATGGGTACGTAGCCGTGCTATGGTATGGCTGCACTCCGGACAACAGTGAGAAGAATGTATATACCTTGCAGAAGTACGGGGCTGACGATCGACGTTTACTCCAAGCTGAACATGCCGAGGAATTCGTAGTGAGTAAAGCGGTAATCCTCATGGGAGTGGCAGCCCAGCATTGGATTCGCGAGGCGGTGAGTGTCAGGGAGGCCTTTGCTCAGCTGGTTGAGTGCTACCTCGATCCATTATAAATCTTCCAGAGATGGATCTCTGGAAATTCACACATGTGTGATCTCATTTTTTCCGGAGAGATGTGTAAAAAAGATAAAGATAGTCTTATGGGACGGGCGGATTCGCAAGATTAGCGGGTAATGCGACTGGCATTGTCCCATCATACGTTACAACTGGGCGAGCGGCGTCATTCATAATGCGATTGCGGCTCTCTAGATATGCATGGAGATCGGAAATACCGTTCTTGATCACCGACCTGGCTATCTGAATCGAAACATGCATATTCTCAGCCACTGAAACATGATACCAACTTGCGTCATCACATTCAGGGGTTTCGCGAAATCTTCGCAGACGGAACACTGCCTTTCCCTGTGCCGCTAATCGTAGCTGCTTATATGCCCGAACGTAGAAGCCGAACTCACTGCTAAGGCATGTACTCGAGAGAACTTCCTGATAGACAGTGCCATGGCTCCAAGCTATAGTTCGTTTCATTGTGCTACTGGGTTAGAGTTTTTCAGTTTGTTTCGCGGAGATCTTTCACTCTTCTGTATAAGCTCTTCGAAGTATTCCCTTCCGTATAAGCTCTTCGAAGTATTCCCTTCTGTATATCTGCGAAGTATTCCCTTCTGTTATGCAGACCGTTGTGATCGAGGGTGTGGGGCTGCTTACCGAACTCTCCAGTAAGTTGAACCAACTGCTTAACGAAGCCGCTTCCTCCCGCGAGGGTAGCGTGACCGAGCTGGTCAAGCAATACACTACTTTCTACACCGCCTATGCCCTGCTCGTTGGTTACAGCCATGAGAAATCCCCACCCAAGGACAAGGTACTGGAGCAAATGGACGTATCGAAGACCGCCATCCAAGCCTTCAGCAAGGATAGTAATCTCTCGGAGCAGCTTCGACGCCTGGATACGATCATGGGCCGTCTCCGAGGGGAAAAGGAAGCTAAGCCCGAAAAGACCAAGCCCGAAAAGACCAAGCGAGGCAGGTACGAGGAGGTTCTCGAGGCGGTCCAAGCTAGATTCCCAGAGGGTTCGGATGGCGTAGCTATCGCTATCGGAGCGGCCGACTCAGCCCCCGTGTACATGGTAGGCGGGGATTTCCAGGCCTACTACAGCCGTATCTATACCGTCTATCAACTCGTTATCGGGGACCTGGAGAAGCTAGCCGGAGCCACCCCGGAGGCCATCAAGGATTACTATACCCGCGTCCTGTCCTCCAACTTGAGCGACTTGATCGGAGAAGCGAACAATGATGTAGGTAGAGCTAATGGACGCTCAATCAGAGAACTACTGGCCATGTCAGCCGGGGACTACCTCAAGTGGTTGATGCAACGAGTAAGTCTGGACCATTACGTTCACGATCAAAGTGTCGGCTTGATGAGTCTGCTTAAGACCTCGGGGATCGACGTTGATGTAAGCCCAGCGATCACTCATTCGGTAGTTAGAGCGGTAGCGGCGGCCGTGGCCTATCAGCGCCGGCAAGCCGAAGCTGCACGAACCTTGGCCGAGGGTATCTTTACGGAAATGGACGAGGTACACGGGGCCAAGCTAGCCACAATAGTGCAAGGAATGAGCGCGGTGGTGGAGGAACTACAGAAACATTCCGGTCGAATCTGTCAGTATCGACTAACCCAAGACGGGATCATGAAGATCTACACGCCAGACCTACCTAATGACTACAAGGTTGCGGATACCTTGCTAGCTAAACCAATCCTGGTGGAGGAAACAGTCTTTACCGACCCTAATCGCTTGTCCGAACTGCGCCAAGTACTAGGGCAGTACATAGAGCGACTCGACTTGGCTTACAAGATCTTGGGTCCAGTTGAACAATACTACGTGACGATGCTCACTTCCATGGCCGAGATTAATCGGCATCTTCGGCTAGTTATTTCCGATGCGACGGTTCAAGAGCAGCGAATGCGACTAGTGGAGGCTTACGTACGACTCACCTTAGCCCAGGAACTAGCACGAGTACGTACGGCTGAGCTACCCAGTGAGGAAGCGCAAAATCTACAAAAGAACATCGAGGCCCTCCTAGCAAGACTCGAGAGTGTCTTCCCGGGTGTTCCTAAACTGTATAACGGGGAGCTAAACCTAGAAGCAGTGGCCTCGATCTTGAATAAGTACTAGCATTGGTGCTATATTCGCCGGCACGCGCGGCCACTGGCCGCTTGGCCTAAGAATAAGACACCTTTTTTGTATCCCGGGTGCTTGCGGGGTTGCCATACCGCCGGTAATTCGTTATATGAATCGCTTGGCTTTACAAACCGGGAAAGAAACAAGAAACTTAGGATCGAATACGGGATGCGACGATCAACCCTTTCATAGAGTTGATCTTCACCTCTGGTCTCTTCGATCTTCTGATCCTATCGCTTTCAAAAACCCAAAAGCTAGCCAGATCGAGTCGCGAACCCTCAGCGGGCTCCGTGAGGACGCGAGCGGAATGGCAACCTCAATACCTCAAAATACCTCAAAATACCTCACTCCCTCTCAATATCTCACCTCTGAAAATGCACAAAAGAATGCTTAGGCAGGAGCCGTGATGGTGTTCTCCATCTCATCGGGGTCATTGTAACGAATCATACAGACGTAGTATTCATGCGTCAGAGTATTGACCGCGATGCTGAAACTCCAGTGCGAGAGTTCTTCGGCCTCGTTAGTAAGGCTCAACGCCTGCCACATGGAGCGAAGGAACCCCTCTCGTACTGCACAATGGTCTAGCGGTGTAAGGCTCCGCACATCCACGTTACCCATTACGAATGTTTCTCCCTCCTCGCGATTCTCGTAGACTTCAGTGAGGTTCAAGAGAGCCTCTACGTCACAAGCGAGCTCGTGGACGCGCGGGGTGATTAGTTTACTGGGCATCGAGAGATGTACTAAGGTATAAAATAATCAGTTTGTCACAGCCAGACTCATTCGAATAACGCTTCACCCAGCTCCATTCAGGTTTATCACAGCCAGACTCATCCGAATAATCACCCGGCTCCATTCGGATGACCGGCGGCGATGAGGATGTCCTTGAACTCTCTTCCAACTCGCGGATCTGTGAATTCGCAGAACACCAGTGACATTTCGATATACTTTCGAGTCCAGATAACGTTAGGATACTTACCCAGAAGATATCGTAGCGTTTCTGGCGCGGATTCATGGCACGTCACTGGTATCATAGGTAGCACTGAATTATTATCCAAGATTGGCTCTGTTGTCCCTTTGCAGAAGTAGTCCAGAATCTCTTTGTCAAAGCCATACCTGTAGCGGTTCACGATAGCCTCCCTATAGGTGTTGCTAGGATCTGGATCCAAAACAGTAACGCGTGAACGCATATGTTCGTGGGTGGCAGGTGAGATCGAGATCGCTAGGAAGAGGTCTCGGCCGGATAAGCGTCTTATCAAGAAATCAAACACGTCCCAGTGTTCATTTAGACCAGCAGAGAGATACGCAAGGCAGAGATTACGTCCGGTCCAAGCCAACATTCGCATCAGTCTAAGATTTCCTGCTTCTGCTGCGATTTTAGCCGTAGAGGCAAACGCATCCTTCACCTCGCACTGGCCGATGAGAACCCACGTCTTATCTGACTCACCTTCGTAGATAAGCGCTTCAAGGAAACCCAACAGGACCTCATCTTGGCTCATGGTAATTGGAGGCTTTAAATCTCGCAGTAATAGCTTCTTGGAGACGTAGTAACATCGATCGGGCTTCAAGGAGACGAGCAAGCCTCGAGGCAATCGCTTGGAATACCCCGGCATGGTTAGGTAATTCAGAGAGTAGTTACGAGTAAAAAATCAACTTGCAAGTTCACGTATTCCCTCGCATATATATTTCAGAGAGCGATGATCTATCTTTAGGAAATATTCATGGGAGGAGTATTCGGATGCCCGGCCGCGGCTAGCATGGCCCTGAACTCCCTCTCGATCTCGGGGCTAGTAAATTCGGCTCCAAACAGCGTTTGTTGCATGTCTGTTTTTGTCCAGATCACGTTGGGAAACTTGCCCAGTAAGTATCGTAGCGTTTCTAGGGCTGACTTGTGATACTTGGCACATATGTATGGGCCTAGAATTGATAGAGTGTCTCGGATCGGATATGCAGTACCTTCCTTGCAGTAAAAGTCCAATATCTCCTGGTCAAAGCCGTATCTATATCGATTAGCGACCGCTTCCGAGTGGAGATTCTGCGGTGAGCCCAGAATATATCCCAGATGAGTCAAGAACCTGTAAGCGGCAGGTGAGATTGCCGCTACTTTTCGGATAAGGTCGTTGTTTTTCGCTTGGTATGGCAACAATAATTCGAGGACTTTCCAATGCTCAAAAGCGGTAGAATTTATCAAACAATCGCCCGGACAGCTTCCACGCCACAATATCATTCGCATCAGATCATAATTGCCTATCGAGGCAGCTAGCTCACCCAAACTGTTTACAATGAAGGTAGGCGCTTCACGATACGCCAAGATGAGCCAAGCAATGTCAGTGTCCGCGCTGTACAGGAGTGATTCCGTAGCCCTAGCCAACCAACGATCGTCAATAACATTGGGTAGAGTTTTCGCCTGACGGAGGAGCGCCTTCTTAGACCGGAAGTAGTACCGGTCTGGCTTCAGAGCCACGAGCAATGCCCTCGGCACCCGTTTCGAATAACCTGGCATCGTCAACTAACCTTACCTAAAAAATCAACTTACGAGTCCCAGTGTACAAAACGAGATTAGGGATGTCCGGCCGTGATGAGCACCGCCCTGAATTCTTTTTCGACCTCTGGACTAGGGAACCTGGTAAAGGCCAAGGTTATTCTGATATCGTACCCAGTCCAGATAACGTTGGGATACTTACCCAACAAGTAACGTAGTGTCTCGGGTGCGGATTTGTGACATTCGGCTGGCATCGTAGGCAGCACCAAGTCAACATCTCTCACTGGGTCCGTTGTACCTTTGCAGAAGAAATCCAATGACTCTTGATTGAACCCAAACGTATAGCAGTTGCAGATTGCCCCTTTGCAGAGATTTTCCGGTATTCCCACTGGCCTTGTACGGCCTACACGGGCATAAACAGCAGGTGAAATAGAGGCGACGATACCAAGGTCCCAATAGTGACCGCGGTTCATTAGGAAGTCAAATACATCCCAATGTTCAAAGAGACCAGCATAGACTGGAGCCTCACCAGTAGCAGGATTAACCCACACCAACATTCTTATTAGCTTACAGTCACCTACCGACGCAGCAATGACGGCCACCTGTATTAGGCTTTTCATATCGATCTCGCACCGAATGATAACCATACAAGCGGCATCAGTAGCACCGTCGTATACAAGTGCCTCTATAGCGTTCATAGCACCGCTATTTTGTCCGGCAGGAACTTGAGACGAAAAGTCACGTAGCAGTCTCTTTCGAGATCGAAAGTAGTACCGGTCTGGCTTCAGAGTCACGAGCAAGTTACTGGGGATTCTCCTGGAGTACATCTATCTATCGTCGCTATACTTGTTTGGTCTTCGCGTCGGGGCCGCTCCGCCCACAAGTAAGACTCGATGTCTCACCTACGTGGACTTACACGGATCTATAAATTCAATCTCTTCTTATTCACACGTGTGTGAGTTCGAGCCTTATTTGCCTCGCGAATGTTTTCAGCGATACCTCAGGATACAAAAAATCAAGTCTTACTTGATCGCGGAATGGGTGACGAAGCAGCTTCAGCTGCGAGGAAGACATGTAGCTAGATCAAGTATAGCGAAGATAGGTTATGCACGCACGATGTCTACCACGAACTTTACGATCGCCTTCTCCGTATCCGGGATGATCTTGTTCTCGTCTGTCAAATCGTGATCCAGGTAAGCCGTAAGAATCATGTTACGGTCTGGATCGGCGGAAATCTCGATCGTGTCGCTAATCAGACTCGAGCTGAGGCCCTTAATGTGCTCTAAAAATACACTGCTGCTAAAGATGTCACCCGCCTCCATGGTGCTGCGTAGCTTAATGTGCTTGTTGTCATACAAATATACATCGCCGCGCCCATTGTTCTCCGACAGGACGTAGCTGAAGCGCAGATAGCCTTCATTCTCCTTCTCGAGGTGAATAACCTCCGCCCCGCAAGTCTTGGCATCACTCACCAGCTTCTTGAATTCCTTGAAAGCGATCTCAAAGGTAATCGGGTAGTCTTTCTCTTGCGCTAACTCGGCCTCGACGTCCCAGTTGTACTCGGGAATACTCTGTACCGTTACCTCGTACTCGGTGCGCTGCTTAGCCTGATCGTTACTGCCAATGATCTTTACCTTCTCGTGTTGCAAGCGGCGCTTGGTGCTGATCTGAATCTTGCTGTTCTCGTTACTCATGGTGCTCAAGACGCCAATGACCGGATCTAACTTAAGCCCGATCTCCAGCCCGGCATTACCGCAGTAGTAGGAGTTGATACGTTCACCCAACACGCGAGTGTATACACGGGTATTATTCTCGTTACAGGCGTACACAAACAGCTCCTTGGCCCCGAAACGAAGCCTTACGGAATTCGCATCGATAGTCTTACAGGCGCCAAAGATACGCTTAAACATCAGCGGGTTCTCGTAGATAACTTCGAAGATGAAAGCTTCGTCGGTGCCATTGGCTTCGCGTAGATTGCTTGGCTCCAGGACAATACCCAGCCGAGGTACTTGGTGTTTGAGGATTACCTTCTTCGGGCGACCCGGTCGCTTAGCCTTCGGGATTTCACCTCCCGCCAGGGCCGCCGCATGCGAGGTAAACTTCTTGCGAGGAGCGGAGGGCTTCTTCGTATCGGTATCGATCGCATCAATGGTGACATCCAAAGATTGCATGATCTCATCAACACTGCGAATTGCCGGGACTGGGGCTGCTGCTTTCTTGGTTAGTTTCTTCTTCGCGGGAGCTTTCGGCGGTGGGTCCGAGAGCATTGGCGCATCGAGGTCTAGGTCGATATCACCCTCGCTATAAGAGGTGGGGATCGTAGCCTCGAGTGAACCGGCGGACTTGGCAGCACGTCTCTGCATTAATTTCCGTTCGGGATAACATAAAGGTTCTCGTCCTGTTTAATAGAAATACGAGGCCTCTTTACCGGCACGCGTGCCACCTTCGGCGTCACTTGGCCTATAAATAGGCCTCGCGTTTGGTGCGCTTTCATTTTCTTGCTCTTCGTCTGTCTTGCTTTCGTTCGATATTAGGTTGCTTTTGTTTCTTCCTTGCTCTTCCCTGTCCTCCTTGTTTTCTTCTCTGTTTCTTCCGAGTGAATCTATCTTGCTTTTGTTTCTTCCCCGACCTCCTTGTTTTCCTCTTTGTTTCTTCCGAGTGAATCTATCTTGATGAGCAACAGACCTTCGCCGGGTCACCTAACAAATCTGCAGAGAATGTTTGTTCACATGTAGATTCGTGCCGTATGAACCCCTCATAGAACTTCATTCACTTCGTTTACCTTGTCCTCCTAAACTGCATTGAACCAATCATTCTATCGGTAGGGTCCAAGAACAAGTGAAACATCAACCGTTTCAGTCCAGTTGATTCCTCAAGTGACTGAGCCTACCCCCGGTGGCTGGGCAAGCGTGTCCTCCGGACGGGCCCGAACCTCCCGAAAAATAAATAACTCGGTCCAGTTTGGGCTATGGGGGCCTCGCGGAGGGTGCATTTTGGGGTTCCGATGCGGTGCGGAGGGTCAAAGTCGGGCCTCGATGGGGTGTATTTTGGGGTTCGAGCGCATGTGAATGCCCAACCTGGAGCGTGTTTCGAGACCTCAGAGCTGGGGTACCGGGAGATAAAAGTAGCCAACAGAAATTAATGGGATGGGCACCCCGCCCAGGGTCAATAAAACGGGAGAGGTCCAAAGGTCGCATCGTCGTGCAGGGTTGGTCAGGACAGCACCCAGATAAAAGTAGCCACAAGAAATTAATGGGATGGGCACCCCGCCTAGGGTCAATAAAACCAAAGCTAATGAGAGGAGACCCTCAGCCTGCCCGGGATGAAAAAAGGCGAACGAAAAATGCGTCTATATTAGCGAGAATCGGAGTACCTCACTCTTGTTATCCAGGGTGATGTACACTCCGCTACGTTTGTTGATGAATCGAGCCAAGGTTTCTTCCAAGACTTCCGGCCAGAGTAAATCCAAACTACGGGAAGCATTCTTGGGTACCTTGCGCATGTCCTGGTAGATGGCTTCCGCGGCCCTTGCGACCCCCGCTCGCAGCTTATCGAGTTGTTGAGCCCCACTTAGGTTCAGTTCTCGACGGGCCAAAAGCATCGCATCGGCATTCAATTTAACCTCATCGAAGTCCTCAATACGTTCCACGATGTGCTGCACCAAGCGGCCGAAATACTCCTCCCGGACCTTGTGTAGTCGCTCTAAGAACTTCTCAGCCTTTGCGCCTCCGAGACCCAGGTTCTTAAAATCTACCATGGATCGCTTCGTAATGGCAGCGCGCAGGTTTCGCCAGTACAGATCTTCGCGGATCGATTCATCTCGGGTCATCTGTTGCAAGCTCACTAGCGGTTTCCGTAAGTGTTTGAGAATTTCCTCTTGTAGAATCGCGTTGTAATTCTCCACGCGAGGGCTGGGCACTACCTCCGCATTGATACTCTTGGCCACGCCGGGCTTTGTTACTAGACTAGAGAACCAATGTTTAGGGATCAGTGGGGAGGGGCCACGCCAAGGTCGCAAGCAATGAAAGTTAGCCCCGTCGAGCGTCTCCAAAATGATCCAGAACTTCTCACCCTCTACCGTTAGTAAAAAGTCCCCCGCCTTTTCGATCTTTTTATCTACTACGGTATCAGTTAGGGTATCGGTGGCCGAAACATACTTGGCACTGATGCCCTCCCCGCCCGAGATCTCCCCTACCGTCTCTTTCAGGTACTCCTTGTCCACCAGGATGCGAAAGTGGTGCTGCAATGAACTCAACTTGCGCCAAACAATGAAGCCGGTTTGGGTAGTGAGGGAACCGCTCAGTTTGGTTAACTCCTTATGCAGGTCACTGGGTGAGTCGACCGAGAGGGGCTTCACCTTTCCTAGTTCGGGACACAGTTGTGGCAGTAGTTGGTGCAGCGGTAGGTTGGGCTCGCTTGGCAGTAGGTGAAAGGTCTGTACCATCTGTTGGAACAGCGCTACTTTGCTGAATGGATGTTCAACCCGATCACGCGGTGGACCCAGGGCCTGACTCTTCATTCGCTCCACGTGAATCATAATCTTGGCTACTTTCTCATGGGCACCCGGGACGTGAAGGTTCTTGTCGATCGTTCGCTGCAGGACCATGGCGTAGAAGCTGAGATTGCTCGCCTTGGCAGTTTTCTTTTTGGACTCGGAGACCGAGAGGCCCAGGATCGCCTCCACGTCGTCGAGATTCATCAGGGCAACGGCCGCTTCGTATAGGTCCGGATCGGTTAGAGAGGCTCGGGAACGTTCCACTGACACTTCCATGGCCCTTTGGGTGCGCAAGATTTCGGTCAAGGTACTGCTCGACATGGTGGAACTACGTGTTAGATTGCTGGTGTACAGACTTTGCGGGTCCGGCGCGTGTTTACGCATCAGGTCCTCCACTAGGGCTAGGTTTTGCTCAGTCAGGTGTACCTCGCCCATCAGGTCAGTGACTTCCGAGATGGAATTCTGGGTCGGGACCAACTCGAGCAACTTGTTGTTCTCAATTTGAGTTAAGGCACTGGCGATTGCCTCGGCATCTTGTGGATCGGTACCCGTGTAACCAGTCTGCTCAAGTCCAGCCAAATGTATCCGCAAGATTTTCAGAGTAGTGAAGAGTTCCTTGACGATGGACGCCACGTGAGTTCGGATTTCAGAAAGATCCATCTTTCCGAGCATTTCCGTCATCTTTCCGAACCTTGAAACCTATCAATGGGTTTTACTATTAGACCGGGCCGTATATAAATAGCAACTCGTAACCGATGAGTGGCTTGGCCCCGAACCTGCAGCGGAATGTGGCTCCTCCCAGGGTACCCCACCCACCCCATCATGAGGAACCGGAAGCCGAACTAGATGAGTACGAAGCGGCCGAGCAGGGGATCGCTTATCCGAACCAGCCATCACGTATGCAGAAGCAAGGTCCTCGAGGCCGACCGGGTCCCCCGAAAGAGGATTCAGCCAAGCCTAACATCCCGCCCACTTGGTTGGAGCGAAACCGTAACTTGGTTATCGTCAGTATCGGAGTCTTGATCATCCTAGTTATTATGCTTATTTGGTACCAGTTCTCGCGTCAACCGGCGCAAGTAGTACTCCCAGTGCGTGGAGCGGGGCAAGCCAGGCAACAAGGGGCTCCACCGGAACGTCCCGAAGTCGAGACACCACCCGAAGAACCTTCTGAAGCGGTAGATGAGAGCACCGAAGGCCCTGCCACTCCGGCTGAGGAGCCCGTCGCGGCCAAGCCCAAGCCTCCTGCCGCCAAGGCACCCGCTGCCAAGAAGAAGCCTGCCGCTCCCAAAGCAACGGAGAGAGCTGAGAAGAAGCGAGATCGAGTACACGGAGATCCCATCCGAACGGCCGATGATAAGGAGATCAGCGAATTCGCCAACATGGACACCACTGGCACCGAGAGCTCCGCTCAGGCCGAGACCGCTGAAGAGGTTGATGCCGATTAAGAATACCTATTCTCTGCAATTCGGGTGTTTATTTTTTGACTCGAACCTGCCGCCAAGGCCCGTATTGCCCTTTAGAGACCGTTCTGGAGGCCCCTGACCCTCCTGTACCTCGCCAGGGCCTCGTACATCACAAAGCCTATCGAGAGCCTCTGCCACGCCTTGATAGCCTATCTGCCAAAAAGACCTTTAGTACGTTATCCCAGAAAATTGAATTGGTATCTAGAGTCATTGCACGAGTAGATTCATTATCTCCCCCTCGCACGCAGTACCAAACATGGCCGCCGTCGCACAGAAGCAGGAGCGTCACTTTCTCAGCCGTGAGCTGGACCTGAGCATCCCTAACGGGCGTGTTCGCCAGATCCTTGACGAAGGTGCTCTCAACTACAAGCAGGAGACCCAATCCGAGGACGCCCTCAAGGTGTTGCTCGAGATTCGCCAGAAGGGTGGCCCCGAGAAGCCAGTGGCTCCCGAATCCCTCCCTCGCGGCACTAAGGATGCCAAGCTTCGCAAGGAGCACGAGGCAGCCCGCGAGGCTTATCTCTCCAAGTTCAAGGAGTGGATGAGCTACCGCAGCGACGACTACAAGACTCTCCACAATTCGGCAGAGCTTATCATCATCCTCCAGAAGATCCACAAGATTCTCACTCGTCCCGTTGAGGCCAAGGAGAAGAAGGACAAGGAGAAGGAAAAGAAGTCTCGCGAACAGCGTGAGGCCAAGGACAAGAAGACCATCGAGGAGCTGAAGAGGCGTCTCGAGGATCAGCCTCCCGTTAACGTTAAGCGCGTTAGGGAGTTCGTCCCCAAGGGCTTCAAGGCTCGCATTACCGGCGTCAAGCTCAATGATCCCAAGTCTATTCAGACCCGTATTGACGAGCTGAAGACCGAGGATAAGCGTGTTCAGCGTGTCCTCGAACTGTATGCGATCCGCAAGACCAAGGTACGTATGAGCACTAGCTCCACGGTAGCTCTTTCTGCAGCTTTGCAGAAGATTGTCGAGGACATTGCCGATCACGCCTGCCGTGCTGGTATTCAGCGTGGTAAGCACATGATCAAGAATGAGCACCTGCTCATCGGTAACAAGTATCAGGAGCTGGCCACTTACGCCCTCTGGGCTGAGCTACCCCACACCAAGAACCTTGAGGCTCGCGAGATCCGTCGCAATGTCTATGAGGCCAAGGTAAAAGAGGCCCGCCGTCGTGCTCTCATCAAGCACAAGCGTAGCATCGATGATCTGAAGAGCCAGTATGCGGGTCCCGATCAGAAGGAGGCGCTCAAGGAGGCGCTCAAGGAGCACAAGTTCGTCTTCAAGCCCAAGACCTTCGAGGATCATGAGGCGGAGCAGGGCTATGCTACCAAGACTGAGCGCAAGGACGAGGACGGTAACCCCAAGAAGATCAAGCGTTCCGAGGGAATGGTGCAGAGCTATTCCTACGCCTGGAAGAACATCGACTTCGAGGAGGCCGAGTCCGAGAACATCGAGAGCTTTGTTGGCCCCGTGGGCGACATTTGCGATGTAGTCGTCGAGTCCATTGTGGACGGCGGTGACGCTGATGAGGGCGGCATTCGCGTTAGCGCGGGTCTTAAGCACTTCCTCAACAACATCTGCCTTGACTTTATCTATGCGGTGGCCGTACAGCTCGACCTGATGCTGAAGGTCAGCAAGAGCAAGACCGTGACTCCCGAGATGGTCCGTGCGGCTATCAGTGGCCGTCTGCTCCACGGCAAGAGCACTCCTCATGCCCAGTATACGCTCACCAGTGAGCAGGCCGAGGTATTCCGCTACATCGACGATAAGGTCGCGGCCTGCGAGCGCCAAATCCAGACCACCGTGAACCAGCGCAAGGCTAAGCTCGAGGTCGAGGATCTCGCCCAGCCCAAGGTTCGTGAGGCTCCCGCCGCGGCTGCTGCCGATGACGAGGAGGAGGACGAAGACGAAGAGCAGGGTGGTGAGGAGTTCGAAGATGGAGCTCTCGATGACGAGTTGGAGGCCTCTCCCAAGCCAGCGGCAGCCAAGACTCCCGTGAAGGGCACGCCCGTGAAGACGCCTTCCAAGACTCCCCAACCCAATGGCAAGGCTCCTGCCGCTCCCTCACCCAAGGGTACCCCGAAGAAGTAGAGTTCACGTGAATCTGCGCACAGATTCCACGTGAGATCAGCATAAAAAACGGAAAAGTCAAAAAGCCCCTAGGACTAATTATCCGCGGTACAAACAATACAAAACCAACAAAATCACAAAAACAATCTCTTTTTTCTCGGTGCTATACTCGATTTGGCTGCGCGTCTGAAGCCGCTTCGCCATCGAGTAAGACACCTTTTCATTCTCTGGGAGTCAGCTACGGCATCGGGGGGGGAGCGGTTGAGCTAAAACATAAAAGAATGTTCATGGGGTACCGGGAGTAAACGGCTAAGCTACAGCATAAAAGGGTGCTCGTAAAGCGTTCATGAGTTATAGAGGTAAACGGTTAAGCTACAACATAAAAGGGTGCCCTATTCGACTTTCAAACTTGGTACGCAAAGGGGAGTCTCCTTCATAGGCCAAGTGGCCGACCTCACGTATACGTGAAGTAGGAGGTCACGCGCGCTGGTGAAGGAGACGTATGGCATCCCTAATACCTTGGTTTGTGTGTCCGTGGAATCGTATGTGAGATACAGGATACCCGGATAGATAATCAGCCGGGCATTTCAGGATCAGGTACTGCAAGATCTCGGGCGTGTCTCTACAATACACCAAATTACTACTGGCCGCAGTTTCGAACGGTTCCCAGTCACCTAAGAGACAATATGGGGTAATGTCTAACCTGAGAATCATCTCCAGCGCGTAATCCAAGATCTCTTGGTTGAAGCCATATTGGTAGCAGGATCGTAGGAGGCCTATCGCCATGTATTTTTTGTCGATACTCCTGAAAGACTCGTAGCGTAGACAGAAGGCCAATACCTCCGGGGACACGATCACTCGGAACACAAAGTAGGGGCTTATCAACCCGTCGTTCCGGGAGAGTACCGCATCCAGGAGCTCCAAGTGCATGTGTTTCGCCGCTAGGACAAGGTCACGAAAATATCGATCACATTTGTTAGCTAGTTCCTGGATTCCGAATGTGAAGGCGAGGCCTCTTATCGCTTCTTTATCGCCGTGACTTAGAGTCACCATTCGCATCAGGCGCAAGAGGTCCCGGTAGTTAACATCGTCACAGAGGTGTCCAACTATGGAGGAAACAAATTTGCCGCGGACATCGGGATGCAGCTTCAGTACCCTTTTTACCGCTTTCTTGAAGAAGAAGACGTATTCGGATGGCCAGAATTTCAACTCTGCGAAGATGGTGGAAGGCATTCGCCTACGGTAGCTCATGGCGGCCGATGTATTAGGTCTTGTGAATCAACTTCTCACATGTGAGCCTTCAAGGTAAAAAACCATCTCAGATATCGAAGAGCTAAATAGAAAACCCGTAGAATGAAAGGAGTTGATTGATATCCCCTCGTACCAAATCCATACTGTAACTAGGCCATAGCATATGATAATGCCGTGTTTTAATGAGCAGTTCCAACAGATGTAGATCACCAGCGTCACAAGCAAAGTAGAGGATTTTAATGATATCGACATCCCACATACTGGAGTAGTAATACTTGTATACTTTTGTGAGGAGTTCGGCATCCAGGTCATCGATAAGTGGACTTGTGATACTGCCCAATAGATCCCGGGCGCCAGATCCCTTTGTTGAACGCGCTCGAATAAAGCGTTGCAACTGTCGTAGAGAGGTTGGCCAGTCACATCGCACTCTCAAATCCAACCCCAGGAAGGTGGGTATCCGTCGAGTGTACCGGCGACTCATGTTATATAAAAAAGAGAAATCACTTTCTCACCTGCGAGAGTTACTGTAGTAGTCCATGTGCGGCCAGGAGATCCTTGGTTTGCTGACGAATGGCCGGATCCCTGATAAGATCGATAGTCCGGTAAGCTTGCAAGGCACCCCAGTTCACGTTAGGATACTTTCCTAAGAGATAACGGATCGTTTCTAGGGCTGAGTTGTGCAGTTTGGGTGTGTTGAAGTTACCGAATATGGCCTCCGGTGGATGTAAGTATGAATTGAATTCGAACGGATGGAAATGATCTAGCAATTCCTTGTCGAATCCATACCTAAGGCAATGTGATACGGCGCTATTTCGTAAAACTCCGTGCGGAATAGCAACGCGTGGCTTAGCCAGATGGACTTGGAGCATATGCAAAGATACTGTAGCTAGTCTAGTCTCATCGCTAATAAATACGTGAGACCCGCTACTATATGAGGGCGTGAAATGAAACACAACGTTCATGTGGTTATATCGTGCCGCATGGTAGGCCACGTCGGGCCAAATAACCTTGCCAGCCCAACTCATACGCATGAGCAGCTCGAGGTTGCCGATCCTGGCTGCTCGATTTGCTATTTTCCTTGTCCTTTGATCGTTTATCAAGTAGTGCGTAATCAATCTCCAAACTACCACCGTACGACCATCTCCTGTTAAGTTTTTGAGGATCTGATGCCTGATTTCCTGACGATCCTCTATCAGGAGCCCATCGAGCAGTCGTCTAACCATTCCGAAGCTCCGAAAGTCCTCCGTGTCGAGCTTGAGAGCCGATCTCCAAAGCTTGATCGGCCCCGTCAGGAAATCCCGCAGAAGGGAAGGTAGGCGTGTCGAGTAGCGAGGCATGTGCGCCTTTTTTTACCACCCTATTTTGCTGATTTTTTAGGCTGAGAACCAAGACCCGTAACTTTACCACCCCATGAATTCACTTTGTTCTAGATAATAGCAAACTACATTAGAGTAACAGGATGTCCCACGCTCGGCGAGGTCCTAACATTCGCACGCTCGGCTCTTCCAGCACCCAGACTATCCCAGCCCCGGTCCCATCTCCGTACATCCCACTGCAATTCCCACCCGCGGCGGCCGCCCCTATCGCTCCTTCCCAAGAAATCGCCGAACTTCGACATCGCGTGGCAGATCAATCACAGCGCATCGATACTCTTACTCGTTCCCTCGAGGCCCTCGTGGTTAACTATCGAGAAGTACAAGAGGAGCTTAAGAGGGTCCGCGAAGGGCAGAAAAAGAACGCCGATCGCCTCGAGGAGAACGTCTCCCAGGTCAAGAAGGTCAGCAACAATAACAAAAAACTAGAGCAGCGAGTCGGGGAGCTAGATCACAAGGCCTCCGTAGCTTACATTAACTCCACTGCCGATGACGATGCCAGACAATTCATGTATGATGAGCGCCACATGACAGAAGATGACACTCCTCTAACGCATGCGGAGGTCCAGAGCATGAGCGAAAGGGTCCAGAGCAGCCGCAGCAACCGTCGACCCGGTGCCCGTCGCTATTGAAAGCATTATTCTTCATGATTTTTTACTTGGCAGTTCGATCTGCAGAAAATTGCCGCTTCAAGCGGATTCGTGCTCCTGAATCATGATGGACAGGATCTCGTAGATCTGTTCACCACTAATTCCTTCGATCGTCACCGTCTCCTTGGTGTGAGGATCGCGCAAGCGGAATATATCTACCTTACCGAATACGTCACGCTCGTTTGAACGCGAGTATCTGATCGCTATCGTATAGTCAAGTAGCTTCCAAGATCCACTGGGTAGGCTCATTATGTATGAATGATAGGTCCGGACGAGCTTCAACATCTCATAGCGCATCCGTCGGGTCAATTGGTGCGTTTCGAAGTCACAAATACGTTCCCGAGTCCAGACGCGTCTGAGCACACTGTTACCATGCTCTTCAGCCTCGCTCGGCACTTCGCATTGCTTTTCACGTAGCTTTCGGGCATAAGGACCACTAGTAGAGCACCAAACCTGGTATGGATTGTATGGTGGAATTATGCAGAGAAGCCCGGCTTGTCGAAGAGTCATACTGGCCATCTTCCCACAGATGCTCTTAAAACAGGAAGATTCGTACTGATATACATTAAAAAAGAATCAACTTCTCACTTCACATACATTACTCTTTATTGGTATGAAATACGTGCCGAGGTGTACAACACCGATCCTCGGAAATCGAATAGACGGGCTGGCTCATATAGAACTTAGGATTTCGGAGCTTGGACCAGATACGCCACACGAATTCTCGATCGAGTTGCTTTCCAATGCCCCATTCCTTCCACCAAGCGTCGTAACTACTACCAAGGGAGATTGGGGAAGGGTATTCGTACGGGAACGGAGCACCGTCACGGAGTATCTTGGGTCGGTAAGTGAGTAACACCTGGTATAAGTACTCCCAAGTTTGTCGGAATTCATCGTCGTAAAGTATCGGGAAGCTGCGTACTTTACTCAACATCTGCTCCTCGGGAATATAGTATGCACGCCACGAACAGCCAATCAGACCGGAATACTTATGAGCTGCCTTCCATTTGGCTCCCAGTAGATTCCAACGCTTGCAGACACTGGAAATCCAAGCCCAACGCATCTTCGGGAGGTTCCAACTCCAAACATAGTCCAGGATCATGAGCCATAGCTCCGGTGGTAGACTGTACTGCTTGAGGTTGTATTCATGATTTCGGCGTGCCCGGCGAATCCAAGTACCCTTCGTGGACCGCTCAACATAGCACCAAAACCTAGATCCCTCGGCCGTGGAGTACAACATTCGAGTATAGAAGTAGTAAAAAATCAACTCCTCTTTCTCGCTAATTAGTGTGTAGCTTCGCGCCTAAAGTCGCTCCGCCACACTAATAGACTCGACCTTCGAGAGAAATAGACTCGATTCTTTGTCTCCTCGAATTGACATTTCTCTGGGTTGTAGACTCGATCCTATAGGAATGCTTGCTCCTGCAGGCGTTTCCGCTTGGCCCGCAGTTTCTCCAGGATCTCCTCTCGATGTTTCTTGTAGTATCTGGCACTGCTCTCTGCTTTGTTTTTCAGTACCTTCTCTCTATTCAATGTCAGATATGCAGCAGTACGTTCACGAAGCTTCTCGCGATTCCTTTCTCTGTAAGCGGCGGCAGTGGCTTTTATCTCCTCGCGGCGTTCCACGCATCGTATAGCAGCTGCTTCGGCTATCTTCTCCCTGTTTTTTGCGCGGTATCGGGCTCTACGTGCGATTTCCTTCTCACGATTATTGGCATAGCGCTCGGCATCACGATGAGACTTCTTTTCGCGATTCTTTACCTGGTACTCGGCCTTGCGCAGCAGTATCTCCTCACGGTGCTTCTCAGACATGTCAAGGGCGATGTATACGAACCATAAAAAATCAACTCCTCCTTCTCGAACACAAATTCCTATGCTCGTTCTTTCTCGGTCTCTTTTTTGCGTCGCATCCGTTCTAAGATCTTCTCTCGGTTCTGAAGGTAGTACTCGGCCTTCTGTTTGGAAATAGCTTCCTTATGTAGCGCGCGATACTCAGCCTTCTTCTTGTTTC
This sequence comes from uncultured Caldilineaceae bacterium, assembly GCA_964541665.1. Classification (GTDB taxonomy): domain Bacteria; phylum Chloroflexota; class Anaerolineae; order Caldilineales; family Caldilineaceae; genus CFX5. Next base: position 67,595 of record CAZIRP010000018.1, on the reverse strand, counting down.
GCTGCTCGCTATGCCGAGCATATGACTCTCGTTGTTGAGCAAGTACCCGCTCACGGTTCTTGACGTAGTATCTGCTATTATACATCCCTTTCTCCACTTTTGTAGCCTCTCGTTGAGCTGCTTTTTGTTCGAGTAACCTTTCACGATTTGCTTCTCGGTACTTGTGGCTCTTTTCAGCAATCTTTTCGCGGTTACGCGCATAGTACTCGGCTCGCCTATCCAATATCTCTTCGTGGTGTTTCGCATAATATCGTGCATGCTTGTCCATTCTCGTTTATGAAGGTTTAACACCAGTAACGTTACATAAAAAATCAATATGTGAAGTCACACATGTGTGAAGTCGCATATATGCGAAGTTACTCATCGTCGGCCTCTTCATTCGCGACAGGTGCTGCTGGTATCTCTTGTTCACGCTCTAGGCGTTTCTGTTCACGCAGTGCCTCTTTGGTTGCCGCTCTACGGATCTGCTTATCACGCAAGATACGGATCTCGTTCTCGTATCCAATGTAGTGAATGTTCAGGTTGTACTTACGCCCGATACGCGCGGCGCGGCCAGCGATCTGCGACTCTAGGGCTCCATCAGCCACTACGTGCATGTAGATCAGGTCGGTAGTAGCCTGCAAGTTGAGCCCGGCGGCGTATTTGGCTCCGTTAATCAGGAGTACCTTGATGCTATTCGGATGCTCATTGGGCAAGTTGTACATCTTCACCATCGAGCGAATCTGCTCATGGGTGCCATGCAACATACTGAAGCTAATACCACAGGCGTCCAACTTGTCACGAATGATCTCCAATGTCTCGGGGAAGTTAGCAAAGATCAAGGCCTTCTTCTCTTCAGTGGGTGCCTCGCCCTTGTCGAACTCGCCTTGCATCAACCCTTGCAGTTGGATGTCAATACCCGTAACGATCTGTTGGCTGTAGTCTTCCTTAACCTCAGTCAATGACTTGGAGAGAATAGCCGCCAGACAGTTGTACTTGTCCTTGGTATCCATGTCCTCGGGAGCCGAAGCGCCGGTACGTTGACGTTTGGCAATGATAGCTGCGTCCGCATTGGCCTTCGGTACCATCTCGGCGGGCTTGAGCTCCTCCTTGGTATCAGCGGTATTAGTTTTGGCATCAGTCTCGACCTTCGTCTCGACCTTCGCCTTGGCGACGGGTGCATCGGTAACCTCGTGCTCGATGAGGCTGTCGAGACCCATGTTACGGTCAATAAGGACAATGTTCTTTTGTGTAACTACCGCGCGGCAGTTGGCACAAACGCCCTTAATCTCGCCACGATTGTTCTTCTTGAGGCTCATACCCATCTGGGCGGCCTCTACACTCATGGTCATACCACAGCAGTTCATAATGACTACGCCGGCTGACTCACTAAGCGGAACACAGGTAATGGGGCAAGTACCCTCGCGAAGATTGTTCTTCACACGGTCGATAGCCTTACTAGCAGTCTCGCGAGCCTTAGAGGCAGATGCTTTCACATCCTGTACCTTACGGGTAGTGGCCTCCTCTTGTAGCTTCACTAGCTTCACAAAGGCCGCTTTAGGCCCGGGAGCCTCCACATTCTTGCGCACTTCTTCTAGTCCATTACCGCTGATCTTATCCGAGGCATTATCCTCGTTAGGGAGCGGTAGTGTAATGATGTGCATGTTTACTTCATCAGCGTAGGCAATGACCTTCCCGCTGTGAATGTAAGAGTCCCACTTATCGTCCAGGACCTTTCGGAAGACGTCTACGGGGTTATTGCTCTTGATGTTTGCCTTCTTAGCGGCCGTATTGACCGCATCAGCGTTAAGCATCTCGGCAAAGTTAACTGCATCTTCGGTAGCCATCGCATTGAGGGCTCCTACCACTTGCTCGTTCGGATTAATGAACTTGAACACATGGAAGTTGATGACACTGGCGCCAGCACTGCGGCGAGAATCCTCCGGGCTATTGGCAATACTACCGAAAGTAAAGAGCTCGGCATTGTAGCGAACGTCCAAATAGGTAGGGCGGTAATTGTCCAGAATATCTTCTAGGTCATACCAGGTATCTCGCTTCTTAGGCTCTACCGTGACGTTCTTCTTGGTCGCGCTAACGAACCAGGTGAACAAGCTAGGAATAATCTTCGCATTGCCGGGTACACCCAGCGTATCGAAGTCATCCATTACCACGCGTTTCCACATGGCATCGCGGAACAGTTCACTGAACACCGTAATGATGGGTTTCTTCTTCATGTCCTTGAGGATCGTAGTGGCCAGTTCGGGCTTATCAAACTTGCCGGTAATGTCACCGTTCTTTACGAGGATGATATCATAGTCGCGGATCGTCTGCCCACTCTTCTTCGAGTTCGGGGAGGGGAAAGCCATCTGGTAGAACTCGTTCATCGCGTGGACATCCGCAATGACGAAAGTACGGAGGTTTGTATGCTCCGTGATGGCTTCGTACCACTGGTTGATCACACTCTTGGCCACAAAGATCAAGGTGCTACCGTAGTACTTGTTATACATGAGACGCGTTTCGGTACGTCCATGCGTATAGGAGAAACGCTCACGGTGTCGGAGTCCATTCTCTTGAGTACGCCAGGATTCAGAAATAGGCAGGCCGCCAATCTCCTTGACCTTGCGAACATCAGGGTTCAGCATAATTAGGGAGAGGATCTCATAGGTCTTACCGGATCCGAGTTCCTCGCGGAGTACTCCAGCCGAGGTTTCCATACGTCCCTGCGTGAATTGCCCGGCATTGTCGAGCTTCCAGAAAGACAAGGTACGCTTACGTTCCAAGTCAATCATCGCGGCTACCGTGAGCTCTTGATGCGGTAAGAGCGTAATAGTGAAGCCCTTGGGTGCAGTAACGCGATTCATACTAGCATTGACGTTCGTTACGTTTACATACTCAGTAAGCGGATCTAGACGATACTCACGGGGTACCTCAATCCAAGCCTTAAACTTGGTAAGGTCGGGACGGGGAACTCGGGAAGGGACTGCTTTAGCAGTAGCTTTCGCGGTGATACGGCGACGGGGAGCTACTCTGGCAGCCGCGCGTCGGGGAGTGGCACCATTAATAAAGTTCTCGATCATTCGGCCGATAGCTTCTTGGGCAGCCATTTGGTTTGCAAGACGTTGCTAACTCAAGATGACAATTCTATACCGTCGAGGCATTCAAATTTCGTTTCTCCCTAATTACCACGTAGCTTCATGTTCTCCTCGCAGCTAAAGCTGCTTCGTCACCCATTCCGCCGTGGTAATAGACTCGGATTCTCTCTACCTATTTACATACACGTGAGTTCGAAATTCACACACGTGCCACAGGTGAAAAAATGCATCTCTTACTTCCCTTGAGCCTCCTTACTTCTCTCGCGCTTTACTTTTGCGGAACGTAGCAAGATAGGGCGCGTCCCTGTAGACGTACCTGTCTCTTGGCTGCCGGATTTATCGTCTGCTTCGGTAATGAATCTATGATTCGGGTATATCGACGCCCTGCACGAACGGGAAGCGTTTTGGGCACCGCTTCTTCGGTTTTGATACCCTTGGCGATCTGCTCCTTGGCCTCCGAGACCATTTCGAGTAAGGCCTGTGTGGGGAAAGGAATGAGTTGCTCCTCCTGTACACCTGGGACCGATTCTTGTAACTGTACCAAGGTCTGCAATAGTAGTAGATGTGCCTTCGGTTCGCCACCTGACGCTAAGGCACTAACCTCAAACTTACCCACACAATTCTCATCGAGGCCATTTTCATGCAGATAGGGAATGATCCAACTAGTCTCGCGGCTCTGTAACCACAGCCAAAGCCAATACCCGTGGGTAGCCCATCTCGCGGCGGGACGTTCCATTAGTGCTAATACCCGAGTATTCAACTTCTTACCTAATTCTCTAAAAAAGAGATACCAGTGTCTAATCCGACTGTGCTTTACGTTTCGTTGCACGTCGCTCAGCCTTGCGTTGTAATATCCTCTCTCGGTGTTTTACGTAGTATTCGGCCTTGCGCCGCGCTTCCTCCTCGCGATGTTTAGCATACCATTCGGCCTTGTATAGTGCTATCTGCTCGTGATTTCTCTTACGGTGCTCGGCCTGGCGTTTCGCTATCTTCTCGCGATTCTTGGCGCGGTACTCAGCATCATGGCGGGCTCTTTTGTCTCGCGGTTCGGGTTCCATCCTGATCTCGAACTTGGGTATTCAACTTCTCATCTAGTTCTCTAAAAAAGAGATACAAGTGTCTAATCCGACTGTGCCTCAAGTTTCCTCTTACGGTGCTCGGCCTGGTGTTGAATTATCCTTTCGCGATTGTTAGCATAATACTTAGTACGGTATTGTGCTATCTTATCGCGGTTCTTTGCCTTATACTCAGCATTGGCTACTGCTATCTTTTCGCGGTTCTTTGCCTTATACTCAGCATTGGCTACTGCTATCTTCTCGCGGTTCTTTGCACGGCGTTCAGCCTGACTTTGTGCCACCTTCTCGCGATTCTTAGCACGGTATACGGCCTGACGTTGTGATATCTTCTCACGATTCTTGGTGCGGTACTCAGCAGAATATTGGACTCTTTTGTCTCGCCGTTCGGGTTCCATCCTGATCTATTCGAACTTGGGTATTCAACTTCTTACCTAGTATCTCTAAAAAAAGAGATACTAATGTTCATGCTTCACGGGCTACTTCTTCTCGTTTTCTCTTGCGATGCTCCGCTCTACGTTGTGCAATCTTCTCCCGATTGTTTGCATAGTATTCCCTGCCGCGTTGCAACAATCGCTCTCGGTTCTCCGTGCGATACTTGGCATTGCGTTGTGATTCTGCTTCGCGGATCTCCGCCCGACGATCGGCATCGTATTGCGCCTTTTTCTCTCGGTTTATAGCACGACGTTCAGCACTACTATGCAAAATCCGTTCTCGGTTCTCTGCATAGAGCCTCGCATTGGCTGCTGCCTTCTGCTCGCGGTTATTTTTCCGATATTCGACGTCATACTGAGCTTTCTTATCGCGATTCTTTGCATAGTATTCAGTAAAGTACCTCGCTAGCTCTTCTCGATTTTTCTCACGGTATTCGGCACCCCGCTGTAGGATCTTCTCTCGGTTTTCCGCGTAGTATTTGGCGGTACGCTCTGCTTTCTTTCTACGCTTCTCCACGCTCTTTTCAGACTCGGAAGCCTCCATAGTTAGAAGGTTCTTAATACATATCGTAAGATTCAACTTATCAGTTCTAAATTGAACGATCTAGCATGAAAAAACAATGTCTGTTCACATATATGTGAGTTTCATACTCTCGAGGAATTGGGGATTCTCGAGAACGGTGAACAAGACGACTATAGCATTGCCCCGGCGGCCTCGTCAGCCATCTTGTTCATCACCCAACGCTCCTTCGCTATTTGGGTATTATTGTCCGGTACCATTTGATGTGAACGCTGATGAATTACCGTCAATCCCTTCCATTCAATGTCCATGTCCACCGGGTGCGCAAAGTAATCGTGAGCCCCCGGCTGCATCATACTATCCCAACATTCTTGGATGTTCACTGGATTACCGCCGCGTAGTTTGACCAGCTCCATCATTAGGTTCCCGAGAATCTCTACCAAATCTCGATTAGCCACCACGGTGTCGAGCCAGTTCCCGTTCTTCTTTGCCGCTGCCTTGAGACGATACCTCCACATTCGTTCGTTAAGGAAGTGCAAGACGTATGTGGCATCGCAAATAAGTATGATGCGTACCTTGGCCAAGACCTCGGCCGGGTAACCATTGTTAGCCATCTTCCTTAGGCACTTACAGGCAATTAGCAGTGCGTGAATAGCACCGAACAGCTCTCCGCGGCCATTACTAGGTTGAATAGCGACCGAAGTCTCCGTAAACTCAAAGTTGTGATTAAGCGTAAGAGTAAATCGCGGGACTGGACCAGCTACCGTAGTATGCTTGGTCGCTCGTTCCCCGCCTTCCGAGACTGGGTTAAGCCAATCGAAGGCCGCATTCGGATGCCCCATGAAGATCTCGGGAACTGCGACACCGTATGAAGCCTTGGATTTAGAAGCTATCTTGGCTCCGTTACCCTCACAACCACCGTCCGAAGCCAGCGCGATCCAGATATCGGTACTCTTAGCAGCCGAGGCTTTCGCTTTAGCCGTTTTTGTCGCCAGAATAGATACCATCGGCGTATCGAGCTCTTTTTCCAGAGTCGCAGCGGCCGTCGCAGCCTTAGTCTTAGCCTCGAGTAGCGCCTTGATCTTTATGTTGTTGGGTTCCAGCGTTCCATCGTTGTAAGCCAGGCCTCGTTCGAGTAGCTCCTCCACGTTTATCTCAAGCCCCTCCTTAAGTGGGAGATAGAACTGTGACATGCGGCTCGGTTTAGCAGTAGGGATTACCTGTGGGTCCCAAACGAATTCAGGTACATGTTTAAGCAGCTCGGTAAAGTGTGGGCAATTAACGAACGCCTTCGGGTCATTATGATTGGCATTTACGGTTGATAAGCCGCTGGGATGGCCGTGGGTCATTATCTCTACCTGGATCGGTGGCATACTACCCTGGATACAACGCTCCAATGACTTGGCTTGGGCACCCCAGAGTAGAACGGCCACGTAATGTGCCTTGTGGTTGAGCTGTTTGGGCAGAAACTCCGTCGTTAGGTAAGTAAGCAGGGTCTCGGTGAAGGGTCCCCAGAAGGTATGCAACAGGTTATTATCGGCATTACCGGTCCCATTAATCGATACGGTACTACCCGTTACGGTGAACTTGGTGCTACGGGTAAGGTAATAGTTAAGCATCAACATACCACGTCGGGCCCAATTGACCAGGTTACCGGACTCTGGGAGGCTCTTGAGTAACGGTTTACCCTCGGCATCTTTACTCTTCATCAGTGCCTGGTAGACATTTCGTAAGCTACTGGGAACGGCTCGCCCCTCTGCTACGCTGAAGCACATTCCACAAGCGTCGATACCATTAGGGGCCGAGGAACCCATCCCTGGGTAAGGATCTTGTCCCATGAGGATAGCTACCAGGTTCTGCGGGTCAAAGTACTGGAAGGCGGCGAAGATGTTGGTATGGGCGGGTAGAATGAAGTAATCCAAGCCGTACTTCTCGAGGATAGCATCAGTAACGCCACGATCTCGCAGATACTTGTCAAGGCCACGAATAGCATCATGCAAGCGCGGCTTAAGGGTCGGACTGTTAAGAATACGAAGCCAACCAGGTCGCACCTTAGCCAAGATCGTCTTGAGATACGGGGCCAGGCGGTTCTTCACCTTGGGGTTTTCCATCTTCTTTGTTTTGAGAGGATAGAGTGTAAGAAGGGGTAACGTCACGATACTGCCTAGTCTCGGTTCATTTTTCTAATGGGTGCTAGACCATAAAAAAGAGCTAAGGTACGGCTCGCGCGGATCTAGGCTTATATACTACACTGAGAGAATCTATGCGTCAAGTGACTGCGCTTCGGTGTCCGTCATTTCCATTACCGGGTCTACAGGCTCTTCGCCGCGGCCACTGTGGCTATTAATACTGATGGAAGCACTAGTGCTAAACCAACCGGCAGCCATGGCTACCACAATAAGGAGGATAATCAACAACAACCACATCCTACTTTGCAAACCCGTAAACTCGGGGAGACATATACTGGCATGTAGATTCAACGCGATAAAAAAATAACACCAAGACTACGCGGTAGTAAGTCCCGAAAGGTAAATCACGAAAGAGACAGATAAACCACGAATTCCAAAAGGTAAACCACGAAAGAGACATGCACATAAAAAACGAGCCTCACGAGATAGGTAAACGCACCCCTTAACACCACGTACGCGAGGACCGAGTCAATATGGATGGGCGAGCCGGGCGACGAAACCCTCACAAAGATCGATCTTTGTGAAAGTAAGGAGTACGTGAGTTCGCGTATATGCGAGTTTCCATATTAGGGAGGTATTATGATTCCTTCAGGACGCGCTCGTAGTCCTCCACCGTGACCGACTTGAGTGGATCCTTCCCTTCGTCCTTGGCCATCGTGTACAGCTGTTTCAAGTGGATGTAAATGATCGGCGTGCCCATGCTCCCAGCCAACTGTAAAAACTCATCCTGCCCCATATCGTTCGCTAGGTTCTCGTGGGCAATGTTATACAAGTTCTGTGCATTGGAGTCCGATTCTTCTTCATCGTCATCTTCGTCCTCACTTTCGGCTTTCTTAGTCGAGGTGCTAGCCTTTTTACACTTACATATCTTCTTTTTACACTTCTTGCACTTCTTACCAGCCTTGCGAGGCTTAGCGTCGAACGGCTCTCGGAAGTAGAACCAGTAGATGAGTACCAGAATGAGGATCAACGCAATACCAACTTGGAATTTGTACGGAGCGAGTGGTGCCGTCCAGGCCGCCAGTTTTTCCATCGCGCAAGAAGCTAACTCTACAGTTACGTGAACTCCAAAGGTAAATACAAGTGGAAGCAACTACACTGCAGAAAATACAAGTGGAGGCAACTACACTGCAGAAAATACTTCCCCTTACTGTGAACGTGGAGATATATTTAGCTGGCGCTTTTGTATTATAAACTCGCGAACAGTCATGGTAAAACACCCTTCCCTAGAGCGAGTGCTTTTGTATTATCCTTATTAGTTTTTTAGACCCTTGGATCCCAAGAGCGAGCGCTTTTGTATTATATTTGCAGGGGAAAAGTTGAATATTAGGCAGTAAGATACTCTACCCTTCGCGATGAGCATCCCTGGAATCCTAATCGTTCAGCTGACTATCAGCATCGTCCTAGCCGTCGAGGCTCAAAGCGCCTGGAGCATGTCCGTCGCCATCATCGGTGCTCTGGTTAGCTTTGGATTCTGCATCTATCATCTCTCCCGCTTCATTTCCGAAGAAGACAAGAAGACCGCGCGAGCCAACTTACTCAAGGAGTACGGAACTACTCAAGTTTACAGGATCCACCATCCCAGCACTGTAGCTTTCCTGAAGCTCGAGAGTGCTAATCTGCCTGGTCAAGCTGACTTTGATCGCATGAAGTTGCTCTACAGCCTCAATCGCGGTTGGAAGATCGAGACGATCATCGCCAGTACCATCCAAATCACCTCCGGTGCTGAAAAGTGGACCGAGGAAGGTGCCAAAGCCACCATCACTGCCACTAGTGATAAGAAGATCAAAATCGTACTCCGAGACGCCGGCGACAAGATTACCGCGGTCATTGAGATGTATCATGATACCTTTGAAGCTGCTTGCTGGAGGTACTACCAGATCATTGGAATCGCCGTTGGAGATGCAAACGTCATCGCTTATCCGGCGATGCGAATCAGCCCCACTGAACAGAACTTCGAAGTGACCCTAAAGCTCGGCGAGGCTGAAAAAGACGTCAAGTTCAACCTACCACGCGAGATCAAATCTCTATCCTGTGAAAAGGAGTCGATCCGATACATCACCAAGGAGGGGAAGATGGGTGTATTAGGAGTGGATATACGCTCAACTGCATTCGCTCTACATCTTTGCACGAAGATCAATCAATTCCTCATCGAGCAGATTTGTTCATTCAAGCCTCCGATGCCCTCTGAGAAGCCCCCAACGCCTCCACTGCCCTCTGAGAAGCCCACCCGGAATACCATCCCCTTGTGATAGCATCTAGAGCTACCGCGGTAAGGGTATCGGGAACTGCCCTACTCGGCACTATTTTTTGGGACATCTCGAGGAGGGTGATCTCACATACGAACGCTGCCTAAGCGAGTTCTGTTTTTAATCGTGATGTTTTATTAACGCTCATAATATAGTTCTCGAGCCCCAGCATAAAATGGGCGCCTCCAAGTCCAAGAGTTCCCTCACTATCATCAACGAGAGTGTGATCGATGTCATTACTACGCAGATGAACCAGTGCAGCAGCAATGTCAAGGCCGTACAAGACAATACCTTGATGGGTGTCGATATCTTCGGTAAGAATGTGCAGTCAGTCACGATGGACCAGCAATGTACACAAAATATCCAGATCAACAACGATATGATCGCCGCCATGGCTAGCAAGATCCAACAGCAAGCCGATGCTAAGACTGTATCCTTACTACCCGGGTATTCAGGTTCCGCGAACAAGCAGAATCTGCAGAACTACCTATCTTCCAAGATCACCACGCAGACCGTACAACAGGCCATGGCGAATCTGGAAGCAGCACAGATTAACATGGTAGGCGCTGGTGGTATCAGTATCGGTCGCAATAACACGCAGACCATCACCAGTGTACAAAAAGCGCTGCAGGATGTGCTGAACAGTAACAGCGTAGCGCAAGGAATTACTAACGATGCAAGTCAGAGTTCCTCGGCCTCTACTGATACCAATCCCATCTCGCAGATCTTTGCAGCCATTACGGACTCGATCTGGGGTTGGATCATGATCTTCGTGGTGTTCATCGCCTTGATCATCGTGGGCGGCTTGGTACTTAAGAAGCTTTTGGGTAGCGATGCACCTACTATCGTGATGGATTCCGGACCACCGGTAGAAGCGGCACCCTTGGCGGTAGGCAGTGACGGGTTGCTGATAGGCCCCGATGGGCAGCCGGTACTCGATGATGCGCAGGCCCAGATCTACGTTTCACCCGAGGGGATGGCGCTCGATGGACCCAACGGACAGCCACAGATGTTGGGCGATCAGCCGGTATACGTGGATGGGAAGGGAATGAAGGTACTCTCCGATGGGACTCCTGTGACCGCGGCTCAGCTGAACAAGAATTCGGAGGCAGTGGACGGGCCTACCGAGGCAGAACTGCAGGCGATGGAACAAGCATAACGTCGCTAATATGAACTCGTCTCCAGGCCCAGGGGTCCTTCCGACGTTCATATAGACTCCGTTTTTTGTCTCACTTGAATCGTCCTGATAGATAGAACCACATTTTCACAGAAATACATGTGTGGAAATCGTGCAACACGCAGATTAGGAATATTAGTACCATTTAAAAAATTGAGTCCACTATTGTAACAATACAGTTAAACGATGAGCGCTCTCCGTGCGGGGGCTCAGGTCTTTCGGCCTACCAGTCCACAGAATCTACTTATAAGTAACGAACAGGCAAATGAGAAGGCCTTTGTAGATTACCTAAACAAGGATCTGGTACGGTACAGACCGGTCCAAGAGCACGTACAGACTTGCGTACAGCTCTTGCAGAATATCAATGCGCTACTGAACATAACTTATCATCAGAAGTCCGACTTCGCTTTTGGCTGCGGCATGGGAAGCATGACCCGGCATTATCTAACGATCAGCATTTCAGAGAACTTGTTTAATCCTACTTCTCACGGTTACCTGATTTCCCTGATCGAACGAATTCAACGCAAGGTAGACGCCGACCTCCTGGCTCAATATGGATGGACCGTCTTGAAGCTTCGAGCCTCGATGAAAGCACCAGAGATGGTAGAAGTATCCTGGGGCAGCCGGGAGCTGCACCCCTCGTCCAGTCATCGATCGGCCGAAGAATGCATTCCTACCCGGGATATCTTGTATAGTTTGATGTACAGACTAGGCGCGAAAAACGAGGAAGCTAGTGCCCAGTGTGAAATTACCTTCTTCTTGGACGACAAGTTCTTCGAAATACACATCGGTAATACGGGACGTATCAACGATGTCAAACGAGCTTTGTTCCGCCATGCACGTACGATGCTGGGTGACAATGCAGTATTTCGACATGTGTGCGACATTCATGTACTACCAAGATCGAAGGGATTATGCAAGGATATGCGTCCGTTAACTATGTTGCTACGAGACATGCAAAACGTCGTTGGAAACATCGAAGCATGTAACTTCTGCAACATCATTAGCAATCACGCCCTCCTGGTAGAGTATGAAGGTCACAAGGTATGTAGCGCTTGTATGATAGATGATCAGATGCTGGCACGAGGAGTAAACAGTGCTTTATTCCGAGGTCCATTAAAGATACCGCCTCGCATCGGGGCCGCTTGGGGTATTTCTAGTAGTCCGTCACAAGTTGGCGACGAAACAGATATCTATCCAGAGCGGTGCTTGATCGGCGGAGTACCTTTGAAGCAACCTCTGCAGTATACGATCTCACAGGAGTCGGAGCTTCCGCTCTCGATAGTTTATCGGAATTTCCAAAAGAGTCATAAGTTCCCCGTTTCGCAGATATGTGATACTTACGACAAAAAAGAATGGCCGCCGAGTAAGCTCATGGCCGAGTCGCTCTAGTGATAGACACAAGGTTCTATTTTTTCACCACTAGGTACCGTTCACACAGCGGGAGCTTGTATCTGGGCCGGGGCTTGAGTACCGTTCACCATTCCCACCGCGCGTTGGATTTCTTCCTCTGTGAGAGAAATCTCCATTGCCCACAATGTTAGCACAGCATAGGGAATACGGTAACCCACGTCCTTGCCTTCTAACAATACGTACCAGTTCATCGCTCGATCCTCACCCTGATAGTTTTTGTTGTTCTCATCATCGTGGACGTTAATGATCTTACCCGATATATTCTTGACTTGAATCAGCTTTGAGGGTCCGTACGCTTCATCTATGGGACTCAATTGTATCAAGGTCCAGAAATATACCTGCCCCGTTACTGTGACAACGAAGTTACCCGCATTGGTCGCACAGATGCGAAGGGGTCGCCCCGCCTCGTTAGGAAGCTGAAAGATACTCTTTTGACAGGTTCCCGAGAATTGATCCACCTGGAATATTGTACCGTCCACGAATAGGAGCGAAATGCCCATGGTGGGTGTTTCACAAGCGTCTATTACTTCATTCTCCAGTCCGCGATCTAATAGACCTTGTATTTCGGGACCTTGAAAGTTGTGGTACTGATGCCAGCTCAGATAGCAACCTTCCGCTATGAAGCACGTTCCGCTACCGTGAACAAATGCTCGAGCCGAGGCCCACCTACCCCCGTTGTATTTTTGTATCAACTTCATTCGCGAAGGTGCTTCAACTCGTAGCGGGCAAGGGCTAAAACATACGTAAGCTTCATTAAGGCGGCGCCATATCAGCTCATCATTTGCGAACCCGTACAGAGTCTTACATACCCGGACCAGACTGAACATATCGCTCCATTTGCAGGGCTGGATGCTCGGCTTCTTCGCTCCCTGGTGCCCAAAGATAACCCAATCCACGATCAAGGCCAAGATCTCGTCCGGCAGCTCTAACAGATAGCAAGGAACCTTGGGATCGGGCGTGAAAAGTATCGGAAGGTTGGGCGTGAAAAGTATCGGAAGGTTGGGCGTGAAAAGTATCGGAAGGTTGGGATTATTCCTGGCTAAGTAGTTTACCGCCAATTCGTGTCTAGGGAGTAGAAATCCGCGCTGCATGATCTTGGTAGGGATTGTAGTGCTGCTGATCCTAATTCTGGTGTACCTGCACCTACTTACCCACGACTATAAGTTTGTCAGGGAGAGATTCAATTTGAAAACCAAGCCCAAACCGAAAAGCAAAGTACAAAAATATCAACGCACAGTCGGCTACGCTCTGGACGACACCGCGAAAGAGGCAATCCAGGAAGCTAATGCTAAGGAGGTACAATATGCCAATAAACTCGCAGAAGGGACCATGGATGTCTCCGAGATGCCCGAGGCGGCTAACAATGCGGCCATTATTGCCAACCTGCAACGATATAACGTAGCACCTAACCTTGGAGCTAGAGATCCAGCCCAGGTAGAAGTGATCGACCGAGAGATAGGACGTAACTACCGTAATGCAGTCAGTCGAGTAGTTGCCAATCCGCATCTCATTGCCGCCGTAACAAATGAAACTCCACCGGATAAAGCCGACGGACTCATTCCACCCGAGATGATCATCGATCGGGCAGAAACCTTCTACGAGGAGTGGCGCGGTCGGGCTATTGAACGTGGCATGGACCCATTAGAGTTTGATCGTCTACATCGAACCCCTAACTTTGATTATGCCCGTGATGTGGTACGCCAAGCACGTCGAGACTTGGCTGCTAATGCCGCCGAACAGCGCCGGATCGAGGCCCCACCAGTAGACCTACCCGGAGATCGCATTAATACTATCGCCTTTGGCGGGAATGACAATATCCCCAACATTCGGGCTCCGGGTTTTATACGAGTTACTGCTGAGGAACGGTTACCGGCCATCCAGGAGGATTTCTACCGAGCCAGACCAGTCTATAACGATCCGCAGAATGTACACGATCCGGCCGTGATAGACCACGTCAAGGGCATCTATGGGCGTATCCAGCAGCACAACGAGCATTACGGAACTGGACTACCAAACGGGGAACAGGTCTTGGGTCATATCTCACATGTAATTGACGAGTACAGCTTTGACAATGAGGATCGTCACCGCCGAGCTAGGCAAGCTTATGACAACATGCTTTTCGGGAATACGATCGATGCTTTGCGATCCACCGATACGCAGGTAATGATCGACGTTTACAAACGCATTATCAGCCCCGACAACGCCAATAGTCGCTCCGATATGCAACGCGCCTTCATGGACAGTTTGGCTGACGTGGTCGAGAATGATGCACAGGGGCGCCCACATTTGGTATGCGTTACTGGACGTTGTGCCCGAATGTTGAATGCCTTGACTATGTTAGACCACGATGGAACTATCGCTAGGCCGGTACAAACCACTGATATGGTGCGTAATGAAGCCTTGAGTAAGGCCAGTACGATCCTCCAAACAGCGTTACGAGAGGCTCCAGAAGAGGTTCGGCAAGGCTACACCGATAGTGCGGGTACCGATGAAGTACGCGAGTTTGAGAAACAGGTGAAATCACAGATCGAGAACACTATCCGAACCGACTACTCGCACTTGGAAAATCGAGTGGTGGATCAGGTAGTGCAGGATGCCCAAGCGGGGGTCTAACATTGGGTGCTATATTCGACTTCTCAGAGATAGATCTCTGAGAGGCCAAATAAGACACCCGCTTCGTTCGCTTTGATTCCGGGGAGAGTACCTCACAATTTCTCAGGGATCACATGTGTGAAGTTGGATACCTGCATAAAAGAATCGAATATCTACGGCCTGAAGCCCGCCTCAAGGAACAGATTGTACATTTCCTTTCTGAGTTGCGCGTCTGTAAACAAACCGTGATCTGCAAACCGAGCGGCGCTATGAGCGGACCAGTCCACCCCTGGGTACTTGTTCATGAGGTAACGCATTGTTTTGGGTGCCGTCGGGTGATACGTTCCAGATATCAAGGGTAGAAGTGGTCCACAGTCTCTGATGATACAGTCAGGGCGATTGGCGTAATGTTCCAATATTTCTCGATCGAAGCCATGTTCGTAGCAAATGTCAATCACTAGACCGAATATGCTGGCGCTGTTGAACTCAATTGGCGGAAATGCCGGCCTAGAGTTAATGAACTTCGCTCCAGCCACGGAGGAAGCTGCGATTACTTTGGAGCGATGTTGCCATTGCCCATCATGTGAAAGGAACTCAAGGAGATCCCAGTGCTCAAGTCGAGTAGCCTTTACTAAATTTGTGTGATCGACAGCCGTCCTAATGTAAATTAGCATTCTCACCAAATCGCAATTGCCCAAGGTGATGGCGATGTCCATTAGGGCCACTTGATGAATATGATGCGGGGTGAACCGACCTAAGAACTCCCAAACATCATAGGTATTTCCATTCTCTGCCAGGGAGGTCATTGCTACGGCAATAGCGTGACTCTTATTCTCATCCGATACTGCGTTAATAGAGCGTACGAGATGACGCTTAGAGCGGTAGTAGTACTTATCGGGCTTCAGGGACATCAACAAGGTTCGAGGGACCCTCCTCGAGTACGACATCCTGCGACGAACTATGCTTCCTCCGTATCTCTCTGCATCTACGTAGTCTGGGATCAGTTTTTTCGACCTCTCAAGTTTTTTCGACTTCTTATGACCTCTCAAGTTTTTTCCTATGGATCTCAAGTATGATGGGGAACGGCTCTCTTGAGTTACAAAAAAAAAAACGTCGTAGAGCTACGGCTCGAATCCAATCTTGATGAGCAAATTGTACATGTCATTTCTGAGCTGTGCGTCTGTAAACGAACCAGAGTCTGTAAATCGGGCGGCGTTATAAGCTGACCAGTCTAAACCCGGATACTTATCAATGATATACTGCAGGGTTTCCAGTGCCGATGAATGATACGTCCCACTCCACGGAGGTACAATCATTGTGCAGTCATGCAACACGTAACCGAGTTTGTTGGAGTAATATTCCAATATTTCCCTATCGAACCCATATTCGTAGCAGATAACAATCGCGTGTCTGAGCAATGTAAGGCCGTCATGGCCGAGCCGTGATAATTGTCTCGAGGTGACGTAGGCTAATCCAAACATGGAGGATGTGGCAACGATTTCGACGTTAAGGGCATTCACTGGATTGTAATTCAGAAGAAGCTCGAGGAGATCCCCATGGTTGAAACGTGCGGCTCTTATCACATAATCACGTTCGATAACCTTACCGAGGTAGAGTAATGTGTTAACTAACTCACAATCCCCCAATGAAGTAGTTACCTTCATCAGGTTCGCAAGGTGAATACGATGCGGGGTGAACCGACCTAAGAGCTCCCAAACGCCGTAAGTATTTCCATTCTCTGCCAAAGACATCAAAGCAATGCCGATGGACTGATCCCGACTTTCTGTTGACGCTGATTTGATCATACGCACGAGGTGACGTTTAGAGCGGTAGTAGTACTTATCGGGCTCCAGGGATACCAACAAGGTTCGAGGGACCCTCCTCGAGTACGACATTCTACATCTATGTTGTTTGGGATCAGTTTTTTCCAGCTTCGAGTTTTTTCGACTTCTCACGACCTCTCAAGTTTTTTGCAGTGCAGTATTGACCCCATTAGAGACGCCCATCGGGTATATGCAAAGTCCAAATGACGAGCGTCTCGTTTGAGCTACCCTCGGATATTTGGGGCGTGGTAGGTGGTTACCTGAGCTGGGAACATAAGAACAAAGCGGCTCTGATATGCAAGAAAGCCTACCGTGGAATGCGTGACCCGCGTTTACAGCTCGAGAAATTCCTTGATTGGGCGTTCCCAACCCTGTGTAACTACCCCGAAGCATTCATCCAGAAGGCACGAGAGCTGAGTCAGCTTCGAATACCTTGGGGAATCTACGACCTGACTTTGAAGGCACTGGACAAGAGTTTCTTCACCTTCATGCACGATAACGTAATCTTCGAACCCAAGAATGGAATCCTCTTGTTTACACCCATCCGGGACCGTTCCGACTTGCTGGGAAATGACTGGCAAACAAAGTATAAAAAGATGATACAAGAGCGGATTATCCCCGTCCAGCTGATAGATACTTCGGTCACTTACCTTACCCCGAGTTACGGTATGAGGCAATACTTTACGCTTCAGCCAGGTTCAGTACAGAATTCCACAGTCCTTGCCGTGTATAACCTAACCTTCGTGGATGTATCAGTCAGTGAAGAAAAAACCCCAACCAGGCATGCGCGTTCGGTACGAGGAATTTCCTGGGAAGTACCCTACGAGGTAATACAAATGCGTGGATTTCGTGATGAGGTAGCCATCCTGCGCTGCCGAGAGATAGTCGTGCTGTTCAACATTGCTCGAGGAACTGTTGTTCAGACCTACGACATTAAGTACTGCTCCTTTGGTTCTGGGATATTACGTTACGAACGTGTCGATGCTGACCATGATGACGTGGCTATTCATCAATTGAGTGGTCGGTCTATCGGCGGGGAAGATGAAGGTTGGCACATGGAGCGAGAGGCGAGTTACATGGGAGAACATGCAATGTCGAATCCCGTCTATGGCCAAGATGTCGGGATGTACAGGTACAAAGCTATGAAAATAGCGATGAAAGGCTACTCCGGCCCAACTATAGACCCGCGGGACTGCTTCTCCGGGGCGGGGATGGACCTAAGCAAGGATCCAGAAAAAACAGAAGCAGTTTTCAACAAGTGGATCGAGGATAATGAAGAGAATGCAGTATTGGCATCTGAGGAGGACCTATACAAGGAAGAAATCACCCACGAGGATCTGATACGTTTGGTCCTAGATCCAAATGCCCAGGATGAGCATATCAGGATTTCCTATCATCTCGCACATGTGTGAGTTTACATTTTCTAAAAAAGAAGCTCGACGTGGACTATCATCTCGCGCTCTGAAATACGAAGCTGTGCAGGCGCCCCTCGTCGACAACTTCGAAGACCAATCTTTTTTCCTCGACCGAGATCTTGGTTACCTCAACGTGAACGTGCTTACCGTGACGATCATTACCACCATCGGCCAGCCAACGCTGATACCCCTTGTGGTTATTGAGTAGATAGTCAAAGCGAGGGTACTGTGTATTCCCAGCATCGATAGTAGCCATGTTGTCGTAGGTCTTATTCTCGTGAGTGATTCGAATGTAGGCCAGGTCATCCGAGCAAGGATTGTTAGTAAAATTCATCGATGCAATGTAGACGCCGTACGTTTTCCCATCCAAGAGGAACTCATGACGCTGCGTGCTGAGACTGATCACCTCGTCCTGGAACATTTCCGCCGAGCGATGTCGAGGAAGCTAGTTCCCAAACTCTTATTCAATTTCCCTCTAGATGAGAATGCATGGGAATACCTTTCCGGGCAGGGAATTTTAGCAGCCAGGGGCACATGACGACGTAAAAACTAGATACTCATGGAGCAAGGTGCTCCCGAGTGTAGTTTCGCAGTCGATCACGGATTTTGCTGGGACGTTTGGTCACCGGTTCCAAGCCTTCTGTGACTCGAGTCATCTTGACCGCCGTTCCGAACAGTTCTTGGGCTGTGTTAGCCGCGATTTGAAAGGCGCGCTGATCAGCGTGGTAAGTCACCCCTGGGATCGCCGAGAGTTGGCAGATCTGCCGCTCGATGGCCTCCTTGTTGGGACATAGCTGGAAGCCAGCATAGAGTTTCAAGCAAACATCGGCCTGGAGTGGTTCCATATCTGCAGCCGCATCGAACAGGCTAATACAACTCATTAGTTCCAAACCTGGCGGCTTCCACCATACCGCCCCACCCTCGCAGTCAGGGTCTAGTTGGTTCGGTTTACCGATGAAGGGGTAGAGGTCTCGGTAGATCTGTTTGGTAGAGTCAGACCAATCGTGGAAAGTGCCGAGCAAGTCACACCAAATGATAATGATAAAGAGCAAGATGATGATAGGTAGTTCACCCATTTTTGATAGGTATACACCCGGGTAGAAAAATACCCCAGCGAGGATATACGAGTTCACACATGTGTTTTCCGAAAGATCCATCTTTCGGAGTGCGAAATTTGAATAGCGGTAATCTATTTAGAAGTTCACTCTCGCGCAAAGCAGAGCGAGATGGCTGCCAGAGTACCACGTAAGCCCAAGGCCGCAGCCGCGGAGAAACCCGTGGAGGATGTAACACCGGCCGCCGCTGAACCTGCAGTTACCGAAGCCCCACCTAAAGCTATCGTTAAAGCGAAAGCTAAGGGAAAGGCAAAGGCCAAAGCAGCCCCAGCCACGCCACCCGTTACGCCAGCCGCGGCTGAGAAGCCCGTCGCTCCAACTCCCGCTCCCCGCCCCGTAGAAGAGGCACCCAGGAAACATGAAGTACCCTTGTCGCCCGAAGATGCCAAGATCGCCCAATACTTCCAGAACCCCAAATCCAAAGTGTCAGGACGGTTCCGAACCAAAGTGAGTGAGTGGATCACAATGTATGAGACGATCGGCTCGGCTCATGAGGTCTGGAAAAAACCAAACCCAATGGCGGTATGGGAAACACCCAAGCACGAATTCCACGGTACTTGGAATCAGTTCATGGAGGGAATGACGGTCAGTGATGCCGAGGCCCTGGTATGCTTGGCGATCGACAATCGTGTAACAGCACTGGAACAAATGCTAGTCTCTTGGATCGCGCTCAAACTGCGCAGTGTGGTAGGCCAGCCGGACCTCATGGTTAAGATGCTCGAGGGGAATGCCTAATATTTTACTTGATTTGGTCTTCATGCCCGCATAGCGGTCATTCCGTCCATCAAGTAAAATATCCTTTTTTACACGTTGGTTCGAGAAGAGGAAAGATCACATTAATATTTATTACTCGGGTAGTAATTCAATTGAACAACTAGAAGCGAGAAGAGCATCCCGCTTGCGTAAGTCCCGCTTGCGTAAGTCCCGCGCTCCATTCACTTAATGGCAAATCGTGATGTTTATTACGAGAGTGACAACGGGTGGCGCCTTCGGTCGAGCTTCTCCGGTGATGATTTGCTCGTAGCCGCCGTAATCTTCTTGGTATTCTGTATTATATGCCTAATCGTATGGGTAGGCTCTCCCATTCGAGCGCAGCAATTCGCCGCACAACGGCAAGAACAAGCCGTACGACGACACGTGGTAGTTCTCAACGGTGATATACTCCTAGATACCGACGAGGAAATCGAAACACCGAGAGGTAACGGGGTAGGCGATATTCGTGAACGGATACACGACGAGGTAGAAGAAGAGGAGCAACAAGCTAGGCAGGACGCCGGAGAGCCTGAACTTGACGCCACCGAGAGGATCAGAACTGCTGTAGAAGAACACTTTCGCGAGATGACCGCCCACGCGAACGACGGTCAGAATGTTCACGATCAAGTTATTGTAAAGAATCACGCCCTCAAGTATCGCCGAATGCTGGAGCTTCGCATCAAGGACCAGGAGCATAAGGAATTCGTAGCTCGGTTAATTGCACAGGGGTACAAGGTTCGCGATATCCGCGGGATGGAGACCGATCAGGCTTTCAGAGAGATTCGGGCCCATGCCAAACAATACATCACCGATACTGAACGCCTGCAACGTATCAATACCGTCTTGGATGGGATTGGCCGCGGGGATACTAGCGTGAGCCTTACGGGGCGCCCGGTAAAGGACATCTGGGTCTTGACCTTGATCTGGAAGCGAATTCACCATCGCGATAACGAAACTAACGCTGAAGACATGCGCGGAATCCTCATGGATCAGCTCTTCGATGCAGCTAGCGATACTGGAGGCTTATTAGACCTTGGTACTGGTACTGTTTGCATCGGTGGGCGTATTGGCCGAATGATGTCTGTATTGACTCGAATGGACGCGGATGAAGTGCTCACCAAGCCCGAATTGGACGTCAAGGAACTAACGAATGAGGCTTCCTCGAAATGCGCACAGTTGATCAAGAAGATCACTGAAGAGAATCCAAACCTGGCTACCTTGTATGCTAAACTACCTGAGGAGTTAAACGCTAAGCAAAAACTGGACGTAGGACGATTCGAGGAGAAGATACGGAAACGTATTGAGGAAACCCTACGAGCGGATTACAACGATCTGCTCTCAGAGCGCGAGATGACCAAACTCATCACCACCATGCAAGCGGGAATATAACTATGCGACTTCGCACCTTCTGACTATCTTGGGAGTTCTAGGAAGTAAGAGAATAGAAAAAAGCGGGTAAGACTCGCGCTTCAACTAACTGGCATATGGAATGTGAATAACATTCGCGCTTCAGCTAACGGGTATATGAATTCACTCGAGGATGGTATTATCTTTTTTAGAGTGTGAAATGTGATTAGGGATATTTAGGTACCATGGGCGACAATAACCAAGACAATAACCAAGACGACAACCAAGACGAGGACTTGGTAGGCGACTTACTTGCCCTCCGGAGCGAGGCTGAGAAGGAAGAGACCAAACCTCGCGATAGTAAGGTACAGCGTGGACTCCGTCGCATTGGTGCAATTCCCGATGCTCCTCGTAAAAAAGCAGCCGCCGAGGCCACGCCCAAACCGCCCAAGCAGATCAATGCTACGCTCAGTAAGCAAGGTCTCCTCTTCAATCTGTTTGACATCTTGCAATGTATAAACATGGACCAGTACCTGAAGCTACAAGAATCGCTAACACATACCCATACCCTCAAGAATGGTCGCCGAACCGTTGGGCAAGTAGTTCTACGCCTATTTCGTATCCATACCGTGGGTGGGGAGAACGGACAAACACGACGCCTCTTTGCTTGTGCTCGTTTCTGTGGAATCCAACGTCTCTTGCGAAATGTATGTACTAAATACGACTTGCGCGTAAAGATCGAGAACAAGATCTTACCCGGGGCCGATATTCCACCCAAACGGGCGCGATGCGGGATCTACTTTACCGAGAATCAACAGCTAGTCTTCGATTATTTGATGACTAACATCTACTCACCCGAACGTAGGGAAAGTGGTAGCAGTGGTTGTGTCTTCGTCATGGACACCGGGCACGGTAAGAGCTACATCGCCGCCAAACTCATCGCCAAGTTAGCAAAGAAAACGCTACTAGTCCTACCCAGTCAATCGCTCATGGGTGGTTGGGAGAACCTATTCGCCAAGTGGCTCCCTGATCTAAGGGTCGGTAAGTACTACGGCCGAGAGAAGATAGACGGTGATGTGATTCTAACAGTCATTAACTCAACGCTGAGCGATATGTTCTACTTCGCCGGGCGGGAGAAAGTACCCTGGGTCGAGTTTATGAACCAGTTTGGACTGGTAGTATACGATGAGATCCACAATTATCCCACCGCTGGGCGACAGGAGATCTTCTGGCGCTGCGGGGCTAGATGTATCCTTGGAATGACCGCCACTCCTGATGAGCGCCTCGATAACATGGACATGATCTATGCCAAGCACATTGGACCCTTCGTTAACGCTCCAGAGGTCCCCGGGTACAACGATGACGAGATAACCTGGAAGGGCGAGGTTAAGGTGATCCATTACCACGGGCATCCGGACTACACCAAGCGTATCATGAGCCAGCTTGAAACCACCAACACCACTGGGATGTACAAGCAGTTCTGTGCCGATCCGTACCGTAATCAGTTAGTGCTGGAGGAGATTCTAAGTATGCAAGCCGAGGGACTGGATGTCTTCTGCTTTAGTGAGCATCGCGAATACATCGAATACCTGTATGGGCTACTTCAAGTGAATGGAATGCGCACCACGGCTCCCGAACTAGCGAAAGGCACGGTGACGCGACTGATCGGCGGTAGTACTATTGATGATCACGAGAATGCAAAGAAGACCCAGATCATCTTAGTGACGTATGCTTATGCCAAGGAGGGTATCAGTATTGTGAAGATGAACGGAATTATCTTTACGACACCTCGCCGTAACAAGATGAAGCAGATCTTGGGTCGTATTCTACGTCGCGGAGGTGATCCGAGTATTGTGCGTCGCATTGTGGACATTACCGATGCCGATACTACACTGCGCGCTCAACTCCAGACTCGAAAGATAGAATATGCCAGGCGTGGTTTCCCAGTTAAGGATGTTCAAGTCTCGTGGAAACAGTTCGAGCGTAGGGTTAAACTGGAACAGGTAAAAACAAATGAAGCAACAGTAGTTAAGCCCGCCGTAGTAGCACCCACGGCCACTGTTGCCCCTAAACAGGCCCATGTACCGGTCGCTGGACGTCCCCTGACCAAGAACAATCAACTCCGCGGGGCCAAGGTATAGCTTTGGAAACATATAGGCGAATCGGAAACTCTGAGAGATACAGAGCGACTTTTTTACTTGGAGCACCAAGAACTCATATAGAGCAGGTGCACCAACTAGAGTAACTAGCGTTTCATAAGCGAGATGAGCGCCCAGACCCGGTCGATGGTGTTCAAGGACACTCGGCAGATGGGGTCCAAGTCTGACATGGACAAAATCGAGGTCCTAGAATTCGCCTGTAAGGTACGTGAAGATCCAGAAGCGAAGCCCAAGGCCAGCCGCTCCCTGGCACGTGTATATAACGCTGATCCGCTCGACGTGGCCAAGGAATGCGCGATGGTAGGCTATAACGTAGCCATGTTGACCGAGATTAATGAGAACTTCCCCATCCCCGGAATGACCAAGGGTGGCATGCAAGGTCAAGAGAGCGAGGTACTACTGCGGAGTAACTACTGTCGGCGCATCAATGATAACTACTACCCCCTGAAACGCCGGCAGTTGGTCTATGTGGGCGGGTTGATCGTACACAAAGATAAGGTCTACGAACTGTATCAAAAGTCATTCTCGGTAGCGATGATCGGTAGTACCATTGTACGTCGCCCTACCCTGCACTCTCGACAGGAGAACGGCGTCTCGATTCAATGCTACGCAAATCGCTCGGAAGAGGAGCTAATGCGCGATACGATCAACAGCATCTTCCAGCTGGCACATTCCAGGGGTCATGATACGCTAGTCTTACCGGCCATTGGTTGCGAGCAGGGGCACCCAGTAGATGCAGTGATTGGGTTTTGCAACGAGGCTATGGAACGGTTCGACATCAAGTATGTGTTCTTTGCGGTCAAGTCATACATCGAATATAAGCCTCACTGCGCAATCTTCATGGCCTTCCACAAGGGTATCGAGCGCAAGTACACCATCCAGAACGCAAAGACAGCGATCGTAAAGGAGACCCCGAAGAAGAGCCAAGCTACAAGTTCCAAGAAGCTCAGCCAGATCGAGAAGGAGATTCAAGATGATGCAACGGCCGATGAAGATCTAGAGGCAGACATTCTGGGCGGGGAAGCAGGTGGCAGTTCGAGCCTTAATGACGATGATCTGGGCTGGTTGGAAGAGATCGCGGATTCAACGGCCCAAACAGCAGCTAAGGCGGCCGCAGAAGAGGAGGAGCCTGAGGCAAAGGTCGAACCAAAGTCAGAGGTGAAGCCAAAGAAGAAAATCACCAAGAAGAAGGTCAACATACGAACATAATCTTATATTTGATCTCGAAGGGTGCGGACGAGATCCTTTTTTGCATCTCTTGTCCAGGGGTAAACGGCAGAGAGGTGGTACACGGCAGAGAGGTGGTACACGGCAGAGAGGTGGTACACGGCAGAGAGGTGGTACACGGCAGAGAGGTGGTAAACGGTAAGGGCGAGTGGTAAGGGGTAAACGCGCTTCTATAAATCTACCTTGCAAACGTTCCAGAGCATGAAAAGCTGAGTCTTATTTGATGGGTGAAGCGACTTTAGGCGCGAAGACCAATCAAATATAGGGAAGGAAGAAATTGAATAAATGGGCACAAAATACTCACCTTTCGGCAAGCAAAACTCGACCTCTTCGAAGATGAATCAAGAGAAGCAGACCCCCAACGTCACCACGGAACGTTACCAGATCGGCACTTGGGAAGCTCACATCTCGAAAGTAATCAACGAAGAAAAGCTCGACTTGAAAGACGCGATTCCGATCCTCCGAGACACCATCAAGCCTATCATCCGCAACGGAGAGATAGTCTTCCCGCCCTACGAATGTGTCCGTGCTAATGTCTGCGCTGGTGGGCATCAAAGCAAGTGCACCCCACTCTGTATTCGCTCGCAAGAGTTTTGCTTCGGCTGCAGTATCGAGAAGCTCAAACATACCTCCCATCTGCAGAGCGCGTTCAACGACGCTATTATCAAGGATAACGAGACCGTCGGTTCCATTGATAACGGTTCACACCGAGCCAGCCATGCCAAGTATGAGGGTAACAGTGGTGCTCTGAAGCCCTCTGTTAGTGCCGAGTTTAATCGCTTGGTCAACATCGTTGGCTACTGTAAGTCAGTGCATTGCCGTCGTCGTGGTACTCATGCGCTCCCGGCCGGTGATCACTGTCGCTATCATTGCGGTAATTGTCTGGCCATGGAGCTCGACAAGACTTATGCCAATGCAGAGTTGAGCACTTGTGCCATTCTCTTCATGCCGGCCGTCGCCCGTGATACCTTGATGGGTAAGCCTATCATTACGGAGCGCAACTCCATCGAGCTTCGTTTCGAGGGTGGTCATGCGTACGTTGCGCACAATGAAGTGGAAGGTTATTGGCTTCAAATCGCCCCTCGTGACTGTGTCCGCGAGAGTGAGATCTTCTGGCGACTCCCCTGGATGTTCGTCGTAACAACGCCCGCCTATTTCAAGTCCAAGGGTAGGGATCCGGCGATCTACATGGGTCTCTTCCGAGGCCACCTCAAGGGTCGCTATGTCTGCCATAACATCGCAATCGGGCAGAAATGTGGTAGCTTGAATCAGCAAAGGGTTAAGGAGGCCTTGATGCCCTTCCCGGCCTTGATCATGCCGCCGCACTATCCGATATGGGTAGAGACCGGCCCCACGGCTAACTATCCAGGCTCGCTAATCATCCAGCACGAATGTGGACTATGTACTCGAAAGACAAGTACCAACAACGGTATCCCTGACATGACCGAACTGCTGCAACGGCTACACATCGAGGCAATGCGCGATCCAGAGTACAGTGCCGCGGATCCGGAGAAGAGGAAACAGATCCTCTCGGACAAGATTCAGGGAGTCCCACAACCCCGTGCGATCGGATTTGCTGACGATGTATTCGACTTGCCTACATGCTAACGTGTCTTATTCACCGGCACGCGCGGCCAGTGGCCGCTTGGCCTAAGAATAATCCACAGTTTTTTGTATCCTTGGGAAGTTGGTCGTAAGGTCTGGGTACGACCTTGAACTTTTGTGTTCTCGGAGCTCGGAGTTTACGTTCTCGGAGCTCACAGTCACCTTTAATTTGTGTTGGGTAAAACTATCTACGCGCAAGGGGTGGATTCGAAAGGTGCCGAGGAGGCGTCCGGGCGCATAAAAAAGATGTCGGGATCGAAGATGCGATAGGCCCGCGCGACTGTGTGGCTGCCTAACTGGCTGGTAATACAATGTTGTGGCGCGAGGCGACTTCTCCGCGGTACTTCTCCAACGCCTGCTGTACATGTTGCGAGAGTACCTTGGGTATTACCTTTCCACTGGCATGCAGGTTCCCATGAATGTCCACTTGTATCTTACAGTTGCGTGGATATTTGGGTAGTTCCGATACAAGGCCCACCATTGGTTCGGGGATGACTTTCCAGTCTCGCAGTGGGATCTTGGAATTCCGTAGAGCAGTGATCTGCTTAACCACGTTAAGGATGATGCTCTTGGGTACGCAATACCATTCACTGAGACCCGTACTGGGTAATTGATACTTGCTCAGAATGGTTCCCAAATAAGCGGACACACTGTTTGGATTTTCACTGTTCTTATCGAAGGTGAACTGTGCGATCGATTTTAGGAGTCGAGAATTGCCGTTTTGCAGGAATCGCATGGTATCATTCACATTTACCGCCGTGACGAAGCGAAAGGTGACCTCCTCCGTGTCCGAATGCTCTCCTACGAGCAATAAATAGGACATCGTACTGCGAAGCTAGATACCCCAGTTCATTTTTCTAAATTGTTTATTTACGCGGATTAGATACGAGGAGATCTCTGAAGATTACGATTCGCGGGAGACTGGTATGGCCAGCTATGCGCAGAGTGTCTTCGTGGCACTGGTACTCATTCTAATCCTACTGATTTGGAGTTACCCGCCCTCGCGAGACGGCATTAAGAATTACTTCCCGGGTATGTTTGCACAGAAGGAGCATTACGACACGTACTTCAATCACGATTTCGGGGCCCAAGAGGTATACGGGTACGACAATACACCGGCGGCTACGCTCCGCGCCAAGTACGAATGGAGTGAAAAGGACTCCTCCACTGGGATGAATGTGTATGACTACATGTACGAAAACAAGGTAATCGAAGACAGCTACAACGATGAGTACTTAACCACGGATGCCTATCCCGCTGGGGCCATGAAGACTGACAAATGGCCGGCCACTGTCTTCAACGGAGAAGTAATCACCCTCGCACAGAAGAATTACTAACATTGGTGCTATACTCTCCGGGACGCACAGCTCCTCTTCGAATCTGCGATTCTTGACGAGCCGTTTGCCCTATGAGTAAGACACCTTTTCATTCTATGTGGACATTACGGCTCGTTTTTTTATGATTACCTTTTAGTAATCGGGGTTATACCTGTTTACACATGTGTCTTATTCATAGGCCAAGCGACTCGGAGAGACGCGCGTGCCGGTGAATATAGAACAAGAAGAATTTGAAACCCCAATAGCATTATTCAGGGGGCACATGCCTCCAGCGATCGATCTCTAAACAATGAGTGAATTAGACATCCTATGCCAAGCCGCCCTCACCGCTAACAAACTATTTAAGTGTGACCAATGTTCCTACTCCACGCGACACCGTTGGATATTGAAGAGACATAAGCTAGTTCACACAGGTGAACGTCCGTATGCGTGCTATGTGTGCCTAAGAAGATTCAGGCAGACAGCGCACCTCAACGGACACCTGCGTGTACATCGAGATCCTCTCTTACATATGCGTGACTGGGAGTAGTAAGTCACCTCACTATTTTTTACCTGTAGTGTATATTTCTCTAGGCTAATGTCCGTCCGCGAACGCCTTGGCCTTATTTCAAAGGAGGAGTGGAAAAAATGGACCACCTTCGCCCGTTCCATTGGCAAGGAGAACAAGACCTTCAAGAATGTAACCTTCATGCGACCCGGTAAGGAACCAGATCACGGTAAATTATCTTGGATTAGCGTATCATCAGGCTATGTGTACATCTCTTTTAGTGATAGTCGCCGTTACGTGGTCTTCAGTAACTGTCCACTAGATGTGCGTCCAGTTATCAAAGCTACCAAGGATCGAGACGGCAACTCTATCCTACATGTAGGCACCTGTAGAGTTCGATTTGCCCGTGAGGCTGATTTTAGGTGGTGCTACCGCCGCTTGGCTCCCTTCAGCCATGACTTAACGCTATCAGAGGCAAAGAAACTCTTGGTAACACTTCCTAGGTAAAAAAGATCACCGAGCGTTCAAGCCAAGCATAGCTCCTCCCGAACTCGTTCGAGCAAAGCTCCGAGCCTATTTTTTCCCGAACCATCACCACCGTCGCCCCAGTAGTTATCGTTAATCGTGTGTTCCACCAACTTTGCGCTTCCAGTGCCGATGAGTTCGGCGCGGATCGAGGCGTGTTGGGTGAACTTGGCCCGTAGAGCGATCATCATGATCTGTTCCTTGACCTCTTCCCAATCCTTGCGCAAAGGACGAAAGCGTTCCCGACCCATCGCGGCCGCTTCCTTGGGCGTGGGAGCCGCACGGACTAGCTCCTCGTGTTCAGTACCGGCGAACTTCTTGGCCTGGAAGTAATGTTCGGAAGTGGGCCAAACCTTCCCATCGAGGGTAATTGGATGTCTAGAGAAGTTAGAGAAACATCCGTAAGTATCCTCCACGTTGTAGAAGTTAATGACAGTCGAAGCGTTTTGGTTCATATCTGCGAGGCTTGAGTTAGCTCTAGTAAAGATAGATCTTTACTGGTTGATATTAGGCCAGTAAAAATCAGTTTGTCATTGGTGCTAGTATTCTTTCACGTATATTTCCGAAAGATGGATCGTCGCATATATGTGAGGTCGGTCACTTGGCCTATGAAACTCGCATATATGCGAACAGACACCTTCTTCGTATTTCTATACTCACAACATTCACAGCTAATCAAAAAAGCGATTCTATTAACACGGCGGAGCGACTTTAGGCGCGAAGCTACGTGTGTTCGCATATATGCGAGGTTAGGGAGCTAAACCGATCGTCGTCACGGTGGGCAGCTGATGTTTCTTGCTGAAGATGAGATCACGTACCTCTTTGCTGCCGTACTGGGTGCTCCAAGGGATGATGTTACCGTGCGGATAACGGAAAGTGAGGTGTGCAGGCCAGGCCATAACATCGGGCACTACATCGTAGAGTTCATATTCGTGATGCTTGATTAGTTCCATCCCGAGTGGTAGGACGCCCCCTTGCGCCTTACCCTTGTACTTGCCGTGAATGCCAATACCCTGTTCGCGAGGATGGAAGAGCGGGTGATTGAAACCCAACTTAGCAAACTTACCCAGGTTGGTCCACGAACTGGCCTCCTCGGTCGTTAGGTATTGCTTAACAGCCTCGATCTCCGCTGTATTGAGCGGCAAGTAACCGCCACGTGAATAGTACTTCATTACTCCAGCTACGAAGGTCCCACTGAAACTGAACCAACGCCAGCCAGTCATACAACCTGTAGCCGCATATACGAAGCAGCTGGGTAGCACTTGTAGCCGATAACCGTCATACATGGCTCGCACACTGGGAAAGTGGAAGCGACTAACTCCCGCAATAGCGTTTTCGTCCTCGCGGAAGCGGAACACTTCGTAACTACGGCCCAAGGCACGTCCAGAGATGTAATACTTCACACTACGAGCGGTTTTCATCTCCAGGATCTGCAAATCATCACGCTCCAAAGTGTCGAACTTCTTGAGCAGGTTCTTGCGGATCGTTTCGTAGATACGAGTCACGGTGCGGCGGTATTCAAACTCACCCGTAGCGCGAACTACAATGTCAATGTCGGTCAACTCGTCCTCCAGTTCGATGAGATCGTCCGGGCTAATGTAGTCCCAACCCGTGAGCACCTCCTTGCTAGGGTAGAACTCGTTAAAGTAGTGTCGCAGCTTCAGTTTCACCTCGTCCTGCTGCCAATAGGCCAGGTCAGTGCGGTCACATTCAATGCCAAACTGCAATTCGAGTGGGCTACGGATGAGACAGCTGGGAATAATACTACCCACGATGTACAGTCCGTCCATGTTGAGGCCTTCAAGGTTACCATCGCTAAAGACATCCGCGCGAATGCGGAACACCTCCATGCTGTGGAAGCCGCGGTACTTTTGGTCCGCCTTCGGGATTCGCAGTGGGTTCTCGGGATTGACCATCTGCTCGGCATTGAGGCACATTGGTACCCAAGGATGCTCAGTCACTCGATAGTTGAGTCGCGGAATCATTTCCATGACTTCAGGATCGAGAATGAAACGGTGCTGATCATGGGCCCAACCGTTAGTGATTGCCTCTTCGCGATGCAGTAAGGTCAGTGCGTAGTGCTGCGCGTGATGAATCACATGCAGATACTTGGGCTCGTAGAAGGGGTTCCCGGTGGTGTTAGCAAACAGGGCCTCGATAACCGGGCGACAGAAAGCCAGGTGACAGTTAATCGGGCTAGCCGCCACGTTCTGGTAGATGGCCAGCATCGAGGAGTACAAGGACAACTCGGCACAGGTCTTCATAATGGCACCAAGTAGATCTTCGTTGAGACTGTCATTGTAAGTAGCGATATTGGCCGGACGATAGCGATCTTCCACCTCACCGGAGAAGAAGCGTACCTCAGAGTTGTTAATCTTAGTTACCTGGGTCAGCAGACCCGACTTGGGTGTTGCATTGGCCGAGACTACGATCAATTCGCGGACATCATAACGATCGCGACGAGCCCGCACTTGCTCGGATTTGGGCATCTTCTTGGCCTCGGTGGGTTTCTCAGTCACTCGGTGCAATGAAGTGTTGTCTTTGACGATCGTGGCCGGCTCTACACGAGTAGGACGGTCGAGCGAAGCCACACTCTGGGCGGGCATCTTACGGGTATGGAAGTAGTTATCCGGCTTCCAGGAATAGTCTACCCAGAAAGGCTCGCTAATACTGGCTACCGTTACTAGCTTGCTGATAATGTCATACTGATAGGTCTGGGATAACATCTGCTTGAGGGCGGGCGTTACGGCCTTCTCTTCGTCGGGCTTGGCATCGAGGTCTTTGAACTTCTTGCGAAGCTCCTTTACCTTGTTGTAGATACCGATAAAGGTCATGCGAACTTGTTGGATCTGCTCACGAATTTGGGCATTCACCTCCATGTTGATGCGATTTTGCACTTGGGTGGATGTCACTGGGTCCATCTTTCAATTTTATCTTCGGTGCTATATTCACCGGCACGCGCGTCTCTCCGAGCCGCTTGGCCTAAGAATAAGACACCGCTTTAGCTAACCGGGTATCAAGCTAGGAAGGCACCGGAATTGTGGATTCGATTTACTAACTCAATATTATAACTCGTTTATATACAACCTCGTGCCTTCACTAGCTTATTTGCATGTCGGGTATTAATACACTCCTCAAGGAGCTTTACATCAATAGTAGCGCCGCTTATCGCGATCCCGGTGGCTCTAACGAGGACTTTGTAATTACCGAGAATGGGCGCCATTTTGGACCGCCACAAACGCCCAAGCGAGTCAAAGTAGCCCGGGCCAATATCCCCTACACTTGGTACAATGTCACTGCCTCCAACAACGTGTTTCAGATCCTCGAGGGAGTGAATGTGTTCCCAGTCACCATTCCGGTCGGTAACTACGATGGCGCGACCCTGGTCACCGCACTTAATACCACTATTGCGGCCATCGGTGGGATGGCGAACCTTTACACTGTCACTCTCAGCGCCCTGACCAACCATTTGAGCTTCTCGGCCACCGGAAACTTCCAACTTAACTTCAATGTACTCAATTCTGCGGCCTTGTTATTGGGCTTTACCGCGGCCTCCATTACGCCGGTGGGTACTTCGGCCGAAGCTCCAAACATCATCGGATTAACGCCAGACTATGAGGTTTTCATCTGCTCGGATCTAGTGCAAGGCTGCGACAACGGTTTGGTCGTTTGGAATACTTCCCCGCCCAGCAATACACAAATCATTGCCCGGGTCTCGGTATCGAGTGCCTATGGAACGGTCTTGAATTATAGTGGGCTCGAGAGTCCCTTCTTTGACATGCGTGCTAGTCCATACGCCACTGCGGCCACCAGCCGAGCGACCCCTGCTCCTCTCCGAACGATGCACTTTTGGTTACAGTTCCCCTCTGGACTACCAGTAGATCTTAACGGTGCCCATTGGAGTGCCACCCTACTGACCGACTGGGGTTCGGAGATCAATATATAACATTGGCACTATATTCACTTTGGTCTCTCGTTCTCCTTGCAGCTGGAGCTGCTTCGTCGCCCGCTCGCCCAGTGAATAAGACGCCATTTTGGGATGCTCGAGTTTGCATTTTTCGCTGATAGTTTTTTGCCGTTCTGTCTGTCGATCGACCCTTGCCTTGATGTTCGACTTCACTTGTACTTTTTTGCACTTTTTTGCTACCGAGTGCTGATCGTCGTTATTGGCTCCGCCGGGCCGCGCGATCGGGCTGCGGGGAAAAGTGAGCTTGGGTCCCCCATAGGGTTGGTTTCTGAGATTTGGTATTTGGGCGCGATTTTCCACGCGGATGCACTTTCGGACACAAAAAGAGCGGCTGAGCAGGCTTGGAAGAGTGGCCGAGGGTCTAAAAGTAGGCTCGGAGAGGCGCTCATAGGGTCTATTTTGGTCGCGGAAGGTCATCCGGCGAGGGTTATCGGCGACTATGACTTTTCGATCCCGGGACCGGATCGAGTTATTTTCGAGCGGCCAAAACTTTCTCCCCGCGCGGACCTCCCCGGAGGGGTCGCTGGAGGCACGGCATGGGAAAAAGTGATTGTCACATGGAGAGTGGAGTTGAAGGTGAGCGGGTGTGGAATTTGGCGCAGGAACGTGAAATGGGCTATCGAAGACGAATGCCGAGTACGGTGCTACCTTCGTCAGACATTTGTGAGAACGGAGTCTGGAATTATGGCTGGAAGTCCGATGCCGTGCGGCGTGGCGATACTCATATTTTGGAGTTGGTGTGGCTTCATACCGAATTGTGGTCCGGTTGGACGGGGTATCTCAGAACTAACTACAAGGAATGTCATCTTCGCACCGTGAAGTGGTTCGAAGGGAAGAGCGGGGAGCTAAATAGTCATTATAGTTTGGACTTGGTCCTGGCTTTTGGGGAGCTGTTGCTACCATTATTTTCGGAAAGGTTCTTCCCAGGCCCCGGGGTGGCTTTCAGCAGTGCGGTGTTGAGAATGGTGCGGGATACCGGGGATCTAGAACTACTGAAGTTCGCGGCTCGTAACTACGTAAGTAGACCCGCTTTGGAGGAGTGTTTGCGGGAGTTGAAGGATCCATATTACACGGAAGACGAGATAGCTAGCTTGGTCTCAATGTGTGGCCGTGACATCGCTAAGCGAGGGTAGAAGGAAAGGATAAGGAAAAGAGTGAGGAAAAGAGACTAAAAATTGATTCGTTTCTCTTTTTGTATATTGAGATCTAACAGTCGAGAAATTGAGATGACCCTGCTACTTAATCACGTTCCGAATCTGACCGCCGCGACGTTCGACTGCATCGACCTGGAGATCCCTGAGTCGCAACTCATAAACGCCTTCCTACAGGGCCGAGAAAAGTACCCAACCTCGCACAGTCGTCTCGTGGAGAAGATCCCGGAGAAGATCCCGGAGACCGTATTTGATCTCTTCGAAGGATCCTGGGTCCCAAATGTACATCCACACAAAAAGAAACTGACCGAAATACTGCGACCCACCGAGCCTAGTAAGCTAAATCCGCAGGCCTTACAGGCAGTCCTCGACGCCGTCAAGGTTTACTACCCATGCGTCGCTGATTGGCACGTTCCCGCCCGGGGGATTCTATTAGCCGCGCCCTTCCTGTACAGCGGTGATCGTAATGATATCCCGGATAACGCCAACGTTGACCTATCCCACGCCTATAATTCAGTGGCAGATGTCTGCGCAGTGACCGATTGTATCACGAGCCTGGTCTACGACAAGTATTCCAATCCGTATTCGTTTGAATACATGAACTCGCATATTCAACGCGCCTGGCAGATCCTACTGAAGGATACCGACAAGAAACTAGCCTCAGTTAGGAAATTTGGCGGTATTATCTGGAGCACCCTGTACACCCACAGCGAAGCCGAGCTCTTCGGGCACATTGATGTATATGACACTGGACTTGGACATTTGTTCCTGTATGATAGTTCGAGGAGGATCTACGGCTGGATAGAACATGCTGAGCGTATTGACTGGATGGCAATGAACGATGCCTGCCTAGCCAGGGTTGCGGAACAAAAGAAGATTAGAAAGGCAGCAAAGGCCGAAGCAAAGAAGCAGTGTCGTTACGATGCCCTGGGAAATCTCCTAGATGCAGATACTTACGTGAAAGAGCATGGTTCTGGCTCCAGTAAGGTTCGCATCGAGGCACGTCCCGATCCAAAGCGCGTCCATGAGCCCAAAGAGATCAAATTCGCTGAATACGAGGGCGGCAAGGCCATCATCCGCGGTGAGCACAAGGTAGATGAAGAGGCCAAGGTTAGCCTAGCGATGAGCAATTCGCGTTATGCGAACCACACGGCCGTCGGGTACAAGTTTACCACTAACAAAGACGATGGCCGAGGTCCAGTGATTATCAAGTTGGGGTTCTTACCCGATACGAGGCTCTCTAGTAACAAAAAGGACCTCATGAAGCATCGTTGCGACAAGGCTGAAGTCATCGCGATGGCGCACATCGATTACATAAGTGGTAAGGTAATCTACAACTTTGACCTACAGGAGGCCTGCTCGGACCACGATAAGCACTTCAAATATACCTTGGGAAAGCTGGTTCAAGTGCCAGATTTCGACGGTAGTGACATTGCCTGCGGCCGCGGAGTGCACTTCTTCTTCAGTCAAACCGCTGCCTTACATTATGGGAGCCAAATTCATGACACGAAAGGGGAGCCAATCATTCGAGATTCCTATGACATGATGAGCAACGCTGTGTATGTGTCCAAAGAGGGTATTCCAGCGCAAATTAGCGATAAGGACCTTGGTTATGTGTACGTTCCGGTAACGGAAGCAGCCGTTAAGATCCAACGTGAGTGGAAGTTCAATCGAGACATGCGAGAGGCGAGAGCGAGCTACCAGCAAGGATTGGC
The DNA here is from genome assembly GCA_964541665.1 of uncultured Caldilineaceae bacterium. Taxonomy (GTDB): domain Bacteria; phylum Chloroflexota; class Anaerolineae; order Caldilineales; family Caldilineaceae; genus CFX5. Next base: position 32,251 of record CAZIRP010000018.1, on the reverse strand, counting down.
CGCGCAACAGCTCCGACGTATTGAGGATGCTAGCCCAAATATTCCTGCAGCGGCTGGGGGTGGGATCATGCAGATGGGCGAGAAGGAGGAGGAGGTAAAGGATAACAATAGAGAGGAGGATGATGAGGTTCCGTACCTACCTCCAGGTGTGAACTTTGACATGACCGAACGTGAGGAATTCAGCCTGGCATTCGTGCCAGAGCAAGGTCCACTCGCGTCCTCACAGAGCCCGCTACTTCGCACGGAAGGCATGCACAAGCGTAAGCAGGGATAAAGCAGACAAGGCTTGATTTTTTGTCACGTGAAGATCTATCTTTGAGAAATCGGAGGGTTGTTATTCACCTCTTGTTTCTTCGAGTTGGAGGTTCCTCTGTTTCCATAGTTTTCCCAGCTTTCCGTCGCTTTCAAAGGTCCAAAAGCTAACCAGAAACAGTCCAAAAGCTACTCAGAAATGAACAAGAACCTACCCTCGAATCACCAGCGGAATGGCAACCTCTCAAGGAGGACAAAAAACGCACGATTCTTGATCACGTGAAGACTGTTCACCTTGATCCCCTAGGAGTCGAAATCGAGTCTATATGGATGGCGGAGACGCTTGCGGCGCAGCTACATCCATATTAGTGAGAGTTATAAATTTGAAATAGCACCTTGGACAGAGAACCTTAACGCGTTTACAGCGATGATTATCTTCACTGAATCCGAAAAATGGCTGGATTGCGTCGTCGGGGCTATGATTAACTTCGAGACCGGCCTCGTGTATTTCAAGGACGGAGAATTCGTACCCGAAGAACTCGACAAAGAAGGTAAGCCTAAGCCCCGACCACCGGCCGCTACTTTCGTTCGCAAGAATCGCACTGTTACGATTATGCAGTTTGGCTCCGGGCTCTTGATGATCGCTAAGATTAGTTCCGAACTGATCAACAGTATCGAAATCAAGCTGGAGGAGATGTACAAAAAGGCCGGCTTTAGCGACTCTAACGGTGTGCTCTACAAGCGTCGCAGTGTGCATACCGCGGCCGAGCATCTCAGTCGTATTACAACCGTTATCTCCGAGGACCAGGATACCGAAGAGGCTCCCGTCATCGCGGCCAGAAGGTTCGTGGAATTGAACTATCACGGTGGTCGGGGCTTAGATGCGGCCTTCACCTGGTTCTACACAAACAACGTCGGAGACTTTCTGACCGTTATGTCTTACGATTCATACGATACGATCCCGGTGACCCTGCAGTTTAGCGGCATCATTTACGATCCTATGCATTGGTTCCACTTCAAGCATGGGGAGATCATCACTAGGAATCTTACCTTCCATGACGTCAAATGGGTGAGGAATAACTTGGTCAAGACCTGTACCTATGGAAACATTGACGAGGTGATGCAGGAGGCAGTCAAGCATGATCTGAAACCTACCAATGCGAAGCGATTCCCGCTGTTGTTCGGAGTCACAGTGAAGGAGTATGAACGCCACTGCAAGAATCCGGCCTATATTCCTGGATTTACTCGCGATGATGCCGGCATTAATATCTGCCCGACTCGGGGACCCTTCTTCGAGATTCACAAGTGGCTCGGACGACCTGAGATGTTCTCCGGTAATGTGCACATTGACTCGATGTTTGGTGTCATAATATACGACGTGGAGCTGAAGGACATTGTTTGGGGCGATTTGCGCGGTAGGTACGATAAGGTACCCGAAAAGGTGGCCGAGAACACTCTGTTCAAGTCTTTGAAACCCGAGCAGATTTGCCAGCGATGCCAAGTACCTTTGTACGATCGTGCCTATGCGGTATTCTCGGACATGAATTCACGTGTGGGGACCCCATATTGCCCGACCTGTATGCATCAACGATACACGGAGACTGGCTTGGTGGATATGCGAGGAAATCTGCTATGCAAGGGCAAAATCTTGGCTAGTTTCACGCCGGCGCTCAAGTTGACCGATGTGCTAATGATGTTGCCGAATCAAGACCAAGAATACCTGGACATTCTGCAGGACAAGTTCACCGTACATCGTTACGTAGAGAAAGAGAATGATAAGGGTGGCTTCGTACTAGCGCGAGGGACTCGTTACATCGGGCTCACCGGCTCGTTGAGAGCATACGTAGAAGTGTGTATCCGTTGGGGTAACATCACTCCCGCCAAGTTGTTCATGTGCCAGGTGGTGCAGGCATAGCGACTCCGGTTAGGGCTGTACCTATTTTTTGTCGGGAGAGTGGGCGTGGGACCTCGTGAAGGTGAGAGTCAATTAGAAAAATGAAGTCGAGCTACTTGTAAACTGCAGTGGTACAGCTCGTCACAGGGTGATGACCTCTCCCAGGGAGGCCGAGGTGGCTATGTTTCGCGAGGCGTGGAGCAATTACCCACTCTTTCAGCAACTCCCGGTAAGGAATCAGAAGCAACTCATCGAACTTTGTGAGGAAGGACTTTACGCCTACGTGCGTGAGAAGTATCTCAAGACCCACGCCGAGTTAACTTGGAATCAGGACTTTACTGATCTTTACTCCAGTATTGGGGCCAGCATCTTGTACAACTTGGACATGAAAAGTAGTGTAAACCTCGAATGGGCCTCAAATGAAGTGGATCTTAACTTATCATTGGCGTATCGCGTCTTGGCTGGGTATTTGACCTTGTATGTAAAGGTTACTGACTCGCGGATTCGTTCGGCGGTACGCCCATTATTGCTGGGCCCAGTATTGGATCCGTACTACTTGGGTGGCCTAACCGGGGAACAGATGAACCCGGATCTGAACAGTCCTTACCTGGAATCACTCAAGGAGCGCGACAATCAGGCTCGCGTGGTATCGTATTCTACTATGTGGGAGTGCGGTGAATGTCATGCGAGGAAGACAAAAGATACCAGCAGACAGGACCGAAGCTTGGATGAATGTAACACGGTCATTCGAGAATGCCTGGCCTGCCACAAACGCTGGAAGCCGTCGGTATAACATACGTCTTATATACTTTGGTCGCGCGTCTCTTCGAGCCGCTTGCCCTTTCTCGCGGAATTTTCCAGAGATAGATCTCTGGAAGGAAGGATTCGCGAGAGCAATAAGACTGCTCTTTTTTCGTACTATTTTGCATCAAGGTTCGCACTATTTTGACTCAGTTTATGTTTATTGTCGCCCGGATAATCGCTATTATTACAGTACCATATCCCCCTCGCACAAGTGCGACGATAGATCTTTCGGAGACTCGGAAACTCGGAAACTTGAAATATGGGCGATTGTCTGAAGGTCGTGGCCCTGGAGATTCTCATCCTTATGGTGCTGATCTACATCGGTTATACCCATTCCAACCGAGAGAAATTCCTCGCTGGTAACTTTGACGATCAGCTCTTTGCTAGTTCTGGAGATTTAGCCAAGCTCAGCCAATCGAAGCGCGGGCAAATCATGCAGGTGAAGGGGCCCAAGGGTGAAGCTATCTCCGCTTATGTCTACCCGGCCGAGAAGATCCCGCTCAGTGTACTGGTGGCCGATATCCAGGGTAGGGTTATCTAAGCACCTCGTCACTCGTTGTCTATTTTTTACTCATTGACCTCACGCTCTCATCTAAGTCTCGTTGGGCCCATTTTTCACGCTTCGATGGCGTCTCGTTGGGCTCCTTGTCACGTTGATCTTACGCTCTCATTTAAGTCTCTGTAATTTTATTACGCGAGGTATAGGTTCACGCTTCGATGGCGACAAAAACTGCCGAGGCCGCGACGGGCTCTGAGGTGAAGCATATGTGCCCCTATGCCAAGATCACCATGGCCCTGGAGATTCTGATCGTGATTGTGCTCATATATCTCTTGGTATTCGTTTATCGTGATGAGCGGATGGACGATCCCAACTTCTCATACACCGGTGGCGGGATCTCCAATGCTGTTTATACCAGTGGGGCTACCATGCGACGCTTGGGACAGGTATTTAGCTCGACCGACCAAGGACAACCTAGCACCATCTACAACGCAGAGATCCCACCCGGGAAGGGCAATCAAGGAGTGCCAGTGATGATGTATCCGGGCAACTCAGTCCCACCGGCGCTGCTCAATGCCTTGGCTGGAAAGTAAATAAGTTTGACTTGCCACTTCCGGGGAATAATTTATGATACCTTTTTTCGAGGTCAGTTATAAGTGCTCACAGAGATGGGTAAGGCTGCTTTGATTATAGTCCTCGTTTTGGTACTCCTCTGGTTTATCATGGGTCAACCACGTATTGGGTTTAACGCCTCGCTTGGTAAGGCCGAGCACATGATTGACGAGGATGCTTGGCTAGAAGTTCCCCGCGGGTTCAACGCGCCCAATGATGGGGTTGCTTACACACCCTTGAATACTCTGTATCAGATCGAACAGACCGGTCACGTGGATCAGGTACGCCTCGACAGTAGCCCGGATATCTAAGCTCGCACAAATCGGGGGGATTAGCGCGAGAGATCTACCTTTCGGAAAAACACTAGGGAGAGTAAGATCTGTGTCAAATTTTTTGCGGGGTCCAGTGTTACTAAAAGCCAAATAGAGATAAGGACGCTTCTTAGCGAAAGTTGATCGCCATTAGGGTGTTAGTAGAGCCGAGGGCCTCTCCTGACGAAAGTTGATCATTACCAGCTTATAAATCCTCGAGTTGGCGAAAATGGCTGACCTGACAGGTGAAGAAGTGCAACAGTCTCGAGTAATGCCTACCGAACTGCTCGGCGATGATCCCGGGCAAGAACCAGAAACGATCGTCCCCAAGAATCAAGAAGGAGTGGCTGTATCTTGGATGTTCGAGGGGCAACGCAGCTCTTTCCAAGAAGCCGCAGGTAGAAACAATCAACAGATGGGTGGGACTCGCATCCTGTCAAGTTGGGAAGTCGATTCAAGGAATCCGCCAAGTTCATGTGTTCACCCTACACGCAAGTGGGATGACGAATCCTCTGGTAGAACTGCATCAGAATTTACCAAGATGCGCTTCCCGGGTCTCGATCTCACTGAAGAGGTCTTGGATCGACACAAAATGCGCTATACCTCGGATAGTTCTGGCCCCTCCTCCCCCAGAGAACCTGGCTACTCGAGGAAGAGTAGGAAAGAAGAATGGATGGACGAGACGGCCGAGCTGCTCCGAGTACAAATAGCCGAACAACAGAAGATAACAGCGATGATCAAGGCTCAGACAGAAATGCTGGCCGGTATGTCCTCGTACCTTCGCTCTATGTTTGGACTGTTACATAACATTTACCGGGTAAGCCTGACTCAAAACGAAGCCCTCAGTCAAATCAGTAACACGTTAGACGATGTGGCATATTCGGTACAATGGTTGGCCCCTCAGGTAGCTGAGGAATCCAACAAAAAAGCAGAACCTTCGCGCGCCGAACTAGAAGCCGAGGCCCTGCGCATGGCTGAACGAGCAGCTGCTGATCAAAGCTCAGAAATCCCAACCCTAGCCCCTGGTACAGTGTTCGGAGAAGAATCGAAGCGACGGAAACCACCTCCTCCCGCGGTTGCGGAGCCCGCCGAGTTTCGGAGTAAATATAACTAACTCGGTGCTATACTCCCTTTGTTCTCGCGTGCTCCTCATGGCTAACGCCATTCGTCACCCGACTCGCCCAGGGAGTAAGACACCTTTTTTGCTTACTTGTCTCTGATTCGTTTACCCAACTCCGATTCGTTTACCTCACCCTGATTCGTTTACCCTGCTCGCTTTGTACTTTTCTTACTTGTTCTTACTTGTTCTTACTTGTTCTCGCTACCTGCTAGGGTACTTAGGAATAGTTCCAAGTCGCGAATGTGGTCCGACGACGTCTCGATCAGTTTCAGCATCATTGGGTAGGTACTGTACTCTTCCGGACTAATGAATGAAGATTCTGGGATATGTTTCAGGATATTGTACCGATTGTAGAAGAGATTCTTGGGCCTGGAAGAGGCTACCGAGACCTCATCCAAGAACTGCAAGGATAGTTTACGCGATTCAGGGTCTCGGCCCGTGTTGGCGATGCTAATATCACTAAGCTTCCAAGCACTTCGCCCAGCGATAGATTTCATGAACTCGCCCACGTCTGCGCGTGTAAGGTCTCGGAGGCTCGGGTACGGTACCAGACGAGTTAGGGTTAGAACTACATAGAGTGTGCTGTCAGTGGCTTGTCCTTGTTCTCTTGGTGGAGTGGGATACCTGGCCTGGCTAATCATTGTCGCTAGAAGTGCGTCCTTACGTTCATGGAGCCAGGCATGACGTTTGGTCAACTGTAGATGGGCGTTACGGGTACATTTCTCGCAGCACAATGGGTACACTTGATACAAATGTGAGGCCCCATGATAAACGAAGCTATCGCCATACCGATAAACGAACTTGCTATTGAGATAATCCTCGGGTGGTGTGGCGAGGGGTAAGGTCTGTTCGAACCAGTCCTCGATACTTTCGATACTCTCTTGGGAATCTAACCTAACGTACTTTTTGTTGACCAGAACTATTACGATGAGTAGTATGAATACCAGCAGGATCAATACCGGGGTCAACATCTCCAAGCTTGTGAAAGCTCATAAAGTTTAACGCAGAGAGAATACAGGTAAACGAAGTTTAACGCTTCACGCACGCGTGAGAAATAATGGTCCGAGTATGTTGCCATAGTAGTGCGAGCATCATCGCGCTATGCGTAGTGACCTTTACCTGTGTACTCATTGTTTGTGGACCCTTGATTGAGAGTTTCTTGATCAGAGTAGGAGAAACCAGAGGCTGCTCCTTCATTGACACAATCCGCCGGCGAAACGTATCGAGGGAATGCGTTTTGATCTATGCCGTACAAGGTGTATACTTGATTATGGTGATTTGTATGTCGATCCTCTCGCTGTTAATGTGTAATGGGAGCCTGATGTGCGACTTGATGCTGAGCTGTGAAGAAAAGGAGCCGAGTACGGGAACCAGTCCGCGTCTGCGATTCGTCTCGGCCTAAGAGATCGAGTTCGCTTTTTTATACTTGTATGCTATTTCTGGGGTACCTTGCTCATTCAAGTTCTACAATTCACTGGGGTATCTTGCGTGGGCAACCATCCTTTGTATTGTCTCACCGTGAATCCGGGGTAATAGGTTAGGAGATTGTATCACTGACTGTTCCATCCCATCGAGAACTTCACTCACTTCGTTTACCTTGTCCCCCTAAACTACATTGAGCCAGTAGTTCTCCTTCGATGAGGCATGAATCAACCGATACAATCCATTTCAAGCCGTCCGATTCAGTGATGTGTATCGCAAACCAGAGGTGGCTGGGCAAGCGTGTCCTCCGGACGGGCCCGAGGTCGCCGGAAAATAAATAACTCGTGCTGGTTGGGCGATTTGGGACCATGTGAGGGGTGCATTTTGGGGTCTTGGGGTGGATGATTTGGGCTTTTGGGGTCTCGGGGTAGATGATTTGGGCTTTTGGGAAAATTTGAATAAAATTGAGCTAGTGTATCGCGGGATCCCTCGCGATACTATACAAGAGCACAAAAGGGACGGAGGTGGGGGCTTAGGGTTGGTGGCGGCCTGCACCGAGCCCAACGATGTCACTACTCCGATTGGACTGTGACATTTCAGTAAGCCGGTGTTTGTCGCTGTTTACCCTTAGAACGAGTAACCTCTGTTCTTTTTTGTACTTTTGCATGCGTTCTGGTGCTGTGGATACGAATTGCTATGTTTTAAAGCTTTACTCTCACATGCGTTCTGGTTCTGTGGATACGAATTGCTATGTTTTAAAGCTTTACTCTCACATGCGTTCTGGTGCTGTGGATACGAATTGCTATGTTTTAAAGCTTTACTTTTGCACGCGTTCTGGTGCTGTGGATACGAATTGCTATGTTTTAAAGCTTTGAGAAATTTGATGTAATTTATACAGCAGATATACAACGGATATATAGCATCGTCGTGATGTCTGTCGTACGAGCCACTGTTCCCTCATCTAAGGTAGTTGGAGGTCTAACTAGCGGCAGGCCTGTCGTAGTGGTGGTACAGGGGCTCATTGGTTGCGGTAAAAGTACGCTCTTGAATATCTTGGCCGAGGATCTGCGTGATTGTGGACTAAAGGTGGTGGTTATTCCAGAGCCTGTAGAGTTGTGGAAGCGAACGGGTGCCTTGCAGGATTTCTATACGCACATGAACGATCATGGAAATGCTTGCAAGTTTCAGATGTTCGCCTTCGCCACCAGGATTCGTACTGTTAGCGAGGCTTATCTAAAAGACCCCGATGCTGATGTATACATCGTTGAACGCGATCCAGAGACTGACTATCATATCTTCGCGACGATGCTCCACAAGGACGGACTGTTCACTGACGTGGAGATGGAAATGTACAAACTCACCTGGGAGCCTTGGACGCGCATGTGGCCCTTCCTTCCCACTCACACCTTAATGCTCGATCCTAGCGTTAATGCTTGCATGCAGCGCATTCGCGAACGTAATCGAGATGGCGAGCAAGGCCTCCCTCGGGCGTATCAGGAGAAACTCTTGGCACAGCATGAGGTATTTATCAAACGTCACTGCATTACTCCGGTACATAGGATTAAGGGTGATGCGGATTACCGTCCGGCTGGTTCGAAGGCGCGCGTGGAGCTGCTCCGAGAATTCAAGGAGTTTGTCGGAATCGAAACCTCACCGCTCAGTCCCCTGGAGGTCAACTCTTAAGTGGATGCTCAGGGCGTATCTTTTTTCACGCTCGGAGTCGGGAAAGGTACAAAAGATACAGGAAAACATAGTTTTCTGCAGAAAGACAAAAGATACAAGAAAGATAGAAGTACAGATGTAGAAAGACAAAAGATACAAGTTCTGAATTACCAGAAAGGATTGTTGGAACGAGGCTGCACCGTTACCGGGAGCTGGGGAGATGAGTATACGTGCGCAGGGACGTTCTCCCACCAGTTAGCGGACTTAGGAGCCGCCTTGGGAGCAGCCTTGGGAGCAGCTGCCGCCGGGATCTCATTCCAGCCGATCAAGTCTTCCTCGGATATCCAAACAGGCTCGGAGACAGTGACCGGGAGCTGAGCCTTGGGTGCGGAGCGAGGTGCGGGGCTTACGCGAGGTGCCTGAGGAGTAACTGCAGCTACGAAGCGAGGGTGGGTAATAGCAATGTTAGCACGCTTGTTGGTCTTCTCGCTGACCAGGTACTTGGCACCAGAATCGATGTTAGCGGACATCTCTTCCAGAACGGAGAGCATAACTACCAGTGCGGTTGAGACTGCAGCATCGCCAGCCCGTGCACCCATTCTCTGAGTAGCCTCGGAGAAGCTAGTGATGCAGGTCAGTACGGTTTCCAAACCCTTGGGCATGTGTTCACCCATAGCGGGGAAGTGCCTGAGGCTGTGGGTCTTGACCATCTGAGTCAGGGCTGTGCGATCGATGTGGCAGTAGATAGTGTTCGTGGTAGTGATACCACTGCCGATAGCGCTCTGGTTGTCGATCTGAGTGCTATTGCTGTAGCTAGAGCAAGTGATCCTGACAATGTTACCAAGCTTGGGAGTGGTGATGAACATTTCAGTACCACCTTCAACTTCATTCACCTCCACCTTAAGGTGAGGGTATTGACCAGCTGAGATAACGGAATCGGAACCAGGGATAAGGAGAGCCATAGTGTTTCGAAGGGTATTCGAGACCTGTGATGGGTTATTAGGCTAGAAATATTCAATTTCTCCTTAGGTGCTATATTCCCTTTGGTCTCACACCCTCATCGTGGCTGATGCCACTCTATCGGTCGTTTGCCCAGGGAATAAGACACCTCCTTGGCTCACTGAGGTTTGACCTTGGGAGGACCATCGTTAGGTGAAAAAATGTAAGGGCTAGGTCCTTCACTTCGAGACTGATTACTTCTTCGGGGCTGTTCACTTTGAGGTCTTCACTTCTTCGAGGAGCCAGCGTTCCATAGAGCCTTGCTCTTGCTGTCATAGATAACCACGTTACGGTCATCCTGCATGGCGAACAAGAAGGGAGCAACTGTGCTATTAGTGCCCGAATTCCAGACCGCCTTACCCTTCGCGTCGTAGGTCACCAAATTACCATCACCCTGTAACACGAGCTGATATGGGGCCGTGCCCTTGTTGGCAGACTTGCTAGCCCAGAACGACTTACCCGAGGCAATCTCGTAACCAACCAAGTTGCCATCAGGTTGAAGAATTAGGCGGTAGAGCCCATTGTTGCTCACAAGGTTCTCACCCATCTTCATCGTGTTCTTTCCATTGGTAGCCAAGGTACTGGCAGGCTTTGGCCAGCATGATTTACGTCCTTCCATCCATCCGTTAGAGTTCCAGTGCTGGAAAGCATCCACGTTAGCGGCCTTCACATCAGGAGAATAGAAGTAATAGTAAGCCGAGGGATCGTCACAAGTAGGCGTATAGACCGGGGGTAGTGCGGGAGCAGCGGGGGTAACGGTAGTCGGGGTGGAATTAGCTGGAACTGTGGCCGGAGGAACAACCGCATCAGCCGGGGGTACCACTACCGTGTCAGTGGGTGTACTAGGGATATAAGTAGAGCCACCGGACCCCGAACTCGAAGTGTCAGGGACATACCCAGAATCAACACTGTCGGGCGGAGGGTTCGGCTCAGTGGAGGAAGAAAAGACTCCAAGGACCCCAGCAGCAACAATTCCAATGAAGATGAGTAGAATAATCACTACGATCACGACAGCCACGACCGTGGACATCCTTTTGTGGATCTCGAGAAACGACTTATGTCAGTCCAGATAAGTTATTGGGTAAAAAATATAGATCCCTCTCTCAAATCCCTCTGATTCGAGAGAAAGAGAGATGTATCTTTCGGAGAGATCTATCTCTGAGAAGAGGGATTCGAGAGAAAGAGAGAAAGAGAGAAAGAGAGAAAGTGAAAAGCTTAGTCTTCAAACATGATCAGGGAGACTTCCTTCCCTTCGAGGAGATCGCGGGTAATCTTCGGTCTACCGTCTACGATCAAGCGCTTGGCGATAAAGTTGCGAATATCATGCCAGCCAGGCGGGATGAGACGATCCAGGCCTTGTGTACGTGACCACTCACGTGAATTAGCTTTGATTTTGTCCAACAAGGTAGGGGAAGCGCGATCTCGGATCCATTTGACGAACCAAGGCCAAGGCATGTAATAGGCCAAACAGATCCAATCGATCGGGAAGTCATCATTCAGAGTGTTTGTGCGCTTTACCCCGTCGAGCGTTTTGAGGTAACGGAAGGCTTGGGCCGCATAAGGTAGGGTCTCCTTGTATACCAGATACTCAAAGCAGGCCTGTGCCCGACTGGCAATGACCCATAACATGATGTTGGTTCGTGCTTCCCAGATCCCTAAGTTGACCGTGGCGGCAATGATACCCACATGATCTTCGTCCAAACAGCGCTTAACATCATCATGGCGCCAATGAAGCCCATGTTGGTACAATGATTCCAGTTCATGAGTTTCTAGGGGTAAGTGTTCCCAGCCATAGGCAGTAAGACGAGCATTGTCCGAGAGAGTGTAACCACTGTTTATTAGTTCACATACCACCAACATATGCAGATAGTTTCGCGAAATTAGCAGGTCCGGACGCTGATAGCCGAGCTTGTGAGCCAATCTTAGTTGTGCTACTGTCCCAGCGGCCACTTCCTTGGGTGGTCTGTCGTGAAGAACAAATTCTGAGTTTATGATACCCGTGATTAGCTTGTGACTATCGGCGCGCATTCCCAGCTCGTGTAAACGCTGGAACAGTTCTATGTCAACAATACAGGCCGTGACCATGTCGGTGGATAACGGAACCTTCAATACCTCCGCAATGTAGAGCTCCCGCTCGGGGTCGACAAGCGGAATGAACTCCCGCTGGTCCTCTCCGATTTGAACACCATTATTAAAGACCTTGTATGAGCGTATGGCGTTAGTGAGAAGATTGGCCAGGTCTTTGTAACCGAGCTCAAGTAGGGTCTTGAAAGTATCTAATTCGGTAGAGAGTAGGATATTCTGCAATTGAACCTCATTAAGCCGCGGTAGATTGGTACCCGGAGCATGGTACAGCTTTAGGGAACCCACAATCCTGGCCTCATTCTCAGAGATGGCGCGAATGACATCTATATCTCCGAATACGGCATATTGGTGTGTTTTTTTGAACGGAACGTTATCAGATCGTCCAATGTGGATAATATCGGCCTCGTCACCTGCGAAAGCCTCGTCAGCTGGAAATCCGGGGTTGGTCAGGTCGGGTTCAAGTGCGGGTGTGGGAGGAGAGCTAATCTCGGGCGACGGTGGGACGAACTCCACACCTAGGGAACGCAGATAACCCATAATGCGATAAGAACAGTGATCAGCCGCATGGAGCATCATTTGCGTCATGGATTCGGGCGAGCGGTCCAATTCTACGGAGAGTAGCATCCTTGGGTCGATCAAATGCATCAAGTAGCTGTAAATAGCCAGGGCGTCGTATTCAATGATCTGTCCGATATCTTGGTCGGTGATTTCAGCACCGTTCTGCCGCATGATCTTGAAGAGGTCCACGTTGTCGAGTTTGAGAATCTCAATGAAGGCATTGGAGATGTCGTGCTGAGTATTCTGCATCAGGCAGATACACCTAATCGAACGATTATGCAAGGCATGCACCATTGCTACATTGATGTCCGGCACATCACCGCGGATGCACATCACCTGTAAGAGGTCCACATCGTCCTCTCGAATCACTCGCAAGACTGTCTGGGCCAGGTTAGATCGGTCAATTCGCGCCAATACTCGATCGGTACGGTACTGCTGTAGAAGCTGGCGGAAGTATCGGCAAGTGCGTACTAGGGCGCAATATTCACGATCCGGGAGTAGATTGACAATGGAGAGCCAAGTATCGCGTACAATGAGATCAGCTCGGGGGCCTTGCGGATCAACCAAGCGCATCGACATGAAGGGAGGTGGGGTCTCATTCGGGATGTTAGTGGGTCTTGAAATTCGTGTTTTGGCCCGTGTGGCATCATGGGTGGCGGCTTCCGAGACACGAGGGACACTCGACAGACCAAGTTTAGACTCAAGAATGAGATCCTCGGCCTCTTCTCGGGCATCTTCGTCAATCTCGCTAGTTAGGCCTAAGCGGCTGGTACGAGCCAGGTATTTGTTTTGTTGAGCCATAATCGTGGCAATAACGTTCTCATCAGCCTCTGCCAGATCAACGGCCGTATCGGAGTTTGGGTCAAGTGTCTCATCCTCGTCTGGGAAGATGTTGTCGCTCTCCATTTTTTCTCACAGCGTTGAAGAGTTATACAAGTTCTCGAAGATCTATCTTCGAGGGTTGAAGAGTTATACAGAGGAGCTAGAGGCTCCAAATGTAACACGAGGTAGAGGTATGAAATTTGAATCGAGAAAAACAATAGTAAAAGTCACACTTTCAGATGCAGGGCGGCTTTGGATTCGGCAAGGCATGGGAAAGACAATCAGGATACCTCGGTAGGATCCCATCCAACCTCGTTAGGGAGCTTCGACGGCCTCTAACTGATCTCGAGACGAACATGATAAAAAAGCTAGGCTGTAATGAAGTAGCTCTTTATCTCAGTTTGGCCTTGCATGGTGCCGCCGGTACTCTGAAGCGTCTCTTGGGGAAAGCAAGTAGGGTCTCCTTAGCTGGTTATACTATCCATGAAGGCCTCGCTTGGCCCCAGATCAGAAAGTGGATTGGGAAACCCGAGCTACTCGAGAGTCGTGCCTGCTCCGAATCCTTAGTTATTGAGTGTATTGGCCTCGATGACATGGAGTTACTGCAGACCTTGATGTTCTTCAACCACTCCTGCTTTCAAACTTGTCTATATTGCCTGGTCCTGGGGTCTAAACGTATGATACAACGTGCGTTCGAGTATTGTGTAAGGGAGCGCTCTCTCCATACCTCGACGGGTTATATACTGGGAATGGTACGAGATCTGTCCGCGGTAGAGATACCCGATCATTTCAACGTATCAGATGCCCAACTTACGGCTTGTGAGTTCGGGAACATGAACACCCTGAGGTATCTGGTGAAAGAGTATGGTATTGTCTCCGGTGGACTGATCTCTGCTGTATTCATGCGTCGCGAGATGATATATAAGGACCCTGAAGTCATTATTGGAATACTCGACATTATCCTAAGCAATGGTGTCACTGTGGATCCTGCGGACTTTGGATGTTTCGATGCGGCTATGCAACTTGACAGCGCAGAGTTACTAGAGTACTTGAACGAGCATGGTTTCCCCATTCGTTATGGGATCGGGAAGCGCATGTACGGTAGGTTTAAGAACTCTATGCGATGGCTTAACGATAACTTTGAATTCGATGCCATAATGAGCATTACCGCCCGGAAGAGCGACAAGTCAGAGCAGTTAAAAAAGTAGAGACCCCAGGTTATGATACCTTCTGTGTTAAAAAAGTAGAGACCCTAGATGCGTTAAAAGTAGAGACCCCGAGGACTTACCACCAGACAGTTAAAAAAGTAGGAATACTCACTCATTCGACCATAGCGGTCGGGGTTACGGCGGGCTTGTCGCTCGTGGTACCTTCTGCTGCTTCTTTTGTGGGCTCTGCAGGAGTGGGGTCGGCCGGTGTGAACTCGGGGTATACTGCGGTCCAGTATTCCGCATCACCCTCATAGAACTCGTCCTCCTTGGCAATCTCCTCGGGGATGCGGCCGCGAATGAAGGCCAAGGTGTAGAGCTTGTGGATATGATTGCAAAGCTTGTCAATGCGGAGCTTGTCAGCCAAGAGACACACCTCGAAGAAGAGACCCTTGTCTTCATTGCGCATTACGAAGACGTTCTCCTCCTCGCCATCCTCATCAAGACGCTTCTTCATGGGGAACCAAACGGTGCGATCCCACTCGGGAACGGTCTCAGCTACGGACTTGTCAGCTTCGTAGTCTTGCTTAAACTCGGGCTTCTTCTGCAAGTTGCGAGTCTTCATCATCTCGCGGCGAGTCTCGGGGGTCCATTCATTGGGCTCGGGTGTCTCGGTGTAGTGATTGACCCAATCTAGAAGCTTCTGCACCACACGAGCGCGGTAGGGAAGGTCGTACTCGAAGGGGTGAGTGAGGTCCCACTTCTCGACGCCAGGCTCATCGGGATTACCAATGAGATCTTTGAGCAGGGCAGACCAATCGTAGAGCGAGGCCGGGCACTTGATCACCACGGGTGGCTCAGCCTTCATGGTGTTCGTGTTTCGCGCAGGATCGAGAGGATCCTTAGCAACGATAGTGATAACCACATTGGGGTTAGTGACCTTCATGGGTTCGGGGCGAGGCGGGGGTGGGCACTTCCAGTTAGCCAAAGTGATGGGAACGGGAGCGGCAGGGATTACGGGCAACTTGGTGCTGGCAGTGTCGGCGTCTTTCTTGTCAAGAGGAGCGTCCATGTTCGCGAAGATGAGGGATTGGAGGTGTGGTCCGGTTAGTAGGATAAAACGCTATTAATTTCAATTTTTGTCAAGCGCACTTTCCGGGCCAAAAAGTGCTAATTTCCGAGTAAGAAAGTCGGGCACAACCAGGTAAGAACAGAGGTTTGAGGGTGCTGATTTTAAATTCCTTTTTAGGTCTAAATGAATATATAAGCACATACTCGTAAATCAGGAGGGTTTGCGAGAAGTATGGACGCCCCTTCACCGGCGAAAAAATCGGCCGCGAGACGTAAGTCCAAGTCTAAAACCGAGGTAAATGCAAGCCCTGCCACTCGCGTAAGCCCCGCTACTCCAAGTGAAAAACCAGAGATGAAGTTGGTCCTCGAAAAAGGTAACTCGGAACAAAAACCTGCCCCAAGTCCTTCACCTACCCATGGCAGAGAGCATATCTACATTGTTACTTCCCCTGAGATGCGCGCAGCCAGTAAGTTCAAAGTGGGCTTCCATACCGGGGATCGAGATAAGCTACTACACCGGTATGTAACCGCGCTAAATGAGGTAGAATTGGTCATGTTTATCCGCGGCAGCTTAGCTGAGGAACAAGTAGTACATGATCGATTGTCCCCGTATCGAGTACCGAACCATAACGGGAAGGCTTCGGAATGGTACGTGATGCCCGAACGTGTGCTCATTATGAAGGTGATAGAGATCTTGGAGCCGCTCGCGTCCTCGCGGAGTCCACTCGCGTCCTCGCGGAGTCCACTCGCGTCGCTGGAGGGAAGTGTTCAGCTGGTTGATCATGAAGAAGAAACACATAATCGTGACCGTTACATTGGCCCCTTGAAGTTCTTGCATGCTTGTGAAGATGCGCGTTGGGATCTATTCCGTGAGTGGTTAAGCTCTCGGGAATACAAGCAAGATAAGCACATAAGGTCCAAGTTGAATCGCAAGGGTGAGAAAGAATCACAGGCCGAGGCTATCCGCTGGAACGAAGCTCACCAATGGCTCACCTGCTTGGAACTAATGTGTGCTTCTACAAAGGTGCCGATCTTGGTAGTGGAGCTCTTGATGACTTATTGTGATCGACGATGGGTAAAGGGAGGAGTTTGGATCGAGCCCTCTGAGGCGCGCAGCATTGGTTTCCAAGCGGCTAAAAAGATTGACAATGGACCTCTGCTAGCGCATATGCAAGCCTGGGGTGCCGGGGTCGAGACGGAGGCCAAAGCAGAACCAGCCAAGGCGGAGCCCACTGAGTCTGAACCGGTCAAGCGGTATGCAAAGCCCGGACCCAGAGAGATGCAGGCAATTTCAAAGCTGCCACCCTTCGAGATAGTCGAACTGCAGACCAATGCTAAACTCGGCGTAGCGGTGATGCAAAACCTGGCCTCATCGTCTTCTGGAAATCGCGAACCTACCACTAATTCAAGTCAAGAGCTCGCCTCCGATCCTCGCACGGACAGTGTATTAATCCAATCAGTAGCGCTCCACGTGGGTGAGGTAGCCACTCGCGCGGTGGCCAGGGAAGTGTGTACAATTTTACACCGAGGCGAGGCTGCCGCCAAATCAGCTCTACAAAAGATCATGGAACGTGACGCCGGAGTAGTGATCTCCGCTGCTGTGCATGCCGCTGAACTGCAATGTACAGGTTTATTGTACAAATTCATCAGTTTAGGCGTTACAATAAGGCAAATGTGCTCTGCGGCTGTGAACATGAAGAACATTACCGCTATTGAGTTCTTGGTGCGTAATATGGGAGTAGCTTGGGGTCAGTTAGCTAACGATGCGGCTGTATTGTGGATTCAACGCGATGATCGCTCAATGGTGGATTACTTCGCTACTAAGGAACCTGTAAGCTGGGAGCACGCCTTAATTACCAGTTCCACGCATGGGAAATTGGAAATGGTTCAACACTTTATCTCGCTGGGTGCCAAGCGTGTAGAATTAGCGCTGGATCGGGCTTTGAGAGCTGGTGCCGCTCCTAACGTTATCGAATACTTATGCAGTTTTCATACCGTCGCGAAACGCGAAACTCAACCTAACGAGGTACCCTTAGTACCAATAACCGTAGACGTATTTGGACCCTGAATTCTGATGATAAAAATGAAGTCGGTCCGACTATTACTACTGCTCATCAGTTTATTAGGCCGAAGTATGCTGTCTGTGAATAGTTCCACTGGGCGCCCCGAGCTCCGAGACGCCACCTACTGGCACGAGACGGACTTGGAACCTGATGATGTCCTCGCGATCATGATGCTACCGGTGCCCAAGTACGTGGTGGTAGGGGAGGGTAACGTTGGAGTTAAGTGGGAACGGGCACATCGTTACTACTCCTTATTGGGTGGTGCTCCACTGATCCTATACGGAAAGAGCTCTAATAGACCCTTTCAGGGCGACGGCGAGGAGTTCGAGACACCACTCCCGGTGAATTCTCACGATTCAGGTGCCGAGAAGGTAGACATCGAAGCCTACCGAAAAGCGTATCGCGAGTTTGCCGGGGCTTCTAATCCCGTAATGGTGAGTCTCAAACCCATGCGCGAACTGTTTGAATGGTATCGAGAGGATGAGAAGGAGGTGACCGGGTTGATCGGCAAGGTCGCCCTGTATGCCTACGGCGGGTTTAACTTTCGCTGCCTGCTTTCCCGCACGGAAGACCTAAGCGAGAAGGTGTGCGAGTTCCTGAACGCATTCAAGCGAACGGTGATCTATGAGACCTACCGTGCCACCGGGGTACAAAACAGCATGAACCGGCAGAACGGAGAGGTGATTTACAAACTGTTAGACGAAAGTCGAGAGCTCGAATATGTTCGCGCCTTACTCAAGCTAGTGAAGCTTTGGAACCAACACTTAGTGAAGTCGTTCGAAGATGAACTGGAAAGTCGGTCCGACCCAGAATCAAAGGCGCGGAATCAAAAAGCCTTGAACAGCATTCGCGGTAATGAGGAATTCCAGTTCGTGGTGGCAGACTTTGCCTTGGCGGCGCTCATGCAAAGTGAGGTGCAGCCTCAGTACGTAAAGAAATTCTACATCAAGGACGGATATACGGGTGTAGAATTGGCACCAGGTGGTGAGAAGACTAAGATCGCGACTTATGTTGGTCTGGACTTTGGGCTCGAGGGTCTAATCAAGGTATACATCAAAGAGGCATTGTTCAAGGGGATAATGACCCTGACTGCGACCTCGAATGAACGAGGCTCTCGACTTTGACACTCGACTTTGACACTCGACTTCGGCTCACGGGCGGGCCTGGGCGGTTTCTGGGGTTGAATGGTAACCTCACCCCTCGGCAAGGTTCTCGGGAATTAATGCTCGATTTTTTCTTCGTGGTTCCTTTATAGGCATTTTACGTGGCGGTACCGAAAGGCGAAGATGCAAGGGCCCAGTACTTCCGCCGGTTCTGGTAATAATCAATACACGGCTTCATGCCCGGCCGGACAAGTGATGACCGGGGTCCAAGTGGGTGTATATGACGGAAAGCTCAGTGGGTATGCCAACATTCGTTGTAAACCACCTAAGAGTATCGACTCTGCGGGGTCAGGCGCCCAGTACAATGTAGGCGGTAGTCCAGCCGCTCGAGGAACCAATGTTATCTTCGAATGTCCCACTGGTTTTGCTTTGAATCAGTTCAATCCACGTCGCGGTGGTAGTAACATCGAAGGCTTGCAGTTTGGCTGCGCTCGCTTTGCTGATAACGCTGGTCCTACTTTAGGCCCAATCTTGGGTAAAGATAACGCTATCTCGCAATGGACGGCTCCACCTAGGAATTTTATGATTGGAGTGGCGGGAATGGCCGGGGATAAGAACCTTAATATGGTAACACCTCTTTATGCTGACTTTACAAAGTCGATTGGGCAAGTTTACACCCCGCAAGGGATCGCCGATGGCTGCATGGGGATCGGCGATCCTAACAGCTGGAGGTATCAACCCGGTAGTGGTGACTGTGACAGTTTCATGGTTCGCACATATTGTCAGCAGAATCCTAGCGATCCTCGATGCAGTTGCGTGACCAGCGAGATGTCCTGCCCGAACAAGTTTGACCAAAATTGCATCAAGAACAACGGTTATCGAACTAACGATATGAAGACGGTCACTTGCCCAGATGTGATGAACTGTATCCAGTACAATCGGCTCAGCCCGGGTGCGAAGGCCTTGGCGACTAACTTTCAGCAGAATTGTTCTACTAGTACCACCGTGGGCGGTGAAACGACCAGTGATAACACGACCAATGAGGAGGGGAGCAGCTCGGCTTGGCTGTGGATAACCTTGGTAGTGCTGTTCATCATTATAACGATAGTAGCTGGCTTGGTGATCTATAAGGTATCGGGATCAGGAAGTACAACGGGGGCAGGTGATGATACGCCTGGAGTAACAAAAGAACCCGAACCACATGCATAGAGGTCGCAAGTAGCTGATCTTTTTTCGAGTTCTGGGTTCAAGGAGTGCGATTTTCTTTTCAAGTAATCTTCCTCGTTAGGGTATGATCTTGTAACGAACTACAAAAGTGAATCCTCATGGGTAAGTTATTAGTTGCCTTGTTGATTGTAGCCCTGGCGATTATTACGTCAGCACGCCCCAACGCTTCTCATGCCCCTCCGCCGCCTATTATTCATGGTCCTACTGTGGCGGTTCACTCGTCTTCAGGGGCCTCTCGTGATACGAGTGCGGGTGCGACTACCACTAGCACTGTTTCATCAAGTGCTGGACATGCGACAACGGCTATCAGTGCCTCTTCTGGGGCATATTCTAGCGGAGTAAGTGACAGCAGTGGCTCGGTAGGGGCTGGGTCTGGCGTAGATGCGAGCAGTATTGGCACCAATAGCGGGGTTAGCAGTCAAGCAGCAGTAACTGGGAGCAGCGCTACTACTCGTACGGCCGTTCCTTCCTCCTACGGTAGCAGTGGCTCGGGTGGTTCCTCTGGGGATGCTTTGCCTCGCAGGAAAGTGTAAACCTCACAAAGATACACGTAGATGTTAGAAATGGGGACCTTCTGTCTTGTGTAGATGTTAGAAATAAATGTTCCATTATTTTTTGAGCGGCTAGTAAGAGTCGTGATACGGGGTAATCTCACACTATGGCCTTCCGCCTACCGTGCCAAGCTGTCTCGGACATTGTCGCCACACTACCTCGCACCCTTGGTATCATCGATGCTAAGATCCCCGAGGACGCCGTTTGGACCCTTCCTCAGATTAGCCCTGCTGGTAGTCTGGCGAATTCGGTCATTCCCGGCGAAATCCTCATCATCCGGAACATTACGGCCCAGAATTTGCTCCTAGTATCGCACCCGCTGGATAACATTGACGGTTTCCGCGACGTGACGATCCCCTCGGAGAGCTCTCTTATTATGACGGCCGCGGGTGGTTCCACCTGGAGCATTCTCGTCTCAGCGCAGATCCAAATGCTGACGTCGAACTCCTCGGGTACGACTGCCTCAACTGGCACGAACTCGGGTGACGCAACAGCCGACGCCGGAAACACGGCCTCAGGACAGGACACGAGTGCCGACACTGGCAATACGGCTACCCAGGCTGCATCCGCTGATCGTCGTGCTAATATGCCCATGACCAAGGTTCACGGCCTCGTCAAGAAGGTGTAACGTCGCATGTATATCTCTGTGAAGATGTATGTTTTTTTGATTAGCTTGCTTTTTAAGAGTTGATTTCTAGTATGTCATAAACCCGTGTTAATGGAGGTGCCTGACCCCGCTCAAGTGGCAGCCGCTCCCGAACCCACTCGTGTCTTCAACTTCAGAGATGAAACACCGGAGTCCACTCGTGTCTTCACGGAATCCACTCGTGTCTTCACGGAATCCACTACTCTCTTGAGTAGATTCTTGGGAACGCCAGATCCAGATCCCGTCCCTGCCTCGAGAGAAGCACCCAAAAGGCAAAAAAGGCGCCGCGAAGTCCTCGACCATCGGGAGCGAAGACTGATCTGGCATGTTCCTGAGAATATAACAGCGGAGTTATCTGCCGCATCCGAGCCACTTCCCTCAAATGACCGGCTCAGTCCTACCCTGCGCTATGTAATCACTTGGTCCTGCATCTCAGACATTATTAGCAGCAGTAATGTGACCGAATGGAGCTTGCGTTATTGTTTCATTCTCTACACCAACTACATGGTCGACGCGCTGCACAGTCATACCTATTATACCGATCCCATGTACGCCGTCTACGCCACTTGGGGCATTCTCCACAACATTACGATGGGGACTAGGGTAAACGTGCTCTCGTTCCCCGAAACGTACGAACGATTCACCGGATTAAGGCTGGACTCTTCATTCCGGAAGGTTCTCTATCCCCTCTTGAGCTATGTATTTTCCAAGACAATGGCCGACTGTCGCTTCGAAGTGAGTAAACACTTGGCCGCTGGACCTATCGCAGATGATATTACATGCGTCGGGACCATGTTATCTATGGTAGTAATGCTGGTGGATGAACGCCTCGCCAGGGTAGAGTATCTGCTCGAGGACTGCCGCATTGCTACACTAATCCTGACGAAGGGTATCTTGGCCGGTGGGATGCCTTGGGGACGCTTCACTCACTTGGTTAGGCTGGCCGGGCTACGTGAGGATCAGATCTATACCATCTCTGAGCTTCGAATCAGGCTCTCAACGATAATAAACCTCGAGATCACTAACATTTCGTAATGCGGGATGAGAGGTGCTTTTTTCGTTCCCGAAAGATGATTCCACTTAGAGTATATACCTGCCAAAGGTAGATCCTTGAGAACTCGTACCTTAGTAGTGTTGATGCAAGTCCTACTACTGCTTCTGGGTCTACTCGGATGCTATGCGCAGACGGTGCAAGTCGAGTACCACTTAGGTGTTGGCCCTACCAGTGCACTCACCTCGACCTTCACTTTCAGTCGCGATGGCAACACGACCACTGTTACCTGGCAACAATTCGGCGCTGAAGCAAACGGTACCGGTGTCATAACCAGCAGCCCGACTGACCCCTATCCCAGCGGATTCAAGATGAGCAATCTCTATCGTGGTCTACTCCCGATGGGCCTGACAAGGTGGACGTACATCTACTTGAATAAGGTTGCCACCGTTCAGATAAGCGAGAAGCATCCAATCATCACAGTTCTACCAGTGGACAATGCCACTTTCGCAGCCGGGCAATTCGTCACTACTAGGTCAGGATTTGTTACTTTTCTCAATGCAGACGTGGACCTGGGTGGGCAACCTGGTACTATTGGAAGCTTGTTGGCTACGTTGGGCGCGGAAGTAGCTACTACGATCGCAGCTTCGGCCACCACAGCATTCTCGACAGCGACTTCAGCCGCAAATCAGCACCCGAATACCGCTCTGGCCCTTGGGATTTCTATCCCTATAGTGTTTGTTTTTGCTACCCTAGCGATCGCATTCTGACTGGTGATGCGACGCCATCGTGCCGAATATTACGTGGTAGCGTGAACCTGGAACGGTTATGTTTTTTCCTAACCTTTTGGGAACGTATAAATATATCCTCGTCTTGTATCTCGTCTTGTATCTCGTCTTGTATCTCTTCTTGTATCTCGTCTTGGAGAGAACGATACCAGTAAGGTAGATCGCAAGATGCAGCTGTTGCTTTTGCTCGGTCTGCTTGGCCTGCTCTGCTTGTGCGCGGCTGATCAGGTCACCTACACCATCGGTGGATCGTCGGTCATCTTTGTCTACACTCGTCGTGAGAATGTTACCACTGTAACTTGGCCTGACTTTGGAGCCGTTGCGAACGGTGCGGGAGTGATCGATTCTGGGATGACCGAAATCCCAGCAGAATTCATCCCTGGCCCCACTTACATCTACCCACCAGAGGCGCTCGTTAGATGTGCCGGACTGTCCAGTGGCGTTGCCTTCATGCAGCTCAGCTCTGGACCACCCATGATCAGTCTATCTCCCATAAACGGGGAGGATCTATCCTGGGCATCCGGTGAGAGCGTGGTATTCCGCGCCAGCTCGGCCACCTTCAGCAATGCCTAAACAGTTACTAGGTGTATGTTTTTTTGTGAATGTGCCAGCCCTCACGTGGAATCCCTCTGATTCACGTGAACTCAAAGACTGGAGGCACTAGAAGTACTGATGAAAAAATGCCGGCCCTCACGTGGAATCCCTCTGATTCACGTGAACTCAAAGAACAGTGAATCGTTCCCCATTTTTTGTTTTACCACAATTAGGGTGCAATTAAGGTGCAGTCAAAGCGCGGGACCATATTAAAGCGCGAGGATGTCCTTCGAAGATAATATCGGTATCCGGGGTGACCTTTATGTCGACGGGGTCATCTACGGTACTATTTCGGTGGTAGGCGACAACGTCAAGTATGGGCAGAATTCGCTCCAGGAGGTCACCACCGGTATCAACAACACTGCTATTGGGCAGAACTCATTGCAAAAAACTACCACGGGTAGCCAAAACTCTGGTATCGGCTGGTCCAGTTTGCAGGAGAACGTCACTGGTATCCAAAACTCGGCCCTTGGATCCCAGGCGCTCATGTCCAACGTCAACGGTAGCAACAATACGGCCAGCGGCTACCAGGCGCTGATGAGTAACACTTCTGGCAGTAATAACGTGGCTCAGGGTTTCCAGACCCTCATGGCGAACACAATCGGCAACAATAACCTCGCCCTCGGTCCCCTGGCGATGCAAAGTAATGTGAGCGGTAGTGACAATATTGCCCTGGGTCCTCAAGCCCTGCAGGCGAACACGTCCGGTATCGATAACATTGCGCTCGGTCAACAGGCGCTGCAGAACAATACCACGGGTAGTGCAAACTTGGCGGTCGGTCAACAGGCGCTGCAGAACAATACCACCGGTAGCAATAACCTGGCCTTCGGTCCACAGTCGCTGCAAAGCAATACTACCGGTTCTGACAACATCTCTATCGGCCAACAGACCCTAACGAGTAACACTACTGGTTCCAACAACACAGCTTTCGGTAAGGGCGCCTTGGCCGATAACACCACTGGTAGTGACAATGTGGCTAACGGATACGAGGCTCTGATGAGTAACATCTCTGGGGACCGTAACGTGGCCGTGGGCTATCAGGCTTTGACGAGTAACACTCTCGGCACCAATAACATCGCCGTTGGCCCGCAAGTGTTAATGAACAACACTATCGGCAACAATAACCTGGCCTTTGGTATCCAAGCGTTGCAGGCGAACGTGGATGGCAATGACAATATGGCGATCGGTACCGAGGCCTTGCTCTCCAATACCAGTGGCTCCAATAACATTGCGGTGGGTCCACAAGCTTTGAGGAGTAATACCACGGGTAGCAGTAATACAGCT
The DNA here is from genome assembly GCA_964541665.1 of uncultured Caldilineaceae bacterium. GTDB lineage: Bacteria > Chloroflexota > Anaerolineae > Caldilineales > Caldilineaceae > CFX5. The sequence goes on along the minus strand of CAZIRP010000018.1, from coordinate 7,744 downwards.
TTTGGCTTGGGGGCGCTAATAAGTAACACTACTGGTAGCAATAACTTGGCGATCGGCAACAACGCCCTGGCCAGTAACACTACCGGCTCTGGTAACATCTCGGTCGGTAATGATTCCCTGCCAAATAACACCACCGGCACGAACAGTACTGCTTTTGGTGACGGAGCTTTGAATGCCAACACCACGGGTAGCAATAACTCGGCCTATGGTGCCCAAGCGATGGGTAGTAACTTGGCGGGTAATGACAGTGTGGGTATCGGTTATCAGGCCGCGAATGGTAGCATTACTGGCAGTCGTTACGTGATCATTGGTTCGCAAGCTGGTGCTGGGATGAACAACATCGACGATGTGATTATGATTGGGTACCAGGCCGGTTTGAACGCCAATTTCAGTAACAGTGGAGTCTTCATTGGTACCGAAGCCGGTAAGGTGGCACGGACGGCTGGTTCGACGTTGGTAGGCCATCAATCAGGAATGGGCGTGACCATCGGCGTCGGGAACACCTTCTATGGATATCAGACTGGCCTTACCGTTGTTAATGGCGGTAACAACCTCGCGATGGGCTATCAGGCAATGTCAGCAGTAGCGGCTGCTGTCGCTGGTAACATAGCCATCGGTACTAATGCCCTCAATCAAATCACTGGCAGTGACAACTTGGGCATCGGTGTAGAGGCGGGTAAGATGCAAACCTTCGGTACCAACAATACGTATCTGGGCAATCATGCTGGGCCGGTGAGCGGAGCGGCTTGCACTGGTAGCAATAACACCGCTTTGGGCTCTCAAGCGGGCAGGAATATGAACGGAGCCTCTGCTGGCAACACGATGGTCGGCTCCTTCTGTGCGCTCAACATGGGAACGGGTACTAACAATACGCTAGTGGGTTACAATGCAGCTGGTATCAATACTATCACTGGTAGTCTTAACGTGGCGGTAGGCCAGGCGGCTTTAGCGGCAGCCACGAGCTCAGCTTCTAACGTGGCCGTGGGTAGCTCCACTCTATCGGGCCTGTCGACCGGTTCTAATAATGTGGCGATAGGTACCAGCGCGGGAGCTGGGATCACCAGTGGCTCCCAAAATACCATCATGGGATACCAGGCCTGCTCCGGAGCTAGTGCGGCTTTGGCTGGAACAGTGGCTATTGGTTATCAAAGTGGTCAGAACATGCAACAGGCAAGTATTGCCATTGGGGCCAACGCTCTGCAAGTTAACAACGGTGTGAGCAACATTGCTATCGGAGACGTCTCACTGAACGCTAACACGAGCGGTAGATACAACGTGGGCCTGGGTAATCGAACCCTGAGAACTAACAGCACTGGTGAATTTAACATTGCCATTGGACAAGATGCCAAACGCCTGGGGACGACCGGAAACTATGCCGTCGCGATCGGTGCACAATCGCAGGAATTGAATGAAGGTAGTTTGTGTATTTCGATGGGCTATTTGTCCTTGGGTTTAGCCACCTCGGGTGATAGTAGCGTAGCGATCGGTCCTAATGCAGCCAGTACTGCTACTTCGACCAGTGGAGTGGTGGCCGTCGGTGATCATGCTTTGGGCTCGGGTGCATTCACTGCTTTGAGTGCCGGTGCCGTGGCGGTGGGTCGCTTTGCCTTGACTAACATGGTCGATGGTAGCTCTTTCCCTGGTACCAATACCGCGGTAGGCAACTTGGCTTTACGCGCACTAACAACGGGCTTCTATAATGTGGCGATGGGCTCTTCTTGTGCCTCGCTTATTGCTGGTAGCAGTCAATACAACACTTGCTTGGGTGCCGATGCCCTAACTAGTGCCACAAGTGCGGCCCTGAATACCGCGATTGGAGCTCAATGTATGGATACCGCCGGGCCAGCAGTGGGCGATGGAAACACCGCGGTAGGAGCTCGGACGATGCGCAACGTTTCCGGTTCTAACAATGTGGCCGTGGGTCGCGAAACTCTGCCGGATTTAACTTCTGGTTTCTCCAACACAGCGATAGGTTATTTGGCAGGTGATAATGTAGTGACGGGAGCCAATAATGTCTTTGTCGGACGACAGGCCAATGTGACAGTGGATGTAACGAATACAATTGTTATTGGAGCTGGTGCTACGGCCGGTGCTTCTAATATGGTTCAGTTTGGTAACTCGGACGGCAGTATTACCCTAGCTAACATCGCTGTAGTGGGTGGCTGGACCGCCCTCTCGGACGAACGGTTGAAGAAAGACATTGAGGACTGTGATTTGGGACTAGAGGTGATCCGAAAACTACGTCCACGTAAGTATCGTCACAAGGCCGCAGATCCAAAGTCGCAAAAGATCTATGGGTTCATTGCCCAAGAGATGATTAAGACCGTAGAGGAACGTACGAAAGACTACGGTGGGGTCAGCTACGACAAGGAGCAGGATGTCTATAAACTGCGCGCGGATGATCTACATGCAGTGCAGATAAAGGCAATGCAGCAAATGGACGAGCTAGTGTCGAAGCTGGCCAAGCGTGTGGGTGAGCTAGAGGCCCTCCTCGTCAAGAAGTGAGGGTTAGGGAAGTGTGGGGAGAGGAAGGAGCAGAGGAGAGGAGAGAATGAGAGTGAATGAGAGGAGTGAGAGGAATGAGAGGAATGAGAGGAATGAGTAAAAAAAGAGAGTAGCAGGGAAGGGGGAGAAGTAGCATAGAAGGGGAAGCAGCAGGCAGGGGGAAGGAGCAGAGGAGGCGAATGTAACTATCTCATTTTTTATCACGAAATGAAGATTTAGAACATAAGTGAACAGTACCCTGGAATGGAAGAACAAACCTTGGACGAGGGATACGTGGATTATGAGCGAGAGTCCACTCGTGTTCTCACGGAGTCCACTCACGCCAAGGTACTAGAACGTAACGCAAAGTATCGAGATGAACATCGTGAGGCTATTCGTGAGCAACAAAAGGAGTATCGGGCCAGGAATCATGACAAGCTGAGAGCCTATTACTTGAAGAATCGTGAGGCGCTATTGGAACGTTCGGCAAAGTATTATGCCGCACACAGAGATCGCTTGGTAAAACGCCGAACCGAGCGCTACGCTGCGAGACGCGAGGTAGAACTCCTAATGGCAAAGGAGTATCGGTCCAAGAACTATGAGCAGATAAAAGCGAGCAAGAAACGCAGGAAGGCTCAAACCGAGGTAAAGTGTGCAGGTACGAATTGATCCTCGTGGAACGTTGCAGGTACGAATTGATCCTCGTGGAACGTTGCAGTTACGAATTGATCCTCGCGGAACGTTGCAGGTACGAATTGATCCTCGTGGAACGTTGCAGTTACGAATTGATTTTTTAAATTCGAGCAAAGGTCACGTGCTCTGTGAACATGGAACCGGGAACTAAGCGTCTGGGTGCAACTCCTGAAGTCTTGGCAAAGGCTAGATTGGCATTGCGCACCAGTTCACGCAACGTCACCCGGGCAGTCATCGAGGCCTTATTACCTTTCCGGCCCACTGTGGCAATGAGTGCCCTTGAATGGATACAAAAACTCCGAACTGAAGGCATCTCCTATGCCGCTGCTGGGAGATTGGGCCTCGCGGAAGAACGTCTGCGGAAGAAGTTCATCAATTGCTCAATACACAAGACTTACGGTAAAGTCGACAAAGATGACGTGAGCAGGCCGAACTATTGGAGGCATTGGAAGCATCTTTACGGTTGGGACGAGAACAAGATAGAAGAAATCATACGCCGGGAACGAGCCAAACACGACAAGTTCGTCCGAGACTCTCAAGTCCCATCGGTAAAGCAGACCGTTCAAGTGAGCAAAGCGGGGCCCGAGAAGACACCCGAGAAGCGGACCAGGTCAGCGGAACCCGAAAGGACGCCCGAGAAGCGAGCAAGGCAAGCGGAACCCGAGAAGCAAGCGGAACCCGAGAAGCAAGCAGAGTCGGACTTAGAATCGGAGGAAAGATCGGAAGACGAAACTAGTGACAGTCCCGATGAGGAACCAATCCAACCCTTGGCCATGTATAGCAAGGACCTGCATTACTTTGGTACTTTAACACAGCTTCGGTACAACAAAGAGACTCTCCAAGCCGAGATGTACTTACCCGGCCCTAGAGATGTGAAGCCACTAGTTTGGCAGACAGATAGTAACAATGTATGCGTTACAATGGGTTCTGAGCGAGTGACGATCGCCTCACCGAGAGATTGCATACCAATACGTGTAGTCCATGAAATTATCCCAGTAGCACCTGATCGTGAACCAGTATTCCTTCGAGTGAACGTCACCTACGAGAAGAAATGAGAACTCCCCTGTATTTTCACGTGTACGTGAGGTGGCGAGTGGACTCCCCTGTATCTTTCTGCGGCGAGTGAACTCCCCTATATATTTTTTGCAACACGTGACGAAAAAATGAGGTGCGCCCTCACAGGACCTGTTTAATGATTCGAACAACACTGGCCAGGGCGGTCTCCTCGCTTTGCTTCTGCTGCTCTCGCTGTTCTTGTTCTCGCTGCTTCTGCTCTTGTTCTCGCTCCTTCTGCTCTTGTTCTCGCTGCTTCTGCTCACAATGTTCGCGTTCCCGCTTCATGTGCTCACTGCGTTCGCGTTGCTCCTTCTGCTTATTGGGCTTGGTGTGGCTAGTGTAGATTCTCTCGTACTCATCCATGTTCTCCATAATCATCAGGATTAGCAAGAAGAGCGTCGCGACTAGAGCGAAGTAATAGAGGCCCGACTGGTTAGTCTCCCATTCCAGCTCATCGAGCAGTGTCTCCAGGTTATCGCTGACGGTTTCGGGATTAATCTGCTTCTTCTCGGTATTCACAGCTCCATAAATGTAGAGCTTGTTGAGCCTTGGCCCCTCTCGATACTTGTTAGGCCCGTCGTACGATACCGAATGAATCCCGAACTGCTGTAGACGACTGAAGGTATTAAAGTTCAACTCCGAAGTGATGAACTTGTACTCATCGGACATCGCGCTAACGATCGGGGATGCAACTGCCTCACCATTCTTCGATCCAACTGGATTAACGATGTCGGAGGAAGGTTCGTGGATGAGGTAACTGCCTACTTGTTTGTCCACGTAATACTTCTGATCCTTCCCGTCCTTGTCCTTCCACTGACGTTTCTCTCGCTTTTGTAGCTCAACAATCAGCGCACCATGCTTATCGGAAGAAAGGTCGCAATGATAGATGTGTTTCGAACGTCCAGGTACTTCAACGGCCGGGCCACGCGAAAGGTCCGGGGCTGCGTTCAAGGTGCGGATTAGATTGGTACGTTGCGTCGTGGAGTGCGCATGAGCGGTACGAGCTGCCTTGTAGAAGCCTATCGAACCGATAACTAGGACGAATTCCATCCCTTGGATTAGATGAGGGGTAAAAATCAATCTTTCGCTAATGAAGATTTGGTCTTCATACCCGCGCTCGCATATATGCGAAATAGCACCCATACCAAAAGTTGAATAATTGTGTTTTAGCATTAGGGAGTACGTTCGTACCATACATACCTTCTCGTATTCTAGTCGAAGATGTCCACAATCAGTAACGGCGCGAAAAGAACCCTCGAAGTAGTTAGCCTCGGCATGGCAAAATCTCCCAGGAAGGATCCTATCGCTACGTCTGAGAGCATCGACGCTCCGAGTAACGGTCTCGATTACGGGCTACAGTACAAGGGCGTGGGCACTTCGCATCTCTTCCGCGATGGTACCAGAGCTATCAACGATGAGCGCACGATCATATTCCGGTTACCGGGTGTGGACAGCGACGTACCCATCGTAGCCAAGGAGATCCGGGGAATGTCTGTCTCTGCTCGGCAGTCTGGTACCTCCGTCACTCTACTCCTACCTCTGGATTGGGGCATCGCTGAGGAGATCATTCGGGTACAAAAAGAGACCATTCGCATTGGTAGCTCGGACGTAATCTGGCGATTCAGCGTCAAGGTACAGAAGGTGCAAGGACTGGTACTACAGTTCGAGTAAACCTTCCATTTCCATTTTTTTTGTGCTATATTCACCGGCACGCGTGCCCTCCTAAAGTCGGTCACTTGGCCTCAGAATAAGACACATCGTCTTTTTCGTACTTAGGAGAGTAACACTAATTGATTTTTAACGGAGAGATACATCCCGGCACCCATGTGCTTCTGGTATCGCGTAGAGATCTACAAACGTGACCCTGTCAAGGGCGTGGAACTCTACTCTCGAGTTATCTATGTCAAGTCCAAAGACAAGTTATCCGAGATGAACGACTCCATAAGTACTCGAAACCATTTCTATGGGCTGCGGATTGACTCTATCGTTCCCACTGGCGCCGGTCCAGACCTATCAAAGCACATCCACCGTGACTATTACCTCATGTGCGAGTACGAGAAAAACCCATCCTGGGAGAAACTGAAGTACGTTGAATTCACTCCAGTTCAAATGGCACAGTGGGTAGAGATGCAGGAGCGCGAAGCCGAGTGCGAGGAGACTTTGAGGCGTATCGAAATCGAGATGAGTGTACTAAACTCGCAGAAGCGCAAGGTGGTCACCGACCGCGAGAGGAATGCGAAAAAAAGATATCGGATGGTCAAGGACATTTCGTAGTTCTGCGACGAGCTCTGTATTTTCTGCGACGAGCTCTGCTCCTCTGTATCTTCATTCAGTTTTAGCTTTTTTAACCACACGCGTGGAGTGGCGCCTTTTTTGACGCGACCTTGATCGAAAACCCCAGCTAAGGACCTCTACGTCATAAACAACTCGCTCCCCATTCTCAATACACTCTTCCTTCCACTGTTTAGATACGCGAAAGGGTGAAATCTTACCATCTGTATTAACTCGGCATCCACGACGTGTTGGTGACTCAGGTGCTGGCTTGCGACGCTTGGCCCGAATACGCTTCGGTAAGGGAACAGCCACTCGGTACGGTGATAAACGTCCGTAGAACTGTGAGATAGGCTTCATAAACATGTGAGGAGGCGATCCCACTGGCTCATCACTATACACTTGTTCTCCCTTAATCCATTCGACAAAAGCGCACAACTCATCAAAGTCTAGCGGCTCCATCCCGTCACCGTTTCACCCGTCTGTACTATACACTAAATCAAAATTTACGCGTACCATTCTCTACCTTTTATCCGCATTCTCTACCATTCCTGACATTCTCTGCGTTAAACTTCGTTTACCTGTATTCTCTTTTTTATGCCTTTTGATATACCGCACTCACGAATGGCCAAGTGCGCTCCCCTACCTCCCCCGCCCGAGCAGTTCATAGTCAAAAAACATCCTAACGGTTGTATCTCCTATCGCGATGGGTATGGTGATCTGCAAGTATGGCGCCCTAACTATAAACAAAATGTCCGATCGGGCCACATTTATATCCTTACCAACGACATTTATCAATGTTCTGACATGTATCGAGTAGGCTTTACAGTCAAGCCCAAGGATAAGTTTCAGAGACATTACGGCCGTATCTTGGAAGATGCTAAGGTGTTATTCACTATCAATACCCTCGAGACTAATTACGATGAGGTAGCTAAATTCTTAAAACCATACCGAATGCCCACACGTACTTACGGGGAAATCGCTCAACGTTGTAATTACCATACAAGTTTTACCATTGCCCTACCGCTGGGTAACTTGGCTAAAATCATTCCTAGCATTCGATGCGACGAGGCCCCGCGAAAGCTTATCAAAGGTAAATCCCTCGCCCGTCAGCTTACAATCTTTCTAAGACTATACCTCCGTACTCACAATAACCTTCCCTGTTTGCAAACATACATCAACTTCATGCAGCAGCACCTGGCCCCCTTGGATCTCTTTGCCTCCTTCGAGGATTTCTCCA
>CAZIRP010000017.1:1530-95989 GCA_964541665.1 uncultured Caldilineaceae bacterium | reverse complement strand
GCCTTCGTAACCGGCAACAGGCCGTTCACATCAGGCTGTACCAGATCCACCCGTAGCGCTCGTTGCTGCACGTCCAGCGCCCGCAAGGCTTCGTTATATTGCGCCTCAAGCTGGGCGCTACGGGCTTCCGCCTGGGCTGTAGTGGTATAGGCCCACAAGCCGACAAGCCAGCGGGTGAAGACCACCAACAGGCCCACCCCGACGAACGCAGGCACAGCCACATAGATCACCGTGGTCAGCATGTCGAAAATGTTAGTCATTGATCACCTCCGGCTCTTTGGGGATTGCGCAATGGGCACGGGTCATAGCCACACGTTCGCCGGTGTAGGGGTGGTGAACCTCGGTGGTCATCATCTGTACGGGCATTGCACAGCGCCGCTGCAACATGATCCGCACCGCTTCATGCTCATCAGGCCCCGTTGTGGTGGCTGCCTGGGCGAAGTAGAAAACGATCACAGCCGCAATAATGGCGATTACCACCGGTGCGAGTAGGGGCACGGCGTAGGCTTTGAGCTTGTCGGGTAGGGCTGGGGTTGGAATAGAGAATTTGAATTCTTGCATGGTATGCCCGCCTCTTCGGGCTGTACTGTTGCTGGCGACGGTGGCTATGCTACAATTTGCGCAGCCTATGTCGCCTCTTCGATATGGGTCAGACAACGCTCACGGCTCATACTCGTGGGCGTTGTCGCGCAAAACCTCAATCAAGCGGCATATTGTCAACAACCCCTTGCGCCGATAATGCCGTCCGTACATCGTTTTCAACCAAGCGCAGATACTTACCTAGCACCTGAATATCAGCATGGCCCATTATTTTGGCTAGGATATAGACATTCATGCCATTGCGTAGGCTCTCGGTTGCGAAGGTGCGGCGGAAAGTATGGGCTGTACAGTGTTCAACGCCGCTTGCGATGCGAATACGCTCTACGATCTGCACAAGCCCATTGAGGGTCAGCCGCTGCCCTGTGCGGCCCTGAAATAGGGCATTACTTTTGGAGCGACGTAAACGCAAATAGCGCCGCAATTGACGGCGGGTCATGCGTCCAATGTGTGTAACTCGGCCTTTGCGGCCTTTGCCCTGGCGTACCATGACCGCACCTGTTTGCAAGTCGACATCGCTTTCGTTCAGGGCGCAAAGCTCCGAAGCCCGAACGCCAGAGTCCAGAAGAAATAGCGCTATGGCCTGCTCTCGGTCAGCCTCGCAGACGGTCAGGATCTTTTGTATTTCGGCTTGGGTGAAGATGATGGGATCGTTCTTGGGGATTTTGGGCATACGCACCCGGCCACCTGTAAAAGGTGACTCGTTGATCAGCCCTTCTGCTTTGCAGAAATTGAGCCAAGCCCGCATAGCGCGGGCGTGATTGTGGGCGTATTGTGCGCTCAACCCACGCGCAAGCAGATCAGAGAGGAAATACCGAATGAGTGTAGGTGTCACCTCATTCAGATGGATTACATTCTGTTCAGCACAAAACTTGATAAAGTTATTGAGCCGATAGCGATAAAAGTCAATTGTGCTTTGCGTAAGGTTGCGAGCGCCACAGTCTAATAGAAAAGAGACTAGGGCATCATTAAGAGGATGATTCTTTTTCTGCACAAAAAAACCCGCTTTCCTTTGTCAGGATGCGGGTATACTAAATATAGGGGTGATTTAATTGTATATATACAACATACAGTAGCAAAGTGGCGACGGCGTGAATCGAACACGCGACCTAGAGATTATGAGTCCCTCGCTCTAACCGACTGAGCTACGTCGCCATTGAAAACCGCCGGTCAATTGACCAGCGGTCCGCAAGTTGCGGGGGCAGGATTCGAACCTACGACCTTCGGGTTATGAGCCCGACGAGCTACCTCTGCTCCACCCCGCGCCGAATTGTTCTGGAAGTATACCACGCAGACGGGGAACCGTCAAATTCTGCATAGGCGAAATACGCGACCGGGTTTCTTTGGCTCAGAATGCAGGCAGGAATAACTCCAGCCACTGTTGCCAATAAGGCGACAAGGGGGTGATCACATCGCGGGGTTTCGCTTCATCTGTGCTGACGACCGATTCAGCCGGGGCCACGGTGATCACGAGTTCATCGCCGGGTTGAACCATGTTAAAGACATTGCGCGCCTGTTCATGGACATAGGCATCGCTGCGTACATAGTTCAGATAGGCCTGTAATTCGGCTTGCCGTGCATTCGCCTGGACAATCTGGGCTTCCTGATGCGCAATCTCTGCCTGTAGCCGCGCTTGCTCTGTCAACCGCCCCATGTAGCCAACAATGAAGAGCAAACAACAGATCACCAATGCCAACAAAATCCAGTGTGACCGGTTTGTCCCTTTCTCATTCATCGGGTTGGCTCCTTGCTCTGCCTGGCTCGCAGGGAAGTGATGGATAGGGCCTGAGATGGCCACTTCTTCACCTGCGCAAAAGACAAAAAAGAGCCTTTTCATCATCGCCGATGCGAGCAGCCATAACTGCCCTACACCGACGAGCCGAAAGACTCTTCTGTGGTGCCGCAGGAGGGACTTGAACCCCCACGGGAGTACTCCCACCACGCCCTGAACGTGGCGCGTCTGCCGATTCCGCCACTGCGGCTAACTGTTTGTCTACTGAACAGGCAAACTATACCACGCCTCACTGATCCCTGTCAAATTCGCGTGGGTCTTTCCTCTGGTCACCGCGGGTTTGCACCAGGCGGCGTTGGGGGGACCGCGGTGGGCACTTGATTGGCCGGTACGCGCCGTGTGACAATGTACCAATCGGCAAAATCGGCAAAACGTTCCGCGGGGCTATTGACCGAACCGATCTGGACATTCTGCACCCGCTGATTCACCCCATAGGTGTAAACCGGATAATAGAGCACCAGGGCCGGGACTTCTTCGCTGAAGATTTCCTGGAAGCGCCAGTACAGTTGTTGCCGTTCAACCTCGTTGGTGATCGCCCGCGCCCGCTGCATGATCTCGTCCGCTTCATCGTTTTCCCAGCCAGCATAGTTGGCCCCTCCACCGGCACTCTGGGAACTGTGCCACAACGGGTATGGATCCGGGTCCCCAGGAGTTTCCCAGGTGACCAGCGCGGCATCAAATTTGCGTGGCACCAGCAGGTCGTTGACCAACCCCGCAAAGGTGACCGGTGTGGGTACCGCGCGCACCCCAACGCGTTGCCAATCTTCGGCCAGCCGGTTGATCAGCGCTTGCTGCACAGGATCATCATTGGTGTGGAGCAGAAATTGGATGGGGACGCCATTTTTGTCTCGGATGCCATCGCCATTGCTGTCGACCCACCCTGCTTCCTCCAATAATTGGGCGGCGCGGATGGGGCTGTAGTCGTACTTGCGTACCTCTGGATTGTAAGCCCAGTTTTCTGGCAGGAAGATGCTGTCGGCCACAATACCCTGACCGGCAAGGGCATTTTCAACCAACTCCTCCCGGTCGATGGCGTGATAGAGCGCCTGGCGCACCAACTGATCCTGGAAAAAGGGCACATTGGCATTGTTCAGGTTAAAGACCACGACCAGATAGGCCGATTGCACCGTGGAAAGGAGTTGCAGATCGCTCCGTTGTTCGGCAATTGCCATATCCCCCGGCAAGACCGCGCTGATGCCATCGATCTCATCGGCAATAAAGGCCGCCAGTAAGCTGGGATGGTCGGGGTAGAAACGAAATTCGAGGCCAGCAAAATAGGGCGACGCTTCACTGGAGAAAGGATGGGGTTTGAGGCGGATCGAAGTTGCCGTAATGTTTTCGATCGCCATTGGCCCAGCCCCAATCGGGTTGGTGTTGAGCGCGCTTGTCGCCAGTTCGCTGAGCGGCAACGAGCCATAAATGTGGCGGGGCAACAAGCCAATCGCCGTATAATCCAAAAAAGGTGTGTACGGTTCACTCAAAGTGAAACGCACGGTGAAATCATCCAGCTTTTCAACCGCAACAGCCCGCCACAGTACTGTCAGATCCGGCAGGCCCATGACAGCTGGATCCTGTAAAATGCTGATGGTGAAAATGACATCGTCCGCGGTGACGCGTTGGCCATCATGCCAAAATTGATCGTTGCGCAGCCGGAAGGTGTAGATCTTGTCTTCTTCAATGGTCCAACTCTCGGCCAGATCGGGCACAGCTCGGCCATTTTTGCTGATCTTGGTCAAGCCCCGGTATAGCAACTGGCAGAGATCGTTATCAACGTCGTTGGCTTCGCAGAGCAACGGGTTGAGAAAGCGGGGGTTGCCAGCCACCCCTTCGCGGAAAGTGCCCCCATGCGCGGGCACCAGGACCGTGGTCACGCTATAGGTCGAGTAGCCCAGCAGCGAAGCCAGCAACAAAAGGCCGCCGAGTGCCAGCAGGATCTGCCAGCGTAAGTGGCGACCGATGGTTTCGGCGGGCGATGTCGATTGTTGGGGACGATTGGTGTAGGAGCGAGGTAATTGCATAGCAGACGACGGTTTACAATATTTCAACCACCCAGTAGGCAAGCCACAGCCCATCACGAGATGGGCGCGTTTGAGCCGTATCCGCTATTCGAAGGCGACGGTGAGCAGCGAGATCAGGAAAAAGATACCCGCCAGCAAGAAGGTCAGGTTAAACAAGGTGCGCTCCATACCGCGGCGAGTGCGATACATATCTGCCCCGGTAAAGACACTGCCCAGGCCCGTGTCGGTGTGCCCTTGAACGAGAATAATTGCGGTCAGTGCCAGGGCAATGATGATTGTGGCAACCATCATAAAGTCAATAAAGGTCATGAAACAACTCCTTCGCACGCTGCGTGGTTGAGCCCAAACGAAACATTCGGATTATAGCAAGGGGCGCAAGCTTCGCCAAATTGTGCCGCCCGGCAAATTTGCACGGCGGCGCGCCAGGTGATTACGGTGGGCGATAAAAATAAAGAATTGGGTTGCCCAGCAAATCGCGGCGGACGGTGATTTGCCCGGCGGGATAGCGTTCCTGCAGGGGTGCGAGCAATGCCCGGTCCGCAGCTTGCAGCACAAAGATGCTCTGGGGAGCCAGCGCGCCCGGCCAGTGACCGGAACTGGCTGTCTGGCGTTGCGAGGGCGGGATGCGAGCCTGGGCCACCAATTGCAGCCCCGCAGCCTCCCAGGCCAGCACGGGTTGCGCCTCACCTTGCACCAGAATTATGGTCTGGTCGCGGTTCACCGTCGTGAGTTGTTGCGCGACCCGGCTGGGAACATCCCCCGCTGTTCGGCGAAAATCGTCATACTCCAGCCACCCCAGCAAACCAGCCCAGGCCACCAGCCCAATAACCAGATAGGTGAGGGCTTGGGTGCCCCAGGTTCCGGCTGTTTCCAACCAGGTGAGCCGCAGCCGATCCAGCATCAACGCGATCGATAACACGAGCGCCGGCAGCAAGGGCAAAAAAGTCGGCCAGTATTGGCTGTGCGGGGCGAGCAGACTGCCAATGACCAGGCCGCCAATCGTCCAGACAAACAAGAGCCAACCCACCAACCGATCCAGATTCAGCAACAGGTTACCCAGGGCAAGGATCCCCAACGGGGCAATGACCACACTCAAGCCCGCGCTGGGGAAATCCAGGGGCGCGCCGCGATAGTCGCCCAGGCTCAATAACATCAACAGTTCGCTCAGGTCGGGCAAAGGTTTGCCGCCAAACTGGGCCAACCAGCGGGTTGGTTGCTGAACCCACACAACCAACTGCGGGGCCAGCATACTCAACAAGCCCCCCAGCCAGAAGAGACTCAACGCGGGCCAGAGCCGCTTCGGTCCGCGGGCAGATGATTGCAACCAGCCCGGTTGCAAGAGCCAGACCCCAATCCACCACCCGATTGCGGTCGGCAAAAAGACCATCCCGCTGGGATACAGCAAGCTGGCCCAGCCAATGAGAACCCCGCTGAGCCCAATCGCCAGCCGATCCGCCACGCGCAGGCCGTGCAGCAATGCCCACAGCCCCAGCATCCCCCAGGCTACCGGCTCTAAATAGACCGGATATTGGCTGAAATAGAAGATCACCGGGCTGATGATGAGGAGCGCGACGGCCAGGATCGCCACCCATTGGCCTTGATCTTCCAGGGCCTCATCGAACTGACCTTGCCGCGGACGGCGCCGAAATAATTCGCAGCCGAGCAGCCACAGCGCGACCAGACAGAGCAGACCGCTCACCAGGCCGGTCAATTGGAACGCAACCAAAGGATCTCCACTCACATAGCTGAGCAGGGCCAGGGTTGCCGTTGCCAGGGGTGATACGGCCGATTCACCGCTGAACAAGGGGATCGTCAACGTACGTTGGTGCGCCTGCGCTTGCAGCCCCAATGCCGCCAGGGTGGGATTGAGCAGGAGCGGATTTGTCCACCATTGCCAGCCCCATAATCCACCAAAACAGCCGAGCAGGAGCAGGAGTTGCGGCCAACTGCGTTCAGGCCGCGGCGTCCCCCGGTTGGTAGAGGCTTTGAAGCGCAAGGGCGGGTCGCTGATCAGGACACACCCGAAGAGATAGGCCAGGCTGCCAGCCGCCCACAACGCCTGGCTGTACCAGGTTTCGCTTGCCTGCCAGAGTAACAGGCCCGGCGCGGCCAGGCTACATAACAACGCCAGCCCGAGGATGACTCGCCCAATGCGCTTCCGGGTGCGCCCAATGCGGACAAGCCGGTAGGGCATCGAAACATAAGTCGGCCAGGAAGTCGCCACCAATCCAAACCCCAAGGCAGCCAGCAGGCTCGTCCAAAGCGCCAATGTCAGCAGATCTTCCGGGAGCCAGCGCGCGAGCGTGTAAAGCGCTGGGATGCGCTGGAGCGCCCCCGTAGGGAAAAAATCACTTAAACTGCGTTGCTGGAAGATATAATTGGCAAAATAGACGGCGGCCACTGAGGTAACCAGGCCAACCAGACGAAGAAAACGCACAGGATCGCCTTCCACGGGGCGTAGAGATTGTGGGAAAATGATACACGGAACAGCAAAAACCCGGTTGGCAACAAGGCAACAACCGGGTCACATACCGCAACCGTTACAGCTGTGCTTACTTGTGATTATTTGCTTTCGGCAATCGTTTCGGTTGGCTGCTCGGCCTTTGCCGCATTGTTCTTTTCGTCAGTGCCAGCCTCTTTGCGGAACTCGCGGATACCCTTACCCACGGCCCCAAAGACCTCCGGCAGCTTGCCCACGCCAAATAACATGGCAACAATTACCAAAACCAACGTCAATTCAACCCAGCCAATATTGAATGGCATACCCAGCTCCTTCATTGTTCCTGAAATCTTACGCTTGTCTCACAGGTGTAGCAATTGACCCGGCTTGACCAACGATGGCGTAAGACCGTTTCCACAAGCTCGCAACTGCACAGTATTGGACCAGTATTGGGTTGCATGGTCTGTATGGCAAGTGTTACTGTGCAACCAACGGGATATGGCAATTATACCATGCTCATTGGGAAGTGTAAAACACTAAGTCGCACCGAGGTAGCTCAACGCTATGCCGATTTTTAAGCACTTCGGCCAGATTGTCAAATCTGATATCCAGAAAATAGGGCAGCCTGAAGGCGCTCTCCAGGTAAAAAATGTGGTGCTATACGCACAGTCTGGGCCCATCACACCATCACAAACTTTGCCATTTCCCTTCAAGCCTGCGCCCGTTTGTGCTATACTTTTAGGCAGGATGATGATGGACTAATTGGGCATTGGGTGTGCCACAGCACCCAGTGATTCTCGTGCTTTAGGATGCTCTTTGCGAGTAGGCGTTCACTATGCTGCATGAACTTCGCATTCGAAACTTTGCGATTATTGATGACCTTCACTTGAATTTTGGGCCGGGGCTCAACATTCTGACCGGGGAAACCGGCGCTGGCAAGTCGATCATTATTGACGCGCTGGGGCTCCTGCTGGGCGACCGGGCCGCCACAGAATGGGTGCGCGCGGGCAGCGATCTGGCCGAGATCGAAGCTACCTTTCAACTGGAGCCCGCGAGTGCGCTGGCGGGCGAATTAACACCGCTGCTGGAAGAACAGGGGCTGGACGACCCGGACAACCCAGGGTGGATCACCCTCAGCCGCCAGGTTCGTCTGACCGGGCGCAACATTTGTCGCATCAATGGGCGTGTGGTCAACTTGCAGACGCTGGGCGAGGTGACAACCCACCTGGTGGATGTGCATGGCCAGGGTGAGCACTTAAATTTACTGCGCCCCAAAACCCATGTTCAATTGTTGGATCGATACGCGGGCCTGTTGCCATTGCGCAAAGAAGTGGCCGCCCGCGTCGGGGAATTGCGCCGAGTGCGCGATGAATTACGGCGGCTGCGGCAAGATGCGCGCACCATTGCCCAGCGGATCGATCTGCTGAGCTTTCAGGTCGAAGAGATCTTCCAGGCCAATTTACGCCCCGGTGAAGATGGGGAATTGGATGGTGAGCGCCGCCGGTTGGGCAATGCCGAAGTGCTGCTCAAACTGGCTGAAACCACCCAGGCCATCCTCAGCCAGGGCGGTGGCGAGCTGCCAGGCGCGATCGATCTGGTTGGCGAGGCTGTGGGCAAGCTGGAACGGCTCGCGCGCATCGACCCGGATATGGAGCAGGTGGCCGTTGATGGGCAGGGGCTGCTGGAGCAGTTGAGCGATCTGGCCCGCAGCGTACAAGATTATGCCGAAGAATTAGAATTTAATCCCGAACGGCTGCAGGAAGTCGAAGAGCGCGTCGAGTTGATCAATTCGCTCAAGCGCAAATATGGCGATACCCTAGAGCAGATCATCGGGTTTGGTCAGCGCGCCCAGCAGGAGTTGGAGGAATTGGGTAACTGGGAAGCCAAAACCGCGGATCTGGAAGCGCATGAAGAGAAGTTGCTCCGCCAGATCGGCAAATTGGCCGACGGATTGAGCGCCAAACGCCGCGCGGCTGGCGAGCAGATGGCCCGGCAGATCGAGCAGGAGCTGGCTGATCTGCGCATGAGTCGCGCCGAATTTGGCGTGGCGGTCGAGCAGCAGGCAGTGGCCGATGGGGCCTATCTGCCCGATGGTCGGCGCGTCAGCTTTGATGCAACCGGGGTCGACCATGTGGAGTTTATGGTCAGCGCCAACCCTGGTGAACCCCTCAAGCCGCTGGCCAAAGTGGCTTCGGGAGGCGAGACTGCCCGGCTGATGCTGGCACTCAAAAGTGTGTTGACTCATGCGGATGCCACCCCTACGCTGATCTTTGACGAGATCGATCAGGGCATTGGGGGGCGCGTTGGCGCGATTGTCGGGCAAAAGCTCTGGGCCTTGACCGGGCAACTGGGGCAGAATGGCAGCCAACCGGCAGAGCAAGCTGCGACAGAATTTGTCCAGCATCAAGTGCTGTGTATCACCCACTTGCCACAACTCGCCGCCTTTGGGGATCAACATTTCACGGTCAACAAACGCGTGATCGAGGTCGAGGGCAGCGAGCGCACCAGCACGGTTGTGCGCAGATTGGACGAATCCACGCGCATCGAAGAATTGATGCAAATGCTCGGCGCGCACAGCGAAGCCGGCCGCCAATCGGTCGAAGAGATGCTCGCCGAAGTGCACGCGGTCAAGCAGCAGCAACGCATCCTGGCCTGAATAGGGAGCATAAACGGAGGGGGTGGATGAGAAATACCCGTGAACTCGTCCATCGTCCCCCGTCTCTCGTCCCCCGTCCATCGTCTACCGTCCTCCCATCTACCCGGTCGATTGACGGATCATCCATTATTGTGTATAGTGCGAGATACAGGCACGCAGTTGGTACTCCCTTACCGCTGCAATGCAAGCCCAGCCTGCTTTAGCCACGCTTTTCCACAGCTAAACTGTACGACAAACTTAATAAGGAGGAAGATTGTGACCAGAGGGTGCTCAAAGTGGATCTCTTTGCTTTTATGTCTGATCGTAGCTAGCCTCTTGGTAGCTTGTGGGGGTGGCAGTGCACCCCCCGCCGAAGCTCCCCCCGCGCAAGCGGAAGACACGCCCGCGGCTGCCGATGAAAGCGAACCCGCCGCGGAGGAAGCTGCCGAGGAAGCCCCCGCCGAGGAGGAAGCCGCTTTGGGCTCCACCTTGATCGGTGAGATCGAAGGGCCAGACGTTGTCCTCAATGTCGATGACTATCCCACTGAATTTGCTGAAGCCCCAATGTTGGCCGAATTGGTGGCCGCGGGTGAGTTGCCGCCGCTTGAAGAGCGTCTGCCCCCGCGCGAAGAACTGCTGGTGATCCAACCATTGGATGAAATTGGCAAATACGGTGGCACATGGCGACGTGGCTTTACCGGCCCCGGCGACGGCCAGAATGGTCATCGCGTGGCGGGTGGTGATCGCCTCCTCTTTTGGGATGCCGAAGGTTTTCCAGAATTGACCCCCAACCTGGCCAAAGCCTGGGAAGTCAGCGAAGATGCGACCGAAATCACCATCTTCCTGCGCGAAGGCATCAAATGGTCCGATGGTGAGCTCTTCACCGCCAATGACATTCTGTTCTGGTACGAGCATATGTACCTGAACGAAGACCTGGTGCCCGTGCCTTCCCCCTTCTTCAATGTGGACAATGGTGCCACCTTGGAGATGGTTGATGATTACACGGTGAAATATAGCTTCCCGCAGCCCAATAGCCTCTTTATCGAAGTGTTGGCCAGTTCAGTGCCCGTCTTCCAGGGGCACGCCATCGCTGGGAATCTGGCCCTGGGCGGCTTTGCCCCGGCCCATTATCTGCAGCAGTTCCACCCCGACTTTGTCGACCAGGCTGAGCTTGACGCGCTAGTCGCCGAATCGGGCTTTGACAACTGGATCAATCTCTTCAAAGACAAGAATACCTGGGCCCGCAATCCGGACCTGCCAACGGTGACCCCGTGGAAGACCGTCCAGTCGATCGCTACCGACAACTGGGTGCTGGAGCGCAATCCTTACTATTTTGGGGTTGATACCGCGGGCAACCAATTGCCCTACATCGACCGCATCTCGATGACGCTGGCCGAAAATCTGGAAGTGCTGAACCTGCGCGCCATCGCTGGTGAGTATGACTATCAGGCTCGCCACATTTCGCTCGCCAACCTGCCAGTGTTGTTGGAGAATGCTGAGACCGGTGACTATAGCGTCTCGCTGGATCCCGCGCAGCATGGCGCGGATGGCGCTTTCATGTTCAACCTGAGCTATCAGGCCGACGAAGAGATCGGCAAGTGGTTACGCAATGTGGATTTCCGGCGCGCGCTCTCGCTGGCGGTGGATCGGGACGCGATCAACGAGATCATGTTCCTGGGGATTGGGACGCCCGGTTCCGCGGTGGTCGCTGAAACCTCACCCTTCAGCCCCGGCCCCGAATACCGCGATCTCTGGTCCACCCTGGATATTGAGCAAGCCAATGCGCTGCTCGATTCGATTGGCCTGACCGAGAAAGACAGCGAAGGGTATCGCCTGCGCACCGACAATGGCGAGCGCCTGATCATCGAATTGCCGACGATCCCCGCCTTTATTCCCTATACCCAACTGGGCGAACTGGTGAAAGAAGATTGGGCGGAGATTGGTATTTTTGCCAACGTGATCGAGCAGGAGCGCACGTTGGTCGAACAGCGCCGCGCGGCCAACGACTTGCAGGTCTTTGTCTGGCAGAATGACGGCACCGATGAACTCTTCCTCTATCCCTTCCACGCCATTCCGGTCGAACCGATCTCCGGCACGGGCCCTGGCTACGGGCAATGGTACTCCAGCAATGGCGAGTCCGGCGTCGAGCCGACCGACCCCAGCGTGGTCCGCGTGTTGGATCTCTTCAGCCAGGGGCTAACCGCGGATGCCGAAACCCGCTTCACGCTGGGTAAAGAGATCTGGCAGATCATCACCGACGAAGTTTGGACAATGGGTACAGTCGGCCAGTCTGGTGCGTTCATGGGGGTGCGGGTAGCCAAGAACAACCTGGGCAACATCCCCTCGCGCCAGTTCAATATTCAGGCTGGGCAGACGCCGAACATCTCGCGGCCGTCGACCTTCTTCTTCACCGATATTGAGTGATCCGCGAAGCGTGATTCGTGACGTGTGCCTTGTGAAGTGTAATGAGTAACCTGTGAGCCGTGATGAGTGGGCGCAGTACTCCGCTCACTCATCATGGTTCACATATCTGTAGCCGAGTAATTCACCTATGCTTGCGTATATCACCCGCCGTCTTTTTGCCGGTATTCTCACCATCTGGGCCGCTTCGCTGCTCTCGTTTCTTGTGATCCAATTACCGCCGGGCGACTATGTGACCGCGTATATTGCGAATCTTCAGGCAATGGGCACAGCCGTGCGCGCCGAAGAAGCCGAAGCATTGCGCCAGCAATATGGCCTGGATCAGCCGATCTATGTGCAATATGCCAAGTGGATGGGGCTGATGTTGCGCGGCAACTTTGGCCTTTCCATGGAATATAACCTGCCCGTGACCCAAGTGATCGCCAGCCGCTTGTCGAACACGGTGATCTTTACTTCGGCCGCGGTGGTCTTTATCTGGCTGATTGCGCTGCCCGTTGGCATCTATTCCGCGGTCCGGCAATATTCCCTGGTAGATTATATTGCGACTTTCGTGGCCTTTGCCGGTGTTGCGGTCCCCAGCTTTATGTTGGCCTTGGTGATTTTGTATGTCGGGTTTAAGTATTTGGGTGTGCAAAATATTGGCGGTTTGTATTCCGAAGCCTTTTTGAACGCGCCCTGGAGTTGGGCCAAATTCTGGGATCTGCTCAAACATCTGCCGCTGCCCGCGATTATCCTGGCGCTGGCCGGGGCCGCTGAGCTGATCCGCATCATGCGCGCCAATCTGCTCGATGAATTGCGCAAACCCTATGTCGTGACCGCCCGCGCCAAGGGCTTGGCCGAACACCGGGTCATCTTAAAATACCCCGTGCGCGCCGCGCTCAATCCTTTTGTCAGCACCCTTGCCTATATTTTCCCCTATGTGGTCTCGGGCAGCATCATCGTCTCGCTGGTGCTTAGTTTGCCGACCATCGGGCCCATGCTCTACCGGGCACTGATCGCCCAGGATCTCTTCCTGGCCGGCACGATCCTGTTGTTGCTGGCCGTGCTCACCGTGGTCGGGACGCTGATCTCGGATCTGCTCCTGCTTTGGATCGACCCGCGCATCCGCTTGGGCATGGAAGGGGCGTAGTTTGCGGGTGCAGCGTGTGAAATTTAGCGTGTGGACATCAAATCAGTCCCATTTGTGGTTCGTATTGTGGTGGAAATGAGTTATGGCTGAAGCTGTTGCAACAATCAATGAAGCGCCAGCCGCGCAATCCACGCGTGCTGCTGAGCAGGTGTCGGTGGCAACCCAATGGCAGTTGATGTGGTGGCGCTTTCGGCGGCACAAATTGGCGCTGGCTTCGGGTGTGATCATCCTCTTGTTTTATGTTCTGGTGCTCTTTGCGGAATTTTTTGCCTACAGCAATCCGCATCGCTCCGATGAAACCCTCTCCCTGCTCCCTCCCCAGCCAATCCACTGGATGGACGAAGGGCAATTCCGCCCGCACGTCTATGGCATGACCGGCAAGCGCGACCCCAAGACCTTCAAGCGCGTCTATCAGCCAGATCCCTCGATCAAAGTGCCCATCCAATGGTTTGCCAAAGGTTACGAATATAAATTGTGGGGGCTGATCCCGCTCGACCGCCATTTGATCGGTGTGTCGGATGAGTACGAGGCCGAAAGCACGCTCTTCTTGCTCGGCACCGATATCCAAGGGCGCGATCTCTTCTCACGGTTGATGATTGCCACCCGCATCTCGCTGACGATTGGCCTGGTCGGTGTGGCGTTGAGTCTCTTTCTCGGCGTGCTACTCGGTGGGCTTTCCGGTCTGTATGGCGGCTGGGTGGATAATGTGATCCAGCGCATCATCGAGATCGTGCGGTCGATCCCCACGATCCCGCTGTGGATGGGGCTCGCCGCGGCGCTGCCGCGCGAATGGCCGGTCACGCGGATCTATTTCTTCATCACCATCATTATTTCGTTGATCGGCTGGACGGTGATGGCGCGTGTGGTGCGTGGGCGCTTTTTGTCGCTGCGCAACGAAGATTTTGTCATGGCCGCGGAATTGGCCGGCGCCAGCCAGATGCGCATCATCTTTCGCCACATGGTCCCCTCTTTCCTGAGCCACATCATTGCGGCAACCACCCTTGCTATCCCCGCGATGATCATCTCCGAAACGTCATTGAGCTTTTTGGGGCTGGGATTGCGACCGCCAGCCTTGAGCTGGGGCGTGTTGTTGCAACAGGCGCAGAATATCCAGGCAGTGGCAATCTCGCCCTGGTTGCTGATCCCAGCAGTGCCGGTGATCGTTGCTGTGCTGGCCTTCAACTTTTTGGGCGATGGCCTGCGCGATGCGGCTGATCCCTATGGCTAAAGCGCAAGTCGGTTCCAATCCATCGCCCGGCTCTTTGGAGAACCAATAACCATTACTCATGACGATTCAGAACAACGCAATTCTCTCGATTCGCAATCTCAAAACTTATTTTTACCAGGACGAAGGCGTCGTGCGCGCGGTCGATGGGGTCAGTTTTGATGTCAAAGCTGGCAAAACCATTGGCATTGTCGGCGAAAGTGGCTGTGGCAAAAGCGTGACCGCGCGCTCCATCTTGCGGATTGTCGACCGCGGCGGGCGCATTGAAGCGGGTGAAGTCTGGCTGCGCCGTCAACGTAATGGGCAGATCGATGAGATCGATTTGACCAAGTTGCCCGAGGATGGCCGCGAGATCCGTGCGGTGCGCGGGGCCGAGATCGCCCTGATCTTCCAGGAGCCGATGACCGCGCTGAGCGCGTACCATACGGTCGGTAACCAGATCATCGAGGCGATCCGCCTGCACAAGCCGGTGAGCAAGGCCGAAGCCCGCGAACAGGCAATTTCCCTCCTGCGGCGGGTCGGGATTCCGCGGCCCGAACGGCGTATCGACGAATATTCGTTTCAACTCAGTGGCGGCTTGCGCCAGCGGGTGATGATCGCGCTGGCATTGGCTTGCGATCCCAAAGTGTTGATCGCGGACGAGCCGACCACCGCGCTGGATGTGACCACCCAAGCTCAGATTCTGGATCTGCTGCGGCAATTGCAGGCCGAGCAGGATCTCTCGATCATTCTGATCACCCACGACATGGGTGTCATTGCCGAGATGGTCGATGAGGTGGTGGTGATGTACTTGGGCAAAGTTGTCGAGCAAGGGACGGTCGATGATATTTTCCATGCGCCCAAACATCCCTACACCCAATCGCTGCTGCGCTCGATCCCCAGTATTTTGGCCGAGCCACGCACCAAATTGGCGACGATCAGCGGCTCGATCCCCCACCCGTATGATCGCCCAGGTGGCTGCCCATTTCACCCGCGCTGTTCGCAATTTATGCCCGGGGTGTGTGATGTGCGCGAACCGGGGTTACAGACGCTGGACAATGGTCAGGTTGTCAGTTGTTTTCTCTACGAATAAAGAACGAGCGCGCGCACCTTTTGCAGGCCGCACGCTCGAGCAGGGACAAAAGGCATGGAATCGACGATTTTGGAAGTCAAATCGCTGAAGAAATATTTCCCCATTCGCGCGGGGTTTCTGCGTCAAGTGGTGGGGCAAGTGCGCGCCGTCGATGATGTAAGCTTTCACATTCGCCGCGGCGAGACGCTGTCGCTGGTGGGGGAAAGTGGTTGCGGCAAAACCACCACTGCACGCTGCCTGCTGCGCGCGATCAAGCCAACCGCGGGGGAGATCCTCTTTCAGGCGGAGAATGGCGCGCTGGTGGATGTCTCACGGCTGCCCCGGCGAGCTTTGCGCCCTTTGCGCCGCCAGATGCAGATGATCTTTCAGGATCCTTATTCGTCGCTCAACCCGCGCATGACCTTGTTTGACATCATCGGCGAACCATTGCAGATCCACGGGGTGGGCAACAGCCGCGAACGGCGCGATCGGGTGGAGCAATTGTTGCGCATGGTGCATCTGCCCTCGGAATTTATGCGCCGCTATCCCCATGCGTTTAGTGGCGGCCAGCGTCAGCGGATTGGCATTGCCCGCGCGCTGGCGCTCAATCCGCCGCTGATCGTTGCTGACGAGCCTGTTTCGGCCCTGGATGTTTCGGTGCAGGCGCAGATCGTCAATCTGCTGCTCGAGTTGCAAGAGGAATTACAACTGTCGATCCTCTTTGTGGCGCACGATCTGAGCGTCGTCAAACATATGAGCCATCGCGTGGCCGTGATGTATGTCGGCAAGATTGTCGAGGTCGCTGAAA
Organism: uncultured Caldilineaceae bacterium; assembly: GCA_964541665.1. Taxonomy (GTDB): domain Bacteria; phylum Chloroflexota; class Anaerolineae; order Caldilineales; family Caldilineaceae; genus CFX5. Next base: position 79,873 of record CAZIRP010000017.1, on the reverse strand, counting down.
CCCATCAACTCTTTCACAACCCGCAGCATCCCTACACCGAGGCCCTGCTTTCCGCGGTGCCCAAGCCCGACCCACGCTTGCGTTCGCAGCGCATCATCCTCGAGGGCGAAGTGGCGGATCCCGCGCACCCGCCGAGCGGCTGCTATTTTCACCCCCGTTGCCGCTATGCGGTGGAGCGCTGTAAAGTCGAAACGCCGCTGCTGCGTGAGATTACCCCCGGGCATCAGGTCAGTTGTCACCGCGCCGACGAGCTAACGTTGGTTGGGGTCGCTGAATAGTAGAGAAAACCCGAGTAAGTGAGCCGAGAAGTCCGGCTTCTGGATCCCTGGTGGACGCCAATCGCTTTTTGTGCTTTACTTAGCTGCTGTATCAGTCATACTTTCATCACACAAAGAAGGGCATTTCATGAAGATCAATACGGCCAAACAGACCATGTTGCAGGGCAAACCAGCTTTTGGCTTTAGCTTGGGGCTGGGTTCGCCCATGGCTGCCGAAGTGCTGAGCACGACGGGGATCGACTTTTTCTTGTTGGATCGCCAGCATGGTTCGTGGGGTGACGAATCCACCATTGCGGCGCTGATTGCCATGCACGCGGGGAGCGCGGTGCCGATGGCGCGTGTGGCCCGCAACGATTACACATTGATCGGGCGTCTGCTCGATGAAGGCATGTTGGGCATTATCGTGCCGATGGTGCATACGCCAGAGGATGCCAAAGCCGCGGCCGATGCCTGTCGTTTCCCCCCAATCGGCAATCGCTCGTGGGGGTATGGCCGGGCACGCGCCCACGGTGCCGATTATACCGAGTGGATCGACGAGCAATTGTTTGTGGCCGTGCAGATCGAGAGCATCCAGGCGGTGGAGAATGCCGAGGCCATTTTGTCCACGCCCGGCGTCGATGGGTGCTGGCTGGGCCCGTCCGACCTGGCGTTGTCGATGGGCATTCATCCACGCGATATGTTTCAGCGTGAAGAACATGCCCGCGCAATCGAGCGTGTACTGCAAGCCTGCCGCAACACGGGGAAGATCCCGGGGTTTGCCGGTGCTTCACCGCAACAGGCAATTGAGTTGGCCGAGCGGGGCTTCCAATTCCTGACCGCGGGAAGCGATGCAGGCTTTTTGTTGAGTGGGGCGGCAGCGGCCGTTACCAGCTTCCAGAAGTTTAACGCTTCTTGAGTAAAGCACAGAAACTGTTTGAGAATCCACAGATTTTTGGTTTGTCGTCTGGAGAACCTGCGCAATCTGTGGCTAGGATTTTAGATCCTGCTTAACAGCGATGGCCGGTAGATGAGGGATCGTGAGGACCTTCGTCTACCGGCCATTATCGAGCAGTTAATCGAGCCCCAGATAGGCGCGCTGCACTGTTGGGTCATTGGCCAGTGTTTTGGCATCATTGCTGAGTACAATTTCGCCAGTCTGCAACACATAACCCCGATGGGCAATTTGCAGCGCCATGTGCGCATTCTGCTCCACCAATAACACCGTAGTGCCCTCGCGGTTGATCATCTCGATGGTTTCGAAGATCGTTTCAACCAGCAGCGGTGCCAACCCCATGGAAGGTTCATCCAGCAGCAATAACTTGGGCTGAGTCATCAACCCGCGACTGATGGCCAGCATCTGTTGTTCGCCACCGCTCATGGTGCCAGCGAGCTGATTGCGCCGTTCGCGTAGTCGTGGGAAGAGCTGAAACGCCCGCTCAATATCCGCGTCGATCTTGGCTTTGTCATTGCGGGTATAGGCACCGAGTTGCAGATTTTCGGTGACCGTCATCTTGGCAAAGACCCCGCGGCCTTCCGGCACCATGGCAATCCCTTTGGCCACCAACGCATGAGCCGGTAATTGGGTCAGATCGTCCCCTTGGAAATAGACGCCGCCACCGCGCGGGCGCAGCAACCCGGTGATCACCCGCAGCGTTGTGGTTTTGCCCGCCCCGTTCCCACCGATCAGACAGACGATCTCGCCTTCGGCCACTTGCAACGAAAGCCCTTTTAAGGCGTGAATATTGCCATAATAGGCATGAATTGATTGCACATCCAGGAGCATAACGTCTTCCTCAGCTTGTGGGTGGGGTAACAGGTTGCGGCTGATTTGAGCCCGCTGCAACCCCTCGCCCCAGGTAGGCTTCGATCACGCGGGGGTTTTGCTGGATCTCGCTGGGGAGCCCTTCGGCGAGTTTTTGCCCATAATCGAGCACGGTCACTTGTTCGGAGATGCCCATCACCACGCGCATATCATGTTCGATCAGCAGAATGGTGATGCCCAATTCGTCGCGCAACCTGCGAATAAAGTGGGTAGTCTCCACAGTCTCGCTTGGATTCATGCCCGCGGTCGGTTCGTCGAGCAATAATAATTTGGGGCGGCTGGCAAGAGCGCGGGCAATTTCCAGCCGCCGCTGCGCGCCATAGGGCAGGTTTTTGGCCAGCAGATCGCCCCGGCCGCGCAACCCGACAAATTCGAGCAGGCGTCGCGCCTCGGTTTCGGCTTTTTCTTCGTCGCTGCGGGCTGTCGGCGTGCCGATAATCGCGCCGACCCAGGTGGCGGTCAGATGCGGCTCTTGCCCAACCATAATATTTTCGAGCACTGTCATATTGTTGAAGAGCCGAATATTCTGGAAGGTGCGAGCGATCCCCAGCCGGGTGATTTGATCCGGCGGATAGCCTTTGATCTGGGTGCCATCGAAGATCAGCGAGCCGTCGTCGATCCGGTAGAAGCCGGTGATGCAATTAAAGAAAGTGGTTTTCCCCGCACCATTCGGGCCGATGATGCTGACAATGGCGTTGCGGGGAATTTGGAAATCAATGCGGTTGACTGCGGTCAGGCCACCAAAGCGTTTTGTGACCTGATGCGCTTCCAGGATGTTATCGCTCATTGTGCTGCATCCTCGCCTTGGCTGTGGGGTGCACTACTGGGGGGTGATGTCATGATGGCTGCTGGTTCAGCCACGGTGGATTCCGCTACGGCATGGAGCTCGCGGCGGCGCACTGCCGAGGGCCAGAATCCTTCTGGGCGCACCAACATCATGATGATCAACAAAGCCCCGTAGAGCAGAAGGCGATATTCGGCGAATTCGCGCAATAAGTCGGGCAACCCGACCAGCGCCAACGCCCCCAGGATGATACCGGGAACGCTGCCCATGCCCCCGACGATGATCACGCTCAGGGTGTTGATCGAGATCAGCAGGTTGAAGCTGTGGGGGAAGATGCCACCGAGCTTGGTGGCGAAGATTCCGCCCGCCAGGCCACCGGCCGCGGCGCTGAGGGTAAAGGCCAGCACCTTGGCTTTGATGGTGTCGATGCCCATAGCGGCTGCGACATCCTCATCTTCGCGCAGGGCCATCCACTGCCGGCCTGTCCGCGAATTGTTGAGCCGCACCATCACAAAGACAGTCAACAGACAAGCCGCCAGAAGCAAATAATAGATCAATTGGGGGCCATTGAAAACAAGACCGAAAAGCTCGGCGCTGGGAACGAACAAGATGCCCTGCGTGCCGCCAATGTAGGGGCGCAACCAGTCCGACAGGGCCAGGATCCGAATAATTTCGCCAAAGCCCAGGGTGGCAATCGCCAGATAATCGCCGCGCATCCGCAAGACGGGCAGGGCCAACAGGAAACCGCCGGCCATGGCGATCAACACACTCAGCGGCAGGATGAGCCAGAAGTTGAAGGGGCCCACGCCCAACGGGCCGGTGGAGGTGAGGGCGGCCATCACATAAGCGCCGACCGCGAAATTGGTCACATAGCCCAAGTCCAATAACCCGGCCAGACCGACCGCAATGTTCAGCCCCAGCCCCATCAACACATAGAGCCCCACGTTGACCAATACTTCGCTCAGGAAGACCCCGACGATCCACGGTAAGGCGAGGAGAAAAATGCCCAAGAGCCCCAACCCAGTGCGCTGGACCGCGCGCTGCCCGCTGACCCCGAGGCTGTTGTAGCGTTTGCGCAGCGGTTCTCGCTGCCACTGCCAGAGGAAGGCCAGGAGCGTCGCGACGAGAAAGATCCCCAACGCGGTGGTAGGGCGCAAAACATTGCTGCTAAATAATGTACGAACGAGCGCGTTGCTCCCAACCTGCCGCAGCACTTGCACCGCAAGCTCGCTCAGCAGACCAACGCCCAAGGTCCACAGCAGCCCGATCAGCAAGGGGTCGCGCACGGTTTTGGGCAGTAAAGGAACAAGCGACCCGATCAGCCCGCTCACGGTCAGGCTGCCGACCCACCAAAGCAGCCCAGGCATCAACCCTGCCTGAAACGTCAGGAGTTCGATGAGTGCCGGGGAAACGCTGACGAACATGGCGCGGAGATTGAGGACTGTGTTGAGCAGGATCAGCGCTACAATCGGCAAACTGGTCACAAAGCCGGTGAGCAGCCCCTGGAACAGGCGCTGGCCAAGTGGATACGCTGGCGGTGCATGGCGCAGCGCCAGCAAGGCCGCCACAAAGGGAGTCACGAAGATCAATAACTGGTCGAGCGTCAAGAGCCCGCTGATGATTGAGCGCCCCCGAAAGAGTTCAAGCATCCCGACCAGGGCAATATAGAGCAATATTGTGCCCGCCAAACCACCAGTTCGTCCGGCGGCACGCCACGGATGCCAACTTGTTGGTGCCATTGCGTCCCTCATGCTTTCTTTTCGGCCAGGCGTTCGCCCAAAATGCCTTGTGGTCGGAAGATCAACACCAGGACCAACATGGTGAAGGCGAAGACATCTTTGAGTTGGTTGGCTCCTGGGATGCCCAAACCATCCAGAATTAAGTTTGGCCCGATCGATTCAATGACACCCAAAAACAGCCCGCCCAGCATCGCGCCCGGTACGCTGCCAATGCCCCCGAGCACGGCGGCGGTGAAGGCTTTGATGCCAGGGAAGAAGCCCATGAAAAAGTTGACCCCTTGCGGGCGATAGAGGCCATTGATCACACCGGCAGCCCCGGCCAGCGCCCCGCCGATCGCAAAGGTGATGACGATGATGTGGTTGATGTTGATGCCCATCAGCGCCGAGACTTCTTTGTCTTCTGAGACTGCACGCATGGCCTGCCCAATTTTGGTGCGTTCAACCAGCCAGTAGAGGGCCACCATCAGCAGTAAAGCAGCAGCAAAGACCACAACTTGCACAATGGGAATGGCCGCGCCAGCCACGGTGAAGGTGCCATCCAAGGCTGCGACTTCGGGGTAGGTACGAAAGTTGGTGCCATAAAAACCGCGAAAGGTGTATTGCAAAAAGAAAGAAGCCCCAATCGCCGTGATCAACGGGACGAGGCGCGGGGCATTGCGCAGGGGTCGGTAGGCCACTCGCTCAAGCAGAATGGCGATCAGCATAGAGACCAGCGCGGCAAAGAGCATCAGGATTGGAACCGCCAGCCAGGGTACCGTATTGAGGAAGCCAGACCGGGCAAATGCTTCGGCCAGAAAAGAGGCGGTAAAGGCCCCGGCCATATAAACATCGCCGTGAGCAAAATTAATCATCAATAAAATACCATAAACCAATGTATAGCCGAGGGCAATTAGAGCATAGATGCTGCCTTGAGCCAGACCAGAGAAGCCCAGGCTGACCCATTGATTAAGTGTATATTTTTCTGAAAGTAGCGTATTCGTCGCCCCAATGATAATAAGGGCAAAGATGACAATGCGTAACACATAAAGGACCAAATCTACCCAAGAGATCCTGGCAAAAAAATCTCGCTGCATAGCTTTCTCGCTGAATCAGTCGCTGTTGGATGGAATAAGCCAGGGAGTAAAGGGTCTCCCTGGCTTATTCATTTACACGGAGATTGGCGGTATGTACAGGTAGGGAATGAGTTGCTGCGAAGCGATTGTGGTAAGGACGCCCAGCCCAGTTTTGGTTCTGGCGGCGCTCACCTGATAGAGAAACGACAGGCGAGCGCTACCAGAGCAGAGCCTACGGCGTGGGCGCATCGTCGCGGCACTCAGTGTGCCAGGAGCTTATGGCCAGATAGCGGCTGGCGGCCAGTTGCCACCATTCACTTCGGCGTCGGTGATCTGGAAGATCCCCAGCGCTTCACCCGTGGCGCAGTCGCCAGTTGGGTTACAGGTCAGCGTGCCAGTCAGACCGCTATAGCCCGAAGTGGCGCTCAACGCATCGCGCAGCGCCTGGCGACCGATCAACAACGTACCATCCTCACCTTCTTGCGCAACGGCCTCAATGGCATTCAGCAAGAGATTCGTGGCGTCGTAGGCATGAGCATGGAAACCACTCGGCGGCGGGCCGGAGAATTTGGCTTCCCATTTGCCCAGGAATTCGCTGTACACATCACCGGCTACATACGGGCCAGACAGGTACATGCCGGAGGAAGCTGCCCCGGTGTTTTCGGGGAAGGTATCGGCAAAGAGACCATCTGCCCCGAAGAGTGCCAGATCTTCCAGCCCGGCGATCTCATCAGATTGCGCGGCGATAAAGTTACCTTCTGGCTCGAAGATCGGGAAGTAGAGGACATCTGGCGGGTTGGCAGCCAGCTCAGTCAGGATCGGGCGCATGTCCGTATCCCCAACGTTGACGGCCCCCTGGAAGGTGACTTCGCCACCCAGCTCGGTGAAGACCTCGGCGGCTACACTCTGCAAGCCATCTGCATAGGGGCTGCCATCGTGGATTGTCGCCAGGGTGCGGGCACCCAGCTCGTTGTACATGAATTCAGCGGCCACCCGTCCCTGGAAGAGGTCGTTGTGCGCGGTGCGGTAATACCCTGGTTGCCATACGCCACCGGCCGCGGTGTCGTCGCTGGTCAGGACTGGTGCCGTGTTCGAAGGCGAAACCATCACGAGCCCGGCCTGGCTGATGATGGGGAGGCCGGCAACTGCCTCGCTGGAGCAGTTCGTGCCAACAATCCCCAAAATGGTGGGGTCAGCAGCTACGCGCTGCGCGGCAGTCTGGCCACCTTCGGCGCTGCAGAGCGTGTCTTCGCCAGTCAATTCAATCGCGCGGCCGAGCAACTCGCCGCCGCGATCATCGATGGCAATTTCGATAGCGCCGCGTGAGTCATTGCCCAGGTTGGCCGTGGCGCCGGAAACTGTCAGCATATACGCGATGTGGATCGGTTCGTCGGCCGCGATCTCAACGCACTCAATCTCGTCAGTGCATTCAACAGGACCAGCCTCAGCCGCTGGTTCCTCTGCCGATTCTTCCGCCTCCGGGGCTGCTTCTTCGGCAGGGGCCTCTTCAGCAGCTGGTGGCGCGGCCGCTGGTGCTTCCGCGGCGGGGGCCGTACAGGCAGCCAATAGCAATGCTAAGACTGCCAAAAGGCTTAACCATAACGACAATCGTTTTTGCATACAGCTCTCCTTTTATCCTGTCGGTTCGGTTTTGTATGGAATACTGTAGGGAAGTTCGGAATTGAGGGTTCCGTTGGATTTGCGCCAATGGGCAGACAATCTGGTGAAGAAAAAGATGCCAATGGGCTTTATCCGGCGGATTATAGGGCAGCCCTCTGGATTTGTCAATATTCATTTCTGTACAGCCGGTACCCCTGGAATTGACCAGCTTATGGGGGAACTCTAACACTTTTCTAGCGTTCTCACTTTCCGCAGGCTTTTTCTCTGTGATATAATCGGGCTCGCGCCGACCGATTTGCGGCGCGTTTTGTTGTTTGGCGTTCCGAGATTAGAGTCCAATTGACTGCACATAAACCGCTGATTATCGGGCTAACGGGCAATATCGCTACCGGCAAAAGCACTGTGCTCCGCTATTTTGCCCAGCGCGGCGCACAGGTGATCGACGCCGACCAGTTGACGCACCGGGCAATGGCCCCCGATGGGCCCGCCTACGCGGCCGTTTTAGCCGCTTTTGGGGCAAACCTGGCTCGCGCGGACCGCACAATCGACCGCGCTGCCCTGGGGCGCATCGTCTTTGCGGATCCTGTCGCGCTGGCCCGGTTGGAGGCGCTCATTCACCCGGCGGTCTTTCAGCTCGCCCAGGCCGAATTGGCGACATCAACGGCGCCGCTGGTGATTATCGAGGCGATTAAGCTTCTGGAAGCCAAAAGTTTGAGCAGGTTGTGCGATGAAATTTGGGTGGTCACGGCCAGCCCAGCCACGCAGCTTGCCCGGCTGCATGAACACCGCGGTATGAGCGAGGCCGAAGCCCAGGCCCGCATGGCTGCCCAATCGTCTCAGGCAGAAAAGGTGAAGCAGGCCGACCGGGTGATTGATAATGATGGGTCAGTTGTGCAACTCGAACAACAATTGGCCCGGATTTGGCTGGAACTTGAGCCACGGTTGAAAGCTACAGGCTGAATTTTATGGAAGCGTTGAAACGATTCTGGAACGAACACCCCACCTTGTCGAACTGGCTTATCTTAGCCGTGGGTATGGTGATCATTCTCTATTTTAGCGCACGCCATGTGGGCTTTTTGCCGAGCCAGTGGATGGCTCTGATGGTCGCCACTGTGGGACTTGCCGGGCTTTGCGCGTGGATCATCAACTGGGAGTAGCGTCAGGCAATTCTGGTTCGCTGCCCCTTGTCTGCTCAGCCAATCAGCCCCGCATGAAATGGCGTTTGGCTGTATGGATTGTATCTGTGACCAGCAGGATTTGGTATCGTTTAGTACGCTGGAAATCAGCGTAGTCGTCGGCAAGTATCTGCTGCCGCGGTCGAGTCGAATGCGGACAGACCGCAGGCCAGCGGGTCAGTGCTTAGAGATTAAGAGCGTATGGAAAAACGAGATTATTACGAGGTCTTAGGTGTTGAGCGCGATGCTGACAAAGATACGCTCAAAAAGGCGTTTCGCAAACTGGCGCAAAAATATCATCCCGATGTCAACAAGACCCCTGAAGCCGAGACCCACTTCAAAGAAATCAACGAAGCCTATCAGGTCCTGAGCGACGATCAGCGGCGGGCCGCGTACAATCGTTTTGGCCATGCTGGTGTCCAGGGTGTCGGCGGTGGTGCAGCCGATATGGGCGGTTTTGGCGACCTCAACAGCATCTTTGAAGAGATTTTTGGTAATTTTGGCGGCTTTGCCGGCGCAAGTCGCGGGCGCAACCAACCTCGGCGCGGCGCGGATTTACGGGCCGATGTCACGTTAACCTTTGAAGAAGCGGCCTTTGGTGTTGATCGAGAATTGGAGATCCCGCGGGCCGAAACGTGTGATCGCTGCCAGGGGCGAGGGGCCGAGCCACCGACCAGCCCGGTCACCTGTTCGCGCTGCAATGGCTCCGGCGAGATCCAGCAACGCCAGGCCAGCCCCCTCTTCGGCACGGTGATCACTGCATCGCCCTGCCCAACCTGTCAGGGCACTGGCGAGGTGATCCCCTCACCCTGCAAACAGTGCAACGGCCAAAAACGGGTACGCACCATCCGCAAATTGAATGTCAAGATCCCGGCAGGGGTGGACAGCGGCACGCGTATCCGCCTGACAAACGAGGGCGAAGCTGGTCAACTTGGCGGGCCGTCGGGCAGCCTGTATGTGATCATCAATGTCGAGCCGCATCCCTATTTTGTGCGCGACCAATTTGATCTGCATTACGAATTGCCGATCAACATTGCCCAGGCTTCGCTGGGGGCGTCGATCAAAATCCCCACGTTGGATGGCAAAGAAGAATGGTTGGAGATTCCGGCTGGTACCCAAACTGGCCGCTCATTTACCAAACGTGGCTTGGGGATTCCCCGGCTGCAACGCAGTGGACGCGGTGATTTGGTGATCACCACGCGAGTTGTTACGCCCACCAATCTGAGCGCTGAACAAAAAGAGTTGCTGCGTGAGCTTGGGCGATCTCTGGGCGATAATAACACGAGTGAAGGACAAAAGGGTTTTTTTGACCGTATTTTTGGCGATTAGCCTAAGCATCTGGCTGTAAAATTTACGGGTAGAGGCTGAATTGTGCTGTGAAATCGGCGCTTCTGTAGCGACAAATTTGCTGAGCAGAGACAGCACAAGGGGTAATTGGCCACCACTTTAGGAATGTTCATTATGGCAACGACGTCTGATTTGCAACGCAATATGCTGATTATGCACAACGGCGCGATCCATCGGGTCGTGGAGTATCAGCACAGTAACCCCGGCAACTGGCGCGCATTTGTGCGCTTGCGGCTGAAGAATTTCCAGACCGGCAAAGTGATCGAGGATCGGGTGCGCGCTGGCGCGGATATCGAAATTATCACGACGCAGACCCGCTCCGCCCAATTCCTGTATCGGGATGACGACATGTACCATTTTATGGACAACGAAAGCTTTGACCAGATTGCTCTGGCCTTAGAAAGCGTCGGTGACCGAATGGCCTTTATCAAAGAGAACGACAGCGTCGACCTGCTGCTGCTCGAAGATGGTAAAGTGTTGGATGTGGAGCCGCCCACCTTCTCGATCCTGACGGTGACGCAGGCGGATGTGGCGGTGCGTGGCGATACGGCCAATAACATTCAGAAAAATGTTACACTCGAAACCGGAGCAGTGGTGAAGGTGCCCGCCTTTATCAACGAAGGTGACAAAGTGCGGGTCGATACACGTTCCGGCGAGTATGTTGACCGCGCCTGATTGGGCAGGGACAAAAGCAGTGGCGGGCCGAATCTGGCCTTTGCGCTGCTTTTTTGTTGCTTCGCGAGTGGGTAAAATTGGCGCATGAATGGCATCATTCAAAAAGTTGTTCCAATCCCCACCGCAAGCCCAGGTACGCGCTTCCCCAAATTCTGGGTACGGCATCCAGGATTCATGTTAGTGGCGATTGACCCGAGCAAGTAATGGCAACACGTGGCTATTGGTACGCGTCTACCTTTATCGCAGGCTTTGGCGAGCTCGTCCAGCCTGCATTGACGCAAGCTTTGGCCGCTGTCCACGTTGAGACTTTGCTGGATGGGCTGGTGCTCTACCGCTCAACATCTTCTGCCAAGGCGGTTCAGCAGCTACGATTCTGCAATAATAGCTATCTGGTCTTACACGCTGAACGGTGTTCTCCTGCAGCATCTGTTGAATCGATCGTGCAGCGGCTGTTTGAGCGCGCCAACCTCGCGCCCGCTGCGCCTCTGCTGGCCGCGCACCGGATCCGCACCTTTCGCATTATTGTCGCCAAAGAGAATACAACGGTGGCAATTCCGCCGCCGCTTCTGGCCCGTCTAGAGAAGACCATCGCTCGTCAACTCAAACTCACGGTGCGCCGAGCTTTGCCCGACGCGGAGTTGTGGTTTTTGGTGCGCAGCGAAGGAGTCTGTCTGTTCGGGCTGCGCCTGACCGCGCTCGGCAACCAGCGGACGCGTAAATATGCGCGGGGCGAATTGCGTCAGGAACTGGCGCATCTCCTCTGTCTGCTCTCGGAACCCAAAGGCACGGATGTCGTGCTGGATCCCTTTTGTGGCTCCGGCGCTATTGTGCTGGAGCGGGCCGAACAGTTTCCGGTGCGGCAGATTCTGGCCGGTGATCGCGACCCGCAACTGGTATCGGCTTTGCATCGCCGCACAGCTCGCAACGCCAAAATTACAGTAGCCGAGTGGGATGCGCTGCACCTGACCAGTGTGGCAACCGGCACGATCAGCAAGATCATTACCGACCCGCCATGGGGCTTTTTTCAAGACCAAACGCTCGACTTTGTGCAATTTTATGGCGAGATGTTGGGCGAATTTGCGCGGGTATTGCAACCGGCGGGGATCGCGGTGATCCTGAGTGCTCGTAAATTCGACTTTGAGCAGGCTGTGCAGGCAGTAGCTGAGCAGTTTGACCTTGTGCAAAAATATGATGTATTGGTCTCCGGCAAAAAGGCCGGTGTTTACAAATTGGTGCGGCGCAACGTTGCCGCGGTGGAACCAGCATGAATGATGAGAGCTTGATCGAAATTGCGGTTGAGGTTGATGATGAGGCTGCCGAGGTCGTCAGCGAATTGTTTAACCGCTACAATGGCGGGGGCTACGAAACAGACAGCGAAGCCGGTGAGGCCAGCGGCGGTGGTGCCGTGGTGGAGGCGACCGGTCTTACCGAGGAATACCAGCCGATTCCGGGTAAATATCGCCTGATCGTCAAAACTTATATCAAACCGGGCAAACGGGGCGAAACCATCCGCCGCCAGATCGAAGAAGGGCTGTGGCGGCTCAGCTTGCTCTACCCGATCCCCGAGGCGCAGATCCGCACGGTGCAAGAGGAAGATTGGGCGCACGCCTGGAAGAAATTCTACAAGCCGCTGCGGATTGGCCAGCGCGTGGTGCTCAAACCCAGTTGGGAAGAATTCGCCAGCCAGCCCAATGATGTGATCATCGAGTTGGACCCGGGCATGGCTTTTGGCACTGGTCTGCACCCCAGCACACGGCTGTGCGTGGCCGCGCTGGAAGAAGTTGTGCAGCCCGGCGATACGGTTCTGGATCTTGGCACTGGCAGCGGTGTGCTGGCCTTGGTCGCGGCCAAATTGGGTGCGGCGCAGATCCTGGCGACGGATATCGACACGCTGGCGGTTCGGGTAGCGCACGAAAATGCGCAATTGAATGGCGTTGCGGTCGATGAGAACTTTCAGATCAAACAGGGCAGTGTCCCCGCCGCCCAGGCCGGGCGCTTCCAGGTGATTGTCGCCAATATTCTGGCCGAGGTCCTGGTCGCCTTGTTCGAAAGCGCGTATGGGGATCCACCCCTGGCCGAACCGTTGGCCGACGCGGGCTATTTAATTCTGTCGGGGATCCTCAACGAACGGGCCCAGCTGGTGATCGACGCGGCTGAGCGCCAGGGTTTGCACCTGGTGGACCGCAAAACCGAGGGTGATTGGGTGGCTTTGGTTGTGCGTAAGGGATAATGCATCGTTTTTTCCTACCGGATCGGGCGCTGGCGGTGGGCGCTCTGGTCGATCTCAAGCCGCTTGCTCAGCAACTTGTTACGGTGTTGCGGTTGCGCCCAGGTACGCAGATTGGTCTGTTGAATGGTGATGGTGCATGTTTTGTGACTGAGCTGCTCAGCGTGACCCGTCAGGAGGTGCAGGGGCATGTCCTGGCGCAGGAGAGCACCACCACAGAACCGGCCATCCCTTTGACATTGTATCAATGCGCGCTCAAGGCCGACAAGTTCGAGTGGATTTTGCAAAAAGGCACCGAGTTGGGGGTCACGCGTTTTGTGCCGGTGATCAGCGAGCGCACCATTATACGCCCGGCCGCGGCTCTGCTCAAACGGTATGACCGCTGGCGGATGATCCTGCAGGAGGCGGCTGAACAATCTGGCCGGGGGCGGATTCCGCAATTGGCTGAGCCGCAAGCATGGGCGGTCGCGATGCAGGAGGCAACGGGGCAGCGGTATCTCCCCTGGGAAGCAACGCTGGTGACCAGCCCCAGCCTGGGGATGCAGCTTCGACCCACTGTCGATGAACCAATCAGCGTGGCCATTGGCCCGGAGGGGGGATTGTCCGCTGCTGAAGTAGCGCTGGCGAGCGACGCTGGTTGGCAGACGGTCTCCTTAGGGCCGCGCATCTTGCGCGCGGAGACCGCGGCGCTGGCCGCTGTGACCATCATCCTCGACCGCGTGGGGGCTCTGAGTGGGACGCAAACGGGCAGCTAGCACGCGTCAAACAGAGTGCTAGCCTTTTTCTAACCAAATTCGCTTGACGAATCGCCAGCCTTGTACTATAATTCACTATACTTTTTATAGTGAGTGGCCGCAGGTTTGAGGTTTTGGGCCTGCTCGCAGCAATCAACAGAAAGCCAAGACCTACCCTGGAAATGGTTGCGATGGGCGATTTTTGCTCCATGAACGAAAAAAGCGCAGAATTTCAGGGTAGAAGCTAAATCTGACTTACGCAATGGTTGGTGTACCGCGCTTTCGGTCACCCTGATCCGCGAGGGTTCATCAGCAGATAGGATTGCAGATTGCGTAAGTTTTCATAGGGAGAGCCAAGATGACGACGCAGCAATATACAAATGGGACCGGTACCCAGGTTGAGAATGTGATTATCATAGGCAGTGGCCCGGCTGGGTTTACGGCTGGTCTCTATGCCGCGCGCGCCAACCTGAATCCGCTGCTGATTACAGGCAATGAATATGGTGGTCAAGTCAGCCTGACCTATGAGATAGAAAATTATCCGGGCTTTCCCGAGAGCTTGAGTGGCCCGGAATTGGTCGAAAAGATGAAAGCGCAAGCCGAAAAGTTTGGCACGCGGGTTGAGTTTGATTATGTGACCCAGATCGATACGGAGCAGTATCCATTTGTGGTTCACACCGAAAGCGGTACCAACTATGCCACCAAATCGGTCATCCTGGCGACAGGAGCCCGCCCGCGCTACCTGGAGATTCCCGGTGAGCACGAATTGACTGGGAAGGGCGTCAGCTATTGCGCGACGTGTGATGGTTTCTTCTTCCGGGGCAAAGATGTCCTGGTCATCGGGGGTGGGGATAGCGCGGCCGAAGAGGCGATCTTCCTGACCAAGTTTGCCAGCCGCGTCCGCCTGATCCACCGGCGCGACGAATTGCGCGCCAGTAAAATTTTGCAACAACGGGTCTTTGACAATCCGAAGATCGAGATCGTCTGGAATACGGTGTTAACGGATATCGAAGGGGAAGCCGGACAGGTTACCCAAGTCAAGACGTTGAACACCGTTACCGGCGAGGCGGGCGTCCTGACGACCGATGGGGTCTTCATCTTTGTGGGCCATTTGCCGAATAACCAATTGTTGCAGGGCAAATTCCAACTGGATGAGGATGGTCACCTGATCACCGATAAGTTTATGCACACCAACGTGCCGGGGATCTTTGCCGCAGGCGAGATCATGGATAAGGTGTACAAGCAAGTAGCAACGAGTGTGGGGCAAGGCTGCGCGGCCGCGATGCAGGCCACCAAGTTTCTGGAAGAGTACGAACATAGCGTTCCGGATCTGAGTGTGGATCCCCGCCAGTTTGGGGTGGCCGCGGTGATGCAGGCCGAGACCTTAGGCACCTGGTAATTGTTGTTTGCCAGAGGGCCGGAGTAAGTAGAGATCAAAAAGCGGGTTGGCTCAAGCCAATCCGCTTTTTTGTGCGCAAAATCCATTGAAACAGCCTGGGAATCCCCAGATTCTCAAGATTACCCAGATTGCTGGCCTTTCCCCTGGAAAATCTGCGCGGATCTGCGCAATCTGCGGATAGGATTTTGGGAGTGGTATTGGATCTGCTTACGTAAAACCCAGAAACAGCCTGGGAATCCCCAGATTCTAATAGAGAAATTAAATAGAGATCGCACAAATAGCGAGCAAGTAGGTGCGGTTTTTAAGCGCATATTCTGGCCCTAGCCTACCTGTGCGGTTTCTAACCGCACCTACGATTTATGCGATATTTATCTGGTTTCTCTATAAGGATTACCCAGATTGCTGGCCTTTCCCCTGGAAAATCTGCGCGAATCTGCGCAATCTGTGGATAGGATTTTGAGATTCTACTCAGCTGGGATGGCGCAGTAATGTTTGGACTGCCCGCTCTTCGAGAGATAGCTGATCCGCCGCGGACGATTTGGCTGCATTCGCCTGGGCGCGCTTGAGTGCGGTCAGCAGGGTGCCGTCAAGATAAGCGGCCAGGACAGCCGGGTGAATATAATACCTGCGGCAGACTGCGATCGTGTTGCCAAGACCGCGTGCCGTGCGTTTGATCGCCGCACGCACATTGGCTTCGGCCGCGCGCTTATTCTCCGCCGGGCCAAGCTCGGCCAATGTCTTGGCCGCCAGCACTGTCCCGCCCCACGTACGAAAATCTTTGGTCGAAAACTCCTCACCCATCACCGAGCGGATGTACGCGTTGACATCGTTCGAGCGCAGGACAAGCCATTCGCCATCTTCCCCATAAAATTGAAACAACTCCTGCCCCGGCACCTCCTGGCATTGACGGATCAGCCGCGCCAGCTTTTTATCTTTCAGGGACACGTGCTGGCTTTGACCACTTTTGCCGCGGAATGCCAGTTCAACTGTCGAGCCTGAGATCGCCACATGATCATCCTGCAGCGTGGTCAGCCCGTAGCTCTCATTTTGGCGGGCATACTCGGGGTTGCCCACTCGGAGCGCAGTGCGGTCGAGTAGCCGGACAACCAGCGCAGTCACTTTGGCATGGGTGAGCCCACGCCCGCGCAGATCCTGGTCAACCTGGGTGCGGAGGGCGGGCAATTGCGCCACAAAGGCCAGGAGTCGGTCGAACTTGGTTTGATCGCGCCAGGCCTGCCACGCGGCGTGATAGCGAAATTGTTTGCGGCCTCGCTCATCGCGCCCCGTTGCCTGGATGTGGCCACGCGAGTCCGCGCAGATCCACACGTCGGTCCACGCCGGGGGGATGGTCAGTGCAGCAATGCGAGCGCGCACGGCTGGATCTTTGATCACCGCGCCCGTTTCATCGAGATAGGTAAAGCCTCGCCCTTGTTTGCGCCGCCGGATGCCCGCTACGTTGTCGGTGACGTAGCAAAGAGTCTCCAGAGGCGCTGAATCAGAGCCAGCCCCCAAAAGCTCGGGTTGTGATTGCTGCTTGCGTAGCGTTGATTTCATCACTCTACTGTAGGGGAGCTTGCGAGGTCCTGCAATGGGGAACAATCCCCGCCTGGGGGGAGGGAGAGCACCTACTTTGGTGAGACGTCAGCGCTTTTGCAACGGGGTTGCAGCCGTGGATTTATACCCCGAGCCTATATCCCGTTCTAGAGACCACCTGGATTATCTGGGCTAATCTAGGGCTAGCTGTTTTGTACGTTTTGAACCGTAACAGTCTTGAACCGTAACAGTGTGGTGCCGTGAGAACCAGCGGATTTACCTGTTTGGGAAATAGCTCGGTTTTCAACCTGTACTGAGCATACATCAGGATACAAAGGAGTAGACGATGACTCACAATCAAATGGACCGTCAAACAGGCAAAGCGAACGAGCGTTCTTGGGACGAGATCGGCAGCCAGGCAACAGGGGTTACGCCCGAAGATTCTACCAGTGAATCGCAGACATCTGAAAGCGAAATGTTTGACGACAAGACCTTCCAGGGCGGCGTCGCGCTCGAAGAGATCCCGGAAAGTTCTATGTACGATGGCAAGCAGGACAATAAAAAGCAAGGCCAGCAGCACGAGTCTACCGGAGCCGCGGCTGATCGAGCCAAGCAGGTTGCGCAGGAATCTCTCAACGAAGCGAAGGGCCAGTTGCGCTCGGCGCTCAGTGACCAGAAACATCTTGCGGCGGGCCAGTTACATCAGGTGGCGGATGCCCTGCGCCAAACCAGCCAGGAATTGCACAGCCACGACAAAGGGGGCGTCGCCCAATATGCCGATAGCGCGGCTGAGCAAGTTGAACGATTATCCAGCTATCTGGATGGCCGCGACTTCAGCGATCTGTGGGACGATCTCCAGACCATGGCAAATCGCCAGCCCGAATTGTTTGTGGCCGGGGCCTTAGCAGCTGGCTTCCTGGCGGGTCGTTTCCTGCGTAGCTCGGGGACAGCGAGTTCCTCGTCACGCCGCCACACGCCCAATTATGGAGCAACCTGGTCGGGCCAACAGGCGACAGCCAGTGGTCAGGACTACCCCGGCAATTTCGGGGATGAGATGACAATGGGAGAACGATATGCAACGGGATAGTCAGCCCTTTATCCCCGTTGAGCCCAATAGCCAGCAACGGTGGGTGATGGATGAAGATGGGCGCTCATTGGGGAACCTACTCAGCGACCTCACCAACGACATGAGCCTGTTGCTGCGCAAAGAGATCGAGCTTGCCCGGGTAGAGACCACCGAAAAGATTTCGGTCCTCACCAAAAGTTTGGTCTGGATGGTCGTTGGCGGTCTGGTGATCTATAGCGGATTTCTGGCCTTGATTGCTGGGGTAATCATGGCGTTGGGGACGATGATGCCCCTGTGGATGGCGGCCATCCTGTGCAGCCTGGCTCTGATCATAGTCGGCCTGATCTTCCTGCAAATGGGCCGTCAGGCAATGCGCAACATGACCGTCCTGCCCGAACAGACGATTGAATCACTCAAAGAGGATGCTGAACTGGTGAAGGAGAAAGTATCATGACACAGTATCAATATACTGGCGAGGATTCGGCCGCCATCAAAGCCGATATTGAACGTACCCGAACCAACATGAGCCATAAGATCGACGCCATTCAAGAGCGTTTTCAGCCGGAACATCTCAAGCAGCAGACCCAGGATGTAGTGCGCAGCGCTATGCAGGATGGCACCGAGGCTGTGGTCGATTATCTGCGCGACCATGCCCAGGATTTCAGTGGCTCGCTGATGGACACCATAAAGCGCAATCCCGTACCTTCGGCCCTCATCGGGCTGGGGTTGGGGATGATCCTCTACGAGAACTTCAATCAATCGAGCAAAGGGAATGGCTACAGATATCCCCGCTACAGCGAACGGTATGATTCCGGCTATGAGGAAGGGAATTATCGCCGCGCCTATTCCGGTAGCGACTCCAGCTTTCGAGGCGATACCCAGCGCTATTATGCGACCTCCTCGGCACCGTTGAATAGCGATGAAGAGGGCGGGCTGGGCGAGCGGATGCGCGGACGCATGGAAGATGTGCGCGCAGGCGTCAGCGACGCTGCCGAGCGCGTGAGTGATCAGCTGCAGGAAGTGGGCGAACAGATCGGGGATCAGATCGGCGGCTTTGGCTCAGAAGGCAAGCACCGAGTTGCCCGAGCCGGTAAGCAGGTTCAACAGGTGGCTGAAGCCAATCCGTTGGGCATGGGGTTAGCCGCCTTGGCCGTTGGCGCGGCATTGGGTCTGGCCCTTCCCTCCACCCGGCGCGAAAACCGCATGATGGGTGAATGGCGCGACCAGATGATGGATAAGGCCAAACACAAAGCCAGTGATGTGGCCCACCGTGTCCAGGAAGTAGTGGAGGAAGTAAAACCCGAGTTGAATGAAATTGCCCACCGGGTGATCGATGATGTCGCCGAGACCGGCAAGAGCGCGGTCAGTGAGGTCAAAGAGTCGGTGCAACGAGTCACGAGTGAATAGGAATGTGTGAGATGGGATGAGCGAGCAGCACACGAACCAACGTTGCTGCTTGCTCATCAAGTTTATCCTCACCCCTGTAAACCCTAGGCGGTGATTATGACGATTGAAATGATTGAAAAACATGCTGACCACTTTTCTATGCCCGCCCTGACAGCGTTAATGGCGGATGTAGAGGGGCCATGTCTCTCAATTTATCTCCCGACCGAAGAAATTGACCAGGAGCGGGTCCAGCAACCGGTCCGCCTGCGCAATCTGTTGGATGTGGCGGAGGCGCAGTTGGCCGAGCTGGGGACCCGTTCGCCAGTTGTGCGCGAGATCCTGGCCCCGCTGCGCGAGTTGGCGGAGGATGAGCGCTTTTGGCGGTTTCAGAGCCAGAGCTTAGCCATCTTTCTGACGCCGAACTCACTGCGCTATTACCGGGTGCCTCTGGCTCTGGAAGAGCAGGTGGTTGTGGGCCCGCGCTTTCACATCAAGCCGCTTTTGTCGCTGCTGGCCGATGATGGGCACTTCTATCTGCTGACGCTGACCCAGGAACGGGTCCGCCTCTGGCAGGGGAGCCGCTTTAGCCTCGCGGAAATCGAATTCCCGATCGATACCCCGACTTCGCTCTCTGAAGAGTTGCGCTTCGATGAGACCGAGAGCCAGGTCCATTTCCATACAGCCACGGGGCGAGCAAGCCCGGATGGACGACGAGCGGCCATGTATTATGGGCATGGCAACGCTGGCGATGAAGCGATCCGCAAAGAGCAGCTGCTCACCTTCTTCCGCCATCTGGATAATGGCCTCCGTGAGGTGCTCCAGGAAGGGCGGCAAGAGCCGTTGGTCCTGGTTGGGATCGAGTATGTGCAGGGGCTCTACCGTCAGGTCAATCAATATGATCCCCTGCTGGAAGCGGGCATCGAGAAAGATCCGGAATCGCTGGACGAGGCCGAGCTCCATAAGCAGGTATGGGCCCTGGTTGCACCCCACTTTCAGCGTGAACGCCGCGCGGCCCTGGACTATTATCAGCACCTGCTCGGCTCGGAAGATGCTCGGGCGGGTCACGGCCTGGTGAGTGTGATCCCCGCGGCTTATTTCCAGCGGGTAGATACGTTGTTCGTGGCCGAAGGGATGGAAAAGTGGGGCCATTTCGAGCCGGAAGAGAACGCGGTCTTTATCCACGATGTCGCCCAACCCGGCGACGACGAATTGCTTGATTTCGCGGTCGTTCACACGCTGCTCAATGGGGGAAAAGTCTACCTGGTGGCTGCCAAGGACTTGCCCAAGGATGCGCCCATCGCCGCGATCTTTCGATATTGAGCCGGAGTCCAAACCGAGAGCGGAAGAGGCGCTCAGCATATGAAGGGAGATGTTATGGAACTTGCCCAATCTGATATTGAGATTCTAGAACGGTTGCAACAAGCCTGCCAGGAGAGTCAGAGGCGGATCTTTTTGGCCAGCGAGCATGTGCGGAATCGCGGGCTCAAACTGGTGTTAAAGAGCTATGTCCAGCAGCGTGCGAACTTTGCCTACGAACTGGGGATGATGATCCACCGCGCAACCAGTGACAATCCTGCGGATACGTCTCCGTCTCCTTCCCTGGCCCGCGGCTGGACAGGCATCCAGACAACGATGATCGTCCGTCGCGAAGACCGGCAACAGCACATTTTGCAGGAATTGCACAGCGACGAAGAGAAGCAATTGCTAGCCCGCTATCAGGAGGCGTTGCACCAGCCGCTTGACCCAGCAGTTACGGATTTGCTGAGTCGCCAGCAACAGGCCATCGAGGCGGTACAGCGGCGTTTGCAGGTTCTGGCCAGCGAACAGACGAATCAGCGTTTTGTGGTGCGTCTCTATAATCAGCCCGAGCAGGCGGAGCGGGTTGTGGGGCAGCTGATCAGCCAGGGGTTTGACGAGAGTGATATTGACGTGGTCGAGGTCGAGGATGTTGGCCTCTACCTGGCGCAAGGGCCAGAGCGACGGCGTTCGCTGCGCGAGACTACCCTCACCAGTGCGATGCTGGGCGGGGTCGTCGGGCTCATCCTGGGCGGGATATTGGCCCTGGGCCATCAGATCTACTTTCCCGAAGTTGGGGGCATCCTGACTGATACTCGCCTGGGCGTGACCATCGAATTGCTGGCCGCTGGCCTGGGAATCGGTATGCTCTTTGGTAGCATCGTTGGGCTGTTCATGGGCCGCGACGCGGCGGAGGATGATGCGTATCTCTTCGCAGAGAGCATCCAACATGGGGATCGCCTGGTGATAGTCTTTACTGATGTAGCCCACGAGCCCCAGGTGGAACAGATCTTAGGCTTACAGCACGAATTTGAAGTCCAGCCCAACACCCCGCGGGTGCCCGCACAGCTTTCATAATGGTGATAATAGACCTCACTCCTGCGCTGGGGCGGCCTCGGATCTTTGTTCTAGCCAGAATGCGATCAACCAGCAGAGCAAAGCCCAGGTCGCCCCGGCTATCCAGCCCCCCAGTACATCACTTGGCCAATGGACGCCGAGATAGATACGGCTAAAGCCAACCACGGCCGTGAGCAATATGGCTTGCAGCAAACAATAGGCGCGCAGCCGTCGGCGCTTTTGGATGCGGGCCAATAAAGCACCAAGCGTCAAATAGGTGGCCGCAGCGCCCATGGAGTGGCCACTGGGAAAGCTGGAGTGGATCACCGCGACCCCGTGGGGCACCAATTCGGGCCGCGGACGATCAAAATTCTCTTTGAGCAACAAGTTGATCAGCATCCCCCCCGAGACAGTCAAGACCACCAAAGTGGCGAGGCGATATTGACGGCGCAGCAGGAGATACCCGACCACGCTCAGGCTGAACAGGACCAGGAGCGCCGCACTCCCCAGCGCGGTGCTGTCGAGGATGGCTTCTTCAAACCAGGGCGGGCCGAGCGGATCGGTCAGATCATCTGGGTTGCGTAGCGCCTGGAGGATCCATTCGTCGATTGCGCCGGTTTCTCCCTCGACCACTTCATCGGCAATGGCCATAAAAAGCCATACGCCCACCAGCATGGCCATGAAGATAACCAATATTCGTAGCTCCTGGCTGCTCAGTTGAGTTGACCAGGCTGGCAGGGGCAACTTTCGGATCCACTTGTTCATCGCGTTATCCTACCAGCCGAGCGCGTGCCCCGTCAATTGCGGCACGAGATACGCAGTGGGTGGGAGCCCACAAAACGCCGGACTCTCATTGAAATAGGAACCTTCTCGCTGAAAAATCCAGTTGTCGACCGACAACCATCATCATAAAGGGGTAAAAATGGCTACAACCGCTGCAGATATCCTCGTCGAGGCGTTGCTCGACTGGGGAGTTGATACAATTTTTGGAATGCCAGGCGACGGCAACAATGGCATTATGGAAGCACTGCGTACGCGCCAGGAGCAGATCCGCTTCATTCAGGTTCGGCATGAAGAATCAGCCGCGCTGATGGCTTGCGGCCACGCAAAATTCACGGGGAAACTGGGCGTCTGTTTGGCCACTTCGGGGCCGGGGGCGATCCATCTGCTCAACGGTTTGTATGACGCCAAACTCGACGGCCAACCGGTGTTGGCTATCACCGGCAACACCTTTCATGATCTGATGCACACCTATGGCCAGCAAGATGTCAACCTGGATCAGATCTTTGCGGATGTGGCGGTCTACAACGCCCGGGTGATGGGGGCCAGCCATGTGCAGGGGGTGACTGACCTCGCGTGCCGCCATGCGCTGGCCCGCCGTGGTGTCGCGCACCTGACCTTCCCGGTCGACCTGCAAGATGAAGTTGTGAAACAAGCGCCGCGCTCCAAACGCAACCCGGGTGAATTTTCCAGCGATGTCATGGCCATGAGCGCGGGGCTGCCCACAGAGCAGGATCTGGAGCGGGCCGCGGCCTTGCTGAACGAGAGCGAGCGCGTTGCGATCCTATGTGGGCGGGGCGCGTTGGGTGCAGCCGCGGAACTGGAGCAACTGGCCGATACGCTCGGCGCGCCGATCATCAAAGCGCTTCTGGGCAAGGCCGCGGTGCCAGATGACAGCCCATACACCACTGGCGGGCTGGGCTTGTTGGGGACAGGCCCATCGCAGACTGCCCTGGAAACGTGCGATCTGTTGCTGATGGTCGGCACCTCGTTTCCCTACATGGAATTTCTGCCCAAACCTGGGGATGTGCGCGCGATTCAGATCGACATCAACCCTGTGCGGATTGGGCTGCGTTACCCGGTGGATGTCGGGCTGGTCGGCGATTGCAAACAGACATTGCACCATTTGCTGCTCCGCTTGCAACGCAAACCACGCCGCGATTTCCTGGAAAAGGCGCAGCAAGGCATGGCCGAATGGTGGGAATTGATGGCGGAACGGGGCACGCGGCAAGACCACCCCATGAAGCCGCAGGTCGTGGCCTGGGAACTTGGCAAACGGCTCTCTGCGGAGGCCATTGTCGCCTGCGATTCGGGCACGATCACAACCTGGTGGGCGCGGCAAATTCCAGTCAAACGGGGCCAGATGCATTCAGTGTCGGGCAATCTGGCGACAATGGGCTGCGGCTTGCCCTACGCCATTGCCGCGCAATTGGCCTATCCCGACCGCCCCTGCATCGCGTTTGTTGGTGATGGTGGCTTCTCCATGTTATTGGCGGAATTGGCCACTTGTGTTAAATATCAGCTACCCATCAAGATCATCGTGATCAAAAACAACACGCTGGGGCAGATTCGCTGGGAGCAGATGGTCTTTTTGGGCAATCCTGAATATGGCTGCGAGCTGGAGCCGATCCGCTTTTCGGATGTGGCCCGGGCGTTTGGTGTGGCCGGGTTCACCATCGATGACCCAGCGCGCTGCGGCAATATTCTGGATGAAGCATTGGCGACACCGGGCCCGGTGGTGGTCGAGGCTGTGGTAGACCCCCACGAGCCCCCGATGCCCCCAAAGGTCAAACCCGAGCAGGCGCTTCATCTCGCCCAGTCTTTGCTGCGGGGACAGCCCAACCGGGAAAAGATCGCCATGACGATTCTGAGCGATCGCGTGCGCGAATTGATCTGACCCGCACCATTCACAATCGATTTCCTCCGCTTGGCTCAATGGCGCGCCGAGTATCCCACAGAGATTGGCACTCGTTGTCAATCTCTGTTTTTTTGTCCTCATAAAGTGGCTTGGCCTGTAACCGCTGCATAGTCGCAGCCCTGTGCCGAGATCTATGGTGAGTGCTCTGATCGGCCTGTAAGATAAGCGCCAGGCAGTGTCCATCCTATCCAGGTCAACCTGATTGGTCTAGCGCTGCACTGGTGTGTGAAAGTCGTCTCAAAATCGGTTGTGGTTTCTGGATGCTTATCAGCACGGCAGCAGTACGCAGAGATTTTGGGCGCAGTACGAAGGAGACGAAAAATGAGTTCGATGAAAGAGCAACAAGAGCTGCTTCAGCAGTACGTCAGTGACATGCTTGCGCTCGAAAAGCACATTCATGATGCAGTCAAGCGGCAACGCGACGACAAGACCACAGAGAAGTTCGGCGATGCTCACCGCCTGGTCTCCCGGCTTGAAGCCTCACTGGACCAACGCATCGCAATGTTGGAACGGCATCTGGAGCAACTCGGCGGGGATAGTGGCTCGCCTGTGAAAGATGCGGTCAGTTCGGCGTTGGGGGCTGTGGCCGGCATGTACGACAAGATACGCTCGAGTACAGTCGCCAAAATGTTGCGCGATGATTATACCGCGCTGAGCCTGTCGGCCATCAGCTATACCATGCTGAATACAACCGCCCTGGCGTTGAATAGTCCGGGAACCGCGCAAATGGCATTGAGTCATTTGAAAGAAATAACCCCTGTGATCACCGAGTTGAGCCGATTGATCCCGCTGATCGTCGCTCAGGAGTTGTCCGTAGAAGAAGTGGATGCCAACACCACGGTGGGCGCGGAGTCAATCCAGCAGACCCAACAGGCCTGGGACGCTGCTCACGTCAATCGGCAGGTTTTTGCCTGAGAGCGAGAAGCGATGCCGGTTGGTAGCCATCTGCTCGCTGCAGAGTGCTGATCGATAACCACAGGATACAAAAAAGGAGAGCTGATAATCGGTCAGCTCTCCTTTTTGTTATCGGAGGAAAAACCTGGTCAGTCCGTTCTCCGCTTGCGCGCTACTGGAACGAATCCCAGTATTCACGGATACCCAGATCCCAATCGGGTTCGGCGGTGTCGGGCAGGTTATCGGAATCAAAGCCGGGAGCGTCCTGCAACAATTCGGGGTCGGTATCGAAGATCAAGCGTTGCTCAACCGGGTCCACCGTAATGGCGGAGAGCGGAATCACAAACCACTTCTCGCCCAGGCCCATAAAGCCACCAAAGGAGAGAATGCCATAGGCCAGGCGATCTTGCCGCCAGTCGATCATTATATCTTCGAGGGCACCCAATTCTTCACCTTCGGGATTATTGACGGTGTAATCTAACAACTCCGAAAGGCGGATGACCATTGGCATTTGCACGGTCAATTCTTCTTCACTGGGGGCCGGTGTGGCTTCTGCATCCGCGGTTTCGGTGATCGCATCGCTTGAGCCGATGCCATTGCCACTATCAACCGGCAGGATCTCGTCACAACCAGGCTGATCCGCGTTTGCGCCAGTGGTGTCGGCGGCTGTGTCCGGTGCCGTCACGTCGATGGTGTCCCAGTAACCGGTCAGGTCATTATCCCAATCCGCCATTGTCATGTCGGGCAGATTCTCTGCATCAAAAGTCGGGGCCGCGTCCAGCGCACTGGGGTCGATATTCAGCAGCAGGCGCTCTTCGACGGGGTCAATGGTTACCGCGCGCCAGGGGATCAGGTACTGGTTGTCACCCAGGCCCAGAATGCCACCAAACGAGAGTAATAGATAATTGATACAACCCTGCTCTAGCGAAATGATGGCATCATTAATCGAGCCGAGCCCTTCATTGTCGGCGTTCTCGACATTATAGCCCAATAATTCGCTGGCTCGGATCACGCCGCGTGATTGGCCATCACCCACCGCGGCAGCATCCACCGTATCGGTCATGCCCGTAGCGGGGGACGCGGCTGGCGTGCCGGTCATCGCATCGGTACCGGTGATCGCCTCTGCATCGGTCATCGACGTGGTATCGGTGATTGTCCCGGTGTCGGTCAGCGTTTCGCTATCAGTTATGGTCGCACCCTCAGTGGCGGATTGGGTATCGGTGATTCCCTCGGTATCCGTCATTGTTTCGCTGTCGGTCGTGGCTGCGCCATCGGTCACGGATTGTGTATCGGTAATGCCAACCGTGTCGGTCATGGAAGGCGTTTGATCGCTCCCTGGAATGGCTGTCTCTTCTGCGGCTGCCGATGGGTCAGTCTCCGTGATGCCCTCCGTATCGGCGATCTCTGGTGTGGCTTCAGCCAGATCCGCCACCGCGGTGGGGGTTGCATCCACGGCGCTGGGGGCTGCAGGCTCATCCCCACAAGCACTGAGCAGCAGGGCCAGGGTTAGCAATGGACCAATTATATAAATTCGTTTCATAGGTCTCTCCTTTGGGTTCAATAAAAATTGGTTGGAAAATCAGGCACAAGCCGGTAGGAACGGTTGCGCGCCCTCCGATGCCTATAGCCTAATCAATGCTAGCCAGCAGCGCTATAGATCTGGATAGAGGAGCGTGGCACAAGCATAGATGCGGTAAGGGATGCAGGTCTCTCAAAATCGGGCGCGGTCTCTTCCATCCTGCACCCACGCAAACAAGGCATTGCGCGGTCGAGACCGGGATCAGAAAAGGTAGGGATCCTCCTCATTGATCTTAGGCCTGTCTTCTGCCAGAATATAGGGTGTTATCCTGGAATGTATGCTTATTTTTAATCATTACCATGACCCCACCGCTAAACCTGCAACCTGCCAAGTGCCTCCGAAGTCCACAATTCAAAGCTACTCCTGCGATGACGCACATTGCTCGGGCTAGAGGCTACTTTATTCTGGAGCCTCTTCGCTCATGAGCCTGACTTCGCCAGCTGAACCCCCAGCCCGCAGCGTAGAGCAACTCTACCAGGCCTGGACTGGTCGTCATTACGGACCGCCGAGGTTGCTGCTCGATAAACAATACGAGATCACCTATTTGTTTAACGGGGCCGAGCGCTATTTGCGCCAGCGCGCTGGTGCCCTGGCTCAACCCATCTTGCAGGAGATTGTGCCTGCCCTGCGTTCTGAATTGCGCGCCAGGCTTCAGGCAGCTTTTGCTCAGGGCAAACGTAGCCGCTCGGGCTGGGCGCGTGTCGAAATCAATGGCGAGCCCCGCCTTGTTCAGATGCATGTAGGGCCGGTAAACGAACCGGGGATGCCTAATCCAACGATTGAGATTGTCTTTTTGGAGCAAGCAGTCCAGTCGGCTTCTCCTCAGACATCTTCTCTGAGGGCGAGCGCAATGGACGAGGATGAAGCAAATCGGGTATTGAATCAGCGCTTGCAGGCAGAATTGAGACACACACGGGCGCAGCTGCAATCGGCCAATGAAGGCTTGCGCTCAACGAATGCACAGGTGGAGCGCCACAAAGCAGAACTCCGCTCCGTGCGCGAGGAGCTGGCGAATCTCCAGCGCGAGCGCGAACAGCGCGCGGAACGGCTGCGCCATGCTGAGCAATTGCTGCAAGGCTCGATCGACGCGCTCACCAGCCACATTGCGATCCTCGACCAGCACGGTGTAATCCTCAACGTGAATGCCAGTTGGCGACAATTTGCCAAAGCTAACCAATTGCTGGCCGACGATTCTGGTATTGGCAGGAATTATCTGGATGCCTGCACGCCCGCGCACCTTCCGGCAACAAAATGGGATCCCTATGGGGTGGCCGCGGGGGCTGGGCTCAGTGCGGTGCTCAAGGGTGAATTGCCAATCTTCACAATGGAGTACCCTTGCCACAGCGCCACCGAGCAGCGTTGGTTTGTGATGCGGGTGACGCGCTTTGGTGTGGGCGATCAAATGTGTCTGGTGGTGGCGCACAAAAATATCACCGAGCGTAAAATAGCCGAACAGGCTTTACGCGCCAGCGAAGCCGAATTGCGCTTGATCACCAACACAGTCCCGGGGTTGATCGCCTATGTGGACAGCGAGCAGCGCTATCGTTTTGTCAACGCCACCTACGAGCGTTGGTTTGGTCACCCCAGCCAGGCGATGCTTGGGAAAGCAGTGGCCGAATTGCTGGACCCAGCCAGTTACGCCCATGCCCGCCCTTATATCGAAAGGGCACTTGCCGGGCGCCCTGTCACCTTCGAAAATCATGTGCAATATGCCGACCGTCTGCGCACTGTCTTAACGACCTATGTCCCGGCCCGCGATGAACACGATCAGGTTGCGGGCTTTTACGCATTGACCACCGACATCACCGAGCTGAAAGCGTATGAGGCTGAATTGACCCGGCTCAATGAGACGCTGGAGCGGCGGGTCGAAGACCGCACCACCGAACTGGAGCGCAGCAACCGCGAGCTGGATCAATTTGCTTATGTGGCCTCGCACGATCTCAAAGCCCCACTGCGGGGGATTGCCCAACTGGCTACCTGGATCAGCGAGGATGTTGGCGATCAGCTGCCGGCGCGCACACATGAACATCTGCAAAAGCTGCATGGCCGCGTTCGGCGGATGAGTATGCTGCTCGACGATCTGCTGGCTTATTCCCGGGTGGATCGGCAACAGCATACCAGCGAACAGCTCGCACTCGTCCCCTTTATTCAGGATATTGTCGAAACGCTGGCTCCACCGCCCGATTTTGTGGTGAATGTGGTAAGCGAATTGGCCAG
Source organism: uncultured Caldilineaceae bacterium (assembly GCA_964541665.1). Classification (GTDB taxonomy): domain Bacteria; phylum Chloroflexota; class Anaerolineae; order Caldilineales; family Caldilineaceae; genus CFX5. The sequence goes on along the minus strand of CAZIRP010000017.1, from coordinate 51,317 downwards.
CTTGCAAGCCGAACGTGTGCCGCTTGAAATTGCCCTGCGCAACCTGATCGGCAACGCCATCAAGCATCATGAGCGCACCGATGGCGTCATCGAAGTGCGGATCCAACCGCTGGGCGAGCAGCTCCAATTCGCGGTGCAAGACGACGGGCCTGGGATCGGGCCCCAATTTCACGAGCGCATCTTTGAGCTGTTCCAGACTTTGCAGCCGCGCGACCGAGTTGAGGGAAGCGGCATGGGTTTAGCCATCGTCAAAAAGCTGATCGAAAGCCGCGGCGGGCAGATCACTGTCGAGTCTACACCGGGGCGGGGCGCAATCTTCTCCTTCACCTGGCCGCTGCTGCCAGAGTAATCGGCGGCTTGCCTAGCGCATAATCAACAGCGGGATGGGGCACGAGCGCAACACGGCATTGGTCGTGCTGCCAATAAAAAATTGCCGCAGCTTTGAATGGCTGTAAGCCCCCATCACCAGCAGCTCAATCCCCTCTGCTTGAACATAGGCCGGAATCACCTCCGCGGGATCGCCGGGCTGGACCTGCGTCTGACTGTGCAGACCGGCTTGCGCGAGCGTACTGGCGGCCTGGGTAAGCATCTCCTGGGCCTCAGCCGTCGCCCGCCCAACCTGTAGAAGATGACATTCACTCCCCCTCAGCAGCGGATTGCTGGCAAGATACGCAACCGCTTTCTGCGCGCTGGTGCCCCCATCAAAAGCAAGGGCAACCCGCGTGATTGGCTTGAAGGTGCGCGCCGCAATCAGGATCGGCTTGTGCGCAGCTCGGACGACGCGCTCGAGATTCGAGCCAAGATGCAGCCTGGCAAAGTCGGCATGTTCCCCGCGCTTGCCCAGCACGATCAATTGAACCTCGGCCTCTAACGCGCCGATAGTCTCAACCAGCGAGCCCCGCCGATGCAAGGTCGCCGCAGGTTCAACGCCCGCGGCAACGAGCTGGGCCGTGGCATGGGCGAGGATCAGCTTGCCCTTTTGCAGATCGAGCTTGCTACGCTCCTCATCCACCTGGGCCAGTTTGGCGAGCAGGGCACTCTTTTCACCCAAACTGATCGCCCCAGTCAGATCGGTTGGCGCGGGGTGGGCCGAAGGTGGGGCTTGAACGTGAAGCAAGTGAAGCGGCGCGTGGAGTTGTTGGCTGGCCCACGCGGCATGGGCGCAAACGCTTTCGGTGTAGATCGAACCATCGACACAGGCTAAAATGGGCAGAGTTGTAGAGAGCATCAGCATACCTTTTGTGAACTTAAGGGCGAAACAGAACATTCCCAGCTTCAAGCGAGGCTGGCGTACCATCCATTAATGATTGAGCATGGCTTCCAGCGCGTCGGGCTTGTCGTGGTATGCCAGCCGCTTCACAATGGTGGAGCTGGCTTCGTTCAGGCCTACGAGTTCCACCCCCGTGCCTTCGCGGCGAAATTTGAGCACAATTTTATCAAGCGCGCCGACCGCGGTCAGATCCCAGAAATGAGCCTGGGTGAGGTCAATGGTCACCTGCTCGAGCACTTCCTTAAAATCAAACGCGGCAATAAATTGGTCGGCAGAGGCAAAAAAGACCTGGCCGTAGACGTGATACGTGCGCCGGGTCTGGTCCGCGCTCAGGCTTGACCGCACCGAGAAGAGGCCCGAAACCTTGCGCGCAAAGAAGAGCGCGCTCATCAACACACCTACCAAAACACCTTGCGCCAGATTATGGGTGACCACCACGACCCCAACGGTTACAATCATCACCAGGCTCGAGCTTTTGGGATAATTCGCTAGATTTTTGATCGATGACCAGCTAAAGGTACCGATCGATACCATGATCATCACCGCGACCAACGCGGCCATGGGAATCTGCTGCACCCATTCCCCCAGCACCAGGATCAAAAAGAGCAGAAAGCTACCCGCCCAAAAGGTGGAGAGCCGACCACGCCCGCCCGACTTCACATTGATGACCGATTGCCCAATCATGGCGCAGCCGGCCATGCTTCCGAAGAGCCCAGCCACAATATTGGCGATCCCCTGACCGGCGCATTCACGGTTTTTGGCGCTCGTGGTATCCGTCAGATCATCCACAATGACCGCGGTCATCAGGGATTCTAACAGGCCAACCACGGCCAGCGTGGCCGCATAGGGGAAAATGATGGCGAGTGTTTCAAACGTGAGCGGCACGTTTGGGATCAAAAACTGGGGCAGCGCGTTGGGCAGCTCGCCCATATCGCCCACGGTGCGCACATTCAGGCCAGTTGAAATGCTGAAGATGGTCAGCACGATGATGCAGACCAGGGGCGAGGGTACCGCTTTGGTGACATAGGGAAAGAGATAGATGATGGCCAGACCAGCGGCCACCATTGCATACACCTGCCAACCAGCGCCATCAAATTCGGGAAGTTGCGCCATAAAGATCAGAATTGCCAGCGCATTGACAAAGCCAGTCATCACCGAACGCGAGACAAAACGCAGCAGCGAGCCAAGTTTGAGCAGACCCGCAATAATTTGCAAGACGCCGGTCAGTAGGGTAGCTGCCAACAGATAATCGAGGCCATGTTCGCGCACCAGGGTGACCATCACCAGCGCCATTGCCCCAGTTGCGGCGGAGATCATACCGGGGCGGCCCCCCACAAAGGCGATGATCACCGCGATACAAAATGAGGCGTACAGACCAATTTTGGGGTCAACACCAGCGATGATCGAGAAGGCAATTGCTTCGGGGATCAAAGCCAGCGCGACGACCGTCCCCGCGAGCAGATCCCCGCGAACATTGCCAAACCACTCACTACGCAACTGTGAAAAATTCATGAAAATCCCTTGTAAATCTGGTGTGATAAAAATAAAGGCTGAAACTTGATCCAAAAACAACGACTCTTCCACTGGAGGAGATAAGCCCAATCCAGGGCCAATCCTCCATGACCTTAACAAGCTATATCGCGAAGGAGTGCGGCCCTCTAGCCTGCTCAACATGCCACTTGCCAATAGACCTCGGACCACCACACCTATTCAAACGCAATCTGTGTAAATACTCAACTCTGCATCCGTCTCTTTGGCTCAAAACCTGCTGCCTGGAATCCTAAAATTGCATTTGACAGGCCTGTATTTTTCTGTTTTACTTGGGTAAACGTTTACCATAGACTCTATGCCCATTACAATTCGTCAGATTGCTGAAGCCGCAGGTGTCTCTGTCGCCACTGTTTCGCGAGTCCTTAACCGCAGTGCGCATCCCGTACATGCAGAGACAAGCCAAAGGGTCCTGGCCATAGCCACTCAGCTAGGATATCGGCCAAATTATATGGCGCGTGGTTTACGCACAGACCGAACCCATATAATTGGGGTCGTGACTGACGATATTACCGGCTTGTTCACGCCGCCTATGGTCAGGGCGCTACAAGATCGCCTCCAGCATGATGGTTATCACTGTGTGATTATTAATGCTGACCGCGACCCGGCCCGCCAAGAAGAGGCAGTTCGCGAGTTGCTGGCGCACGGGGTTGATGGTGTGGTTTTTGTCGAATCCTGGCATCACTCTGTAACTTCTCTGCTCACTGAAGTAAATAAACCTTATGTCTATGTGCATCGCCAGTTTGATCAGACCTTCTATCCATCTGTTGTCCCGGATGAACTCTATAACGCCCGACTAGCAGTGCGTCATCTGATCCAGCTAGGCCATCGGCGAATTGGGTATATCAATGGCCCGACGAATTATTATGTGTCAGCGATGCGCCTTGAAGCCTATCAATACGAATTGGCGTTGGCGGGTATCACGTTAGATGCGCAGCTAGTGTTACCAGGGGATTGGCAGCTGGCAACTGGTTACCGGGCCATGCAGATGATGCTGCGTTTGGCTGAGCCGCCCAGCGCTATTTTTGCGGCGAACGATATGATGGCTGCCGGCGCGATCTATGCGATTCAAGATGCCAATTTGAGTGTACCTGCCGATATTGCTGTGGTGGGCTATGACAATCGAGAAGTTGCAGTGGTGATTCGCCCTGCCCTGACGACGGTTACTTTGCCCTGTTACGAGATGGGGAAGAGGTCGGCTGAACTCTTACTACAATTACTAAACCAGCCTGAAGAGGCAACTGGTGTTACTGGCCGGGAAGAAATCAAAGTACGCGGCCATTTGATTGTGCGAGATTCATGTGGTGGTAGTGGTCAATGCCTGCCAACAAAAGTATGCAGACCCTACTCATAGAATAGTTATGGCTCCCAAACCTATTCTTGCGCCAATAGATCCGCAAAGAATGTACGGATAGTTTCGTAACACGTCGTAATATTCCTTCATTGTTGTATTACTTGTCTTCATTTGTAGGACTTACGCAAGCCTGGGTTGAAATCTCCTTTCATAGGCGGCTTTGTTGTTCCTGAAATCTATCAGACGCTGCGTAAGCCATAATTTGGTATCCACTCATCACATCATAGGTAGCAGTAACTCTCCTCACGTTGTTAGTGCTGCTACCTGGTGTGATGTCATAACCCATTTACCACACTGTGCTACAAAGGAGAGAACCTCATGCAGCAATCAGCGCGTTTCTTCAGCCGTCGGGATTTCCTGCGGTCTAGTGCACTAGCCGTTACCGGCTTGACCCTTGCCGCTTGTGCCGTTCCAGCCGGTTCGAGCAATACCGAAGCAGGTGCACCGGGTGCCGAACAAGTGTCAATTCGCTATTATGATCGTACCAATAGCGCTCCTGAATGGGCCGATCGCTATAATGAGATTCAGAGTGCCGTTCACATTGAGGTTGAAATTCAGCCACCCAATACCCGCTACGAACAATTAGTCGCGGCCATCACCGCGGATAATTCACCCGATGTGATTGGCCTGGATTGTGTCCAGGTTGGGCGTTTCGGGCAGATCGGCGCAATTACCCCGCTGGAAGATCTAATTGCCGCGGATGTACAAGAGCGATATTTCCAGAGCCTGGTCACAACTGAGCGTCATTACGGGGTGTTTGAAGGTCACTTGCTGGGTGTTCCCTTTTGGGTGGACAATTCAGTCTGCTTTTATAACAAGCGAATGTTAGAAGAAGTCGGCGGGGATCCAGAAGTTGGCTTCCAATCCTGGGATGACCATGTCACTTATGGGCAGGCAATTGCCGAGCAGGACATTTTTGGTTTTAGTACGGGCACAGTCAATACGTTTCTGTTTGGGCCTTGGGTATGGGCGCAAGATGGCGACTTTACCGACGAAGAATGGACCCGCTCGCGCTGTGACGAACCACCGGTCCGCAATATGTTGCAATTTGCGCGCGATCTGCAAAACACCTATCAGATTACTAACGACGCCCCGGCAACGGATTGGGGAACAATGGCTGCGCTTTTCCAAAATCAGCAGGCTCTCGCTGTCTATAACGGCGGCGGCTTGATTGGTGTGATCCGGAGCGAGTTTCCCGATCTGTGGGAAGTTCTTGGTACTTGCCCCATCCCTGGCCCGGAAGCTGGACAATTCTCCTCCTTCATCGGTGGGAATGTTGCAAGCGTCAGCAGTAAAACCCAATATCAAGCCGAAGCCGTTGACTTCGTGGTTTGGGCCACCTCAAGCGATGAGGGCATGACCGTCACCGGTGAAGTTGGCTATTTGCCCGGGTGCTCGGCTGGTCTTGAGTTGGCGACCTATCAGAATGATTGGAACATCTATCGGGCTTTTGGTGATGCGTTAGAGTTTGGTTCTCCTTCAGCGAATGATCCACGCTTTGATGAAGTTCAGTTGACCCCACTAAATTTGGCCTGGGCCGAAGCGCTGCTGAATGAAAAGCCAATGGATGAGATTGTCAACGTATTACACGATACTGTCAACGGCGTCTTGCAGCGCTAGCTAGTTGGGCACTGAAGCGCACATCAAAGTTGCTTGTAAGCTACATTCAGCCAAAGAAGGTGAGACTTGCGGTAGCGAGGGACTACCGAGCCTGGAGCTACCGCAAGCCATGCTACGGATGATTAGCGGAGTAGAATGAATATGGCTGATTTCACCGCACTGCAACAACCATCCAAAAGGAAACTTACTCGACAGATAGCCTCAAAGCGTCAGTGGCTGCTAACGCGTGAAGAGTGGGCTGCCTACATGTTGTTGTTGCCTCTCGTGATTTTGTTACTTGTCTTTCTGGTGATTCCTGTTGCAGCTGGATTTACCTTGGCTTTTCAACAATGGTCGATTGGTGGAGTCGAACCCAATAGGTGGATCGGTCTGGGCAACTATGAACGCCTCTTCACCACTCCACGCTTTTGGAACTCGTTTCGTGTAACCTTGATCTATGCTGCTGGGTTGGTTGTTGTGCCGTATCTGCTGGCATTGCCGCTGGCTCTCTTCCTAAACACAAAAATCCCAGGACGCGCAATCTTCCGGACACTCTTTTTCTTGCCGGTCGTAACACCGATTACCGCTGCGGGGATGGTATTTATTTATCTCTTCAATACAGATTTTGGGTTTGTCAATAGTGTCTTGCTGAATCTGGGCGTAATCGAAGCGCCGATTAGTTGGTTGGGGCGGGCGACTACTGCAATCTCTACCTCGATGGCGCTAATCGTCTGGGGACATGCAGGCTTCTATGCGGTGACGCTTCTGGCCGGTCTGCAAGTCATCACACAGGATATTATCGAAGCTGCTCATATTGACGGGGCAACCGGCTGGTCAATGTTTGTTGGAATTACCTTTCCAATGCTGAAACCGGCCTCGGTTGTGGTCATCACTGTGAGTTTGGTCAACGCCTTTAAGTTGTTTGGCGAAATTTACGTCATGACGCAAGGCGGCCCAGCCTTGGCAACCGAGGTATTGGGGCTCTACCTCTATGAAAATGCCTTTCATTACTGGCAATTAGGCTATGCCACCGCCGTGGGCACCGTTATTGCTGTGATCTGTCTGAGCGTCAACTTTATCATGACACGGCTGGGCCGGGTGGATTGGCAATAGAAAGTGAGATGATGAATGACATCCGTCAAACTTTGGCGTACCTTTTCGTTAGGGTTAACTTTCTTAGTCCTTTCGCTGATCTTGCTGGTCTTTCTGTTCCCATTCTTCTGGATGATTTCCTCCTCGCTGAAAACTTTGGGTGAGGTGAATACAACGCCGCCACCGCTTTTGCCAGCCGAACCTCAGTGGCAAAATTATGTCACCGCATTTACCCGTGCTCCCCTGTTGCGCTATGGCTGGAATACCCTACTAATTTGTGCCGCTGTCATTGTATTGACCGTGGTACTCTCACTAATGGCATCCTATGCACTCGTTTTCCTCAAGTTTCGGGGCAAGGGCCTTGTCTTTCAACTTTTATTGACGCCCCAGATCATCGCTGGGGTGATCTTGCTGCTCCCGTTATTCTCTGTTCTCCAGCTTTTCGGGTTGTTGAATACCTACTGGGCCTTGATCATCCCCTATGTTGTGCTCTTTGCGCCCTTTAGCGTAATGTTGCTGCGTGGTCATATGGAAACCATTCCAAAAGAATTGGTCGATGCTGCGCGTGTGGATGGCGCTTCGGAGTTGCGAACGCTGTTTAGTGTGTTGCTGCCTTTGTTACGGCCCGCTGCTGCTACTGTTGCTCTTTTCTGCTTTATCTGGTCATGGAACGAGTTTTTGTTTGCATTGGTTTACATTCAGAAACCAATCTTGCGCACGATCAGCGTCGGGATCGCTTTGCTGCAATCGATCCCAGGATTCCCCCCAGAGACAAACGTGATCCTTGCTGCCAGTGCTGCCGTCACCGTACCTGTTTTGATCCTGTTCACGTTTACGCAGCGCCAGTTTATTCAAGGCATCACTGCTGGCGCGGTTAAGTAAAGTACCATCTGTCTATCAATTATTTGGCCTCAATAGGTGATATTTCTCATGGCTCAGCAAGTTCACTATCGTATCGCCAATCTTCCTTTCACACAGGTGACCATCACCGATGCGTTTTGGTCGCCCCGGCTCGAAACCAACCGGACAGTGACAATTCGCTACGATTTTCAAAAGTGTGAAGATACAGGACGAATCTCGAATTTTGAAAAGGCTGCTGGCTGGCTAGAGGGCGATCTGGAAGGTATCTTCTTTAATGATTCCGATGTCTTCAAGGTCATTGAAGGGGCAGCCTATTCGCTGCAGGAATATCCAGACCCAACCTTGGAACAATACTTGGATGAGGTGATCGAAAAGATCGCCGCGGCTCAAGAGCCCGATGGTTACTTGTACACAGCGCGCACGATTGCAGAACGTAACAACAAGCTGGAAAATCTGCGTCCCGATCGCGAAGGCCCAACTCGCTGGTCGAATTTACGGATCAGCCACGAACTCTATAACATCGGTCATCTGTACGAAGGGGCAGTGGCCTATTACCGCGCGACCGGCAAACGAAAGCTGCTAGATGTGGCGCTAAAAAGTGCCGATTTGATCGATCTCACCTTTGGCCCCGATAAGGTACGCTATGTGCCGGGCCATCAGGAGATCGAAATCGGACTGGTGCAGCTCTTCCGCGTCACAAATGATGAGCGGTATCTCAAATTGGCCAAATTTTTCCTGGATGAACGTGGTCATGCGGATGGGCACACGCTTTATGGGGAATATGCTCAAGACCACATCCCGGTAATCGAGCAGACGGAAGCAGTTGGTCATGCAGTGCGCGCCGCATACATGTATAGCGGCATGGCCGATGTTGCCGCTTTAACGGGCGATTCCGCCTATATCGACGCGATTGGCCGGATCTGGGACAATGTGACGGCGAAAAAAATATATCTGACCGGTGGTATTGGTGCGCGCCATCAAGGCGAAGCTTTTGGGGAAGCGTACGAACTACCCAACAAGACAGCCTACAACGAGACTTGTGCTGCCATCGCCAACATCTTCTGGAATCAGCGTCTCTTTCAGTTGCACGGGGATGCCAAATATATCGATGTTTTGGAACGCAGCCTCTATAATGGCTTTTTGGCCGGTGTAGGTTTTAGCGGTAATCTCTTCTTCTACCCCAATCCGTTAGAGTCGGATGGTCAGTACAATTTTAATGTGGGCGAGGGCGCTACCCGCAGCCCTTGGTTCCGCACCTCCTGTTGCCCAACCAATGTCGTGCGGCTTTTACCTTCGCTGGGCGGTTATATTTATGCGCAACGGCAGGATGAGCTTTATGTGAATCTTTATGTCGGCAGCAAAGCGACTGTGGAAATACAAGGGCAGCCGGTTCGCTTGATTCAACAGACCAATTATCCTTGGGATGGGGATATTCGCCTGACCGTGGAGACAGAACAGCCGAGAACCTTTACGCTTTCGTTACGCATCCCCGGCTGGGCACAAGGCCAACCGCTCCCATCTGATCTGTATCGTTATCGGAACGCTGAACAGCTTCTGGGCACGGTAACCGTCAACGGGGAGGCAGTCCAGTGGACGACAGAAAAAGGGTACGCACGTTTGCAGCGCACTTGGCACACGGGTGATGTGGTGGAGCTCAAGCTACCAATGCCTGTGCGTCAAGTGGTCAGCCATCCGTCTGTCACCGAAAACATGGGAAAGATTGCGCTAGAACGTGGGCCATTGGTCTATTGCGCTGAAGGGGTAGATAACGGACAGCAAGTCCTGGGTAGATTGTTTGATCCGAATGCGACAATAACCATCGAAGCACGACCCGATCTCCTCAACGGTGTTACGGTGATCCACGCACGGCAAGCCGCTCATCATTGGCTTCTGGTTCCCTACTACGCCTGGTCGCATCGCGGCGTGGGTGAAATGGCTGTTTGGTTATCAACGAACTCAACTGGTTAAGCAGTTGCCCAGGAGATGATCTGGTAAAACCGAGCTTCTCAGCTGAGTTAAGAATTACACGGCTGAGAAGCTTAAGAAAAGTTGTGTTGAATTTGTTTATACTGCCCAATAGATTTCAAACCAGGCCACTTCGTCAAATGCGGTTTGTGTATCTGTGTGGGCGACCAACACCCCCGCTGCGGTTTTGCGTAGAAGCCCCTTACCCGCGCATAAAGGCTGGTTTTTGACCCCAAAACAGCGAAAATAGACGTGGGCCTGCTCGACATCGCCCGAGGCCTGCAATTGGGTGTGGAGCTGAAAGTGGCCGTCTGTGCTGCGGACCCCTTCCACAAGGAGGGGCTGCAACCGCGCATCACTCTGTTTGCTGAGGATCACAAATCGCTCCACCCGCGTGCGCGCGCCAAAGACAACGCCCGACTTGAGATGCACGGCAATCGGGATGGGCAAGATCAGGCAACCCATGAAGAGCGCACAGAGCGCAACAGCGGCGATGATGTACTTCAACGTCCTACCCCTTCTTTAGCTATAGGATTGATCACATACGCAGTGCCGAAGCAGTGCGCCGCCCCCAGCCCAGCCGCCGGGTTGGGGCTGAACTTGGGCAAATTCTCTATAGATAAAAACGGTTTAGCGGGGTAGATTCCTTCGGCCAACGCGCGGATCGTCAGCGAACAGTCAGCTTGACTGACTTTGCGCAGGCCATAGCCCCGTGTGGCTTGAGTGGGGCAGGAGCAACAACCAAGGCCGCGGGATAACCCACATTTATCCCACATTTATCCCACATTTATCACACATATCCCACACAAATTTGTGGGATATGGGCGATTAGTGGGTTGCGAGTTTTTTGCGCAGGCGGACGTACTGCGCATAGTCAATTGGGGTGCGGCGGCGGATATAATCCCGGGTGCTGGGGGCCGCGTTTTGTGTGTTTGTGATTCGCTCGGTGACGCGCAGATCAAACGCGTCCGCGCCCGCACCGCTGCCATAACTCACTACCAGGATGCGCTGACCGGGCTGCGCAACATCCAGCACCGCGGCCAGACCGATCATAGCCGAGCCAGCGTAGGTATTGCCGATCTCCGCAACCAGCAATCCCTGCTGCCATTGCGCAGGCTGGAATCCCAATTCGGCCAGCGCCCGGGTCGGGAATTTGGGGTTGGGTTGGTGGAAGATCACATGATCATACTCAGCCGGTGTGGTGCTCATTTGCGCCATTAACGCCTCTGCCGCGGGCATCACATGCCCAAAATAGCCTGGATCGCCGCTAAAGCGTTCGGCATGGCTGGGGTAATGGGTGGAAGGACGGCGCCAGAAATCGGTCGTGTCCGACACATAGCTGAGCGAGCGCTGAATGATCGCCACTGCCTGCTCGACCGGCCCCAAAATATAGGCTGCACCGCCAGCGCCGGCCGTATATTCGAGCGCATCACCGGGGCGGCCCTGCGCAGTGTCCATGCCGATGCTCAGCACATAGTCGGCCATTGCACTGCCCACAAAACCGATCCCCGCCTGCATGGCTTCGGTGCCAGCTTTGCAGGCGAATTGCCAATCCGCGGCCAGGACGCCCGGTGTGGCCCCGATCGCTTCGGCCACGATCGTGCCAGTTGGTTTGACCGCGTAGGGATGGCTTTCGCTGCCCACCCAGACTGCCCGAATCTGTTGCGGATCGATCTGCGCACGGGCCAGCGCATTGCGCGCGGCCTCGATGCTCATGGTGGCGGTGTCTTCGTCCAAACCGGGAACGGCCTTTTCGCGCACCGGACTGCGACTGTTGTTCTCAGTCCAGACTCGGCTGATCTCGCTGCCGGGCAGACGATAGCGCGGTACATACGCGCCAAACCCAATGATGCCGACGGGACGAAGTGGTTGATTGAGCATGATGGTTACTTGTTGGTTCCTTAAGCTGTCAATAGACATAAAACGTAATGCGTGAAACGTGACGCGTGAAATATCGCTACTCGCTTTTGCGCGCGTGCAATGCCATGTGGCCCCGCTGAATTCCTTCGGTGGCGAGGGCTCGCAATGCCGCCAGATTTTGCGCCAAACCCACCGCGGCCATCACTTCGCTTAATTCGCGTGCACTGGTCACCCCGAGGATCTTCAAGGCCACCTGTGCCAGCGGATGGGCTCGCGTCGCGCCGCCCACAATGCCCACGGCCAGCGGCAATTCCAACCGGCCATACAAGCTGGGGCTGTCGGTGGATGGTGCTTGCTCAACTCGCCAATCGGTCAACGCGCGATAGCTGCCCGTACGCGCGGCATACGCATGGGCCCCGGCCTCGATGGCGCGCCAATCGTTGCCTGTGGCGAGCGCCACCGCATCGATGCCATTGAAGATCCCTTTGTTGTGCGTTGCGGCGCGATAGGGATCGGCCACGGCAAAGGCATTGGCATGGGCGATCTTCTGGATGACCTCGGCCCCGGGAAAATCGACCGTGCTAAAGTGTGCGGCAGGAATCGTCACCTCGGCCCAGGCCCGGCGCTGATCACTCAGGTTGCTGAGGATGCGCAAAAGCGCGTACCCACCAGTCAATAGTTCGAGCTGAGGGGCGATTGTCTCCGCCGCGGTGTTGATGGCGTTGGCTCCCATGGCATCACGCGTATCAAAAAGCAGATGGACGATCAACATTGGCTCGGTCGGGGTCTCTGGCAAATGGCGCACGTGGAGATCAACCGGCCCGCCCCCGCGCGCGCTGATGCTCGGGCTGGTATCGGCCAACCGCAGCAACGTCGCTTTCTCCTGTAAGATCGCCGCGGTCGCTCGGGCTGGATCCGCCACACCGAGCAGTTGAATCTGCGCGATCATGATTGGCTCGCTGCTGCCGGTTGTGAAGCCGCCGCCATAGCGGGCCAGGCGGGCCGCATAGCTGACCGCGGCCACCACCGAGGGCTCTTCCACCACCATGGGGATCAGATAGTCACGGCCATTGATCACAAAGTTGACGCCAATACCCAGGGGCAAATTATAGAGCCCGACCACATTTTCGATCATGCGGTCGGCCTGGTCGAGGGCTAAGCCGGTTTGCAGCAGATCACATTCAGCGGTCGAGAGCGCGGCCCATTCCGCTAAGAGGGCGACGCGTTCAGCCCGGCTTTTTTGATAAAAGCCGCTGAGGCGCGACGAACGTTGGTTTGATTCAGCCATGGATCTCAGGTTGGTTGGATTTTGGAACGATTATCGAGTGCATTTGGCCCAGAGCGTACCATGATGCGGCTGCCAGAAACTGTCAACTTGCCGACAAAGCCAAATTTGCCAGTTTTCGGCAGCAACGAGCAGGCGAGATGGTCGATGACAATGACGATGGTGATGCGGGACAGAGGAAGGGTAGGGAAGCCGTGTTAGCCGCGCAAAGCCGCCAGGGTACGCGTGATGGGGCTGTCGAGCCACTGCGGCACAATGGCCAGGCTGACCGAAAGCACCAACACCAGAATGGCAAACAGCGCTCCGGCCAGGCTTTCGCGGCCAAGCTGGCGGTTTTGCAGCGGCCCATAAAGTTCGCGTGCAAGCCGGACAAAGCTGAAGATTGCTCCACCCGAAGCCAGCAAAACCAACGCCGCGGGCAACCAATCACTTTCCGCGATCATCTGTAGGGCGGCCCAGTGACCGGTAAAGCCAGCGCTCAGGGGAAAGCCGGTGAGGCCGAGGCCACCGAGCAAGAAGGCGGCGCTACTCCAGGGCAGGCGGGCAGCGGCCCCGCGTAAGCGTTCGGGAGTCAACTCACCCAACCGCGACTCGAGTACGGCCAACCCCACGCTCGCGGTGAACATACTGACTGCCCGCAGGCTGAACAGAAAGAGCACCAATAACCAACTGCGTAAACCGGGCATAGCCAACACCAGGATGATCAAGCCCCAGTCGTGGAGCGCAGCATAATTCCACAGCCGCTCCGGGTGATTGGTGCCTGCTGCTGCAACCCCACCCCACACAGCGGTGGCCAGGCCGGCAAAGGTCAGCCATTCGTGGAGCACACCCATCTCTTCCATAAAAGGATAGGTGAGCAGCACCTGGAAGAGGAGATGCAACAAAGCAAGTTGATAGAGCAGGGTAACCAGCGTCAAGACGAGCGGCGGAGAAGTAGAGGCATTCGCTGGCTGGGTGCCATGCAGCGGCACAGGGGCCAACAAAAGCAGCAAGCCCAGGCTGATCAATTGGGCGGCGGTGCGCTGCGCCGAATCATCTTGCGGGTTGAGCGGGATCTGTTCGATATACCAGAAGGCGATCAGGAAAAGTGGGAAGGCCAGGACGCCGGGCAAAAGCTTACGTAAGGGTCCACCCGGGTGGCTCAACCGGCCACTTTGTAAGACAAAGACGCTCAGCCCCGAAAGCATGGCCAGAAAAAGCGGGGCAATGAGGGGCGGCGCGAGCGGCCCCGCAGCGATCAACGCCAGGCCCAGATACCCGGCCACCAACAAGAGTGCCAATGGCGCAAAAGTCTGACCTTGGCTCACAAACGCTGCCAGGAGACAAGCCCCAGCTGTCAGCAGCAGGCTTGTGGCGATCACTGGGATCGCCGCGGCCTGGAGTTGAAAGATGAAATTTGCGCGTACCAGTGGCGATGCCGGGTTGATCGTTTGGCTGGTGAAGGGTAGGAATTGCAGCGGGCTCGTCAGGTCGAGCTGCCAGAGCCATAGCGCAAGCAGGCTGGTAAAAGCCGCCGCAAGCAAACAGGTGACGCGCTCCCAGGCCCGTAAAATGTAAGTGATACCCGCCAGTAAGCAGAGTGCAGCCAGCAGCAAAGCTGGCAAATTGAGGAGGGCAGAAGAAGCCTCGATCATTGGGAGCCTCGTGCGACAATGGGGGTATCCGTAGACGTACTCGCAGGGGACACCGGCAGATTGGTGGAGGTGCGGTCTGGCAAGAGACGCCGCTCGGGCCCAGGCAAGGCTGGTCGGGCCAACCGAGCATCGGGGAAAGCCAGGTCGGTGGCAACCGCTCTTGTTTCGGTCAGGGGAGTGATGTCGATCAGCAACAGGTAGCTGCAGGCCAGGGTAATCACAATCTGCATCATGCCGATTAACACAAAGAGGCTATGGCCCGGCACAATCAATTCGATGATGGCATGAATGGGGACGCACCACAGCAACAGGGCCACCCCAGTGGAAAACGGTGAATCGCTCAGGGCCAGGGTGGTGAGCGCGCAGAGCCCCAGCCACAAAAAGAGCCTGACGACCGATGGATTGAGCAAAGGCAAAGAGAGATGCAGATCAAAGACGCGCAAGCTGGCCAGCAGTAAGATCAACACCAGGAAGCGCAACAAGATGGGGCCCGGTGGCCGGGTTGCCTGACGACTGCGCATCTGGCTGGCCGAAAGACCCAAAATCAGCGTACAGAGCGCCATGATCACCAACTGGACCCAGGCCCATCCTGTAGAAAGCAGGTGAACATTCACCATAAGCACGACCACGCCCAGTTGGATCACCAAAAGGGCAGCCAGCGCGCTGCGCCATTCCCACAGGAGAAAGATCGTCGTGGCCACGCCCGCGATCAACAACAGGCCAAGGCCGGTTGCAAAAAAGTCGAATTGGGCGAGAAAGCGCTCGAAGAGTAGATCGATCGTCATTGCATCATCAAATAGCCAACTAAGACAAGAACCGCCAGCCACCCCAGATAGCCCGCGCCCTCGACCACACGCAACGCATTGCCCCAGATGTCACTGGTCCGATCCGCACTCCACCACGCCAGGCGGAAGAGCCAATCGAGCCGCACAACCCGGTTTACATGATCAGGCCAGCCACCGGCAAAGATCCGAGGTTGGGGCAACCACCAGACCATCACAATCCCGGCCACCAGCGGCAGCGCCAGGGTGATCCAAACTGGCAGGGGCGCGACCACAGTGGGAGGATTGCCCAACGTTGGCGGGATCGCATCGGGCATACTGGCGAGCGCAGCCACCGCGCGCGGCAAAAAGCCCGCCACGGCCAACGGCAGCCCGATCGCAACGCTGGCCAGAAGCAAACGGACAACCCCACCCGGTACCTGATCGGGCAATTCGTGGCGTTCGGATTCGCCCCAACTGCGCAACAGCGCGGCGACTTGTAAGGCTTGGGCGATCACAAAGACGCCAAAGAGCACAAACAAGAGCGGCCCACCGCTCAGCAGGCGCGCCAGCGCGGGTTGGGTTAAAAAGCCTGGTGTAAAGGGGATCCCAATAATGGTTGCGGCCCCTACGCTGACGGGGAGTTGCCACCCCCAGGCCAGCCAGACCTGTTCCCCCACCAGCCACAAGGCTCCACCGAGCGCAAAGGCCGTTGTCGGCCAGATCATCGCGCTGGGGCCCTCGTTATAGGCCAATGCCCCGGCAAGCGCAGCCAGATTGGCCGAGGTGATCAGCACCAGCGTGGTATGCTCGGCTTTCTGTTTGGCTGTCCAGGCGGCGAGTGCACTGCCCAATAAGGTTATGATCAGCAGCGCGATCGCTTCAATCCGTTGCCAGAAGGCTTGATCACCCATGCGGAAAGCCCAGCCCAATAGCCAGAGCCCGCACAGCACCGGCACCAAATGTTCCAGGAGACGTTCGGAGACATTGGTGGCGCGCTGGCGAGACGGAGCAAGCCACAAGTGGAAGGGATAGATCCCCGCGCGGATCGCAGCGGCGATCACCAGAAAGATCACGGCGTCGGTGGGCAGCGAGCCGTTGACAAATTCCTGGCTGGGGCCAAAGGGGCCAGCGGGCAAGAGGCCGAGCAGTAAGAGCAACGCACCGAGCAGGCTAAACCCGCGAGCATAATTGTCTTCGGTCGATTTGCCTTCGAGATATTGCTCGAGCCGGGGTGCGTTGCGCACCAACACCACAATGTCGAGCACAACCCAGGTGAAGATGGCTGTCAATAAATTGCCACTGCTTACAAAGAGCAGCGATGCAGCCAGCATGGCCAGATTGATGGCCAGCGACGCGTAGCTCCGTTGATGGTCGTCCTCTTCCTGTTTCGAGCCCAGCAGCAGGCCCAGGCCGCCCAAAAGCAAGATCAGGCCGGAGATGTACCAGTTCCAGCCATCTCCCACCCAGAGCAGATTGGTCCCATTCTGCAGCAGGGGTTGCCACGGCAAACTGTAGATTGGCACCACTGGCTGCTCGCGCAGGCTGTAATGCAGGAGCGCGGCAATTGCGACAAAAAAGAGCGCTATGCCCGTAAGCCAATCGGAGCGGCGCAACCAGCGGCCATAGATCAATTGCACACCTGCCCCTAAGAGCAGAAGGAGGGCAGGGCCCAGTGGTGAGGTGAGCAAATCAAGCAGTGTGTTCACAGCGTGCGATTGTAGCACAGCCCTGGCCGCGAAACAAAGTATGCGCTGCGTCCAGCTTTCAGGTAAATTGGGCCTGGCAGGTACTTGAAGGAACCATTGGTGAGTAGTGGGGTAGACGCAGCCATTTCACCAAGTCCGCGCCAGGCTTGTCAGGATGGGCGATCCTGTCTATGATAGAGCGCGACAATCTTACGCGTGAATATGGGAGCAGCCGAGCCAATGGGCGCACAGAAACCAGAGCAACCGAGTAAACCCCCTTTGCTGGCAACAGGGATCATCTTTGCCCTGGCCGCGAACTTATTGCTGCCTACCGCGCTTGAGGCGTTGGTTGGCTTGTGGGATGTCGGCCCATTTCTCTGGTGGTTGACTGTTGTGGTGGCCCCGCTTCTGGCGGGCGCGCTCGCCGCGCTCTATACACGCCAGCGCGGCGCGATGCACGCCCTGCTCGGCGGTATGCTCAGCATTCCCATCCTGGCCCTTTTTGTCTTCCCCGGCAACTGGCAATTGGCGATCCTGGCTGGTGCCTTTTGCACCCTGGGCGGCGCCATCACCGAGTTGATCCTGCGGCGCTAGCCCGAGCGCAGGGGCCCGCTACCCCAGCGGCGGGCGAATTGCCTGCGCCACATACGCGTCATACGCGGCCATCAACTGGCAACAGATCGGGCCGGGCCGCCCTGCACCAATTGGCTGCTCGCCAATCTGCACCACGGGCAGGATGCCGCGCGAAGAACTGCTGATCGCGGCTTCGGTCAGCTGATCAATCGCTGCCTGCGCCACTGCCTGGAAATGAATGGGCAAGCCAGCTGCTGTGGCCAATTCCAGCACAATCTGCCGCGTGATCCCGGCCAGCACCCCTTCGCCCGCGGTGTAGAGCGCCCGGTTTTGGATGCCATAGAAATTCGAGCTGGTTCCCTCCAGAATTCGCCCCGCAGCATCCACCAGCAGATGGTCAAAAACTTCGGTGTTCGGTTGCACCTGTTGTTGCCGGATCTGGGCGAATGCTGCCGCCTTGACTCGAGGATTTGCCCGGGCAAGTCCCGGCGCAAAATCGACCACAACGCCCGTTTCGTACACCTGGCGCGGCAAAGGTACAAAAGGCATCAGGGCAACCAACAGCCGCGTATGTGTTCCCGGCGCGTGGCCAGCCAGTACATCGATCCGTACTCGCATTTCGCGGGCAGGATAGGGCGGGCAGATCTGCTGGAGTGTGCGGCGGATGGCGGCCTCCTCCAAATCATCCGGCCAGCCGAGCAGGCGCATCGAGTGACGCAGGCGCGCCAAATGCTGATCGAGATGCAGAAACTGATCATGTTCGAAGGTGCGCAGAACTGAATAGACGCCCAGCGCCATCCCCGCGTAGAGATCGGTGAATTGGGTTGCCCCCGCGGGTACATCCAAGGGTTGGGGGCCGGTGGGGTGGACTGCAAAAAGTTGTAACTCGCTCATGCTAACACTCTGTTTGCTCGTCATGGATGATGAGTGACGATGGATCATCGAGGGTGGACAATCGACGGTGGACGATGGTCAGACCGTCTGTCATCCACCGTCTACGGCCCGGCCCAACTTCACCTGAAATTTTGGATACGCCCACATCTTTGGGTTTGTTCTCGCCAAAGCAAGTTGTATGATACAATGGCCGACAACTTGTGCCAACAATTTTGCAAAACTTTGCCCTTATCTTCTGCCGCGCCACCGCGATGAACCGGGGTCACGACGCGGGTAGCGAGCCAGCTTTTGGGCGAGCTTTGCAGATCACCAATGTTGGTTGTGAGATTGATTCAGTAAGGAAATTTATGCGCGCGTTGTTGAAGAATGTCACCCTCTGGAGCTTGACGCTCGGCCATTTCTGTACGGATATGCTGGCAGGAACAATGCCAATCGTTGTGGGTCTCTATCTCAAAGATTCCTTGCAGTTGGATCTGGCGCAGATTGGGACTATGTTAGCCGTCTATAAGCTCACGTCGTCGTTAACCCAACCAGTTTTTGGCTATTTGAGCGACCGGTATGGTGGCCGCTGGTTTGCCGTGGGTGGGGTCTTGTGGATGGCTGTGCTGCAAGGGCTGGTCGGGTTTATGCCAAACTTTGCGCTGGCCCTTACCCTGGCGGCTCTGGCTGGCTTTGGTTCGGCAGCCTTTCACCCGCAGGGTGCCTCGGGCGCAAACCTGGCCGCGGGCAAGCAGAAAACGGCTGGTGTGGCGATGTTCATGCTCGGCGGCAATATGGGCTATGCTGTTGGTCCAATTTTGGCCGCTCTGTTGCTCGGTTGGGCTGGCCCGCCCGGCACCGCCTTGCTCTCGCTGATCGCGCTGCTGATCGTCCCCGCGCTCTATTTCCTGACGGGCCATGCTCAGCACGGGGCGAATCCCGACAAAAAGGCCAACTGGCGTATCACGCTCAACCCGGCGTTTAGCACAACGGCCATCGTCGCTCTGATCGCCGTGATGTCGCTGCGCGCCTGGTCGCAGGAATCATTCTCCTCCTTCACCCCGCAATTTTTTGTTGAGGTTGCGCAATTTGGCAAGACACAAGCGAGCTGGCTAACGTCACTCATGCTCTTCACCCTCTCTTTTGGGACATTGGTGGGTGGGATGTTGGCCGATCGGGTTGGGGGTGGCCGGGTGATGGCGGTTTCGATGCTGGTCTCGGCCCCGCTGATGGCCGCGCTCTTCTGGCTGGGTGATTGGCGTGCATTCTTTATTGCGCCCTTTATTGGCTTTGCCGCTGGCGCTGCCTGGCCGCCGATGTTGGTATTGGCCCAAAGCCTCTTCCCCAAGAATGCTGGGGTCGGTTCCGGCGTGGCGCTCGGGTTCGTCTTTGCGGTTGGCGGCCTGGGTCTGCAATTGACTGGCTGGTTGGCCGAGCCAGCCCATCTTGGGTTTACGAGCGCCATGCTCCTGCTGGCTGCTGTCCCGTTGGCCACCGCGGCGCTGGTCGGTCTATTGCCCAAGCGCACCTCGCAAGAAGTCACAACGACGGTGATGGTCAGCCCCGTCACGACCGCATCGGTCAAAGGATGAGGATTGCATCCGGGGTGCGCCAGATCAAATAGCGCATCCTGGATCCTGGCTCCCTACACTTTCATCCATTAGCTTTCAACCCACAGAGGAATGTGCCATGCAGGTGACTGCCGTCAAGACCTTTCTCTTCGATCCTGGTGCGGGCAAGCACTGGCTCTTTGTCAAAGTGGAAACCGACAGCGAGCACTATGGTTGGGGCGAATGTTATACCCAACTCGACCGTGACCAGGCGATTGAAGCCCATGTGCAACAGCTCGGTCGCTATCTCATTGGCCGCAGCCCCTTCGACATCAAACATTTCACCTTCATGGCCTATACCGACTTTGCTACCCGCCGCGGGGCTATGGATTTTTACTCGGCGCTGAGCGGGGTAGAACAGGCCCTGTGGGACATCGTCGGGAAGGCCACTGGGCAACCCGTCTATAATTTGCTGGGGGGGACTTGTCGGCGCAAGGTGCGGGTCTACGCCAATGGCTGGGGCGGGGGCGGCACCCCGGATGAGGCCGCGGCTGCAGCGCAGGCGGTGGTCGCCAAAGGCTTTACCGGCATCAAGTTTGATCCGTTCCCGAATCCGTGGCGCGCGTATATCGACCGC
The DNA here is from genome assembly GCA_964541665.1 of uncultured Caldilineaceae bacterium. Classification (GTDB taxonomy): domain Bacteria; phylum Chloroflexota; class Anaerolineae; order Caldilineales; family Caldilineaceae; genus CFX5. Next base: position 30,767 of record CAZIRP010000017.1, on the reverse strand, counting down.
CAGGCCGAAGACAGCGCGGTCGAAAAGGTGAAGACAGTGCGCGAGGCGGTTGGCCCTGATGTGGAAATTCTGATCGAAGTCCATCGCCGTCTGGCCCCGATGCACGCCATCCGCGTTGCCCGCCGCATGGAGGAATTTCGCCCCTTCTGGTACGAAGAACCAGTCTCGGTGCGCGACCTGGATGGGCTGCTCGAAGCCAAACAGGGCATCAATCTGCCGGTAGTCACGGGCGAAGAAGCCTACACCAAAAGCGAGTTCCAAACGATCATCGGGCGGCGCGCGGCGGATATCCTCAACCCGGACGTGGGCGTCTGTGGCGGCATCCTGGAACTGCGCGAGATCGCGGCCATGGCGGAACCCGCGCACATTGCCGTGGCCCCCCACAATTATAACAGCACCACGGTTGGGCTGGCAGCCACATTGCACGCCGCGGCAGGCATGCCCAATTTCTTGATCACCGAATACTTTGTCAACTTTGAGCCGCTGGGCAACGAGATCAACCGCACGCCGTTCGTGGTGGAGAATAGTTACATCACCCTGCCGACCGCACCGGGGCTGGGTGTTGATCTGGACGAGGATGCGCTGCGCCGCCGTCCATACAGCCAGCGCACTTTGCGGTCGCTCCGTCATCCCGCCGATGAGTAGCTGGAGTAAGGTATCCAGGGAAACAGGCAGGCAAGTAGACAAGTAGGTAGCGAAAGAAGCTCATTTCCTCTGTCTACCTGCTTCCCTGTTTCCTTGTTTCCTTGGCTTCCAATCACCCAAAACATAAAGGAACCGACGATGGTTCAGGCCACGGCATCGCCGCCAAATAGTTTTGTTGCGCGTGTGGGGCTGATGCTGCGCAACGCGGATTATCGCTGTCTGCTCAGTAGCAATGCGCTCTGGTGGCAAGCGATGTTTATGGAGTCTGTGGTGGTGGGGTGGCTCGTTCTGGAGCTGACCAATTCACCCTGGCAGGTCTCACTGGTGGGGTTCTGTCGCAGCGCCCCTTTTCTGGTTTGTGGTTTTTTGGCCGGCCCTTTGACCGACCGCGTGGGGCGGCGGGCGATCATCCTCGGCTCGCAACTGGCGAATTTTTTGACCTATGTGCTGCTCGTGCTTTTGCTGTGGAGCGGCCAACTGGTCTTGTGGCATCTCTATGTCACCGCCCTGGTGCTTGGGGTGGCCTGGGCATTGGACTGGCCGGCCCGCCGCGCGCTGATCCCCGACCTGATCGGCAAAGCGCAGACGGTCGATGCCATGCTGATGGAGAATCTGGCACAGAGCATTTCGCGTATCATCGGGCCGGCCTTGAGCGGCGGGGTGATCGCCGCGTTTGGACCAACGGGTTGTTACGCCGTGATGATGCTGTTATCGGGGATGGGGCTGTGGAATCTGCGCCGCTTGTCCCATCAAACCATTCCCCGCACAACCATGCCGCCCAGCGCTTCCCCCTGGCAATTGGTGGTCGAAGGGCTGCAATATGTCGGTCGCAACCAAACCATCCTCGCGGTGATCTTGATCACCCTGGTGATGAATTTGCTCTATTTCCCCTATATGAATTTGTTGCCCGTCTTTGCGCGCGATGTCCTGGAGCAAGGCCCGGTTGGCTTGGGCTTTTTGGGCGCGGCTTCGGGGGTGGGCGCGCTCTTGGGGCTGGTGATCATCAATCACCTGCGGCAACGCATCAGCGGCGGCTGGATTCTGACTGTCGGCACGATCGGGATGTCGTTCTGCCTGTTGATCTTTGCCCTCTCTGGAAGCTATGGCCTGTCCTGGGCGATGCTGCTGCTGGCCGGGATTGGGCAAGCCTGTTTTGGCATCATGCAAAGCTCAATCATCCTGCTGGCAACCAGCGACGAGATGCGCAGCCGCGCCATGGGTACACTGGTGCTGGCAATTGGCTCTGATCCACTCGGCAAGCTCCAGACGGGCTATTTGGCCGAACGCTTTGGCGCGCCGCAGGCTGTGGCGCTGCAAGCCGCCATTGCCGCCGTTGCCCTGGTTTTGATCGGTGTGACCTTGCCCAGTCTCCGGCGCCCATTAAGCAACTCCCCTAATTCTTAACCAATCACCAGAATTCAAAATACTAAACCCTGAACTTCGAAACAAGTACCATCAAGGGAGATGAACAGTGGATTACATCAATTTTGGAACAGCGGGCGTGAAAGTCAGCCGCTTGGCCCTGGGGCTGGGCTTGCGCGGCCAGAATGATGAAAGTACGGCTCAGCGGTTGATCGAACATGCCATCGACCAGGGGATCAACTTGATCGATTGTGCGAATGTCTACGGGCCGATGGATGATCGCGCCAACATCGGGCGCTCGGAAGTGGTGTTGGGGCGAGTGCTCAAAAGTAAGCGCGACGATGTGGTGATCACCTCGAAGGTGCATGGGCGCATTGGCCCCGGCCCGAATGATGCTGGCTCGTCGCGGTACCACATCATGCGCGAGGTGGAGCGCTCGCTACGGCGCCTGGAGACCGATCATCTGGATGTCTATCTTGTCCACAGTTTTGACAGGGAGACACCGCTGGAAGAGACCGTCCGCGCGTTGGATGATCTGGTACGCTCGGGCAAGACTCGCTACATCGGCTGTTGCAATTTTGCCGCCTGGCAGGTCTGTCGGGCGCTCTGGACAGCAGATACGTTGTTGGCCACCCCCTGGATGTGTGTGCAAAACCCCTACAGTCTGCTCAACCGCCGTCTGGAAATGGAGATGTTCGGCCTGGTGCGCGACCGCGGTCTCGGCGTCATGGCCTATAGTCCATTGGCGGTGGGCCTGTTGAGTGGGGCCTACAAACCGGGTGAATTGCCGCCAGCCGGGACGTTGTGGGCGACGCGCCGCAAAGATAGCTACAACCGGACCATGCAAGGGCTCGTTGCCGACGTAGTTGGTGCGGTCCACAATGTGGCTGACGAACTGGGCAAAACCCCGGCGCAAGTCGCAATTGCCTGGGTGCTCTCGCACCCAGAGATCACTTGTGCGATCAGCGGTGCGGATACGCAAGCCCAGTTGGAGGATGTGCTGGGCGGCTTGGGCTGGGCGTTGCCCGCCGAGCTCCGCCAGCAATTGGACGACGTTTCAGCCTCGCTGATGATGATCCTGGACTGAGGATGGCTGATCGATGAAGAACGGGCGACGGGGGCAATCGGCTTCCGTCGCCCCGGGAAAGAGGAGTGACCAATGCACGCTTTTCAGATTGGGTGTTGCGCTTCGATCGACCAGGCGCCCCTGGCGCGCCAGGCTGGCTTTGACTATCTTGAGTGCCCACTGGTTTCGCTGATCCCCGAGGCCGATGATGCTGCTTTTGCCTCGGTGCAAGCTCGTTATGAACAAGCCGAATTGCCGGTTCGTGCCTTTAACATCTTCTTGCCGAGCGATCTCAAAGTCGTGGGGCCGCAGGTGGATCCGCTGCGCAGTGCCAATTATGTGCAGCGCGCGTTGACCCGGGCCTGGCGGCTCGGTGCGGAGATGATCGTCTTTGGCAGCGGCGGCGCCCGCATGATCCCGCCGGGCTTTGAGCGGGCCCAAGCGTTGGACCAACTCACCATTTTTCTCCACCAGGTGGCCGATGCCGCCGAAACCCACGATTTGACGATTGCCATTGAACCGTTGAATCGCAAAGAGTCCAACGTGATCAATAGTGTGGCCGAGGCAGTGGCCCTGGCCGAGCGAGTCAACCGCCCGTCGATCCGGGTGCTGGCAGATTTTTATCACATGGACGAAGAAGGGGAGCCCCTGCACGAGTTGACGCGTCACCGCGCCTGGCTGGCTCACATTCATGTGGCCGATAGGGAACGGTTGGCACCGGGGACGGGCGACTATCCTTACCCAGAATTTGCCGCGGCATTGGCTGCTGCCAATTATACGGGCATGGTTTCGATGGAGTGTCGCTGGGGCGATTTTGCGGCGGAAGCGGGGCCAGCTGTGAGCTTTTTGCGCCAGGCGTTGGCCCCATCTGCAAATTCCTAGCGGGCTTTACTTGCGGGCGAGGAAGACAAGGCTGCTGTGGCTTTCGTTGAAGTCGGTGTGGGTCCAATCGCCCTTGACTTGCACAGCGTGAAAGCCCGTTTTCTCAAGCATGAGGATCATCTCGTGCTTGTAATACCAGCGTTCATTGTCATCAAAGATCTCTTCAGCAATTACAGCTCCATCGCGAATCTGTTGATAACGCCGCTTAGCGTACAACAGTTGTTCGACGCGGTCGATCTTGAGGCGCATCAACTGCTGGGCAATGGTGCTGCCGTCGGGTTGTTCATGCCGCCAGATCTCCCGCCACTCTCCCAATGCGCCGAATGGTTTGCTGGACAGGATTTTGCCTTCACTAAAGGGCCAAAAGAGGTTGAAGACCAGCAAGCCCCCATCAATCAGGTGAGCATTGATCCGTACCAGGGTTTCCCAGGCCTCGTTCAAGCTGGTGACCGAAGAAAATGAGCCGCATGAAATAAAGATCGTGGCGTAGCGGCGTGGCAACTCCATTTGTTGCATTGCCTGCTGATAGAGCTTTGGCTTCAGCCCCAGTTGCCTGGCTTTTTCTGTGCAGCGGGCCAGCATATCGGCTGAGATGTCGACGCCATCCACATCGAACTTCTCGCGCAAGAGGCGCAGCAATAGACGGCCAGTGCCGCAGCCAACATCCAATGCGGGGCCTGACTGGGCAGTCAAGAGGCCGCGGAGGAAAGAATAATCTGCCGCTCCTGGTTCGCCCTGTTCCGCGGGCTCCCATGCTGTGGCTGCTAGTCCTGTCCAGTTCATAAGTAGATCGTGTTCAGTATCTGCGATGACGAATGGCTGCGATGTGTGGCAATTGTAAGTGACAATGATGGAATGGACAATTCTCTTGCGGAGTGTTCATCTGCTGGTTTTTCAAGGGCGCGATTCAACGGTGACAACCAGGGTGTAGTCGACACGCCCGTCCGCCGCGATCACGCTGATCTCATAATCCTGAGTGGTGGGCAGCGTAAAACGAAACACCGAGCCCCCGACCGAGCCCCGCTTGTAGGGTGTGCCATCCGCGCCGGTGATGGCGAGCAGGGCACGCCCTCGATCTGCATAGACCTCGACGCTCATCTCCTGACCGGCTAAGGCACGCACCAAATAAGCCTGGCGCCCCTGGCTGGGCAGGCTACCCGTCACTTCGGCTGAAATTGCGCCGGGCTGGAATTGCAGGCGGATCGGCTCGGTGCTGGGCGGGGCGCTGGGCCATATCACGGTGACCATCAAGTTGAAGTCAACCGCGCCCCCAGCACTCGCCACGGTGATCTCATAATCCTGCGTTTTGGGGAGCGTAAACGAGAAGAAGCGCGATTCGCTAGCCAGGCGCTTGTAGGGCGTGCCATCCGCACCGGTGATGGCAAAATTCGCCAAATTGCCCGGCGCGATGATCTGCACCGTCATCTCTTGCCCCGCCAAAGCGCGCAGCACATAGCGCGGCTGCTGCGAGGGGCGCACCAGGCCATTGATGGTGGCGGACGTCCCCCCGGATGGAAAACGAATGCGGATTGGTTCAGCCGGTGGGGGCGGTGCAGGCGTAATGACAGTGACGGTCAGGCTGAAATCGACCTCGCTGGTATTGCTCATCACGGTAATGTGATAGTCCTGCGTGCTGGGCAGAATGAACGAAAAGATGCGATTTTCGTGGGTGAAGCGTTTGTAGGGGGTGCCATCCCCGCCCACAATGGCAAAATTGGCTCGATTGTTGGGCGAGCTGATTTGGATGCTCATTTGCTGGCCAGCCAGCGCCCGCAAGCTATAGACCACTGGTGTGGATGGCCCGGTATGCCCGCGCACCGTGGTCGATGTGCCGCCTGCCGGAAATTGAATGCGAATTGGGCTCAGCGCAGACGGCGGTGGGGTAGTCGGTTGGGTGGTGTCGCGGGCACCAGTGACCCAGCAATTGCCGACGCTGCCATCCAGACAGCGCACATTCCACCAATTGCCCGCAGCGTTGGTGCCAAAGACATCAACCACCTGGCCAGTGATATAGCGCCCCAATCGCTGGTATTGCGTGCCGGGGCCACTACGTACATTCACATTCTGCAATACGCGGATGGCCCGAACTTCGGTGGGATAGAGCGGGGTTTGCGCGACCGGCCGCGCAGCAAGCGGCGCGGGCAACCACCAGAGGCTTAGCAGCAAAAGCCCGATCCCGCCGAGATATAGCCGCTTATGCCGTTGCATAAGACTTTCTTTCTGTGGGGGCAATGGGCTCGCCATCTAACAATTGCTCCAGGACCAGCGCAACACCATCCTCATCGTTGCTGACGGTGATATGATTTGCGTGTAGCTTGACCTCTTCCGCTGCATTATCCACCGCCACGCCCAAGCCACATTCAGCCAACATTTCCACATCATTGGTATCATCGCCGAATGCAACCACTTGGGCCAAGGGTACCGACCATTCATCCATCAAGACATTCAGGGCCGTGGCTTTGTTTGCCCCTGCGGCCAAAATCTGCACAAAATGATGATAACGCGCCGAGAGCAAGGTGCGCGCTGTGGCGGGAACTGCGGCCAATACGGGGGCGAGGGCCGCGGTCTGCTCGCCAAAGATCAACACTTTGGCCGCGGGTTGGGCGGCAATTTCGAGCAGATCGGCCACCTGATAGGCTGTGCGGCGCTCCAGCGGGCGGTTGAGATAGAGATCACCCTTCACCTCCAGCCCCACGGTCGTTTCCGGCGCGGCAAACAAGATCCGCTCTACCAGTTCCTGCACGGTTTCCGCGGGGATTAAATTTTCGTAGACTTTGTGGCCGTCGATATAAATTTCGGCCCCGTTGTAACAAACAATCGCCAGATCATGCAGCTCGGTGGGGAGAGGGGCATGGACTGTGCGCCGCGGTCGTCCGGTGGCGATCACCAATTCCCGACCGGCCTCGCGCCAGCGCAATAATGTTGCCACCGTACGCGGCGAGATCGACCCATCACTGCGCAATAACGTATCGTCCATATCAATTGCGGCAACATGCCAACGGTTGTTCATCTTTCCGGTATCCTGTATCCCAAATTCCTGATTCATTACTTACGCTTGTTCAAACTCTTCCGCGGCCAGAAACTGGCGTTGATAGAGGTTCGCATAGAGACCTCCTGTGGCCAACAGTTCAGCATGGCTCCCGCGCTCGATGATCTCGCCAGCCTGCAACACGCAGATCAAATCCGCGTTGCGGATCGTGCTCAGGCGATGGGCAATCACAATCGACGTGCGCCCAGCCAGCAGCCGATCCAGCGCTTCCTGGATCAGCGCCTCGGTGACCGTATCCACGCTGGCGGTGGCTTCATCCAAAATCAAGATGCGCGGGTCGGCCAGGACAGCACGCGCAATGCAGATCAATTGGCGTTGTCCCACCGAAAGATTGGCCCCGCCTTCGAGGATCTGCGTGTCGTAGCCGTCGGGCTGAATGCTGATAAACTCGTGTGCATTGGCCGAGCGCGCGGCGGCTTCCACCGCTGCATCATCCGCGCCTAGCTTGCCAAAGCGGATATTATCGCGGATAGTGCCGGAAAAGAGAAATGGATCCTGCGGTACCAGGCCCATCTGACGGCGCAGCGATTCCTGGGTCACCGTGCGCACATCGACCCCGTCGATCAACACTTCACCGCCGCTGACATCATAGAAGCGCGCTACGAGATTGGCAATCGAGGTCTTGCCCGCGCCAGTCGGCCCGACCAGCGCCACCGTATGCCCCGCGGGAATGGTCAGGTTGATGTTGCGCAAAACCGGCGCATCCAGCCGGTAATCGAAGTTGACCTCGCGCAGCTCCACGTGTCCCTCAATTGGCGGCATGACGCGGCCATCGGGCGGGTCCGCGACCGTGGGTTCGGTGTCGAGCAGATCCAGCACCCGCTCGCCCCCAGCCATGGCCGATTGTAAGGTGGTGTAAAGTTGGCTCAGCTCTTGGATCGGCTGAAAGAAGCGCGTGACATAAGCCAGGAAAGCCACCAACACCCCAATCGTCACTTCGTCTTGCGCGACGGCAATGCCGCCAAACCACAGCACAACGGCCATGGCCACGGCCCCCAAAAATTCGACCGCGGGCAGAAAGAGAAAGGAGAGCGACATGGCGGCAATCTGCGAATCGCGATTTTCACGATTGATCTCGTCGAAGCGTTCCTGCGTGGCCCCCTCTTGCGCAAAAGCCTGGATCACCTTCATGCCCGCGATGTTTTCTGCCAGATCACCCACTACAGCGGCTACTTTGGCCCGCGTATCGCGGAAGGCCACCGTGGCATAGCGCGCAAAGAGTTGAGTCACGATCACCATCACCGGCATCACCAAAAAGGTGAAGAGGGCCAGTTTGGGGCTCATCGAAACCATCACCACCACAATGCCGAGCAGCAGCAAGGTATCGCCGATCATCGTGAGTAGCCCCTGCGAGAGCAGCTCGTTGATCACCCCGACGTCGTTGATCACCCGCGAGACCGTCACGCCGATGATGTGTTTGTCGTGGTACCCCAGCGGCAGGCGCTGTAGATGGTCAAACAAGCGCTGGCGCAGCGTCGCCAGGATGCGCTGCCCCACCCAGGTCAGTTGATAGCGCTGGCCGGCAGTGGTCAGAAACGTGCCCACATAAGATAACGCCAGCAGAATCGCCAGTTGATTCAACTCGTCCACATTGCCCTGAGCGATTGCCTGGTCGATTGCCAGCTTCATCAGATAGGGCGTGGCCAGCGTGAGCCCGGTGGCCATCAACATCAGCACAAAGGCCAACAACATCCGCTGCCAGTGCGGACGAACAAAAGCCAGCAAACGCCGCGCCACGCGCGGATCAAACGCAGCTCCGTCGCTGGCTTTGGCATAATTTGCCAACATCCCGCGCGGCCCCATATTGGCGCCCCCCAACGAAAATCCCATAATTGTGCCTCCCGAGAGGAGATTGTAAATCTCTAAATCGCTTAATCTCCGGTTTTGCTGGAGATTGATAGAGATTAGAGTAAAGATTGGTGCATCCGTCTGTTCAATCCGCCGCGGCGGGTTGCGTGCGCAGGGTGGTGGGCGTTGCCCCGATCTGCTCTTCCTGCGGGCGCAATTGGCCATGATAAATGCGGGCGTAGAGTTCCGAGCTTTGCAGCAATTGTTGATGATTGCCCAGGGCCGCAATCTGGCCCCGCTCCAGCACGACGATCAGATCGGCCAGGCGCACAGTGCTGAGCCGCTGGGCAATCACAAACGAAGTCCGGCCCTGGAGCAGCCGCGCCAGCGCCAATTGGATCTGCCGTTCGGTGGCGGTGTCGACGCTGGCGGTGGCATCATCCAGGATCAGAATGCGCGGGTCTTTGAGCAACGCGCGGGCAATGGCGATCCGCTGTTTTTGGCCGCCGGAGAGGGTGACCCCGCGCTCGCCCACTTCGGTCTCGTAGCCGTCGGCCATGCGGGTGATAAAATCGTGCGCCTGCGCGGCCTGAGCCGCCGCGACAATCTCGGCCTCGCTGGCCTCGGGACGCCCAAACGCAATATTCTCGCGGATGGTGGCGGCAAAAAGTGTGGTCTCCTGCAGTACAATGCCAATCTGGTCGCGCAACGAGGCCAATGTCACCTGCCGCAGATCGTGGCCATCGATGGTGATGCGCCCCTCGGTGGGGTCGTAGAAGCGCGGGATCAAGTTGATGATCGAAGATTTGCCCGACCCGGTTGCGCCCAGCAGCGCAATCACCTGGCCTGGTTTGGCTTCCAGATTGATCGACTTGAGCACTTGGTGATGGCCAAAATAAGAGAAGCCAATGTCCTCGAAGCGGACATGCCCGGCGGCCGGCGGCAGTGGATAGGCGTCGGGGGCATCGACGACCGCGGAGGGCGTGTCGAGGATCTCGAAGATGCGTTCGCCCGCGGTGGCGGCCATCGAGATCGCCGGGATGATCAAGCCCAAGCGGCGCACAGGTTGCAACAATTGGCCGAGATAGGTGCTGAACGCGACGAGTTCACCGAGCGTGAGCTGATTTTGGATCACCAGCAGCCCGCCGTACCAGATGATAAAGACGGTGCCGACGTTGGCGATCAGATCCATCAGCGGGTTGTTGATGGCTTGGAGCCGCGCGGCCTGGGCCGAGACCTCGAACCAGCGGTCGTTCTCAGTGGCGAAGAGCGAACTTTCATTTTCTTCCTGGGCAAAGGCCTTGACAACGCGCGCCCCGCGCAGATTTTGTTCCAAACGGGTGGTCAAGACGGCCAGTTGTTGTTGCACTGCCAGCGAGAAGGGGCGTAAACGGCGCCCAAACTCGTAGCCGCGGTTGACCAATAGCGGCAATGTGGCCATGCCCAAGAGGGCCAGGGTTGGGTTCATAAAGAGCAAGACGATCAGCGTGCCGATTGCCAACACGCTGCTTTCGATCAGGCGCAGCACGGCTCGCCCAGTCAAAAAGCGGATGCGATCCACATCTTGAATCGCGCGGGACAACAATTGGCCGGTTTCGGTGCGGTCGTGATAAGCAAAGGAGAGCGTCGCCAACTTCTCGTAGATCTCGTTGCGCAGATCATAGGCCACATTTTGCGAAGACATTTCGCTCCAGCGCCCTTGCAAAAAGGTGACGACTCCTTTGAGGAAGGTCAGCGCCAACAGACCGGCAACCGACCAGGCCAGCAGCGAACGATTTTCGGTCTGGATGCCCTGGTCGACAATCCAGCGAATAAACTGCGGAATGATCAGCGCCAGTGCCGTGATAATGACCATCGCGACATAGGTGCCAGCGGTGATCCGCCAATAGGGCCGGAGGTAACTGAAGCAGCGCCAGAGGATGCGAAGATCGCTGGGCTTGGGGATACGTGCAGGTGTAACAGGTAATGCTTGAGGTGGCATGAGTAGAAGATCCAGCAGGAAAGTTCAATTTTCAGGTTGATTTTACGCCGCGGGATGGTGGCGTCAGCTTGTCGGCTCTGTTGACGCTGCGCGGGGGGGTACCGCCATCCCATGAGCTGCGAGCATGGTCAAAAGTGTTTGTGCCGCATAATCGGCAAAAGCAGGGTCGTTGATATTATAATCAAGCTCAATGAGCGGAATCTCAGGGCGCAACGTGCTGCGGATGGCCTCAAAGCAGGCCGCGTCCGCTGCTGGGTCCCAAAATTGATTGCCAGGGCTATCGAGCATCGAGACGCCGCGCAAGGGCAACAAGACAGTCACGGGGCCGGTCGCGGCATTGGCCGCCTGCGCGATCAACGTGCCGATCTGCTGATTCTCGGCGACATTGGTGCGTAACAGGGTGATGTCCGGGTTCCACTGGTAGAGGGTGCGCTGGCGATAGCGGGCGGGCACGGTTTCGATCCCGCCGAAGTTGCACATATCGACACAGCCGGGCACCAGCACTGTGGGAATCCCCGCGCGGGCCGCGGCCAATCCGCGGTCTGGCCCAGCGCTCAACACGCCGCCACAGACATAATCGGCCAGCTCGGTGGTGGTCAAGTCGAGCGAGCCGACAATGTAGCCATCGCTGATCAGGCTTTCCATGGCGCGTCCGCCGCTGCCAGTGGCATGGAAGATCAAGACTTCGTAGCCCTGTTCGGTCAGTTTGGCCCGCGCCCGTTCGACCGCTTGGGTGGTGTTGCCAAACATCGAGGCCGTCAAGAGTGGAGGCCCCCCATCGCCGGGCGGGATCTCCATCTGCACCATGCCACAAATTGCCCCCGCCGCGTTGGTGTAGATGGCCTGGCTAATGCGGTTGATGCCCGCGACATCGACCACTGACGGGAAAAAGGCAATATCTTTGTTGCCCGCGTACGCGCTGACATCGCCCCCAGCCAGGGTGGAGACCATCACCTTGGGGACGCCGACCGGCAGAGTGCGCATGGTGCTGGTGGCAATCGACGTGCCACCGCCCCCACCCATCCCCAGAATGCCATCCAACTTGCCTGCGTCGAACAAGCGCCGCACAACAATCGCCAGGCCATCGGCCATGACCCGCATGGCCTGATCTTTGTGCTGCCCATCGCTGAGCGTGGCCATCTCTCCACCCCCGGCGCTGGCAACGACGCTGCGTTCAATGTCTGGCGCATAGGCAGGCTCGCCCATCACCCCAAAATCGACGGTCAGGGTCTGGAGCCCCTGCTGCTCGATCAACTGTTTGACCAGGGCAAAATCGGGGCCTTTGGTGTCCAGCGCACCGACAAGCACGACTGTTTTGGACATCTCTTGCTCCTTTCGGGCTGCTTGTGAATCATGCGCCGCTGACTCTGGCGCAGCGCTCAGCGCAGCGTGTTCCAGGGCGCTTGATCGGCCACTTCGACCGATACGTAGCCAGCGTCGCTGACGCACGGCCCCAGGATCGCCAGGACTTTGGCCGGTTCGGTGCCAACGTTGAAGGATGCGTGGACCACATCCGCGGGGATAAAGACCGAGTCGCCGGGGCCGAGCAACCGCTTTTTGTCTTCGAGCCACTGTTCCACCTGACCGGCGATCACATAGATCACTTCTTCCTGGTCGGGATGTTTGTGGAAATTGTGGCCATAGCCGGGCAGAAAATTGACTTCGATCACTACGAGTTTTTCCGCGCCACTCGTGGCGGGGCGGCTGAGCCAGCCGAGCGACCCCCAATCAAGCTGATCTCGTTCGACGGTAGTGCTGGGGCGAAATTGACCTTGCATTGTTTGCTCCTTGGTTTTTTGTGTGAGAGGGATAGCCACTCGGCCGCGAACCACCGAGTGGCTGCTTGTAACGAATCTCGTACTGGGTTTTCAGCAGCAGTCAGGCTGCTGCGCCCCCGCTGACTGCTCGAGTGCGGGCTGGCTTACCCATGCCACCAGATCAGGCCATACAGGTTGACAGCGACCCCCACGAGGATCAACCCCCGCAGCGGCCAGGAGAGGCGAGTCCCCGCGGCCATGGCCAACAATACCATGATCGGCACCATAAAGTCGAGGCTGAAACGGTAGCCAAATTGCCACCAGCCCGTGTTGTAGTAAAGCAACAGCGGGATCACCACCAGCCCCAGCGCCAGCCATGCCCCAATCACCAATGGTGTGCGTTGCCGAGCCCGCCCCAGCAAGATCAATGCCGGGGTGGTCAGGAAGAGGCTCATGCCCTGGCCATCCGCATCCCAAAAGTTGATCTGCTCGTTCCACTGCGGGCCAGTCAACAGCATGGCCCAGAAATTTTTAGGGAGATAGTGCCAGTGAAATTGGCCGTAGGTGTGCAGATCCGCGGCCAGATCGGCCGCGACATTGGCGGTGAGATAGCCAAAATCGAACGGGTCGGCAAAGCGGATCTGGTTGTAATAGAGCAAGCCCGCCACCGCTACCAGCGGCGGGATCAACGAGCGGATGGCCCAGCCGAGCCACGGGCGCCAGCTAATGTGCCCGTGCCGCGTTTGCAGGTGCATAGCCGCGATCCCGAGCAACAGCGGCCAGGTCAGAGCGACCGTTGGGCGGGCCAGCATGGCCAGGGCGAGCGCGATCCCAGCCAGCCAGGCATGGTTGTGCGCAACGGCCAGCCACGCGGCCAAGGCCAGGAAGGTGACTGTGCAGATCTGGGCGACAAACCAGACAGAGCCAATCGTGGCCATGTACCAGTGGACGCTGCCCAGGCCAAAGAGCAGGGTCAACCAGAGATTGTCACTCAGGCCGAGCCGACTCCAGCCGCGGGCGCGCAGAGCCAGCAAGAGCAGCAGCACCAGCGCCACATTCAAGCCGCCAAAGATGGCCGCAAACAAGACCGTATTCAATCCTGTCAGCCCAACCAGGGCAATCGCGGGCATCATCAACAGGGCTGGGAGCGGCGGAAAGGGCACATACCAGCGCCCGCGGAATTGGGTCAGATCGTGCGTGGAAGGAGGCGCGATCAGCTCGGTGCGCCCTTGCAAAAAGGCCGCGGCCAGATGGTTAAAATAAGCGACATCCGGGGTACTGGTCGCCTGAAAATAGCTCGCCGAGCCCCAGTAGAGCGCCGCGGCGAGGCCAAAACTCAGCAAAAAGTAGCCCAACAAACGATAAGATTGGCGCATACCATCAGTGTTTACAGATACGGTGTGACAAGCTCACGTTCAAGGCGCAGACCCGCAAATTCATCCTCGCCCGGCCCGTCGTAGATCAACGTGTAGGGGCCGGCAAAGTTGGCGGCACGTGTCAGCTCCAGGCAGCGGATAAAGTCGGCGCGGTCGGGTTGGCCGCTGGCGTCAAAGTGACATTTGGCGTGGCAGGATTCGGCCCGCGGGAAGATCTGCCCCAGATCTGCATATTTTTGTGGCCCGCTCCAGTTGCCAAAATCCGCGCACAGCCCCAGCTTACCTGCCAGCCGATCCAACATCTTCAGCACAACCGCGGGATTCGAAAGCAGATTTTGCCAATTTTCGGTGGTCAGGCGCAGCCCGTGGGCGAGCGCGTGGGCGGCCAATTGGTGCAGGTGCGTCGCGCTGCGTTCCACGGCTTCAGGGGACGGGGCTTGTTTGCCACCACTGACGCGCGCGTTTTTGGCCCCCAGCGCGGCGGCCACGGGCACCCAGCCCGCGATCCAGGCCGCGTCGCGTTCGTGATGATTTGGCTCCGCCAGATCGCCCCCATCGATCAGCAGCGACCAGAGTTCGATCCCCGCGTCGTCTAGGGCGCTGCGCAACTCGGCCAAATAGGTGGGCTCGCGGCTGGGCAAGTGAAAGTGACAAATTTCCAACGTATGCAGGCCAGCCTCGGCCAGACGGGCCGGTAATTCCAACAGGGGCAGCCCCGCGGCCGGGGCAGTCGGTGCCGTGGCGTGCTCTGGCCCAGAAAAGGCTGGTCGCCCCAGGGTGCGGTGTAAACTCCAGGTGGAAACTGATAAACGGCGCGTAGCAACAGTGGACATTGCCCTCTTTCCTTTTAGACCTATCCTGAAGCTGGGTGCGGGCTCGAATCCAGCCCTGCCCGCTGAGCGTGGCACAGAAGTTCAGGATAGCAGCTGAATAAGCCCGTACGCAAGCCTGGACCGAAAGTTCAGGAATCGATAGTGTTCCCTGCCTTGGTGGAGAGGCAGGCGCTGCGTACAGCGTGTCAACGGTGTGTTGGTCATGGAGCGATCAGCGTGACACGCGTTCGGTGGATTCGCGGGTACTGTGGCCGCATTATACCACGGAAACGACGCGGCGCGTAAAACATTGCCTGACGCCCTTGTGGGGCTTACAGGAAGCAACCAGGTGTGACGACCGACAATAGACAGACCACCGGGCGAAAATCCACTTGCGATTTGGCCAGAAATGATCTACTATGTGGCATCAACTACAGCATCTGTCCTTCGCTCTGCCCCATTTGCCTTCATCCATCCGTTGATTCAGGAGGTTTGATCGATGACTCGTCGTTCTAGCTTGCTTGCGATTTCACTCTTGACCACCCTGGCGTTGGTACTGGCTGCTTGTGCCCCAGTAGCAGCGCCAGCCGCACCTGAAGCCGCCGCACCCGAAGCCGCCGCGACGGAAGCCCCGCCGGCTGAAGAAGCTGCCGCCAGCGATATCGGCACTGAAGCCCACCCCATCAAAGTGCTCTTTGTGCCTTCGGTAGATGCCAACGTGATCGTCAGCGGTGGCGAAGTGATGGCCCAGGCGCTCCACGAAGCGACCGGGCTCTTCTTTGCAGTCAGCGTGCCGACTTCTTACGCCGCCACCATCGAAGAGATGTGCGCTTCCCCCACCGACTCGATGGGCTTCATCCCCGGCCTCGGTTATGTGTTGGGCAATCAGCTTTGTGGCGTTGATGTAGCCTTCAAGGCCGTGCGTTTCGGGTGGGATGTCTACTGGGCACAGATTTTGGTGGCCCGCGACAGCGAGATCGACGAATTGTCCGATCTCAATGGCTTGAGTTGGGCCTATCCCGATGCTGGTTCAACGTCGGGCTATTTGGCCGTTCTGCCCTTGCTGCAGGAAAATAATGTGGCCGCGGGCGAGACGATCGAAGCGGGTGGCCACACTGGCGCTGTTCGGGCGGTCTATAATGGTGAGGCGGACTTTGGCACGACTTTCTTTAGCGCCCCATTGACGCCCGAAGGCGAGCCAGAATGGCAGTTGGGCGACGACCCCGACATCCCCGCGGACCTGGTAGAATCGTGTGCACCCACCGCCGATGGCGAACAACTGCGCTGCGGCGAATGGCGCGTGCTCGATGCACGTGCCAGCTTGCGCTCTGAGGCGCCGGATGTTGTGCAGAAGGTGCGCATCCTCGCCCTTTCGCCCGCCATCCCCAACGATACGCTCTCGTTCTCGCCCGAATTCCCCGCGGATTTGCGCGCTCAGATCGAAGAAGCGCTGGTGGCCTTTGCCGAAACCGAAACCTGGGCCGACTCGATTGGCAACCAGGATTTCTACGGCTGGACAGGCATCAACCCGGCGACCGATGCCGAGTATGATGTGGTGCGCCAAATGATCGAAATTGCTGGCCTCACGTTGGAAGGGCTGGGCCAATAACCCGTACCCATTCTGTCAGAAGTCAGGTTTCCTCAGGAAGCCTGACTTCTCTTCCTGAGGATTCGTTCTCCTTTCCGCCACCCCACTCAATTCTGGATGCCCATGCCACCAATTCTGAAGATCGAGCGACTTTCCAAGACCTACCCCAATGGTGTGCAGGCCTTGCAAGAGGTCAGCTTCGAGGTGCCACGCGGCCAATTCGTGGCGGTGATCGGCCTGAGCGGGTCGGGCAAATCGACGCTGCTGCGCTGCATCAACCGCCTGATCGAGCCGAGCGCGGGGCATGTCTGGTTGGATCAACGTGAGATTACCGCCGCGAATGATGTGGAGTTGCGCCGCTTTCGCCGCCGTATCGGCATGATCTTCCAGCATTTCAACCTGGTGCATCGTTCGTCGGTGCTGACCAATGTGTTGGCCGGGCGCCTGGGGTATGTCAGCCCGCTCTGGAGCCTCTTCAACCGTTTCCCAGCCGAAGACCTGGCACGGGCCCATGCCCAATTGGCGCGGGTGGGGCTGGCCGACAAAGCCAACAGCCGGGCCGATGCGCTGAGCGGTGGTCAGCAACAGCGGGTTGGCATTGCCCGGGCCTTGATGCAAGAGCCCGATCTGATCCTGGCTGATGAGCCGGTGGCCAGCCTCGACCCAGTCCTGGCGCACAGCATCATGCAACATCTGGAGCAGATCAACCGCGAAGATGGGGTAACGGTTTTGTGTAGCCTGCACTTTTTGGATCTGGTGCATCGTTATGCGGATCGGGTGATCGCGCTCAATGGTGGCCGACTGATGTTTGATGGCCTGCCCGCGGCCATCGATGATGCCAGGTTTAAGGAAATCTACGGTCAAGAGGCCGAGCGCGTCGGCTAATCTGCGCGGCGGTACGAGGAAAGGAATGCCATGCGGCGGACGATCACGCTTACACTTGCGATCATTGTCGGGCTGGTTACGCTGGCCTATGGCTTTGCCGTCACGCAAGTCAATCTGCAAGAGCTTGGGTCTGCGACGCGTCAACAATCGCTGACGCGGATTCTGCGCGCCCTGGCCCGCCCCGACTTTATCAGCTTTGCGCAAGAAGAATTTGTGGTCGAAACCCCGATCTCGATCCCCTGCCCCGTTTCGCCGCAGCCCACTGCCGACCCCGACGCCAGCCAACCCTATCTGATC
Organism: uncultured Caldilineaceae bacterium; assembly: GCA_964541665.1. Taxonomy (GTDB): domain Bacteria; phylum Chloroflexota; class Anaerolineae; order Caldilineales; family Caldilineaceae; genus CFX5. The sequence continues at coordinate 13,279 of CAZIRP010000017.1, read as the reverse complement.
GTGACGCCCCCCTGTGCCGAGCCCCAAAGCGAAGTGGTGATCAGCGGGTTCAACTTTGCCCCCAACACCACAGGGCCGCTCAATTTTATCCCGCCGAGTGGGGTCTCGCTGCAACTGGGCACGATCCAAACCGATGCCAATGGTGCATTCGAATTGACTGTGCGCCTGCGCGACCGGGTAAGCGAAGAGCCCCAGTTGTTGCGCGCGGTCACGCGCCAAAATGTGGGGGCGCCGCAGTTGAGCCAAAATGGGCGAGACACCCTGTACAAGATCATCGAAACGGTCTTTATGGCGCTCCTGGCTACGCTGCTTGGCACCATTTTAGCCGTGCCGATCAGCTTTTTCGCGGCCCAGAATCTGATGCGCATGGTACGCTCGCCGCTGCTCAGCATAGCCCTTTCGATGCTGGCTATTCCGCTCGGCGTGTGGCTGGGGCTCTGGTTGGCGCGCTGGGTTGGCAGTGCCAGCGAGGTGATCACCACGAGTGTGGTCGCCAATCTCGGTGGGGTGATCGCCGCGCCTGTGCTGCTTTGGGGGATGGTGCGCATCTCCGGCGCGCAGCTCACCGAGCAGAATGCTCGTCCGCCCTGGCTACGGTGGCTGCTGATTGGGCTGGGGCTGCTGGTGGCTGTGCTTGCCCTCTTTTTGCTGGCCGAACTGGCCGAGCTTGCCGGGCGTTGGCTCGCTCGGGTGTTTAACCAGGCAGCTTTTTTTGGCAATTTTGTGACCAACGTGGGCGAGATTTTGCGCCTTCTCCTGCCCCTGTTCTGCGCGCTGATTGGGGCGGGTCTGTTGAGCAGCCTGGCCGGTGGCCTGGGCCAGCGCTGGATCGAGCAAGGTTCTGCAGCCACGACCTATTGGCTCCACCTGATCGCCGCGACCGCGGCCGGGGCCCTTCTGGCCGCGCTGATCGGTGCTGGAATCGGCTGGCTCTATGAGCTGCGCAACCTCAACACAACGCTGTGGTGGCCCGCACTGATCGGCGGCGTTGGTGGGTTGCTCCTGGCCCTGCGCACGCCGCACACCGCAACCCTGCCCGTGGGCCTGGCAATTTACAATGTCACGCGCACGATCCTCAATGCCTTGCGCTCGGTCGAAGCATTGATCATGGTGATCGTTTTTGCGGTCTGGGTGGGCATTGGCCCCTTTGCCGGGGTCCTGGCGCTGGGCTTGCATACCATCGCCTCCTTGGCCAAACTCTATTCCGAACAGGTGGAAGAGATCAGCGCGGGGCCGCTGGAGGCGTTGCAAGCCACCGGGGCCAATCGTCTGCAGATGATCGTCTATGCGGTGCTGCCGCAGATCGTGCCGCCTTACATTTCGTTTACCATGTATCGCTGGGACATCAATGTGCGCATGTCCACCATTATCGGTTTTGCCGGTGGCGGCGGCATCGGCTTTTTGCTCCAACAAAATATCAACTTACTCAATTATCGGGCGGCCAGTGCCCAGATCCTGGCGATTGCCATTGTCGTTTCGTTAATGGATTACCTCAGCTCGGCTTTGCGTCAGCGAGCGATCTAGAATGATATAGGATTTATGACAAATCGACCGCTTTTATTGATTACCAATGATGATGGCATCCGCTCGCCGGGGCTGGTGGCGACGATCCGAGCCTGTGCGCCGCTGGGGGATCTGCTGATCGCCGCGCCGGTGCTGCAACAGTCGGGCGTGGGCCGCGCCAAACCCTCGACCAGTGGGGGCCGCATCTTATCGGAGCAAATTCAGGTGGATGGCCAGGTGTTCACCGGCTATGCCATTGAAGGCTCGCCCGCGCAAGTGGTTGAACATGCCTATGTGGAACTGGCGACCCGACCAGTCGCGCTGACGGTTTCGGGCATCAACTATGGCGAGAATATCGGCGAAGGCATCAACGTTTCGGGGACGGTGGGCGCGGCCATGGAGATGGCTTCGTTTGGTGTGCCTGCTTTGGCCGTCTCGCTGCAAACCGACCCGGAGCATTATTATTCGCATAGTTTGGCGGTGGATTTTGCCGTGGCTGCTCATTTTGCGGCCTTATTTGCCGCGGCCACCTTGCACCATGGCCTGCCGCGGGGGGCGGATTTGCTCAAAATCGACATTCCCGCCGATGCCACGGTCGAGACTCCGTGGCGCTGGACGCGGGTCAGCCGTCAGCGTTATTTCCACCCCGTGTCGCCCAATCGCACGGTGTTGAGCGACCCCGCGCCCATGGGTTTCCGCACTGGGTTTGACAGAGCAACGCTGGAGCCGGATAGCGATGTCTGGGCGGTGATGATTGATCGCGTCGTTTCGGTGACGCCGGTGGAGCTGGACATGACCGCGGCGGTTGCGCCCGAACAGTTGGCGGCCTGGGTGCCGCAGGAGTCTGCTGATGGCTGATCAAAGTCGCTTGCTGAGTGAGCGGAATGTCTGGCTGGCAACCACACGGCCCAACGGCAAACCCCATCTGATCCCGATCTGGTTTGTCTGGCTGGATGAACATTTTTACCTGTGCACCAACGAACGCAGCGTCAAAGCCCGCAATCTGCGCACCAATCCGCGGGCCACGGTCGCGCTGGAAGATGGCGACCACCCTATGATCGCCGAATGTACGGCCCGCTTTGTGGCTGCGCCCTTTCCGGCTGCCGTGGTGGCGGCCTTTCAAAGCAAATACAACTGGGATATCAGCAACGATCGCGACTACACGAGTTTGCTCGAGCTGACGCCCCAGAAATGGCTGCAGTGGGAGAGTGGCTGAGCGTTGGTGATTAGAGACTGCCTGCAACGCAACCAATCCAAAAACGGGACGCCCAACAGTCGTGGCGTCCCGTTTGTTTTGGCGTTCTATATGGCTTGTAGCGATCTCGCTATGGGAACATTGGGGTGGATGGCTAAAACTTGATCGCGCCGTCGGTCAGGCCACGCATAAACCAGCGCTGGAGCAAAGCATAGACCAGAATGACTGGAAACGCACTGAAAAGTAACATGGCGGCGTCAGCTGCTTCGTGGGCAAACTGGCCGCGTAAGTGCGGCACCGTGGCGGTTGCACTTTCATAACTCGAGGTCAAAACTTTTTGAATACCCACGGAAATGGTTAGCTGAGTATCGCGATCAACCATGGTATAGGTTATTAAATAATCGCTCCACACGCCGACAAAGGCCAGTGTGGCAATGACGACCATGGCGCTGGCTGCGAGCGGCATCGAAATACGGGTAAAGACCTGAAACCAACTGGCCCCATCAATAAAGGCTGATTCCTCAATCTCTTTGGGGATGGAGAGAAAGGCTTGGCGCATAATAAAGATGGGAATCGGTAAGCTGGAAGCAAAGAGCAAAATCAGCCCAAAGAGGCTATTGCGTAACTTCAGAAAACTCATCAATTCATAGAGGGCCATCAGGCCGCCGCTCCGGGGAATAAACATCGAGACCACCACCGCAATGAAGATCAGGTCTCGCCCACGGAAATTGATGCGGGCAAAGGCGTATCCCGCCATTGCCGCTGAAAAGACCTGCAGCACGGAAACCCCAATCGCCAGGATAAAACTGTTGCGCATATAGATAGGCAACTCCTGGATCGCAGAAAACATGTATTCAAAATTGACTAAACTGGGATTGCGTGGAAAAAGTGAAGCGGAATGGTTATAAAATTCGTTGCCATCCTTAAATGCTGTCGCCAGCATCCACAGGATCGGCAATGACACAATAAATGCTACAAGGACTAGGGCCAAATGTGCAGGCCAATTGACATTTACCCAGAATGCACGACGCCCTTGTTGGGCCTGTGTTTGTTGCGCTGGCGTATCGAGCATTTGTGTCGTTGCCATAATCCTTCTCCTTACGCTGCTAATCCTTTGTTCATGCGAACTATGGACATGGCCAGACTAAGAACCGATCCGTAACCTGGTTGCGACTCCCGAAACTGTGCTTACCAGCATAGATTGGCGCAGAATTGACGGATAAACTCTAAGTCTCTGGCTGAAAATTCTATCCCAATTGCCCATGCACAGGGCGCAAGCCGAGCCCCGACGGTGTACAGCACAGGCTTTTACTCTCGTGACCAGCGAAAGACCCCTGCCGAGATCAATGCGCTGATCAGCCCGATGACCAGGCTTACCGCGGCGGCATACCCCAGCCGTAGATCGCCCCTGACAAAGGCCACCTGATAAATATGTAAACCAACTGTACGGGTTGAGTTTTCTGGGCCACCATTAGTCAGCAGCAGCATGGGGTCGGTAACGCCCAAGACCCCGATTAACAGTACGATGATGAGGGCAAAGGTTGGCTTGAGCAGCGGCATTGTGATCCAATAGACTTGCTGCCAGCTGGAAGCCCCATCCAGCGAAGCAGCTTCGTACAATTCCGAGCCAATATTGTAGATCCCAATCAGGAAAAGCAAGGTGGGGAAGCCAAAAATAATCCAGATATGCGCGGCTGCAATTGAAGGCAAGGCATAGGTGACATCACCCAGCCAGTTCGGCGGATTTTCTACGCCCAAGCCGCGGAGAGTGTTGCTGATCAGCCCAAACTTCAGCCCATACATCTCGCGAAACATCAGGAAACTAACGGCAATTGGCAAGATGTTAGGTAAGTAGACGATCCAGCGATAGAAGGATGCTCCTGTCCGCACGCGGCTGATCAAGACGGCAATGAAGAGGGCCAGCACGATCGTGATCGGCAAGACCATCGCTGTGTATTTGATGGCAATCCATAAGGATGTATGAATGTTTTGGTCACTCGCCATGCGGACAAAATTATCGATCCCGTTAAAGTCCCAGCGTGTGTCCGGGTAGACGAATCGATAATCTGTGAAGGCCATCAGAAAGCCACGGATAATCGGCCAAATGTTAAAGAGCAGATAGAGGGCCATGGCTGGTGCGATAAAGGCGTAGCCTAATAAATTGTTGTATTTTACGCCATTGTCTTTGTCACGAAGCCTACGCAATAAAGTCTTGACATCGCGCGTGCCAGATAAAGGCGTAGAATCATTTGCTGCCATGATGTTTCTTCCTACTAGGTTGTATTTCAAAATCCTGGTGCCACCCGGGCCGGGAGCCAATCTGCCACAGGAGCCACAAGTGATGCCTGAGCTGGCTTCTGGTGCTCACCGCAGATTTTTCTGCCATAAGGGCTGGAGCCCAGTGAGTGACGCAGATCCCAACTGATTTTGAAATAGCTTCTACCTTCAATCGAGTGCAGGCCACACACCAACCAGCCTGCACTCGGAATCATCTGCTACTCGTTGCGTAACTCATCAATTTCGGCCAGCAGTTCGTCAAGTGCCTGGCCTAGTGCATCTGCTGCACTGAGGTTGTTGGCCGGGTTGACTGCCTTTTCGACCCAGGGCCCAACCACAGTATTTTGTGTTCCCCAGAAGAGATTGGCTGGGAAGGGAACCGAATTGCGTACCAGTTCAATGCCCTCTAACTGCCATGCCTGGACAGGATCGGGTGCAATAAACTCATCGTAGGTGTATTGGTAGGCTGGTTTGGCGGCCACGGTGGCAATCTGTTGGCCGGTGGCTTTGTTGTCGGGGCCAAACCACCAGAGGAAGAAGTCGATCATCCCTTGCGCATTCGAGGCTTGGTTGAGCACCACTGAGCCATTCAGCCAGAAGGGAGCCCCTGCCGCTGAATTATCTTTTTCGCGGCGAATATTCAAGCCCGTGGCTGCCTTGTCAACCCCAAAAGTCTGCTGGGCCAAGGTGCCATGCACATCATAAGAACTCATCAAGGCAGTTCCGCCCTTAAGCCAGTTGCCAAAGCTTTCGGCATGGGTGCCTGGCATCAGGCCATCCTTGACCATTGCCTGTAGCCATTCCAGGGCGGCTACAGCTGTTTCGCTGGTCCAGTCGACCAGGCCCTCATCGGTCAAGGGTTGATCGGTAGCACCCCAGATCATGCTGATCAGATCGCACAGAGGCGAAGCAGCCACATCATAGGGGGTCAGATCCGGGCTGGTTTCTTTGATCTTCTCGGCAGCAGCGCGGACTTCGTCCCAGGTCTCGGGTGGTTCAATACCAGCTGCGGCTAATGGCTCGGTGAACCAGCCGAGCGCAACGCTCCCGACGTTGCCAGGAATAGTATATTGCTTGCCCTCGTACTTGCTGGACTCTAACACCGAAGGAATAATCGCCGGCACAACTTTGTCTGCATTGGGAATCGCCGAAACAGCGATCAGTTCATCGAGTGACTGGATCAGGCCACGATCTGCCCATTGTTTCAGCGCATGAGGGCCTTCGATGACAGCAAAACCGTCCCAAACCAAATCCCCAGCAGCTTGAGCGGCTTGAATTTTGCTGTCGATTTGCCCGGCTGGTTCATCCAGGATGACTTTGGCTTCAAATTCGTTGTTCCAGGCTTCTACCGCGGCATCTGCAGCATACGCACTGCGAATATCTGAACGAATCAGGAAATTAATGTCTTGTCCCGCTTGCGTTGCCTCACCGGTCCCTCCACTCGGTGCCCCTGCCGGACTACAAGCAGCCACTGTGGCTACTACGCTAGCCGTTGCACAGGCAACCAGGAACTGACGTCTACTCAGACGCGCATTACTGAACATACTACTCTCCTTTGAACTACTATTGCGTTGCGCATAAATTGGGAGTTGATGACAGCGCTAATTAAGAGTTGGGGTAATTTACAGGTCACGCCAGAAAGGTGGGCGGGCACATCAAAATACCGAGCCATTTAATTAACGCCATGCTGACTATTTTGTATCTCAAGCAGTAAGCTATTTTCGGGATTGTCGGTTCGATCTCTGAGTAACTGAGTCATACCCCAGGTGTCCAGAGAAGGTGGACCTTGCGCAGAAGTCGGTCTTCTGCTCGAAATACCGAGTTGCTTATGGTACGCAGCAGCAAGTCTGACTGACGTTGGGTCGACTGACTTTGGCCTCGCAATCAGGTAAATCTCTGGCTAAGTCAAAGCAATCTGGTAAGGGTAAGCCCAGTTTCGGGCGCCATCACCAGTTTACGGATAAATTCTTATAGAGAAACCAGATAAATGTCGCATAAATCGTAGGTGCGGTTAGAAACCGCACAGGTAGGCTAGGGCCAGAATATGCGGTTAAAAACCGTACCTACTTGCTTGCTATTTGTGCGAATCTCTATTTAATTTCTCTATTAGGCAATGCCTGAGCACTTAAGAAGAAAGAATCTTCTCAAGCGGGCGGTTTTCATCTTGGGTTCGTGTAAGGTCCAGGCGTTCGGTATATTGTATGCCGAATTGCACATCCTGTAAAATTCTACTTGATCGTCATCGCCGGTAACGACTAAAGAGAGGATAGAACAAGTGCTTCAGCAAGTTTGAGTTGTCGAGGCGCTCGTCGAAGGCGCGGCCCGCTTTGTGGCTGCATCTTTTCCGGCTGTCGTGAGAGTGGCTGAGTGTTGGTGATTAGGCTGCCTGCGACGCAACCAATTCAAAAACGAGACGCCCAACAGCCATGGCGTCCCGTTTATTTTGGCGTCGTGCACAGGCTGGCAGAGCAATCCTCATAACGCTCGTGAGAGATCACTTGCTGTAGGTGCAGTGTGAGCGTTGGGCTGCTCTCGTTGCTTTGCGGGGCTTGCGTTCCCGGCGTACCGTCACCAGCACGCCGTCGCCGATATCAATAATCCGCCGGTGCTGGCGGCGGGCATCCTGGGGATTGCCCCAGGCGCTAACCGAGGTCGCCCCGGCCTCTTGCGCAGCAAAGTTGAGCGCGGCCAACACATGGCTGCACGCGCTGCGTCGATCATGCCCCAGGCGATGTTTTGCCCAGTTACACGAACATACACCCCCATCACCCATCAGCGTCACATCGTAGACATTCCAACTCTTGCCGCTGACAACCTGGTATCGCCCATTGCCCAACGGATGGACTTGATTTCTGCGGCTCTTGCTTTGAATGCTCTTTACATTGCGAATTCTCATCGGTTTACGCTCCTCGAATCGTCACTACTTTACTTGACAATAATATCATATTTACAGGCTTTTGTCAAAGAAAAGTGGCGATCTTGCAGGAGAAAACTCATAAGAGAATAGGCCCAATTGGTCTGAGGATGCATCTGATTGCCCTGGCTCAAGAGAGATGCCGCGCCAGCACCCGGCCAAGACGGGCGACTCCTTCGGCAAGCTCCGCCGGTGGGTAGAGGCTGAAGGAGAGACGCAACGCATTCTGGCCGCGGCCATCGATGCAGAAGGTGGCACCGGGCAAATACGCGACGCCGGCTGCTTCCGCTTCGGGCAAAAGCTCGCGTGCATCGAGCGAGGCGGGCAGCAGCAGCCAGGCAAAAAAGCCGCCACCAGGGTAATACCAACGAATCTCCGGTGGTAGTGACTGGGCAAAGGCGGCTAACAACGCATCGCGCTGGTGGCGATAGCGCGTTTTGAATTGCGCAACTTGCTGATCATACGCTCCGCTGGCGCACAATTCGGCCACCACCAGCGCGGTAAAATGGTTGATCCCACCGCCACTATCGAGCAGACCACCCTTGGTTATGCGTTGAATAGATTGGCTCGGCCCTGTCATCCATCCCAGCCGCACACCGGGTGCCAATGATTTCGAGAACGAACCGAGGCGGATCACCTGATCCGGCGCGAGGCTCCACAACGAGGAAGGCGGTGGACCATCGTAACTCAATTCGCGATAGACATCATCCTCGATGATCAAAAACTCGTGGGCAGCGGCCAGGGTCACCAATGCCTGTCGCCGTTCCGGGCTGAGCGAAACCCCGGTTGGGTTGTGAAAGGTTGGGATGGTATAGAGCAAGCGGGGACGAATGCCCTGGCCGCGCAATTGCTGCAACGTGTCGGTCAGCGCGTCGATCTGCAAGCCATCCTGGTCGGTCGGCACCGCCACGAGCTTGAGGGGGTGTTCGCGCAAGATGCGCACCGCAAGATGGTAGGTGGGCGACTCGACCAAAATCGTATCTCCGGGCTCGGTGCAGAGCGTGAGGATCTGGTCGAGCGCCTGGGAATTGCCCGCGCTGATCAAAATTTCATCCGGCGCGGGTCGTTTTCCCTCCTGGTGGCCGATCCGTTCGCATAGCCAGTCGATGAGCGGGCCAGGGCCGGCCATGTAGCCATAGGTCAACGCGGCGCTGCCATAACGAGCCAGGGCCGCGTTTGTGGCACGTTGCATCGCGGCCACCGGCAACGCTTCCAGGGGGGGATGACCCCAGCCCAATTCGATGATCCCGGGACGAATTTCGATCTGAATGGTCGGCAAGCTGGATGTCATTCGTTCAATATCCAATCAATTCGCTGATAGCACGCGGCAAGCTCGTCAACGGATTCGGGGACCGGATTGAACGGATTTGTGCGCAAGCATCCGTTGAATTCGTTCCAAAAATCCGCTGACAGCTTCTCGCGCCAATCTGCGTACTCTGAGCTTACGGAATGCGCGGCTGATAGGTCATAAGCGGCTGGGTCTCTACCAACACCTCGGCGTGAGGCGTGTAGATGAGACGCACTCGCGAGCCCAGTGTGGTTGCGAAAAAGATGCGCTGATCGGTGTTGAAACAGCGTGCGCCAATACACAATCGATACTTGCTAAACCGTGCCAGGCCGGGCGCATGGGCCACCTCACCGCGCACCGTGCCAGCGATCGTCTCCACGCGACCTTCGCTCAGATCCTGGTTGACTCGCCGCCACTGTTGCGGTTGGTGACGCAGAAGCCATCCCCACAGCCCAAGCAAGGGAATGAGCAGCAAAAACGGGGCTTCGAGCTGCTGGCTGGTCAAGACCAGGCCCACGAGCAGCACAAATCCAAGCCCGACCAGGCCCAGCGCAACTGTGCCCAGGATAAAATCCAGCCGCCGCCGCTGCAAACGCTGTCGCTGTTCTGCCGTCAATTGTTTCGGTAGGTGGTCATGTTCCATGTTGATTTTGCTTATCGCCATAAGGGCTCTGCCTGGCCAGGTTGGCTAGAGAACGCGCCAGATTCGCGCGCGCCTGTTGCTCGTACAATCGATAAAAGTGGGGTGATGTATAAATCCGCGGGCGGGCGAGAAAACGCTGGAGCACCTGGCTACGTCCGTCCAGATAGCGCCCCAGCGGCACCCAGGCATATTCCTGGCGGATCGCGGCTTCGTATTGATCAAACTGGGGCGGCGCCTGGCCCAGGATGGCGAGGTCAATGTCGAGCAGCAGCGCCATATCCCCAGCGTGCGCGGGCTGCGTATGGCTCGTCGCCAGGATCAACTCGCGCACGCGCTGTGTCTGGTGCGGCTCGGCCCCGGCTGTGCGCAACACTTCGACCGCCCAGGCCGCGCTGCGCGCTTCGTTATCTGCGGCGCGCGCCTCATAGATCGCATCGTGAAACCAGATGGCCATTTCGATCAGGTGCGGCTCGGCAAGGTGCGTGGACACGTCGTCCAATTGGTGCAGACAAAAGTCAATATGCGCACTGTTGTGATAGGCACGCGCTGGGTCGCTATACTGTTCCACCAAAGTTTCAAAAACGAGCGGCGGCGGCACCAGGCCCAGTGCTTGCCATAACCGCTGCCACCGTCGCTCATCCATGATTACACACTACCGTTCGTCATCTATCGTCTACCGTCTATCGTCTGCCCTCTACTTCACCCAGCTCATGCCCTCGCCGCGCACCAACGCTGCCCGTTCGTCCCAGCGCCCTGGCCGCGTCACCGGGATCACGCCGGTTTCGACCGCCACATCCAGCGGATTAGCACGGGTCAGGAGCGGCAGGTGGACGCGTTCGTGGCAGCGCGCCGATTCGTAAACCGCCATCATCACTTCGAGCGCGGCATAGCCATATTTCGCCTGCCCGCGATAATCCTCGTCGCGGCCTTCGATCCAGTCGATGATCCCATACGCCTGGTCGACGTGGGCGCGGCCATAACCCTGGCGTTCCTCTTCGCGCGGGGCAAAGGTCTGCCAGCCGCCGCTGCTGCTGGTCATGTAGCGCAGATTGTTGTCGTTGACTTCGATGATGCCTTCGGTGCCGTAGATGGTCGCGCCGACTTCGTAGCGCGCGTTTAGCTCGTTTTCGATCACCCCTTCGCAATCATCGTCATAACCGATGATGCCTGCACAGCGGTCTTCGACGCGATGGCCAAAAATGTAATGATCAGACTGGCGTTCGACCGCGCCCATCACCCATTTGGCGCTCTTATTGCCCAGAACCCACTGCTGAAAGTCGATACAATGGGTGCCAGTATTCATCATGCCGGCGCGGGTGGCCGACCAGAGGCGCACGGGCCGCCCAATTTCGCCTTCCTGCACCATGCGCCTTGCTTCTTCCCACGAAGAGTAAAAACGGCGCTGATGCCCAATCGCCAGCTTGACATTGTTGCGCTGACAGGCAATCATCATCGCTTCGCCTTCGCCCAACGAGACGGCCATCGGTTTCTCGCAGAGGATCGCCTTGGGTTTGCGGGCCGCGGCCGCGATGGTCATTTCCGCGTGCATCGGGTCCCACGAGCAAACGCTGATAATGTCGAGATTTTCTTTGTCGAGCATTTCGCGAAAATCGAGATAGCGTTTTTCAACGCCAAAGTCATCCCCAAAAACTTGCAGCGCCTCGGGGTGCGAATCGGCGATGGCGACAATTTCAGTGTGTTCGCACTGCTGCCAGCCACGCGCATGTTCGCGGGCGATGCGGCCACTGGCAACGATGCCGACACGGTACTTGGCAGATTCACTCTTCTTCTTGCGAGGGCGCGGTGACATGAACTATTCTCCTTCGGTTCAGTAAGGTATGATTACGTAATGGCACAGAGTAAGGTTTATTCCGACTGTCCAGCTAGAAGCGCTCGGCTGCGCAGATTGCTTGCGCGGCGCGCGCCGTG
>CAZIRP010000017.1:0-1430 GCA_964541665.1 uncultured Caldilineaceae bacterium | reverse complement strand
ACTGTCCAGCTAGAAGCGCTCGGCTGCGCAGATTGCTTGCGCGGCGCGCGCCGTGTATGGTATCTTGCTTACTGCCAGAATAAAAAATTAGCCACACGTCAATCAATCAGCTGCTGCTGTGCAAGCGGCTCGAATCAGCTTACTCACGTTAGGCAGCCGGGGGTAAACAGCGGACACAAAGGGCACAGAGAAGTCACAGAGCAAAGAGGTGTTCCCCTGGGTCAGCGGCTCTGAGCGATGCTCTTTTCCTTGCCCAGAGTCAGATTCTCTGCGCCTACTCTGTGCTCTCCGTAGCCTGCTTTTGTTGATGCAGAATATCGCCCCCGAAAGCTGCTCCATTCTTCGGCCTGTTCGTAAGCATGAAAGGGTAAAATTGTATGTTGTTGAAAGACAAAACCATCATCGTGACCGGTGCAGGTGGCGGCCTGGGCGAAGGCATTGCGCACATCTGTCAGCGTGAAGGGGCAAACATCGTTGTGGCCGATATCCGCGGGGAAGCTGCCCAGCATGTGGCCGCCAGCCTCGGCGAGCGCGCCTTGGCCATCACCTGTAATGTGGCCGAACCCACCCATCTGCAGAACTTGATCGCCGCAACCCTGGCACGTTTTGGCCGCATTGACGGCCTGGTCAACAATGCTGGTGTCAATTTCTCCAAACCCTTTCTCGACACCACGCTTACCGATTGGGAGCGGGTGATGAGTGTGGATCTGCGGGCGGTTTTTGTCTTGTCGCAACTGGTCTGCAAACAATTTATAAACCAGACGCCCGCAGCCGAAGGGGGACGGGGCAGCATCGTCAACATTGCCAGCGTCCACTCGATTGCGGCCTATCCCGGCGCTGGCCCCTACGACGCGGCCAAATGGGGCGTTGTCGGGTTGACCAAAGCCATCGCTGTTGAATTGGCCGCGCAGGGCATTCGCGTCAACGCGGTCTCGCCGGGGCTGATCAACACGCAGATCTGGCGCGATTATCTGGCGTCCGCGCCCGATCCCGATGCGGCTGTGGCCCATTGGCGCGCCAACATTCCCATGCAGCGCCCGATCGAGGCGGAAGAAGTGGGCGAGATGGTCGCCTTTTTGCTCAGCGACCGCGCGCGTGTCATCACCGGCGCGAACATGCTGGTTGATGGCGGCCTGACCGCGCAGTTGATCAGCCAGGAGCCGTACCAAATGGATGCAATTGAGGGAGAATAAACGATTGTCTGCCGGCGAAAGCGAGGAACCATGCCAATCATCAACTTAACACACGCCGAAGTTCTGGTCGATGGTTTGGATCATCCTGAAGGGATAACGCTCGGCCCTGATGGCAACTTATATGCAGGTGGTGAAGCCGGCCAGGTCTATCGCATCGCCCCGACAACGGGCCAGAGCGAACACTTTGCCACAACCAACGGCCTCAATCTGGGGCTGGCCCATGACGCGGCCAACAAT
>CAZIRP010000016.1:4098-97022 GCA_964541665.1 uncultured Caldilineaceae bacterium | reverse complement strand
GGCCAATGCGTAACGCGTCGCCAGGTCGCGGATCGGCCCGACCAGCTCGCGCCAGCGCTCTAACACCAGATGCTCGCTCATGTTGTCGATGGCCGAAAGCTCAATGCCGTCATACCCGGCCAGGGCCGTATAGTGGAAAGCGGTTTCCAGATCATACCCGCCAAACAATACAGAATTTGCGCCCAGTTGCATCGTTTTCTCCTTTGGTGAAGATCGAAAAGCTTTAGAAACCGCAGATTTCACAGATTCCACAGATTTTGAATTTTCTCTGTGCAATCTACGTCATCTTTGGATAAGTTCTCCGTGTTCTCTGTGCCTGCTCTGCGTGCTCTGTGAACTGCTTTTCTCGAATTGATAGTCAATCAACACTGGTGAAACGCACGCCCAGCTTGATGCTCTCTTGCGGGTGCGTGGCAATTTTGGGGTATTCGGTCAGCAGATCGGCAAACGCTACGACCGGATACAAAATCGGCTCGGTGATCAGCGCGCTGCTGGCGAGCAGACGCCACGCTACTTCGAGCAAACGGGCCTCATCCCAGTTCGGATAATCGGGGTTTGGTTCGCTGCACGCCCGCGAAAAGACGATCCTGGGGCGATTCATGTGCGCTTCCGCGCCAAAATCGAGCCCGGCAGGATAGGCACCCGGAAAGGCACCAGCCACGACCGTGCCGCCATAGGCCACCCCTCGCAATGCTGCCTGCAAGGCCAAATGATGGCCGCTGTATTCGATGCAAACATCGGCGCCCCGTTTGGCCGTCGCCCGTTTGATCTCCAGCCCCACATCGCATTGGCTGGGGTCCAGCACCAGATCCGCCCCGCACATGCGAGCGACCTCCTGACGCACCGAGATCGGCTCCACCGCGATCAGCGGATAGGCCCCGGCGAGTTTGGCAAGTTGCAAGGCGAGCAAGCCAATTGCGCCCATGCCAAAGACCGCCACCGCATCGCCGATACGCACATTGCCATCGCGCACAGCCCCGAGGGCAAAATCAGCGGGGTCGAGACAGACCGCGGCTTGCCAGGGCACGCCTTCCGGCAGATGGCGCACGCCCTTCACCGGCCAGATGTGTTCCTGGCGCAGCGAACCATAGCGAAAGACCTGATCGCCCAGCTTATATTCGCTGACTGCCGAGCCAATTTCGATCACGTCGCCGACGCAGATATTGCCCAGCGCCACGGGGTAATTGACGCCGGTCTGGGTGGCGTCAAACAGGCCATAGTCGGCATTAAACCGGCCGCGCGAGTCGGCATAGCCTTTGTAGAGAGCCATTTCGGTGCCATGTTTGACCGCGCCAAAGCGGGTGCGCACCCGTATTTCATCAGCCGCCAGCGGTCGCCAAACCAATTCGCGAAAGGCGACCTGTTCTTTAGCAGGGGCAATCAATTCCTTGAGTGTCAAAGCGTCCTCCCCATTTCTGAGAGAATTTATAGCTGAGTGGATGCCATTACCATTCACCCACCAATTGATGACGAGTCCACGTATTCAAGAGCGGATCGCCGACCCGCGCCAGCCAATCGACCAAGCGGCTACGCAGACGCGCCAATTCCGTCGCCTGGCCTAGCTCTGCGATCAGATTGTTCAATTCGCCGGGGTCGCGGGCGAGATCGTACAATTCATCTTCAGCAGTGGCATTCCAGATATATTTCCAGCGTTCTTCACGCACCATGCGTTGGCTGTACAGGCCGAACTGATTGCCATAATAGCTGGCGAAACAGGCTGAACGGGCCGGTTCGCCACGCACCAGTTGCCGCAGATCAACGCCATCGACCTGGGGCGGCAAATCGGCGTTGGCCAGCGTGTAGAAGGTTGTCGCCAGATCCAGCGCCGGGGTGACAAAATTCTCGCAGACAGCGCCCGCGGGAAATTGACCCGGCCAGCGCACGATCAGCGGGACACGCATCAACTCGTCGTACATGACAAAGTGTTTGTCGATCAGCCCGTGCGCGCCGCAGAGATCGCCATGATCCGCGCTGTAGATGACGATGGTCTGGTCGGCCAGGCCGCTGGCTTCCAGCGCGGCCAGCACGCGGCCAATTTGCTGATCCAGCAAGGCGATTTCGCCGAGATAGCGCCCCACAATCGGGGCCCACGCCGCCCACGTCCACTCGTCGATGCCCCAGGTGCGGCGTTGCTGCCGTTGGATGAACGGTTTTGCAGCGAGATCATCCCCAAAGTTGGGCCAGGGCGGGATCAGCGTTGGATCATAACGCGAGGCAAAGGGCTCGGGCACGACATTGGGCAGGTGAGGCTCGCTCGGGTCCCAGCGCAGAAAAAAGGGTTGCGCCTGGTCGGCAGCGTTGCGGATCAGCTCAATGGTGCGATCCGCGCCCCAGGCCAGCCGTGATTCCGCGGGTGTGATATGCGGATCGGTTTCGCCAAACCAGCCATTGTGATTGGGCCGGGCAGGCACCCCGCGGGCCATGCGCCACCGTGTGTAATCGCTTTCCGGCACATAGGTGTCAAACCCGTACTGCGTTGGGCCATGCGCAGGATCCACCCCCCACTTGCCCACGCAGCCCAGCACATAACCGGCTTGGCGCAGCGCCTGGCTAAAGGTTGGCAACCCAGCCTGGAGCGGTCGCCCCGCTTCAGTTTGTGGATTGGTGATGTTGCCATGGCGCGCGGGCCATAAGCCGGTCAACAACGAGGTGCGGGCCGGTGTACAGAGCGGAATGGGGCAGAAAGCCCGCGTAAAGTTGACGCCGTCGGCAGCCAGACGGTCGAGATTGGGTGTCTCCACGAATGGGTGACCATTCACGCCGAGACAGTCGGCCCGGTGTTGATCGGCGTGGATCAGCAAGATGTTGGGCTGTGTCATGCGTACAACCCGCGCACCCAGCGCAAACAATCGGACGCCCAATCAAAGTCGGCATTCAGCCCCAAACCATGCCGCCCCTTTTGGTAGATGTGCAACTCAAAGGGGACATTGTTGCGGCGCAATGCCTGGGCAAATTCGAAGCTGTTTTCTACGGCAACGGCGGCATCTTCCACCGTGTGCCAGAGGAAACAGGGCGGCGTCTGCGGGGTGACTGCATCCACGCACGCCACTTCGCTCAGCAGGGTTTCACTCGGTTCCGCACCGATCAGCCGCTCGCGCGAGCCGCTATGCCCATGCGGGCCGCGCATCAGAATCACCGGGTAGCAGAGAATGGTGAAATCTGGCCGCACCTGATCGCCCGCGGGGTAACGATGGTAGGCGGTGCTGCTGTGGGCGGCGAGATGCCCGCCCGCGGACGAGCCGATCACGCCGATGCGCTGCGGGTCCAATCCCCATTCGCTGGCGCGGGCTCGCACCGTGCCGATGGCAGCGAGTGCATCTTCGAGCATGGCCGGGTGACGGAAGCCATCCGTCCCCAAACGGTAGGTCACAACAAAACAGGTAAAGCCTGCCTCGGTGAAATAATCGGCATAGCCTTTGCCTTCGTGCGGAGCCAACATGCCATACCCGCCACCGGGGAGGATGACCAGCCCGTGCCCGTTGTGGCGCTCTGGCGCAGGCCGATAACAGGCAAGCGCAGGGGCGGGGTTGGTCAAAGCACCGGCCAAACTTCCTGTGAGAATTTCCATGGTTGAACCTTGTCAGGTAATGAGTCAAACGTCATTCGTCAAACGTCATTCGTCAAACGTCATTCGTCAATCATCGCGGGCTTGCAGGCGCGCGGCCTGGGCAGGATCGCCAATGTGCAGGGTATCGTAGGCTTGTTGCGAGCTGGTGAATGGCCCCAAGCCCGTGTGACCGTGCCAATCGCCCTGAGTGTGGATCGGGTTGGGCAAGCCGGTTTCGGCCTCGCGCTGCGCGATCCATGCCTCCATGCGCTCGGTGAGATATTCGACGATCTGCGGCTGGCTCTCGGCCAGATTGTGATTCTCGTCGGGATCTTCGACCAGATTGTACAATTCGACCGGCGGCTTGAAGTGGAAATCGGGCTCCAGCGCCCGGATCAGCTTCCAGTGGGGCGTGCGCCAGCCATGTTTGCGCATCCACGTGCATTCGGTGATGTAAAACTCGCTCTCGTAGGAAGCCACCTCGCCGCTCACCAGCGGCAGCAGGCTGCGCCCTTCGAAGGTGAAGGGTGCGCGGTCGATCTCGGCCAATTCCAGGAGGGTGGGCACGAGATCCTTGTGTTGCGTAAACCCAGCGACGCGACGATCCGCAGCCACCTTGCCCGGGTAGCGAATGATCAGCGGGACATGCAACACATTGTCGTAGGTGCCGTGATGATCAAACCAGCATTCGTGATCGTAGAGCGTCTCGCCGTGGTCACCATTGATCACCACGATGGTTTCGTCCAGGATGCCGAGTTGGGCCAGCGCCGTGAAGATCGTGCGGATCGCGGCATCCATATAGGCGACTGCGCCATCGTACTGGGCGATCACATACTCCTTATCGGTGATGCCTGGGGGCATCCAACTGGCAAAAAAGTCGCGGAAGGGCTTGAAGTTCATCACCGGTTCCATCGACTTATTTTTGGGGTCGGTCTCATTGCCATGATAAAACATGCGCTCGAAGGGGGCCGGGGGCAGGTAGGGCGCGTGCGGATCCATGTGGCGCAGAAAGAGGAAGAAAGGCTGGCGCTTTTTGGCCAAACGCTGCAACTCGGGGATCGCCACTTCGTTAAGATTTTCGGCTTTGGGGCTGCGGCCCTCGTTCCAACTGCCCCAGCCCGGGAAGGTGAGGTAATTGTCAAAGCCGCGTGATGAGGGGTTACCGCTGAAGCCCACGCAGGTGGTGTTGTACCCTTCGCCGCGCAGGATTTCGGGCAAGGTGGGCACTTCCGCGCGCAATGGCCCTTTGTGGCGCAGTGCCACCACTTGGGTGCCAAAACAATCCCGCCCGGTCAACATCGAGGCATAGGCCGGAGTGGTCGGGATGCTGGGCGCATAATTGCGTTCGAACAGCGTGCCTTCGCGCGCAACCTGATCCAAATGGGGCGTAGTCAGGCGATGATAGCCGTAGCTGCTCATATGATCGGCGCGCAGCGAGTCGATTCCTAACAAGACGACATTGGGGCGACGTTTCGCCCGGCGTGTTGGTGGCATGACATTGGTTCCTTCAAAGTGAATAAAAATTATGCTATAATCATTTCATGGATAGCCAAGGCACACTTATTTTATATCACGGTACGGACTGGGAAAGTGCCTTAGATATTCTCAACCATGGTTTCATGTAGATGCGCTCGAATTTCTGAATCAGCAAGCTCTCTTCCGGCCATACACAGGAGACCTGTAAACCATGCATGAGAAAAAACAATATACGAAAGATGATCTCCTCCTTGGTGCGAGTGCAGTCGCTACTAGAGAAGCTAGTGTCATTACGCATTCGCATACGGTAGAATTCGGGCGACCGCTGACAGAGGCAGAAGGTCATCTTTTCCGTTCAGTTCTGACTGGTTTCTATCATACTGTTCGTTTCTCTGGTCAATTTGGTGGAGATTTTATCGCAGAACCAATCATCGAATTTATTAATCCCCAAAAAGCTCGCTATACCTTTCGCCAGGCTTCTTTGAGCGGCACCTGGAAAGAACTCTTATTTGCGATATTGGCCAATTTTAGTCATGAAGTGGCCCCTATCCTCCTCCATGATGAGAGTCAGGCATTCGCGCCCAAGGCAACACCAACGGCAGTAGCTTAGGGTACCAGCAGATTAGCGCGGAATCTCATACCCATATTCACGCATCCCCTCGTCCAGAAAGTCAAAATAATTCACACCATCGGCCAGGCTGTAACGCCCCACCGCTTCGGCACGAACCGGAATCTGGGCCAGCGGAACGCCCAGATATTCCTCCAAACGAGCGATGGTGACCGCTTGCTGCTGCACAAAATCCTCAAAGCGGATGCGCAGCCAATTGGCGGGCTTGGGTGTCGCTTTGACGATCTCATATTGATATTGCCAGGAGATCGCCCGGCTGGCGCGCAGGCGCAATTCATCGAGCGGCGAAGCATGGGGCTGCGTCTCCTCAGCAGACGGGTCAACGTTTTCGCTGCGCGTCACCGCATCCTGCCAGAAGTGCGGATAGTGTTCCTGCAAAAAATCATCAACATTCGGGTAATCGATGCTAAAATCGCGCAGATCATCGGTCAAATGGCGCGCCAAAATATTATCACGCGGGTTGCGCACCCAGTGAATGTAGTGGATCTCCGGGAAGAGCCGCACGATCCACGGAAAGACCAAGGTTGTCTCGGGGATTTTCCAGCCTTTCACCGGATGTTCGCTGGTCAGCACCGTGGCGAGATAGGCTTCGATCAGCGCCGTAAATTCGGGCGGGATCGGCATCTCGTGCAGCGCCGAGAAATCCCAGCGCAAGTCACCGAGCCAGCGCACATGGGGAGCCAGGACACGACACGCTTCATACATGGCGCGGGGCGGCAGCAGATCGCCCGATTGATTGAGCGGCTCGCCCATGTAGACATTACTAGCCGACAATGTGTGCGACATGGCGCGCGTGCCGCCATGGCCACGACCAATGATGGTGATCAGAGTCATGCGATTGATCCGTCGATTCTGCGACAATTTGTTTTGATAGGATGAGTTCAGGGAGCCGCAACCATTGTACGGATAGGTCTATCATTATTCCAAATAGAGGGTCTGCTCGGTTGGGATGATAGGAGATGACCGCGTTGGTCCAGAAAAAGGGCACCTGCGGCCATCCGTTTTTTGGGTAGCGTCGTGTAAAGGCTTTTCGGGTCGCTCATGACGATCGCTGGCTCTCTGGGTCGATTCGTGGGCGGCAGGCCAACATTCTGGCCGCAACCATTCCGACGATGCGAATATTCACCATCAACCGGCAAATGGGAATGTGCCTTTATAGCCCAATGTGTCGAGCGTGAATTGGGGATCGCTGACAAAGCGAATGCCCGGATACATCGGGTTCTGCTGATAATGCAGCACGATATTGGCGCGCATCTCGCCTTCGGGGTCGATGCCAAATTTTGCGCCCTGATGGGGCAAGTGACTGTAGAAGATCACCGCGTCGCCCGCCAGCGGGTAGAGATCGACCTGTTCGGATTCGTCGCACCATTTCTGGAACGGATCGGCCCGATCTTCGGTGTAGCGCAGGAAGGGGCGCAACGCGTCCGGCACCGGCTTCTCAAGATAGCCCTTCAGAAAAGTCAGCCGCCCGCGTTCTGGCGTGTTATCGGTCAGATAAAAGGTGGCATTCATGCAGAGGGCCTGCGCGGCTGTCTGGGCATCAGCCTTCTCGGCCTGGTAATAATAATCGTAAAAATCCATGTGCCATTCCTGCGTATACGCCCCTGGGTTGACATGGGCGCGCAGGCTGCGCAACTGACATTGTTTGCCCATGATCGCCTGCAAATAGGGCGCGGTGCTGGGATGGCCGATCAATGCTTTCGCCCTGGCAGGCTGTAGCGCCAATAATTTGTCAAAGGCCACATTGCCCACGCCATTGCGGATCTCATACCGTCCTTCGGCGTAGAGATCGTACAAGATCGTCTTCCAGGCCGCGACGGTATCGGCGTCCAACGCCTGGCGGATCAGCAGAAAGCCATCACGGTTGAGTTGCGCAAGGTTCTGCTCGATTTGTTCTGTCATGATGATGCTCCTGGTGATCTGTCCCCTGGTTGATGATATGAATCTAAACTTTCACTAACTTTGTCCCAAACAAATTGTTCAAGAGAAGTATCTGTGCTTAACCCCTTAATCTGGGTGGCAATACGGCACATTGAATCCATGAGCAGATCCTCAGCCACTTCCTGTTCACCAACATTGGTCAACAAATACGCAAAGACCTTTGGATGATACATGTCCAAAAATCTATGCCAGGCGTCTTCATAACCATGCTGTAAGTCATGTAAATTAAAGGTAGAACTGGCCATAGTACCGCTCCTCAAAACAAGCTCAATTGTTCCAGATCCGGCTTCTCTTTGGATTGTTTCCGCTCGGCCATGCGTTTGATCTCGGTGAGTGTTTGCTCGATATCATTCACAAAGCGCGAGCGCGGATTGTTCATGGCCTGGCCAAACAAAAACCGGTTGCGCGCGTGGCTCAAAACCAGCTTTTGTTGCGCACGCGTCATGCCGACATAAAAGAGCCGCCGCTCCTCTTCCACATCCGTCGGGCGGCCGGGCAAGACCAGCGGCAGCAGATTTTCTTCGCAGCCCACCAGAAAGACGATGGGAAATTCCAGGCCCTTGGCCGCGTGCAGCGTCATCAACGAGACGCGATCGGCGCGCGGGTCGTACTCGTCCACTTCACGCTGCAAGGCGAGTGCATTCAGGAAATCACCCAGCCGGTTGGTAAAGGGCAGGGCGCGCAGCCGGAGCCGATCCATGCGCTCGCTGGATTTATCGTCGAGTATGCGATGCAACTCGGTCTGCCAGAATTGCAAGACTCGCTCGATCAGCTCAGTAACGGGCAGCGCGGCTTGTTCCGTGGTCACCGTTTGCAAAAAAGTGGCAATGCGGGCGTGGCCGCGTTTGGGCGTCGCCGCGCGGATGAGTTCGTGATAGAGCGGCGCGCCTGGCTCATAAACCAGGTGCAGATAGGCCAATACTTCGCGCACATCTTGATAACCGGTCAGCGGGGTTTGGCCCACGGTTTGAAAGGGAATGCCCGAGCGGGTCAACGCCTCGATCAGCGCGCCACTCTGCGCCGAAGTGCGGTAGAGCACGGCAAAATCACCAAAACTTGTCGCGGCACTCTCGGTGTTACCCACTCGCCCCGAATCGAGCGAAAAAAGGCTGGTCCCGCCCACCATCTGCTCGATCTGATGCACCACATATTCGGCCTCAGCTTTGTCCGTGGCCGCGCTGTACAGATCCAGCTTGCTCTCGTCGACAAAACTCGACCAGAGCACCAATCGTTCATCATCCGGGTTGAGGGCAATGACCTGACTCGCCGCGGCCAGGATCGCGGGCGTGGACCGGTAATTCTGCTGCAAACGCAACACTTGTGCGCCCGGAAAATCGGCAGTGAAGCGCAAAAAGTAGGCCCGATCCGCCCCACGAAAGCCATAAATTGCCTGATCCGGGTCGCCAATCGCGCAGAGGTTTGGCGGATTTTCCGCGTCCATCAACAGGCGCAACAACCGATATTGCGCCAGGTTGATGTCCTGGTATTCATCCACCGAGATCCAGCGGTAGCGGGCTTGCGTTTGTTGTTGGATTGCCGGGTCACTTTCGAGCAGACGTACTGTCAGCAACAAGAGATCATCAAAATCGAGCAGATTGTTTTGGCGCAGTGCCGCTTCGTACTCGCCATAGATCTCGGCCAGGGAACGCCCATCCACCTGCTCGGTGACAGGAATTTCCGCGTTGGTGCGCAACTCGTTTTTCGCGGTGGAGATCGCATCCAACGCCGCGTTCAGCGACTTTTCGGGCCAGGCCGGGTAGATCTGCCGCAGCAGCGCCAATCGATCTTCATCGCTGGCGATCACAAAGGTTTCGGCGATACCCAGCGCGGTGCTGTGCTCGCGCAAAAAGGCCGCGGCAAACGCATGAAAGGTCTGCACCGTGATCGACCGCGCCGTCTCGGCGAGCAATGGCTCCAACCGTTCGGCCAATTCAGCAGCCGCCTTATTGGTGAAAGTGATCGCCAGGATCGAGCGCGGATCGACCGCGTATTCGCGCACAAGGCAGGCAATGCGCTGCGTCAGCGTGCGCGTTTTGCCCGTGCCCGGCCCGGCAACGATCAACAAAGGCGCGTCGACCAAACGGGCCGCGGCAAGTTGCTCGGGGTTGAGCCCCTGCAACAGTGGCGGCATTCCGGGGGATGGCGCGGCGCTCTCTGGCGCTTTTTGGGGGGAGGCAGCTGTGTTGGCCGCGGCGGGCTCCGGGTTCGGTTGCGCGCGACGGGTGCGCGGCGCTTTGGCGGGCTGGCCGAAAAAATCCATCTGAGCCGAAGAAACGGCCCGCTCGTTGGCCGTGAACAGTTTGATCACCCCGTATTCACCGTCATAGCCTGGATCGATCTGCACTTCGCCCGCGCGCATCCGCCGGATACCTTCGGCCAGCAATTCGCCCCCGTGCTGCTGAATTTCGTCCAGCGGGATGGTGCGCAGGATCGCCAATTCGGGGCCAAGTTGCGCCAGCAACTGTTCGTAGGCGCGCTCGACTCGTTTGGAGCCAGCGCCGACCCCAAAGACCTCGCCCAGAATTTCGGGCAGCGCGATCAGATTCTGGTAGGGCGCGGCGTGCGCGGGCTGCACGCCAAAAGGGCGATCCGCCAGACTGGCAATCCGATTCATCACACCAACGGTGACAGGTTTGCCACAAACTGAGCAGATCGCGCCATGGGCAAACGTTTCAGCGGGTTCCCAGCGCACCCCGCAGTGGCGATGCCCATCGGCGTGATATTTGCCTTCTTCGGGGAAAAATTCCAGTGTACCGGCAAAGGTTGCGGGATCACCCGTATGCAGCGCCTCAAAGAGCGCGGCGTAGCTGTATTCGGTCGAGAAGAGCGTGGCTTCACGTGCCAATTTTGGTGGCGAATGGGCGTCCGAATTCGAGATCAGGGTGTACTTGTCGAGTTGCGAGACCGTCCAATTCATCGCTGGGTCAGACGAAAGGCCAGTTTCGACCGCGAAGATGTGCGGCGTCAAATCGTCGAAGCAGGCTTGAATCGTGTCAAAGCCCGACTTGGAGCCCAAAATCGCAAACCAGGGCGTCCAGATGTGCGCGGGGATCAAATAGCCTTGCGCATCAGTTTCCAGCACAATTTCGAGCAGATCGCGCGAGTCCAGCCCCAGGATGGGCCGACCATCCGAGCGAATGTTGCCGATCCGCTCCAGGGAGGCTTGCAGGCGTTCCACCGCGGCGATCGAGGGCATAAAGAGCAGATGATGCACTTTCCGCACCTGTCCATCCCGTTTGTAGATGTTGCTGACTTCGCCACCGAGCAAAAAACGCACAGGTGCATGGCAGGCAGTGGGGACTTGCTCGGCCACCTGCGCCGCAACCTCCTCGCGCAAGCGGAATAAGCCCTCCTCGGCGGGAACCAGCTTGGCTTTGATTTCGGCCAGCCAGCCAGGATGGGCAATATCCCCAGTGGCGAGGACTTGCACACCTTTACGCTGCGCCCACTCGGCCAGATGCTCCAGGTCGAGACTGCGGCTGGTAGCGCGTGAATAATGGGAATGGATATGAAGATCAGCGACGAATGGTGGCATAGGTGAAAGAGACTGGAGACTAAGAGACTAAGAGACTGGAGATTGTGTGAGTCTCCAGTCTCTACACATTTACTGAACGGTCACAACCTTGCCCGTCTGCACCGACTCGATGGCCGCGGCGATCACCTTTTGCGCGGCCAGAGCTTCGGCGGCGCGCCCATCGATCTGCCCGGGCGGGACCCCAGCACCGACCTGCTCAAGGAAGGTATGAATGCGATTGCGGAAGGTATCGTTAAAGTCGCGATAGCCGCCAAAGAGCGGATTGGTGTAGACAATCTTCTCGGGGTTGCCCGCGGGATAGAGCGTCACTTCGCGATACATGTCATCGATCACAAAGCGGCCGGCCACACCCGCGACTTCGCAACGCTCCATGGGGTGGCCGCGCTCAATGTCGTAGCTGCCGGTCAACGTGCCGACCGCGCCACTTTTGAAACGAAAATTGAACGTGGCCGTGGACCAGATCGCGCGCCCCGGTGCTTTGGTGGCAAAACAGTGAACCTCAGCGATATCGCCGCAGAAATAGCGCATCACGTCGATGGTGTGGGGGTGCAGCGCTTTCAGGTGAAACCAGGGCGAACTTTCGCGGGGATTTTTGATCCACATGCTCATGTTGCAAAAGAGTTGATGGCCGATGCGTCCTTCATCCACCCAGCGCCGGGCCAGACGGGCTGCTGGGGTAAAGCGATGGTTAAGATTGACGCCATAACAGAGCCCTTTGGCCGCGGCCGTGGCCACCATCTCTTCGCCTTCTTCCACCTCGTTGGAGATCGGCTTTTCGCCCAGCACGTGGCAGCCAAATGCTAACGCCTGCATGGTCGGCAGATAATGCTCGCTGCCATATTCGACGCCGCCAGTGCAGACGCTCACCACGTCGGGGCGCACGGTTTCGAGCATTTGCTGCACATCGTAAAAGGCTTGCACACCCCAACGGCCAGCACCAGCGTCGGCCCGTTCCTGATTCCAATCACAAATGGCCACAAACTCGGCCAGCGCGTCTTCTTTGTACATCTGCGCATGGATGTTGCCAATCGGCCCCTGGCCGATGACCGCAACGCGTAATTTTGACATAAGGCTCCGGTCTCTTTACCACAGCGTAGGGACAGCGTATTGTTGAATATTTTGGTCCGCGGTCATGAGGGTCATCTCTTCGCAGAGTGCCTGCGCGATCAACATCCGATCAAACGGGTCGCCATGCAAGAAAGGTAAATCAATGATCTTTTGACAATGCGACCGCTCGATTGGGAGCCAATGGATGGCATTCAAGCCGATTTCCCGGTCAACCTCGGCTTGCCAATTCGGGCCAAGGTGCAACTTGCCATTCCTGACTTTGACACAAATTTCCCAATAGCTGGTCATACTAAAATAGAGTTCGTTATCGCTATTGAGGAACGCCCTTTTTGCATTCTCGCTGGCGCGCTGATTCCGCGTCAGCCCCAAAAACGCATGAGTGTCGATCAACAACTTCATGACGTATACTCCGCAAACTCCTCCAGCGGAGCATCAAAATCATCGGCGATATGGAGAATTGTATCGGCCAACCCGCCTAACCGCCGCTGTGGGCGCTGCTCGGCGATCACCACCAATTTTACCAGCGGCTGCCTGGCTTTGGCAATGATGATCTCCTCGCCGGCCAGCGCGCGTTGGATCAAACGCGACAGGTGGGTTTTTGCTTCATGGATCGTGACAATTGTCATGGGTTTCGTCTCCAAACGAGCTATGGGAGCAGTCGTTCGATTATTTTAGCTTAGTCACATGACTTAGTCAATCTACGGTCAAAAGCTGGGCTGGACGACAGACGATGGACGTTTGACGACAGTCCACCGTCTACCGTCACTTGTCCGGCGTCTGTCTCAGGCAGGCACAGCCTCGGCCTGGCCCGATTCGTGCGAGCGAATGGCGGCTTCGATGATCTCTTGCACGGCCAGGCCCTCTTTGCCCGAAGCCTCGATCTCCGCGGGCGGCACTTCCTGGTGGATCTGTTCGAGCCAGCGATGGATGCGATTGGTGAAGGTGGCGCCAAAACCGCTCAGCCCGCCCATGATGCTGTTGCGGATCACGGTCAGTTCGTTGCTGCGCCGCGGGTAATAGGTCAGTTCCTCGTACAAATTGTCGAGCACAAAGCGCCCTTCGGTGCCCATCACTTCGCAGCGTTCCAAATTATGGCTGGGGTTGGTATCATAGCTACCGGTCAGGTGACCGACCACGCCATTGGCAAATTCCAGGTTGACCTGCACATTGGAAAAACAGACCCGACCCGGCGCACGATTAAAAAAGGCGTGAACCCGTTTTACATCCCCGCAAAAATAACGCATGATGTCGAGCGAATGGGGATGCAGCGCGCGGATGTGAAACCAGGGCGAAGTTTCGTTGGGGTTGCCAATCCACATGGTCATGTTGATCAGCAGCAGATCGCCCAATTTGCCTTCGGTGATCCAGCTTTTGGCTTTGGCCGCGGGGGGTACAAAGCGATGGTTGAGGTTGATGCCATAGTAGACGCCTTTTTCCTCGGCCTTTTTGACCATTGCCCGCGCTTTTTCGATCTCATTCGAGATCGGTTTTTCGCCCAGCACATTCAAGCCAGCTTCAAGACATTGCATGGTTGGCTCGTAGTGATCGCCGCCATTTTCTTTGCCCGCGGTGGTCACGCTCACAGCATCCAATTGCTCATGCTTGAGTAGCTCATCCACGCTGTAATAGGCACGCACGCCATATTTGGCCGCGGCCTTGTCGGCACGGGCCCGGTCAATATCGCAGACAGCCACCAATTCGGCCAGCGGATCGGCCACATAAACCGGAGCATGGGTATTGCCGATTCCGCCCATACCGATGATAGCAACTTTCAACATGGTCTTCCTCCCCGATACATTTTTGTTTGACATAATGACGCACGCCGACAGAAGGCAGGGGCTCGCCAAACCCTGCCTTCTCGTATCGTTCACATAATTCTGGACCCGGCCAGCGCTTCCAGGCTCTGGCGAAAGGGTTCGTTGGTCGCCAATTGTTGTTGGATCACCCGTTGGGCCAGGGCGAGCACCACGGCTTGACCGGCCAAGGTGGCGCTGGCAACCCCACCACGCAAGGCCGAAATCTCGCCCAGAATGGCCCCGGTGCCCACCACAACGGTCTCGCCTTGTGGATCCTGCAGCGGTTTGCCATTGCGCGACACGATCAACTCCCCGCTGAGGACCAGGTAGAGGCTGTCATTGGTCTCTTCCTCGCGAATCAGCGGCTGGTCGGGCTTGACCTCTTTCATCTGCACCAGTTCGGGATGAACCCGCGCCAGTTCGAGGATCACTTTCGCCAGTTGCTGCTCGGTACGTTTGCGCTCGCTGGTGTTGGCTTGTTGGCGATTGATTTGCCAATGATGGACTTTGTCCAATAGGTGCGGGATTGGCGAGGTTCCCTCCTCCAGGCGGCGGCGCTCGCGCTGCAAATTGCCGCGGAAGGTGCGGCCCATCAGCTGGATGGTGCCAGGAATATCCCCCTCCACGAGCGCGGCCTCATAATCGGTGAGCGAGAAGGGCAAAAATTGCAGATAGACGCCATGTTGATGTTCGCTACCATCGGGGTGGAGCACGGTGCGGGTGCCGGCCCACATCAAGCCCGGCGGCGTGAGCAACGCTTCGAGCGCCACTTCCCCCTGATCAAACAGATAGGGGCTGTCAAAGAGTGCACTATTATAGAAACCGTCGCACAACTCGGCCCGTCCCTGTTCAGCATCATACAACAGCGTTAAAGCGTGTTCCTCCACCAGATTGAGCAGGCGCACCGAATGCACAAATGCCAAACGCTCGCCCGCGTCAGGGATCACAGGGATCCCCCCATCCGCCGTGGGCAGATGGTCAAGTGGCCGCCAGCGGCCCGTGTCGGGGTCACGCGGGGCCAGCCAACGGCTGGAGCCATCGCGATAGAGCACGTGCAGGATGGAATTTTCCAGCTCGTATTGCGTCAACGGCTGCTCGTCGAGGATCTCGGCACGGCCATAGGTGCGCAAAAGCCCGGTCGGGTCGCTATCGGAAGCGCGGGCGGCAAAATATTTGGCGCGCATCTCCAGGCCATCCACATAAACCGCCACTTGCCCGCCCCGCAATTGGTAACGCAGCAGCGCGGGGATCTCCTCGTTGACAATCGCCTGAAAGCCAGCTTCATAGCGGATGTCCAAACAGCGCAGCGCATTGGCAATACAGCGCTTTACTTCCACCTGTTGCCAACAGGAAAAGAGCGCCCCATTCAGATACATTGTTTCGCGGCAATCGCCATTTTGCATCAACAGCGTGGCGGTCAGGTCGGTGGTGGTGCGTGTATAGCGCCGCAGATTGTGATCCACCCCCGACAGGGCAATCAGCCCATCCGAGCGGGCGTCAAAGCTGTAATGGGCCGACGATTGCAGGTCTTGCAGATCGCCAACTTTCAAGCCATTGCCCACCACCTGTTGGATGCGCCGAATGATCGCGCGCGGGTTCTGCCGTTCTTCGGGCACCAGCGCTTGCAGCACCTTGGTTTCAACAATATCGGCCAGATCTTCCTGCACCTGGCGGTTGATCAGCAGATCCGGCACACGCGCGCCAACGCGCCCAATCGCGCCGCTGATGTAGACGGCCACCAGATTGCCGGTCAGGGCGAGAAAGTTGACAGTTTTTTCCAGAAAGGTCTGCGCCGTGGCCACGGTGCGCGATTGGCTGGCTGGTGGCGCAACGGCCTGCGCTTCCTGGGCGCTGCCCCGTTCCATAAACCGTAAGCGGCCCGCTTCACAGGCAGCAATGGCAAATTCAGCCAACCCACACTGGGCCGCCAGGGTGGATTGTTGGTCGCTGTCAGCCTGAAAAGCCTCGCGCAGGATGAGATATTGGCCGCGGATCCGGCGCAATTCGGCGGCTGTGATCGCAAGCTTGAAGGCGGCATCAACCCGCGTAAAGAGTCGCGACAAACGCGCCTGGATCATCGCCAACGGGGCATTTTGGATGACGGCCAGCAGTAACATACCAGCATTCGTCCAGTAATCGAGCGATTCGCTGCCGCCCTGCAATTCAAGCGCAATGGCGATCAGTTGGATCTGACCGGCAATTTCTTTGCGCACGCTCCAAATTTCGTCATCTGCCAGGCGCAAGCGAACCGCATCATCACTTGTCGCAGCCTCGGCGGATGCCGCGGCCTGAAGCCGCGTGCGCTGAATGCACAAATCGGCCAGATGATCCAATGTGCGCAAAAGCCAGCCCAATCCGCTGAAAGATGTGCCACTTTCCCGAAAGCCGCTGCGAAAAATATTGGTTGCTGCTTTGAGGTTTTCCTGGCGCAGAGCGTGGGCAAGCGGCACGGTCATCTCGGCCAGGGAGAGGTGGGGAAAATAACCGGGGAAGCGCGCAACCAGGTCGGGATCAATTGCGGTGGGCGAGGCTGGATTGGCGGCCAGGGCTTCGGCCAGTTGTTCGGCAAAAAAGATCCGCGCCGAATAACATTCCCCCAGCGTGCCCCACAGCAGCGCATTTTGCCCACCCTCGGCGATCAGCCGCGAGGCTTCTTCGATCGCTTCGGCAGGGCGGCCCAGCCGATTCAAGGCCAGCACATAAAACTCGCGCACCCGCGGGGCCCTGCGAAACGCTTCGTCCGTACATTCGCGATAGAGACGGATTTCGTTTTCTGGCGAGCTGAGCAGGCGAAAGCGGTTGGAGATCTCGATCAGTTCTTTGGTGGTCCAGCCGGACAATCCGCGCTCGCCCGCAAAGGCGAACGCTTCGAGTTTGGCCGCGGTATCAGCCCGCGCCAGCAGGATGCTAAACGTCCGGTCGCGCAACATCTCTTCCCGGCCGTGCTGATAAATTTGTTCGAGATCGGCCTGGTTCAGTTCGTCGAACGTGCGCGCCTGGATGGCAACATTCATCATGCTAGTCTCATCCTACTAAAAGACGGGGAACGGAGGACGATAGACGGAGGATCGTGGGAGCATTTCTCTGTCGTCAGTCGTCCCCTGCCCATCGTCCACCATCCACCGTCGAGCGCCCACCGTCTATCGCCGACTATCAGGCTTGTTTCGCCCGTTTGGCCGCGCGCTGACGCACTTCGTGGCGCAATTCCTTCTTGCGAATGCGCAACGATTCCGGCGTCACTTCGAGCAGATCCCCCGGCCCGAGGAATTGGATCGCATCATCCAGCGAGAGATTGCGAGCGGTTTGCAACATATCGGTCGTGCCAGACGGCTTCTCGCGGAAGTTGGTCAATTGTTTGGCCTGGCAGACATTGATCACCAGATCTTCGGCACGAATATGCTCGCCCACCACCTGCCCGGCATAGACCTCATCACCCGGGCTGACGATGTAGGTGCCCCGCTGCTGCAACTTGACCAGCGCATAGGCACTGACGGTGCCGGTCTCCAACGCGACCAGGGAACCACGCTCCGTCAGGTCGATCTCGCCAGCAAATGGTTCGTACCCATGAAAGAGCGTGTTAAAAATCCCGGTGCCGCGCGTGGCGGTCAAAAAGGGCTGATGCAACCCCAGCGTGCCGCGCGTTGGCGCGAGATATTCGGCATAAACCGTGCCATCATCGCCGTAGCGAATATCCTGCAACAGCGCGCGGCGGCGTCCCAACATCTCGCTGACCGCGCCGAGATAATCCTGATGGGCTTCCACAAAGAGCCGCTCGATTGGCTCTTGCATCCCATCGCCATCGTTTTTGTAGATCACCTCTGGCGGGCTGACGGCGAATTCATACCCTTCGCGGCGCATGGTTTCGATCAAAATTGCCAGGTGCAGCTCGCCTCGCCCAGAGACAATCCACTCGCTTGCCACATCTGTATCCTGCACCCGCAGCGCCACGTTGCGCTCTAATTCCTGATAAAGCCGGGCGCGCAATTGGCGGCTGGTGAGATATTGCCCTTCACGGCCAGCGAATGGGCTGTCGTTGACCGCGAACGTCATGCGCACCGTCGGCTCTTCAACGGTGATCGGGGGCAAAGGCCGCGGGTCGTTGATGTCGGCCAGTGTATCGCCAATGCCGACATCTTCGATGCCAGAAATGGCGACAATGTTGCCCGCATGTACTTCATCGACCGCGCTGCGTTGCAGATCGCGGAAGAGATACACCTGGCCCACCTTGCCCGGTTTTCTCGTCCCTTCGGCGGTGATGTGCATGATTGGCTGCCCGGCGCGGATCGTGCCACTGTGCAAGCGACCAACCGCAATCTTGCCGACGTAGTTGCTATATTCCAGCGTGGTCACCAGGAGTTGCGTGGGCCCGGTTTCATCAACCTTCGGGGGCGGAATATGCGCCACAATGGTCTCGAACAAGGGGCGCAAGTCGGGGCCCAGGTCGTCGGGGCTGAGCCCAGCCCGTGCTTGCAGACCGCTGGCATAAATCACCGGAAAATCGGCCTGCTCATCATTCGCTTCCAGGTCGATAAACAAGTCGAAAGTGCTATCAACCACATAGCTGGGGCGCGCCGCCGGCCGGTCGATCTTGTTGACGACGACAATCACCTTCAAACCGGCGTTGAGCGCCTGGCGCAAGACAAACCGGGTTTGCGGCATCGGCCCTTCCACCGCATCCACCACCAGCAGCACACCATCAACCATGTTGACGACCCGTTCAACCTCGCCCCCAAAATCGGCGTGGCCGGGCGTATCCACGATGTTGATCGTGATGCCGTTGTAGAGGATACCCGTATTTTTGGCCAAAATGGTGATGCCGCGCTCGCGTTCGAGGTCATTCGAATCCAAAATGCGCTCTTGCACCTGTTGGTTGGTGCGAAAGACATTTGTCTGCTTCAACAGACCATCCACCAGCGTGGTCTTCCCATGGTCAACATGGGCGATGATGGCGATATTGCGAATGTCGCTGCGCGGTTTTATGTTGGCGCTCGGTTCTAACATGGCTACTTCTGTCATAAAGTTTCTCGCTCTTTGTCTATCCGTAAATGCTGCGCCAGGTCCATCGCAAGCGGCCTATGCCCACCGCTCCACTCAGATTCCATCCATAAATCCTGCACCGCTCGATTCAAAGCGGCACTCAATTGGTGGATTGATACATACGAAGCAAAAACGAACGCTCTCGATAGATGCTGTCCCGGTATTCCGGGCTCAGACACCCAATGTTTACCTACACGGTTGAACACAAAATCACTTACCGGAATCAACCCAAAAATGCTCGGCCTGGACGAGGCCGAGCGCTGTAGGGTAATTCCTGCCTAAATTATATCTAAATTAAGGCCTCAATACAATTATTTGCAGAACGTTGCGTAAATCTGAAGCTTTTTTGAACACCAACCACGTAAAGCATAAAAAGCATTTGGAAACCGCAGATTTCACAGATTAACCCAGATTTCTGGCTTTTCCCCTGGAGAATCTGCGCAAATCTGCGTAATCTGTGGATAGGATTTTGAAAGAGTTTTTGGATTTGACTTAAATCGTGTGGCTCAATGACGGGTGTATCATGACCGCCGGTTGAACAACCACGAAGCTGGTGTATAATAGCCGGGCAAACACCCAGCCCAAGGGTGCTCGCCCCAAGTCACTCAGAGCACGCCCGGTACGCACCACCCGCCAGATTCCCAGGGGTAGAAGTTGAATTATCCGCTATGACATCCGAAACCCGCACACTTTTCACACCTACGTTGATCGTCCTTGGCCTTGTCGGTTTTGTTGGTGGAGTGCTCGCTGATCTGGCGGCACCGCTGGGCAATGGAGCAGCTTGGGTTGCCCTGCTCGCCGCTTTGCTCTTTATCGGCTTACTGAGTCTGTTCGTGATGGCCACGGACTGGCTCACCAGCAAGCTCGCCCTCAACACCTTGCTCAAGTTGCTACTTTTGACGGGCGGCGCAGCTGTGATCTTCACGGTATGGGGCATTGTGGCGGCGGCTGGCCCAGCCAACGGTTACTTAGCCCGCTGGGTGACACCGCTGGCCGAGTTGCAAGCCCGCTGGTTGCCTGCATCCGCGCCAGGCCCGGCAGCCGAAGTCGCAACCGTCACCGAGCCTGCACCAATCACGCCAGCGCCAGCCAGCGCGACCACCGGCGATCTGCTGGCCGAGTTTGCGGCTTTGCAAACGACCGCCACCCCGCTGGCCGACCCCCAAACCCCGCTGGCCTGGTATCACAACGCTCGTTATTATACCCAGATGGGCGATTTCGATGCTGCCCAGGTGGCCTATCGCCATTATTTTGCCGAGGCGCTCGATTTTATCGATCCCTACACGGACTATGCGAATTTTCTGCGCGCAAGCACAAACGCCCACGATGCTGCCGAGCAGTTGAGCAGCCTGACCAGCCCGCAGGCAGATAACCGAGCCGCCGCCCTGGCTGCCATCACTATCATCGCGGATCCGTCCGAGCGCCTGGCCAGGCTGAGCGAATTTGCCACCAGCCAAGCCGAGTATGGGCCCGCCTGGTATGAATTGGCTCAGGAATATGTGCAAGCGTTGCGCACCGATTATACGCAGCGCCAATTCCAACGCTTACAAGCGGCCTTCGAGCGCTTGCAAACGCTCGCTGCCGATGAGGATTCCTATGGTCGCTATTATTTGGATCAAGCCCAGGCCCAGCAGCAAGTGGCTGAGTTGGCCCAAGCCGTTGCTGAATTTGAAACTGTCGCCAAGTCGCTCCAACTGGCCTTTTTGCCTTCCTTCAGTGCCAGCGAAGCCAGGATTACCGTGGTCTTGCCCGATACGTCGATCCAGGAGTTACGCTACAACGTGGATGATGCCACACCGATCACCACTACGGGCATGGTGACCATCGCCGGGCAATTGCGGGTCAACACCACCATTGGCTCCTTGCCGCTTGAGCCTGGTGAGCATACCCTCTATGTGGACTATGTGGATCGGGCTGGGGAAGTGAGCCCAGTCTATTCGTACGCCTACACCATTCAACCGATTGCGGTCAACCTCATGACCCAGCGTTTTGACAAAGAACTCAGCGGCTTTCCCGCCCAGGTAACGCTGGCGGTGATCGACAGTGAGCCCCAAACCCTGTACACCTATCGCTATAGTGTCAACACACCCGCGTTGGATCAGAAGCAGCAGGGGTTGGGTGAAGGCACGGTGATTCAACTGGCCCCGCTGCCCGCGGGCGAGCATACGCTCTATCTGCAAGCCGAACGCGACGGGGTTAGTACGCCGGTCGTTGAGCACAGCTTTCGATTAGAGTAATTACGCCGAAAGGCCTTTGGCCGCGACAAATGTTGCAAAATGTTCTGTGCATAATCGCCGCTCTTGATCAAGCAAGTGTAGCCTTTTGACGCTTCCCTATCACGTTCACTTTCGCTATGCTATAAACTGACGCAAATCGAAGCCTACATAGCAGCAACTGAGTCGCAGAAACCTTAGTTCAACTGGTATGGATTATGCAAAGACTAAGCGAACGTGAACTGCAACAGTTGTTTGAGCACTCTCTGCCCCACCAGCCAATCCCCCTTGACCTTCATCAACGCATCCAGCAGCGTGTCCAGCAGGAACTGAAAGATGTACAGCACCAGGCTGGACTTCAACAGCGGGGCTATTCCTCCCTCCAACTGGCTGATCGGCCAGCCGGGGGAGAAGCTTGTCAGTGGTCTCAGCCATTATGGGGCGTTGGGCAAAGTCCGTTCGCGCTATGCGCACACCCTCATGCCCACTTGCTCAAGCCCAGCTCATAAGGGTTAACCAAGCCGGTATGCGTGGGGCGGGCTCGCACGCCGAGCGCATACACGCCGCTGTCCGATGGTGTAAATAGTCCCTCGAAGAGCAGCGCGCCTTGTTCCTCCCCAACCTGTTGCATGGCCACCACGTGAGAATCACTCAACTCGCTCCCATTCCCTTGTCGGCCGGCCACAATCTCGACCGCTACGGCATCAGCCGGGAAACCATTGAGCCATAGCTTGCCCTTGATCGTCACCGGTTCGCCGACATTGGCCTGGGCAGCGCCAGCAATTGCAGCTTCGAGATGGACATTGGGCCAACGCTGCTGAACCTGGCGCTTCCAACCGGCCAATTCCCGGGCAAGCGCAAAGTGCTCTGCCGAAAAGTGCCCGCTATTGTTAGCCGCGGGGAGATAGTACTGGGTCGTGTATTCCTTCACCATGCGCTGCATACTAAACTGGGGCGCGCAGCTGCGAATCGCAGCCTTCATCGTCGCCACCCAACCGGTGGGCACCCCAGCCTCGTCGCGCGCATAAAAGAGCGGAATAATTTCCTGCTCCAGGGTTTGATAGAGACTGAACACATCAGCTTCATCCTGGGTGGCTTCGTCTTTATATTCACGCTCCTCACCAATCACCCAGCCATTTTCGTCATCATACCCTTCGACCCACCAGCCATCCAGGATGCTGAAGTTGGGGACGCCGCACAGGGCAGCTTTTTCGCCGCTTGTGCCGCTGGCCTCATGAGGGCGGCGCGGATTGTTGAGCCAGACATCCACCCCGGAAACCAGATGGCGGGCAATGTTCATGTCGTAATTCTCGACAAAGACGATCTTACCCGCGTAGTCGGGCTGATTGCTCAGTTGGTAGATCCGCTGGATCAACGCTTTGCCGGGCTCGTCTGCTGGGTGAGCTTTGCCGCTGAAGATGATCTGCACCGGGCGTTCCGGGTTATTCAGGATTCGCTTGAGGCGTTCTTCATCGCTGAAGAGCAGGGTGGCCCGTTTGTAAGTTGCAAAACGCCGGGCAAAACCAAGGGTGAGCGCCTGCGGGTTGAGGACTTGCCCGGCAGCATTGAGCCGGCGTGGCCCCTCACCGTGACGCACCATTTGTGCTTGCACCCGCTCGCGCACAAGATCCACCAGCTTTTGCTTGCGTGCCTCATGAGCGGCCCACAACTCAGCATCGGGAATCTGAGTCACCTCTGCCCATATGGCTGGATCATCGACTTTCTCTCGCCAATTAGCGGCTAAATAGCGGCTATATAGTGCCTCCAACTCGGGTGCCAGCCAGGTTTTGGAATGTACCCCATTGGTAATGTGCCCAATCGGCACTTGATCCACTGGCAGATCCGGCCACAAAAACTGCCACATACCTCGGCTAACTTCGCCATGCAATTTACTGACCCCATTGGCATACCCGCTCAAACGCAGCGCCAGGACGGTCATGCTAAACTGGGGACCCCAAGGAAGTTCTTCGCGGGCGATCTGAATAAATCGATCGCGGTCGATGCCGAGTTGGCCCCAATATTGCCAGAAAAACTTCTCCACCAATTGGAGGTCAAAGGCATCATTGCCCGCTGGAACTGGGGTGTGGGTGGTAAAGAGGGTATTGGCACGCACGGCCTCGACAGCTTCGTCAAAGGAAAGCCCCCCTTGCACCAGTTCGCGGATGCGCTCCAGCCCCAAGAAAGCACTATGTCCCTCGTTCATATGCCAGACAGCCGGTTCATATCCCAGCGCGCGCAAAGCTCGCACGCCGCCAATCCCCAACACGATCTCCTGGCTGATGCGCATTTCACGATCCCCGCCATAGAGACGCGCGCTCAATTCTCGGTCTTGCGGAGCGTTGCGCGGCACATCCGTATCCATCAAATAGATGGGGATGCGGCCCACCTGGAAGCGCCAGACTTTGGCGTAGACTGTGCGCCCGGGCAGGTCAACATGGATCAGCACTTCGTTACCTGCTTTGTCGAGCGCGGGGGTTACCGGCACCTCGGCAAAATCGATCTTCTCGTACTCGGCCTGCTGCCGCCCCTCTTCATCAATGTGTTGGGTGAAATAGCCTTGCGGATAGAGGAAACCAACCCCCACAAAGGGCAAATTCAGATCGCTGGCACTTTTGCAGTGATCACCGCTGAGGACACCCAAACCGCCGCTATAGATCGGCAGGGCCTCGTGCAAGCCAAATTCGGCGCTGAAATAGGCGATGATCTGGTCTCGCTGCGCGCCATGTGCCTGCGAAAACCAATCTTGTCCAGCCGGGGCCATGTAGTGATCAAACGCCTGGAGGATGGCCGCGTATTGGGCGAGATAATCGGCGTCTGCGGCGGCCTGATCGAGCTTCTCCTGATGCACATTGCGCAGAAACTTTACGGGGTTATGATTGGTGGCCGTCCACAGCACTGGGTCGATCTGGGCAAAGAGGGCCTGCGCTTTGTCTTCCCAACTCCACCAGAGGTTGTAGGCCAGCTCGGGCAAACGCGCAAGTGCGTCCGGCACTTTGGGAAAGACAGAAATACGACCGATAAGGTTCATAGAGCACGGCTCCTTGACAAATTGTGGGTCTGGCTCGTGGAAGGTTGCAGCAAAAGCAAGCGTGATCAGCCTGGACTGATCGGCATGGCGGTCACCTGAAAGTCTGCTCTGCCCACCCGCAAAGACCACACCGAAACGCGCCCGGTGTCACCGATGCGCACAGAGATTCGCAACTAGATGCAAGCGGTTGCATCTTCTGCTTATTCTACTGAATGTCGCTCAATCTGGGAAAATCATCACGTGCAGGATCAGCCCATTCAAGGCCCGGCCTGACGAATCTGTGCTTGCCCGCGCGGCATGGCCCAGAATATCGGGATAGAGCGGGCAGGGTCATCTTCCTGGGTACGAGCAGCCTGGAAGATGACCCCTGCA
This sequence comes from uncultured Caldilineaceae bacterium, assembly GCA_964541665.1. Lineage (GTDB taxonomy): Bacteria > Chloroflexota > Anaerolineae > Caldilineales > Caldilineaceae > CFX5. The sequence goes on along the minus strand of CAZIRP010000016.1, from coordinate 72,381 downwards.
TTCACAATTTCTGTACGAAGGACTAGGGGAGACCGCTGACGAAATCAACCATGCGGCCATCCGAATCGAACCAGCCACAGGGGCAATTGGTGGGATCATCCGGCGGGACAACCGGCGGAATGTCCCCCAAAATCATCGGCAGGTAGAGATCGCCCTGAGCGGGTGGGACCGTGCCTGGAAGGGTACTGGCCAGCGCAGCCTGTTCGCTCGCGGTGTTGGCCGGGGCAGCTTGCCTGAGCGTGGACGGCAACTCGGTCAGCGAGGCGATCAATTCGTTGAAGGTTGCGGGCGCGGTGGTCTCGGCCGCGGCTACCCCCGGCGACCAGGTCGGCCCAATCTGGCGAACCCGGATCTGATCCAACCCCAGGGCCACTCGGTCAATCGTCAGATAGTGAATCGACATCTGCATTTCAGCGTTGTAGATGCGATTGATCAGCGCGTTGGAGCAGTTGCCAATCCGCATACAATCATCGTACGGGATCCCAGCAGGCACAAAATATTCCATCGAGGCCAAATAGCCAGGATTGGTAAAGGTGGGCAGAAATTCGGTGCCGGGCGATTGGTCGACATCGCGCGGCTGCCAGTAGAGGGGCAGCGCCATGGTCACTGCATGATCCACCGACATGTTCAAACTATCTTTGCGCCCGATGCGATAGGTGCCACTGCCAGGTTGGGCAAGATTCATATCCACCGGTTCATTGACATAAGGGTGGACTGGCGTGGGCGGAAAGGTGACCAGGGCGAACTCTGCGCCAGTGGGAATGGTCAGATCAAACTTGTCGTGTCGATTGCCAAAGCGTTGCATCTGGCGCGCCAAGCCGTCGATCTGCCCGGTGTCGCCCGGCCCAATGTATGAGCGGAAGGTGAAGGTTTCACTCCCCAGTACGCGGGCGCTGATATAGCGCGGGGTCTGGATCGTAAAGGTAGCTGTCAGATTTTGGCGATATCCAGGAAAGATAAAGGCACAACCCCGGTTCACCGGAAAGGGCAGGGAACCATCTTCCGCAAGCGTCACTTCGGTCGTATCGCCTTCGGGGTAGCGAAAATGGCCGGGATCGCGCAGGGGCTGGATCCGGCCCCCTGGTGAAAATCGTTGCAGCCAGGCCTCGCTGGTGATCTCGACGCCATCTTCATAAACGCGCATCGTCCCAGCCGAGGACATGATCGGCCAGGAGTCGGTGAGCGCGGGTTGGCCCAGGCAATTGATCAACGTATGTTGAGTTTCGCCTTCCCCAGACCCCCCATAGCGCGGCGTCACTTTGGTGTTGATGGTTACGGTGTTGCCTATGCGTTGGCCCGAAGTGTATTGCAACATGCCATTGTTGGAATAGACAATCACCGCATCCTTGAGGATGTCGTCTGGCACCACACCCACCAGGTCGATCACGCCGACGCCATGCGGCTCCAACCAATCCACCTGAGCGGGGGCAGCCTGCGCAACAACCGCGGCACTGCCTGGTGGGGCCAGCAACCCAATGACCAGCAAAGTGGCGTAAAGTAGGACAAACGGGCGACGCAAGATCCGCATCGTAAGGAACTCCTTTCAAAGTTTACCGGGCCGATCCCAGTAAAGATCACAGCAGAACAACAGCGATGGGCACGGGGGGATTGGGCTATTGTAGCGCTTCCGCAAGCACATCCCAAAGCCGCATAACGTAAGGGGCAAGCTTAGCACATCCCGCCAATCTGCCACAACAAATCCAGACAATTGCATGGAGCCGCCAAGTTATAGTAGCCTTCATCCAGCAACCCAAAACCTCATCGGAATGGAATTATGCCAAAATCACCGGATGCTCGCCCAACGTCGGCTCGGCACGATCCCTACGCTGCGTTGCGGAACGCCGATTTCCGCTTCTATCTGGTCGGGTGGTTTATCGCGCTCATCGGGACTCGGCTAGAGAGTGTCGCCATCGCCTGGGAGATGTACGAGCGAACCGGCGAAGCATTGTCGCTCGGCCTGGTCGGTTTGACGCAAGCCTTGCCCACCATGTTGCTGGCCTTGCCAGCAGGTTACCTGGCCGATCGTTTCAATCGCCCCCGCTTGGTAATGTGGAGCCTCGCGGCGATGACCCTGACTTCAATCGGCCTTGCCATCCTATCGTACCAGCAAGGGTCGATCTGGTTAATGTATCTGCTGCTCTTTTTGGATGCGACCGCGGTCATCCTCGGTCGGCCCGCACGGACAGCCTTGCTCCCGCAGTTGGTGCCCACCGAAGTCTTCCCCAATGCCGTGGCCTGGAACACCAGTCTATCGCAGATCTCCAATGTGGTTGGCCCGGCAATCGGCGGTTTTGTGATCGGCGGCATCGCGCTGGGGAGCTTTGTCGTGCAGGGGAACATTCCGCTGGCTTATGTGTTGGCCGCCATCAGCTCGCTGATCTACATGGCGATGCTCGCACGTGTCCGCTGGCGACCAGAGGGCGAGCGCACAGTCCGCGGTTCCGCGGTCCAGAATCTGCTGGCCGGGATCCGCTTTGTGCGCGACACACGGATCATCCTAGCCATGATCTCGCTCGATATGTTTGGCGTTTTGCTGGGGGGCGCGGTCTATCTCTTGCCGATCTTTGCCGAAGATATTTTGCAGGTCGGGCCGACCGGCTTTGCCTGGCTGCGGGCAGCACCGGCCTTTGGGGCCATGTGCATGGCTTTTCTGCTGATCTACCTGCCGCCGATGAAGCGTGCCGGGCGGAGCCTGCTCTGGACGGTTGCCGGTTTTGGTGTGGCCACGATTATCTTTGGCTTCTCGCAATCATTCTGGTTGTCGCTGGCCATGCTTTTCCTCACCGGAGCCTTTGATAATGTCAGCATGGTCATTCGCCAAACGCTCCAGCAATTGCTCACGCCCGATTATATGCGCGGACGGGTCGCGGCGGTCTCCTCGGTCTTTATCAGCGCGTCCAACGAGCTGGGCGGGCTCGAATCGGGTCTGATGGCCCATTGGTTTGGGCCGGTTTTCTCTGTGGTCAGCGGGGGAATTGGCACCCTCTTTGTGGTGGCGGCAACGGCCTGGTACTCCCCGGAATTGCGCCGCCTGGGGGCGATGCACGAGGCCAAACCAGTCGAGAGTGAATTGCCCGCGCAACCCGTTCCCGTGCGAGTGCGCGGTACATGAGCCGCATAAATTCGGCAGACCAGAGTCAGAATGTAATCCCGTCGCTGCCAGGATGAAAAATCCGCGGCACGCTGGGGCTTCTTTAGGGCTGTTGATGGGGCGCAGCGCGAGCTTGCAGGGCCCGCAGGATCTGTTGAACCAGCCCGGGCCCGCTATAGATCAACCCTGTGTAGAGTTGCACCAGCGCTGCTCCCGCATCCAGCTTTTCCAGGGCATCTTCCGGGCGGAGAATGCCGCCAACCCCGATGATCGGGATGGATCCATTCGTCTGGGTTGCCAAATAGCGAATCACCTCGGTGGCCGGTGCGCGCAGTGGTGCACCACTCATGCCGCCCTTCAGGTCGCGCTGCGAGGCGGGAATATCGGTGCGGGCAATCGTGGTATTCGTGGCGATGATTCCATCCACCCCGCTGGCTGTTACCGCGGCAATGACATCATCCAGCTCGGCTGGGGTGAGGTCGGGCGCAATTTTGACCAGGAGAGGAATGCGCGGCGTCAATTGGTTGCGCAGGCCTACCACCGAAGCGAGCAAGGCTTCCATGGCTGCCCGCGCTTGCAGCTGACGCAGGTTGAGCGTGTTCGGGCTGCTGATGTTGATGGTGACATAATCGGCGCGGCGGTAGACCCGTTCCAGCAAATAGCAATAATCTTCCCCGGCCTGGTCCACCGGGGTATCCTTGCCCTTGCCGATATTGATCCCAATCCGCACAGGGGCAGCGGCAGGATTCAACGCATCCACCCCCGCATTCGGAAAGCCCATACTGTTGATCAGTGCCTTGGCGCTGGGCACTCGATGCACACGCGGGCGGGGATTGCCCACCTGCGGCAGGCGCGTGATGGTGCCCAGTTCCAAATGGCCAAAGCCAAGCGCGGCCAGGCCGGGCACGGCCACCCCATTTTTGTCGTACCCAGCGGCCAGCCCCACACGATTGGCAAAATGCACCCCAAACAGATCTACGGCCAATCGCGTATCTGGCACAGCAAAAAGCCGGCGCAGGACAAAGCGGCTCAGGGCCAATCCGCCAGCGACTTGCAACAATTTTAAGGTCAAACCGTGTGCTTGTTCAGCATCCAATTGAAACAACAACGGGCGAAGCAGACGATACATTAAGTTTCTATCCTAAAATTCTGCACCGAGTTTCGGTAAAATCGAGAAACTGCCTGGGAAACCCACAGATCATACAGATCGCTGGCTTTTCTCCTGTCGAAGCTGCACAGATCTGCATATCTAGCGAACCTCGTTTAACAAGGCAGCCAAAAACTCCTGGCCAGCTTGCTCAATCGGGCGGTCGATGGCAAAGCTCAGGCTGCGAATGCGCACCGCACCAACGGTCAGATCAAGCTTACGGCGGACTGGCACGGGGTAGATCAGAATCGCCTCCGGTGCGCCAGTGGCCTGGGCATAGGCAATGATCTGCGCCAGATCCTCCGCTGACGGCGTGTTGATGCCACTCTTATATTTTGTGTCGAGCACCCAGCGGACGGTTTGGCCCGGCTGCTCGCGGATCACAAGGTCAATGGTCAGGCTGAAGTCACCTTGCGGGTCCAGCACGTACCGTTCCTGCGCTTGTACCTGCCACTGAGGGCCAAGATGTTGGCCCAGCCAAGCGGCCACGCTGCGCTCGTAGACGGTTGCCATTGGCACACAAAAAGGGATCATCGCGGCATGTCCCCCGCCGATTGCCGGAGAGCGCTGCGCCAAAAAGAAGCCGCAAAGCGCGTGTAAGGCCGCGTAATCCCGATTATAGCGGTGATAGTGCCGATTGCGGCAGGCAGCAGCAGAAAATGGGCGCAGCGTAATGGCTGGCCGCAAACGGTGAAACGCTCGCTGCACCAGCGGATGCGTCCGTTCGCTGCAAATTCCACTTTGCAAAATAGTCAACAGGGTCCAGCCCAAAAGCTGATTCTCCTCGACATCAGTGGTCTGTTCTTCGTAATGGCAGCGCAATGTGGCCTGCCACGGGTGGCGCACGTGGGGCGTTGGATCCACGCGGCCACGCACAGTCGCGAGTTGCTCGGTGCGGGGCACATAAGCCTGATACAACCCGCGGCGGGTACGGGCCAGGATCTGCTGCGCCAACTGGGCGGCCAGTTGTTCGTAGAGGCCGGGCAACGTTGTCACACCGACCAAAGCCGAGCGCCAATCCAGGGCCTGCAGGCCAAACGCATAGGCCAACAACGACCAAAGCGCGTGCAGCGAGGTTTTTGGCTGCAACACCAGCGTCAATTCCTCAGAAACAGGCAGGACGCCCACCCACCCTTGCGCGGTCAACTGCCATTCATGCCCAGTTTTGGGCGAGGGAAATTCAACAGAGAGTTGCGTTGAATACCGTCGCCAGATGGCCGTGCCGAGTGCTTCGCTCAAGGCGGATTGCGGCAGGCGGCGTGGCTGATATTCGACCAGGGTGAGGAGAGTGGATGCCGGATTTGTCATGGGCCAGAAATGTGCCTAATACCCCAACTCATGGCGGATCCGCTCCCAGCCAAACTCTGCGACCCGTTCAGGTTGATCGATAAAATATTCAGCCAGATAGGGTTCCACTTCAAATTGCCAGATATCCGGCAGAATTGTGGGCAGCGCTGCATCGAGGAAATAGGTGGTCCCCAAAGCAAATCCAGGCTCATCAAGCGCTTTATTGATGCTTTTTATAAGCTTTATTAACGCTTTTATGGGAAATTGTGGATTGATGACCGATTGTACCTGAGCCAATAGCTCGTAATTTGGCGCCACTTCGAGAAAAGCAAAACGGCGGCGCAAGGCATAGTCGACCAGGGCCAGCGAGCGATCCGCACTATTCATGGTCCCGATAAGATAGACATTCGCCGGGATTTGGAAAGGCGCATCACCAGCAGCCAACCGGATGGCCTGGTCGCGGTATTCCAAAAGATAGAGCAATTCCCCAAAGACACGGGCGACATTGGCGCGATTGATTTCGTCCAGAATCAACACGCAGGGCCCTTGCCGAGCCGCGGCCTGGTGACAGAATTCCACAAAACGCCCGGGTTGCATCCGAAAAACCAATCCACCGCTGCGCGTTGGCTCTGGCCGCACCCCCTGCACAAAGTCTTCATAGCTATAGGCCGCATGAAACTGCAAGAGCGTCCACAACCCGTCCGTCTCTGCCACCAGATGGCGGGCCACTTGACGGGCGGCAAAGGTCTTGCCAACCCCTGGGGGACCCACAAAAATAATCTGCTGCTTACGCTGGAGGGTGCGCACCCAACGCGCAACCTGCTCTTCGGTGAGCGCCAAATCAGCGGCTACTGCCGACAATGGATAGGGTGCCGAACTCGATTCGGCGGGGAAGGGCTCCGGTTCGGGCGGCTGCATCTCCAGCGGGGGTGGCACCGCGTACGCGGCGGGTGCTTCGCTCAGTTGCTGGGTCGGTTCCAGCGCACTCGGCAAAGGCGGCGCTTCCAGCACCGCCTCAAACTGGCTCGGCGTCAGTTCGACCAGGACCCGCCGCCAGGGAGGCAGGCTCACCAGCCGCGGGGTGAGATCGGTCCACTCGACGGGCAGACAATGCCCGTGATCCACATCTGGCACAAAGAAGTAGGGGCCCACCACTTTCGCCACGCCCACCACCTCACTCGCCGAACGACAGACGACGATCCGGTCCGACTCCCGGATCCGCCGCGCGAAGATCCAAACCAGATCCGCACTGGCTTTGGTGCGTTCGGGGAAGCGAGAAAGGACAAAATTGCGTCGCGCCTCAAATTCTCGACGGCTGAGCCTGGTCAGGTCGCCCAGTTCATCCCAACCCAGGGCCACAAATTTCCCGGCGCGCCAAACCGGCCATTGAGTGGCCTCATGCTCTAGCATGATTCGCCAGTAGCGGATCTTACGCAATTGTAATGATGGTTGAGCGCGCGCCATAAAAATTCTATCCACAGATCGCGCAGATTTCGCCACAGAAACGCTAAGTAAAATCCAAAAACTCTTTCAAAATCCCATCCACAGAGTACGCAGATTTGCGCAGATTCTCCAGACGACAAACCAAAAATCTGTGGTATCTTTAAAATCTGTGGATTTCCAGGTAGTTTCTGTGCTTTCCGTAAACGGAGGGGGTGCTAAAAATTATGGAGCAAAGCAGCAGAAGAAGCAAACGGCTCACAGGCTGGAAAAGCTGCGGGGCTCAGCGTGGGAGAGGGGTGTATCAATGAAGGGAGAGACGAGGCGGATCACAACATTACACGACGGATCAGCGTAATCTTATAATTATCAGCATACCGTTTCACGGTCACCTTTTCCTCTTCATCGCAATGTGACAAAACTTCAGAGATTTGCTCAATGTCTTCGCCGGGAATTAAAAGCTCAGTCACAATTGCGGCAAAGCCCGTCTCAGGATCATATTCCAGAGATTGAAATGGTTTTAGTTTAACAACAACATTTGCCAGCTTTTTAGACAGGGTTGCCATAGACTCATTACTCAAAGCCATCGTTCTGGTATCTCTTACTAGCGCTTATATAAGATTCTTATAAATTTTATAACGTTTTCCACAGCTTGTTTACCAGCAAATTAAAGTAAGAGTAAGGAGCCACTTTCTGATGATCAAATTCCTCTATTAGCCCTCGCCCCTTCTAATCTCTTTTATAACCAGCAGGGATGTGAGTTGGTTCCCCACATTTTGGACCAATAAGAGCAAATTAGTCGGATCTAATCCCTCATTTTGCTGCAAAAGCTGACGAATCTGTTTACGAACCTGACGATTTTGTTCGATTAACCTTACGGGGGATACCGTTGGGTCTGAAATCATTTGATCCAGCTCGTCTATCTGGTCAATCACCACCAACATCAATTCAGCAAGCAGGCCAGGGATTTGCTGATCGACTAATTCGCCCGGAGGAACACCCAACAAGTCCAGCAGGCGCTGCGTCGCATCTAATGCTTGCCGAATATAACGTACATCCTTATCCTTGCCCGGCTTTGGCTTGTCAGACATGCCTACTCACGAATCCCACGCTCTGCAGGTTCGCTTTTCCCAACAGAGACTTGCTTTGCTTTAGGTGCATACCCTGCCCAGCGATTGGTGCGCTTGCTGGATCTACCGCCGGTGCGACCTAAAAGCGAATCTTTTTGGTTGTAGTTATCTTGTAGATATCAGCGTAACAGCGCACCGATAATTTTTCCGACTGCCCGCGCTGTGCCAGAACATCGCATAATTGGACAACATCGTTCCGGGGAACAATTGTCTCAGTGATGATGGTTACCGATGCACTTGCTCGATCGAATTCCAGGGATTGCAGCGGCCTTAAATTCTTGCAAGCCTCAGTCAACTTATTCCCCAGGAAGCTCCGTCGTTTTGATATTGTTCGATGAGCCCGGTTTACAGCAAACCGGGGTGGGTTCAGGTAATAACTCATAGTACTCCGTTGGCCTTGCGCTGGATAAAGCCAGCAATTTTGCCAGCTTCCGCCCTCACAATTCTACTTCCATAGTAGGCCCATTGATGCTTACGGTTAATCAGTAAGAATTCCAGCTATATAATCGCTTTATCAGGGCTGCCCCCTTGCAATCTGTAGCCTTATTTTTCTTTTCACGACACCACGCAACAAATATTGCCAACTTTTCATTCATATTACAGGTATTCTCATAAATGTCAATGAACAAATGACGTACTTCTAAGCAAAATGACCGATTTTCTGCCAAATTTGGCGAAACCTTTCAAAACTGAAAGCTAAGTCGCCCGGCTTGTCCATGTTTTGTCCATTGCCTGGGTAGGATGTCACCAATTATCCATTCATGAAGCGACGGGTTCGGTATAAGTTTGCTTTGCGCTGACTCTGTGATACAAATAATGGTTGGGTAGCGATTGTCGCCCTCACATTATCAAACCTGTTCTGAATTTTGTTGATGCAGACGCAGAACCAACCCGTTCACCCAATTAAAAAATCTGGATTGCCAAAAAGGAGACGGAATGCCATCACTTCGATTGCCAGCGCTTGTGGATCCGCATGTTCATTTGCGCGAGCCTGGGGCTACGCACAAGGAGGATTTTGATTCGGGCACAGCCGCGGCCTTGGCGGGCGGCTTTACTTGTGTGTTAGATATGCCCAATAATACGCCGCCGCTGGTCGACCAGGAGGCGCTCGCCACGAAGCAGGCAGCTGCAGCCGCGCACGCCCGGTGTGATTATGGCCTTTATTTTGGCGCCAATGCGGAGAATGTAACCAGTGCCCCCGCGGTTGCCCATCAGGTGGCCGGCCTCAAGATGTATCTCGACCAGACTTTTGGCCCTCTCCGCCTGGATGATCTGCATTCGCTGGTCGCCCACGCAGAACAATGGCCCGCGGATCGCCCCCTGCTCTGCCATGCCGAAGAGCGGACAGCCGCAGCAGCGATCCTCGCCACACACCTGGCCGGTCGCTCGATCCACATCTGCCATGTGAGTCGCCAATCTGAGGTGGCCTTGATCCGCAAGGCAAAAGAGCGTGGCATCGCGGTTACCTGCGAAGCTGCGCCGCACCATCTCTTTCTGTCCGAGGAAGACATTCCCCGCATAGGCGAGCGGCGGGCCGAAGTCCGACCCCGCGTGGCCACCCTGGCGGACCAGGCTGCTTTGCGCGCCAACCTGGAGGTGATCGACTGCTTTGCGACCGACCACGCGCCGCATACCCTGGCCGAAAAGGATTCGGACGCGGCCCCTCCTGGTTTCCCCGGCCTCGAAACAGCTTTACCCCTTTATCTCGAATTGGTGCGTCAGAATCTGCTGACCCTGGAGCAATTGATCGACAAGATCGCTTATGCGCCGCGCCGCATCTTTGGCTTGAGCGAGCCGCCGGATTCGTGGGTGGAGGTCGATCCAGATGAAGTGTGGACTGTACGGGGCAGCGAATTATTTACGCGTGCCCGTTGGAGCCCGTTTGAAGGCTGGCAATTGCGTGGCCGGGTGAATCGGGTGGTCTTGCGCGGGGTCGATTGTTATCACAATGGCAAAGTTTTGGCCCAGCCGGGGAGCGGGCAAAATGTCAATCAACAACCGGGGTAACCCCATTGTCAGATCAGGTTACAAGGAACACAGGGATGGCTCTTAAACGTTCGGCAGATCAAAATCGTTCGGGGATTGTTCGTTTGCCGTTGGGCGAACGAGGTGACGGTCGCTTGTTTGGCAAACATATTTTAGCGGTGAGCCAATTTTCGCGTGAGGATCTGGATTACATTTTTGCGGTCGCCAAAGAGATGCGCACCATGGTGGAACGCGTCGGCACATTCGACCTGCTGAAGGGGAAGATCCTCGCCAATATTTTCTACGAACCATCCACGCGCACGTCCTCTTCCTTTACCGCGGCCATGGAACGCCTGGGGGGCAGTGTGATTCCGATCAATGAGGTGCGTTATTCATCGGTGGCCAAGGGCGAAACACTGCCCGACACGGTCCGCACGCTCGAATGTTACTCCGATGTGCTCGTACTCAGGCACCCGGAAACCGGCTCAGCAGCCCAGGCCGCGCAATATCTGCGCAAGCCATTGATCAACGCCGGGGATGGCGCGGGCGAACACCCAACCCAGGCACTGCTCGATCTCTTCACCATCCAGGAAGAGTTGGGAACATTGGATGGCCTGACCGTGACTATGCTGGGCGATCTCAAATATGGGCGGACGGTTCACTCGCTGGCGCGGTTGTTGCGGCTGTATGGGGCGCGCCTCAATTATGTCTCCCCCGAGATCTTGCAGATGCCGCCCGCGCTCGTCGCCGAATTGAACGAGGTCGGGTTGGTCCAACAATCATTTACCGAATTAGATGAAGTCTTGCCCACGACCGACGTCCTCTATGTGACGCGAGTCCAAAAAGAGCGATTTGCCGATATTGATGAATATGAAAGTGTGCGCAATGCCTATGTGATTACCCCAGCAACGTTGGAACGCGCCCAGCCAACCATGGTGCTGATGCACCCGCTGCCGCGCGTCAATGAAATTGCCATGGCGGTCGATGAAGATCCACGGGCTGCCTATTTCCGCCAGATGGAATATGGCCTCTATGTGCGTATGGCCCTGCTGGCTATGGTCTTGGGAAAGGCATAACAAACATGAACTTTTTTTCTCGATTAGAAGCCCGGGCCCGTGCGGTAAATTCTCTGCTCTGTGTCGGGTTGGACCCGCGCGTCAATAGTGCAGCCGAACTGCGCGCTGAATGTCAGCGTATCATTGATGCAACAGCCGAGGTCGCGGTCCTCTATAAACCAAACAGCGGCTTTTTTGAAGCCTTTGGTGCCGAAGGCATGGCCGCGCTGGCCGATGTGATCGCCTACATCCCAGCGGATATTCCCGTGCTGCTCGATGCCAAACGCGGCGATATTGCGGACACGGCCGAGGCCTATGCGCAAGCGGTCTTTACCACGCTCGGGGCCGATGCGGTGACGGCCAATCCCTATTTGGGCGGCGAAGCGCTTGCCCCTTTCCTGCGCGACCCCAATCGTGCAGTCTTTGTCTTGTGCAAAACATCCAATCCCGGCGCCGATGAGCTCCAACGCCTGCCAGTTACGGAGGGGGATCGCCAATCACCCTTGTTTGAAGTTGTGGCCCGCCGCGCCCAGCAGTGGAATCAGCTTGGCAATATTGGCCTGGTCGTTGGGGGCACAGACCCAACCTCGCTGGCCCGCGCCCGCGCGGTAGCGCCTGAGCTCTGGTTCTTGATGCCAGGGATTGGCCCCCAGGGTGCCGATCTTGCCGCGGCATTGACCGCGGGGTTGCGCCCAGACGGGCTGGGGCTATTGATCACCGCCTCGCGCCAAATCGCTCGCGCCGCGGATCCCAAAGCCGCGGCCACCCAACTGCGCGATCAGATCAACCAGTTGCGCGAGAATTTGCAATCAACCCCAGCCCGCGCGGCGGAACCGACCGACCAATTTGCCGAGCTGGCGCGTGATCTCGTCACCTCGGGTTGTGTGCGCTTCGGCCAATTTACCCTCAAATCTGGCATCATCTCGCCGATCTATATGGATCTGCGGCGCCTGGTTACCTACCCAGCCATTCTGCGCCGAGTGGCAAAAGCCTATGCAGCCAAATTGGCCGAATTGCGCTATGATCGGCTTGCGGGCATTCCTTATGCAGCGCTGCCGATTGCTACCGCAGTTGGCTTGGAAATGGAGCAGCCAATGGTCTATCCCCGTCTCGTGGCCAAAGAATATGGCACCCGAGCCAATGTCGAAGGGGAGTATGTAGCAGGCGAAACCATCGCGGTGATTGATGATGTGACCACGACCGGCGATTCAAAATTTGAAGCCATCGAAAAGTTAGAAGCCGCGGGGCTGATTGTGCGCGATGTTGTCGTGCTGATCGACCGCCAACAGGGGGCCAGCGAGCTATTGGCCGAAGCGGGTTATCGCCTGCACACGGTCCTCACCCTGCCAGCGCTGCTCGATGAATGGCAACGCCAGGGCGTCATCTCACCGGCGCAAAATGCCGAAGTGCGCACATTTTTGGCTGCCAACAGTCGTCCATCCAAACGCTGACTCCACCACCTGCGTGGGGCAAGCGGTTGGTCATTTTCAAAGGAGGAATTCGATGCGTTATACAGACCAAACTCGCCTGCGGGAGCTACTGGCCGATCCTCGCGCCGTGGCCATTCTTGAACGCCATCGCCCAGGGGCAACGACCCACCCAGATTTGCCCCTGGCGCTCGACATGACATTGCGCGAAGTTTCCTGGTATCCAGAAGCTGGCCTGTCTCCGACAGCCTTCCAGGCGATCCTGGCTGATCTGGCCACCTTGTAGGTTGAACAAAAATCGAGGGAGCGATGGTGCCCCCTCGATTTACTTTCAGTATTCTGATTGAAGGCAGTGAAGTAAAGCCTAAACAATTGTCCACAGGTGGCACTGATCAGCCAGATTTTGCAGGTTCATCAGCGTTATCTGGGGTGTTCCAGTCGTTTTTGTGGTTCACCTGGCGTCAAGAGCGATTGCCTGCAAAGTCGTTGCAGCGTAGTCGGTTGTTCGAGCACAAAGAGGCAGCTATCGGCTCGCCAGGGCGCGGGGTCTTGCTCGGTGCGGATCGGTAAGCGTACGCGGAACGAACTCCCCTGACCAACCGTACTCTCAACCTGGATCTCCCCCTGATGGGCCTCGACGATCTTTTTGGCAATAGCCAAACCCAGCCCCATGCCGCCAGTATTGGTGCTGCGCGACTTATCCACCCGATAGTAGCGGTCAAAAATATAGGGCAGCTCCGTCGCGGGAATACCCGAGCCCGTATCATTGACTTCAGCCACCACCCAATCTGCTTCGCGAAACGTGCGGAACGTAATTTTCCCCTCTGCCGGTGTATAGGTCACGGCGTTGCGGATCAGATGATGAAACGCTAACTTTAAGTAAGTCGAATCCAGGGGAATCAAGGGCAAGCTCACGTCTGGCTCGTAGGAGAGCGTAATATTTTTCTCCGCGGCACTGGAGTCCGAATCCGCGATCACCTGACAGCTCAAATCATTCATGTCCTGCTCGACCAATTCCAGACTTAATTGTTTATCCAGCCGAACGAGTTCCAGCATATCGCTCACCAATCCCTGCAACCGCAACGTGCTCCCATTCACACGATTGCCATTGGTAGAGACCGACTGGATCAACTGGTCCAACTCGGTAAGCTGCGCGGGAGAGGCGCTACTCCCATTCAGCAAACGCAATTTGGTCATGGTAGTCTGCAACCGGTTGACATAGACCAGAAGCAGGTCAGTCGAGATACGTAAAGTGGTTAAGGGCGTGTTTAGATCGTGCGAAGTCGTATCAATAAAATCGCGCAGGAGTTTTACTTTCTCCTGCTCTAAAATCAACTGCGCAGCCTGCTGGGTAGCTACTCGGCGCGCGGTAATATCCCGAACGATCACCACTCGCCCATTCATGCTGCCCCAATAGCTGCGCAGGGGAGCAATGCGTACATCATAATGCAGCAACGTTTGCCCTTTTTGTAAAAAAATTTCGTTGCTCACTTCCTGCGTCTGCTGGTATTCAGCCACATGAGCGGCCCAGTCGGGCGAAAAGCGCTGCAACGGTTGGCCAATTAAGTCATTGGGGGTGGCCGCCAATAACTGGGCTGCGGCGGGATTGGCCACGACAATCTCATTGTGCGCATCCAGCACAAAAACAGCATCCTTCATGCCGCGGATGATCATATCGTTGGCCGCCGGGGCTAATCGAAAACGCTGATGAGGCAGCAACAGCCAGCCGAACAACAGAGAAAGGGAGATGCCATAAACCAGATGAATCCCCAGGCCTGTTGTCGCCGCGAAACCGGCGCGCTCAAGCATCACAATGCCCATCCACCAAATAAGTGGCCCCAGCAAGATGACAACAGCCGACCGCCGGTTCACCCGCAAGTGCCTGAACCGGGAAAGTGTTCGATTCAGTTGTTCCCTCGTCCCCAAGGGTAGCCAATCCATACCCAAAAAAGTTACTGTTTTCTGTTGCCGTAAGTTCATATCAGGAAGCCACATGTATGCCGAATTTTGTCCATGGACCATAAATTCGGGATAAAATCCAATTCATTCTTCGGGTGAAACGTGCTGCGCTGCGTGCATAGAACAGTCGTTGACCACTGTAGCACGGTTTGGTAGAGCAAACAAGCGACCTTCGAGCAATTCTATCTGCGTCATTTGTCGTATTTTCAGGTCTGGTTATGCACTTCATATACATTACAAGAGCCGGGGCCTTATTGCTATTCGCTAAGACATGTCTATTTTCTGAATCAAATGTGCTATTTTCTCACTTACCCGCTATAATATATCCACGATAATATAATATGTAGACGATGCTGTTCACTCCTGTATAGAAAGCGGTTACGGATGGAGTATAAAGACTGGCAGCAAGCCCACGGCTTGGGAAGGTTGGCAATCCTTTTGCGCCGAGCTGAGCTTTGGCTTGTCGTGAGCCTCTTGGGGGTTCTTGCATTTGTCTTATGGTTGGTGGGCGCTGAACTCATTCGCCTGATCGAATGGGCCGAAACCAGCCGCAGCCTCCTCACCACCTTTGGGCCGCTCGCACCCCTGGCCTATATTGGCCTCTTTGCTTCGCAGATCCTGATTGCCCCCTTCCCTGGGCAATTTATGGGCATCATGAGCGGCTATTTATTCGGCTTTTTTTGGGGCGCACTCTACAGCATCATTGGCTTAGCCTTGGGTGCCGGGTTAGCCATTGGCCTGGCACGGCGCTATGGTCGTCCACTCCTGGATCGATTTTTCGAGGCGGCCACAGTCCACCGCTGGGAGCGCAAATTGCGTATGCGCTCGCCCATTACCTGGGGATTGCTCTTTCTTTTCCCGGTGCCCGACCTGGTTTTTTACGTTGCCGGGCTAAGCCGCGTACCAATGCGCCACCTGCTCTTGGCCGTCATCACAGGCCGGGGCCTGGGCTTGATCTTCGCCAGTATTTTTGGGAGCCTGTCGGCAACGCTTCCCCCCGAGTGGGTTATTGCCAAATGGCTCGTGCTGCTCTTTGCAGCATTACTTGGCTATCGTTACCAGCGCCATCTCCGCCTGTTTGTGCTTTTGGCTGTCCGGCGTTTGCAGCGGCTTATGCGCCGCTGGTGGCGTCGCCTGCAACCGGCCCCCAACTTTACCCGTTCAAACCCCTAGTGGATAGGCTTATGGAACTTCGCCGCCTGGGCAACACAGGCCTCACCGTTTCCCGTCTGGGGCTTGGCCTGGCCGCGCTCGGTCGCCCTGGTTATATCAATCTGGGTCATCAGACTGATCTGGCGCAGCAATACGAAATTTCCGCTATGGAAGCGCGCACGCACGCGGTGTTAGACGCGGCCTGGGCCGCGGGCATCCGCTATGTGGACGCAGCGCGCTCGTATGGTCGCGCCGAGGTCTTTCTGGCCAGTTGGCTGGCTCAACAGCCGCCTCAACGCTCAGGCCTGACCGTTGGCTCGAAATGGGGCTACACCTATACGGCCAATTGGCAAGTCTCCGCACAACAACACGAAGTAAAAGAACATTCCCTGGCCACCCTCCAACGCCAGTGGCAGGAAAGCCACACCTTGTTGGCCCCTTTCTTGCACCTCTATCAAGTGCATTCAGCCACCATTGAGAGCGGCATCCTCGAAAACAGGCCGGTATTGCGCGAATTGAGTCGATTGAAAGATGCGGGCTTGGGGATCGGCGTGAGCTTGAGTGGAGCCCAACAAGCAGAGATGATCGAACGGACGCTCAACTGTCAGGTGGATGGTGTTCGTCTCTTTGATTGCATCCAGGCAACGTGGAACTTGCTTGAGCCCTCCGCCGGGATCATGCTGGCGGAAGCGCATCGGGCGGGCATAGGGGTGATCGTCAAAGAGGCTTTGGCCAATGGGCGCTTGACCGAACGCAATACCGCACCCAGTTTCGCCCACAAACGACACCGGCTACAAGCTGAGGCCCGACGCCTGGGCACTACACTCGATGCTGTATCAATCGCGGCGGTGCTGGCTCAACCCTGGGCAGATGTGGTTCTGAGTGGGGCGGCGACTGAGGCGCAACTCCAGTCGAACTTGGCCGCGCTCACAATTCACTGGGATAGCGAGGCCGCCAATCAGGTGGCGGGCCTGCACGAATCACCCGGCGATTACTGGCAGCAACGCAGCCAACTCCCGTGGAATTAGGGGTGTGGCGACCGGGGTGATGTCTGGTACAGAGAGACCAAGTTACACGGAAGGATGGAGACGCCTGCAACGTACCGACTCAGCGCAGCCGGATCTGTTGCCCAATCTGAAGCAAGGTATTCTCCTGGAAGCCATTCACCGCGAGCAGGCTTTGCCAATCCAATCCGTGGTTGATGGCAATACTCAAAATCGTATCCCCCGCCTGCACAGTATATAGCTGTGTGCTGGGTGCCGGTTGGGTGGATGCCGGAATAAAGCCATTCGTCTGAGTTGCCGCGCCGGGGATGGTAATCTGCTGGCCGATTTGCAACAGATCGCGCTCGCCAAGCCCATTGGCGGCCCCCAGTTGCTGCCAGGTCAGGTTATGCCGGATGGCAATGCTGAGCAGCGTGTCGCCAGCCTGAACGGTATAGCTACCGCCCGCGTCGCCAGTGAACCCACTGGGGGCAGCGGGAGCAGGGGCAGCAGCCACATTCTGCACACCGGGCAGGCGGATCACCTGGCCGATCTGCAACAGGCTCTCCTCGCGCAATTGATTTTCCTGGGCGATGAGCGTCCAGTCAATCCCATAGCGCGCCGCAATGGCGATCAGCGTATCACCCGATTGGATGGTGTAATTGAGGCCGCCACCTTGCACCGGAGCAACTTGTTCCACCACGGGCAAAGGGGTGACTGTTTCGCCGCCCACGCCGTCCCCAGCCGTAAAGACCGTGACATAGATCTGGCGTCCCGAGCTGGTGGTCGCAACCCCAACGCCGAACTCACGCCAGCGCTCATTCAGGATATTGACGCGGTGGATCCAGTCATTCATCCACCAGGTCATGGCACCTTCGGGGCTGGTTGAATTGACCCAGTTTTCGCTGGCAAAGCCACCGGAAGAGTAGCCAACTCGCTGCACCCGCTGCCGCACATTGCTCCCGTCTGGACCAACGTGACCATAGCCGCGCCCGGCAGCAATATCATTGACATGATTTTGGGCCGCTTGATTGAGTAAGGGGTGTAACGCCAAAGGAGGAAGGCCGGCTTCGGCTCGTCGTTGGTTGACAGCCAAGGCCACGGCTTGCCCCTCGCTGCTCAGTTGAGCCAACAAGTCTGGGCTTTCTTCAGCCCGGGCAGTCGCTGGGAATAAGGAAAGGAGCAGCAGGCAAATGAGAGGCGCTACGGTGCGCCAGTGCCAGGAGCAATTGGAATGAGCAGGCTTCATGGCCGCCATCGTAGCAGAACAAGCGTATTCTGCAAAATGAGTGTAGGCACCATCTCATTTGTCGGCCAAACTTACAATACTAGCAGCTTCAACCATCGCCTTTTGGATCGAACTCGGACCGTTTCCCTACGCCAGGCCCAAACTTGCCACTCTAAAATTGCTGACCAAACAGATCAGGCAAAAATTGTAATCAGATCCCCATAAACTCTTGAGGGCCAAAAACCTTAAGATTTGCGCCAGATTTGCACCGACCCAAGGCTCAGTGATACCAATTTGGGTTCCCAAAAATGCGAAAAGAGGCCGAATCCGTACTACACTCGCAGGGTAAACGTAGGATTTGTAGGGGCACTTTCCATTTGCCAAAAACAGCTGCCTTGTGTCATGCTGTGTACCATCGCCCATCCACGAGCAGGTGGTCTCCCCGATAAAACGCCCTGCCGTCAACCGATCAAACTGAAGGAGCAAATTATGCCAATTCAAGCGCGTGGTGCTATCGCTCGCATCCCTGGCGCACCGGTCAGCATCGAAGAATTCACCATTGATGACCCCGGCCCCAACGAAGTGCTGGTTCGCATTCTGGCTTCGGGCGTCTGCCATACCGATTACGGCGTCAAAATGGGCGTCTATGGCAGCGAAGGCTATCCCTTCCTGCTGGGTCACGAAGGCGCGGGCGTTATCGAAGCCGTCGGCCCTGGCGTCACCAAACACAAAGTCGGCGACCATGTGATCCTCGCCTGGCGCGCACCGTGTGGCGAATGTCGCTTCTGTCGCGCGGGCAAACCCAATTTCTGCGCAGCCAGCTTGAATGCCGAAAAACGCATGACCACGCAAGATGGGCTCACACTCAATCAAGTGTTGGGCATTGGCACCTTCTGCACCCATACCCTGGTCCATGCCGACCAGGCCGTCGCGTATGATCCCGCGCTGCCCGCGCCGCAGATGTCGCTGATCGGCTGTGGCGTGATGACCGGCGTTGGCGCGGCACTCTATGCCGCGGGTGTGCGGCCTGGCAGCAGTGCCGCGGTCTTTGGCTGCGGCGGCGTGGGCGACAGTGTGATCGCCGGGGCCAGGCTCGGTGGCGCGACCACCATCATCGCGGTGGATATTGACCCGAAAAAACTGGAGTGGGCCAGGGAATTTGGCGCAACCCACACCATCAATGCCCGCGAGGAAGACCCCGTTGCCAGGATCAAAGAGATCACCGGCGGCAATGGGGCCAACTTCACCTTTGAGGCTGTAGGCACCGCGCAGACGTTGGACCAAGCGCTGTGGAGCCGTGACCTCGCTGGCACCTGCGTGTTGATCGGTGTGCCCGGCCCTGGCCCCGAACTCACCTTGCCGCTGCAAAAGTTCTTTGATCTCGGCGGGCATCTTTGTGTTTCGTGGTATGGGGATTGTCTGCCCACGCGCGACTTCCCGCTCCTGGCCGATTGGTATCGCCTGGGCCAACTCAACCTGGACAAAGTGGTCAGTCGCCTGGTCACTTTAGACCAGACCGACGAAGCCTTTGCCGCCATGGAACGGGGCGAAACCCTCCGCTCTGTGATTGTGTTTGATTAACTTTTCGCAGCAAAACCGAGCTACCATACTATGTTTCAGCTAATCAAAGAATTGACCGAACTTGTCGGCCCGGTTGGCCAGGAAGCGATTGTTACCGAGCGGATCGAAACCCTGTGGCGGGCGTTGGGTTTCCCCGTCGAGCGCACCAGGATCGGCAACGTGCTGGCGCGCTGCGGCGGCCAGGGCCCGAAATTGCTGCTGATGGCCCACGCCGACGAACTCTGCTATCTGGTGCGTTCGATTGACCCAAACGGCTTTCTCTATTTGGCCAATGGTCAGGGGTGGAGTCGCGCCGCGGGCAATCGCAACAGCTTTTACGTGGGGTCACGCGTCAAGGTGCTTGCTCGCTCCGGCCCCATCCCCGGGGTGATCGCCACCACCACGGGCCATCTCGCTTCGCTTTCGCTTCCCGAACTCACCGAGCTTACGTGGGACGATTTTTGGGTGGACACCGGTCTCGCTGCCGAGGAACTGAGCGCCAGAGGGGTCACGCCGGGCACGCGCGTGATCTGGGACGTGGTGACCGAGCAGTGGGGCGATCATGTAGTGGGCAAGGCGCTGGATGACCGCGTACCGCTCGCGGTGATCACCGAAGTGGCGCGGCGCGTGCCTGCTGCTGAACGAGCGTACGATCTGACCCTGGCCTGCACGGTACAGGAAGAGATTGGTCTGGTCGGGGCATTTGCCCTGGCCGCGCGTGAACAATTCGACGCGGCCATTGCCGTGGAGATCGGCCTGGCTGGTGATATTCCGGGCTCAGCGAGCCGCTGGATGCCCACCAAACTGGGCGGCGGGCCAATCTTGGTTCACAAAGACTCGCTCGTCCATTATGATCATACGCTCACGAGTCAGCTCGAGGCCAGCGCCCAAGCCGCGGGCATCCCGATCCAGCACGCGGTGTTTGGCTCCTTTGGCAGCGATGGCGCGGCCAGCATGAAGGCCGATATCCCCAGTGCGCTGGTGGCCTTCCCCGGGCGCTACACCCACACGCCCTTTGAAACCGGTCACCTCGGCGACATCGAAGCACTCGTCGACTGGCTCAGCGCGTTTGTGCGCAAAGGCGGGTGAACCAGCAATAAACTCTCTCAATCTCTGCAAATCCCCTACAGCATTAAGTGATTTACGGAGATTGAGAGGGTTTAGGTAGCTCACCGCGCTACGCCGTCGCCCGTTCGAGGATCATTTCCAGGGCTTCGCGGCCAAAGATATAACGTTCGCGGCAAAAGTGGCAATCGACCACCGCTTGCCCTTCGCTGATCAAGATTTCCAGCTCCTCGCGGCCCATGGCAACCAGTGCCTGCTCGGAACGTTGCCAGCTACACGAACATTCAAAGTGCAGCGGCCGCTCTTCCAAAACCTCGTATGCCATCTCCCCAAAGAGACGCCCTAAAATGGCTTGCGGACTCTCACCATTGGCGATCAATTCGCCCACCGACGCGAGATCGTCCAATCGCTCGGCCAGTACGCGCAACCCATCCAGCTCCTGACCGGGCAGCGCAGCGAACAGCAAGCCGCCAGCCGCCTGCAATTCGCCCTGCTCGCCGAGCTTTACGCCGATCTCGACCAGCGATGGCACTTGTTCCGATTGGGTCAGATAATAGACGAGATCGCTATCCAGGCGGCCCGTTTGCAATGGCACCACCCCTTCGTACAAATCGCGCAAGCCCACATCTTTGACGACTGTCAAGAGCCCGATATGCCCAATCGTCTGCGCAGTGTCCAGGGGATCGACAGTTGGCGGCAAGGGAAGCGAGGCCTCTTCGACATATCCCCGCACACGCCCAGCACTATCGCCCTCGGCAACCATCTTTTGCAACGGACCATTCGCCTCTACCTTGATCGCAACCCGCTGGCGCAATTTGAGTTGCGCGGCCAACAACGCCGTTGCGGTCAGGCCATAGCCCAACGCCACGGCCGCCGCGGGTGTGCCCTCATGGCGCCGCCGCGCCTCGTTTACCAGATCAGTCGTGTGGCAGGCCAGGGCCAAAACGCCAATTTCTGTGGCCAGAGCCCGCACCATCGTATCACTCATCACCAACCCCATTCATTTCCAGAAAATAAAAACGCTTAGGAACCACAGATTGCGCAGATTACACAGATTCTTATTCGGTCGTGCTTTCGTGTCATTCGTGATTCAAAGCCATTCAACACCGACTTCAGCAACAGCTTTGCCTTTTACCGAATCCTGTATCCGCATCCCGAATTAATGCGATTACGCCACCAACCAGCGCCGGGTACCATCTGGCGCTTCGATCAACACATAGATCAGTCCGTTGACCCAGAGCATGTCGCCATGTTCAAAGCGTTGCGCCTGCGCGGTGATGCCCTGCTCGCGCGCGGTTGCCCAGCCCAGCCGCTCACGGACCGCTTCTTCCTCGCGCCAAACTTTGCCAAAGCCCCGCACCGGCTGCCGAATATCACCCGACGCGCTCAGGCTGGGATCAAACTCGGGCTCGCCTTCGCGGAAGCTGTCGGCATAGCGTTCCCACGTGCCATCGCTATACAAAACGACAATCTCGCTTGTATCGCCCCGCCAGATCATCGTGCCTTGCTCGAAAGTTTGCACCGCGGCCGCCACACCGCTGGATTGCTCACTTTGCGCCCAGCCCAATGCACGCTGCAACGCTTCATTCGTCGACCAGACACCGGCAAAAGTGCCTTGCGGACGATAACGACCCGCCGGTGGATCGCCCGTCGGCAGGGCGAGTGGGGTCGGCGTTGCCACAACCTCAGTCGGGGTGATTGGTGTTTGAACAATTGGCGTTGGTGCCAGCGTTTCCTCGGTTATGCCCCAGCGCGCCGTGGCTGGATCAAACGACCAGACTTCCCCAATGGCCGAGCCAACGATCAGCCGATAGCTGCCATCGGCCAACGGGGGCGAAACGGCCAGCGCGGTCAGCGTGTTGGTGAAGGTGCGTTCCGCCACGCGCTCGTCGAGCCACCGTTCGCCCGCAGCATCCGCAGTGGACCAGCGCCACAAAGCCCGATTGGTGAGCAGATAGGCCGCTGGCTCGCTGGCCGCAGAGGGGGCAACGACCGCGGCGACTGCCCGCTCATTCGTGGGCAAATCGGGCAAAAATCGCTGCCAGGTTGCGCCACCATCTGCTGTGAATTCAAGCTGGTTGACGCCGCGTAGCCGCCAGCCATTCGACATCTCCCCAGTGGTCAGGGCTACCGTGGGCCAGAGCCCGATCTGCGCGGCGGGTGAAATGGTGGTCGTGGCGGTGAGCACCAATCCCCAATTTGTGCCCTCATCGGTCGACCGGAAGAAAGAGCGCCCCGCTTCCCAGGGGTGAAGCCGCTGATAATGAGCCCTGGCAAGGATGGTACCATCCAGCGCAAAGTTGGGTGAAAATGCCAGCGAATCGACCGCGAGATGGGTCAGGCCTTGCCAGACTGGCTGCCAGGTTTCGCCCCGATCGGTCGAGCGAAAGATGCCGCCGCCCCGAGTCTGGCCCGACGCCGCCACAAAGAGCGTGCGGTCTTGGGCGAATGCAGGGGACAGGGCCGCGGTCAGACTGGTAGCCTGGTCAACCCACAGACCGGCGCGCAATTCCTGCCAGTGTTGACCGCCATCCGCCGAGCGATAGAGGGCCGACCCGCTGGTCAGAAAGATCGTCTCATCGTTGCGATAGTTGGGCGAAACCAAAATCTGCTCGATGGGCCGCGCAGGCAAATTGGGCACAGATTGATTCGCCAGGATCGGTTGTTCAGCGCCGCGCTCGGCGAAAACCAGGAGCGTCCCCCCTTGCTCATCCCCAGCCGTGCTGCCAAAAAAGCGCCCGCCCTCTTCATCATAGGCAAAGAGGCAAAAGCCCGTGGGCAGCGCACCAACCGGGCGCAGCGGCTCGAGATCATACACCAGATCCCCCGCATAGGCTTGACCGGTAGCTGCGTTGATGAAGGGCGGCGGCAGACCATCGAGCCAGGTCAGCAGCTCCCCATTCAGCGATTCAACCCGCCAATTGGTGTAGACATAATAACGCTCGAAGCGATCCACCAGATAGCGACGCTCACCAACATCTGGCTGCAAGATTGGCTCGCTGCCACAGTGGGTTTGCAAGAGCGGCGCGGGGGCAGAATCTGGCCAGGGTTCCAGCGTGGTGGCATCAAACCAGCGCGGCGGATCGATCACCCCGGGGCCGCCAGCAGTGGCGCGTGTCTGCACATTCACCGCCAGCAGATTTTCCGCGGGAAAGAGCGCCACAGCCGCCACATATTGGGCACCCACACAGTCGGCACACTCCTGTTCGCTCAAGGCGGGCAGCAACTCTTGCACGATCCGATTGCTCGCGGGGTCGACCATAAAGAGCGAGCCGGCCTGGATCAACACCTCTGCCCGCAATGGGTTGTAGAAGGGCACGCCGCCCAGCGGCAATTCGGCCATTGGCTCCCAGGTTTCACCATCGATCATGCGTACGGGCGGGCGCGCGGCCGGGTCGGGCGCGGTGGCGGTCTGGCCGACAAAGAGCCGGTTATTGGCGCCATCCACGGCAAGATGGGTCGCATCCGCAATGGTGGCGACAACGGTGAGGGCAACGGTATCCACCACCGTGATCGCGGGTTCGGGTTGATAGTAGCGATCAGCCGGCGCGATGTAGAGCCGATCGCGCGCAGAATCTACCGTCAACTCGCCGGACGCGGGGATCATCGCCAGGGTGCGGTAGGTGGTGGCATCCAGGATATGCAGCTGCCCCGCCGAATCGCTGACATAGAGCCGATTGGCGGCTGCATCCAGGCGCAGATCGAGCAGGCGGTCGTTCGGCCCGGCCAGGCGCACATTGGCGATGAGATCGGGAAAATTCGGCACCGAAATTGCGCGCGAAGCGGTGACCGCATTGGTAGCTGTCAGCGGATTCGTCGCGGTCAGCGGCGTGGCTGGCGCGCTTTGCGCCTGCATAGTTGATAGGTGCAGGGTGCCCCCCAACAGCGCCGCGACGAGGAACAAACTCAATTGCCACAACACGAACATCAATCTGAATCTAGTCATCGCCAATTTACCCACAAACCGGCCAAATCATGATACACTCTGAGAGAGAAGGGACGCAGCGCGTCTACAGTATCAGGTAAGAGCGTTTTGTCAATTACAAGATCGGTTACGAGATCGGTAGTCAAGGCTTGCGTACGTGCTATAAAATATGAGCAAGGCATTGTCGGATGTCCTTATTTTGGATCTTTCGCGGGTTCTCGCCGGGCCATATGCCACTATGTTGCTGGGCGATTTCGGCGCGCGCATTCTCAAGATTGAGCAGCCGGGCAGCGGAGATGATACCCGCCGCTGGGGGCCGCCTTTTACTGCGAATGGCGAAAGCGCCTATTTCTTCTCGGCCAATCGCAACAAAGAGAGCATCACCCTCAACCTGAAGGATCCACGCGGGCGGGCCCTGTTGGTGCAATTAGCCAGCCAGGCGGATGTCGTGGTCGAGAATTTTCGGGTCGGTATGACCAAACGGCTCGGCGTTGATTATGAAACGCTGCGCGCCACGAACCCCCGGCTGATCTATTGCTCGCTGACCGGGTATGGCCAAACTGGCCCCTATCGCGACCGGCCCGGCTATGATACCGTAATCCAGGCCCAAGGTGGTGTGATGAGCATTACTGGCCCGGAAGATCAAGCCGAATTGCCGGGCGAGCCCTACAAAGTCGGCGTGGCGATCACCGATGTGACTGCTGGCCTGCACGCCACAATTGCCATCCTGGCCGCGCTGCATCATCGGGCGCGTACGGGCGAAGGGCAAGCGATCGACATTGCACTCTTTGACACCCAGTTGAGTTGGTTGGTCAATGTCGCCAGTGCCTACCTGGTTTCGGGCGAAGCTCCGCAGCGCTATGGCAATGCCCACGCCTCGATTGTGCCCTACCAAACCATGGCCACCGCGGATGGCTGGTTGATGCTCGCAGTCGGGAATGATGGTCAGTTTTCTGCGTTGTGCCAGGTTTTGGGCTGCCCAGCCTTGGCATTGGATGCCCGTTTTAGTACCAATCCGCAGCGGGTGGCACACCGCGCCGAGTTGATTCCACTGTTGGCCGAGCGTTTTCGTCTCCAGCCTACGGCCCATTGGCTGGCGCATTTGCCCGCGGCCGGTGTACCCTGCGGCCCCGTCAACGATATTCCCACCGCGCTGGCCGACCCCCAGGCGCAGGCCCGCGCGATGGTGCAGACAGTCGAGCATCCGGTGACAGGGCCAATCCCCTTGTTGGGGCCGGTGCCAAAATTGAGCGCCACCCCCGCGCAGATCCGCAGTGCGCCGCCGCTGTTGAGCGAACACACCGACGCGGTGCTGAGCGAATTTTGCGGTTTGGATGGGGCGACCCTTGCCAACTTGCGCACCGAAGGCGTGATTTAGACGCTGGATGAATACCGAACAACGAGGGGCGGCTGACGTGGCGCATTACGTTTCACGCATGACCAGTACCCATTCAACCCCTGCTCTTGAATTGAAAGGAGAGCCCTCATGGATTTTAGCCTGAGCGACGAACAAACCATGATCCGCGATTCGGTACGTAAATTTGCTGCCGAACAGATCTTGCCCAATGCCCGCCAGTGGGAGAAAGAGCATGCGTTCCCGCGCGAATTGCTGCATCGGATGGGGCGACTCGGCTATTTGGGTGTGCCGATCCCCGAAGAATATGGCGGCGCGGGCTTGGATTATATTGCCGAAGCGATTGTCTTTGAGGAAGTCGGCTACGCGGATTCGAGCGTGCGCACCACCCTCTCGGTGCAGATGTCGCTGGTCGAATTGACGATCCTCAAGTGGGGCACGGAAGAGCAAAAGCAGCACTATTTGCCCAAATTATGCAGCGGCGAGTGGATCGGCTGTTTTGCCCTGACCGAGCCGAATGCCGGTTCCGACGCGGGCAATGTGCAGACGACGGCCAAAGCCGAGGGCGATGAATGGGTGCTCAACGGCCAGAAAGTCTGGATCAGCAATGGCACCTGGGCCGATGTGGCCATTGTCTTTGCGCAGACGCAACCCGGCAGCAAAACCAAAGGCATGGTCGCCTTCCTGGTCGATACCAAAACCCCAGGATTTACCGCGCGCAAAATGACGGGTAAACTTGGCCTGCTGGCGAGTGATACCGGTGAATTGTTTCTGGATAATGTGCGCGTGCCAGACAGCAGCCGCCTGGGCAAGGTGGGCGAAGGCTTCAAAGTGGCGATGAGCGCACTCGACAACGGGCGCTATGGGGTGGCAAGCGGCTGTGTGGGCACCGCGCAACGGGCCTTGGACGTCAGCGTTCGCTATGCGAAAGAACGAATTGCCTTCAGCCGCCCTATCGCTGGCTTCCAGTTGGTGCAAGATATGTTGGCGCAGATGAAAGTAGATACCGAAGCCGCGCGGCTGCTGGTCTATCAGGCTGGCTGGGTCAAGAATCAGGGCCAGGTCAGCACCATTCCGGTTTCGATCGCCAAGATGTTTGCCACCGAAGCGGCCAAGCGCAACGCGGATATGGCCATCCAGGTCCATGGTGGTTATGGCTATTCGGATGAATACGAGCCGGAACGTCTCTGGCGCGATTGTCGCGTGGCAAGCCTCTACGAGGGCACTACGCAGATCCAAAAATTGATCATCGGTCGTGACCTGACTGGGATCTCTGCCTTTGAATAAGCTCACGTCTTATGGAACCACAATTTGAAGTGTCTTGTGCGATTCCCCGTTCGGGGCGCACTTTCGAGAATGTGCTGGCACGGTTTCGTACCTTGGGGGCCGATGCCGAGGAGATCGAGCAGATCTTACAGTTGTCGGCGCGCAGCAAAGCGCTGAGTAGTGCCGACTACGAAGAAGCGGCTCGCTATCTGGATTATGCGGTCAGCGAGATCCCTTGTTTTGGCCTTTTTGTCGATCGCAAACGCCATCATCGTCCTTACCGCGTCGGTTTTTTGGCGCGTGAGTGGACGTTCGATGGTGTGCGGGTGCGGGTCGAGGGCGAAGAGCCGCACAACGGTTCGTCGCTGATCCGCCTGGATGAGGTCGATTGTGCAGTGGTCGGGCTGGATGAGCTGCTGACCATGACCCAATATTATCTGGGCGACCCGACAGCGGTCACCAAGTGGGGCATGTACAATTACCATTTGGATAAGCCAACCGATATCCGCATTGCTGGCTCGGCCCACCTAACACGCTACAATTCGGTTTTGCGCCAGGAAGTGCAAGATCTGGTCGGCTTTTTCCTGATCTCCAAACCGAGCAGCCGTCACTATTCACCGGATGCCGAGCCGGCTACCCGCAGCCGCCGGGCCACCCCCTACCCGCGCGATTTTCTGAATCACCTGGCGCGCGATGGCCGACGAGTCTTTGTCAAGGGGCGCTATCAGGGCGTTGTGGCCACGGCCTATCCCGAACTCAAGGTGGTGCCAGTCGAAAATGTCGAGGACGCGGTCGTGGATGATGATCCAGGCAGCGTTGGGCTGGAAGTCGTGCAGACGGGCAATACGATCAAGAGCAAGGGGCTGTTGCTGCATGGTTCGCCCCTCTTTTTGTCGGAAAGCCTTTGGGTGGCCGATTATCGGCGATATTTGAAAAACGAGAGTCTGCAACGGTTTATCCAGCACATGAACCCGGTGGGCTATTTTGATCGCGAGCGCATCCGCCAATTTGCGCTCTGGTATCTGGCGCTCGAACACAACCTGGGCGACGCATGGATCAACCGGCCATCGGTGACCGATCTCTTCTGCGAGCAGCGTGACGTCCACAATGGGCTGCGCCCCTATCGCTTGCAGACTCGCTACTGGCGTCCTGATGATAATTACAAACAGGAAGAGGCACTGGCGCTGGTCAATCGTTCGCGCATCCAGGTGCAGGAGTATTATGAATCATTCAAGCGCGAGCTGGGGTTGGCTGCCGTCACCACGTAGCTGCTGGATGGCGGGTGACGAATGCCGGGAGACGAATGACGACAGACGTTTAATGACGCAGCACATTTCACAAGTGAATCAATCAAGTGAATCAATCAAGTGAATCAATAAGGAGCAGTAGTGACAGAACCAATTCGTTTTGGCGTCATTGGCGGCAGCGGGGTCTATCAGATCGAAGCGCTGCAAGCGGTGACTGAGATAACGGTGGAGACGCCCTTTGGTGCACCATCCGATCAATATATCGTTGGCACGTTGCATGGTCAGCGCGTCGCCTTTTTGCCCCGACATGGCCGCGGCCACCGCATCAGCCCGACGCAACTCAATCAGCGCGCCAACATTTTTGGCTTCAAACAGCTCGGCGTCGAATATCTGATTGGGGTCAGCGCGTGCGGCAGCTTGCGCGAAGAACTAGCCCCGGGCCATATTGTCATCCCCGACCAGTTGTTTGATCATACAAGGTCGCGCGCGCTGAGCTTTTTTGATGACCCAAGCGTTGGCACCGAAGGCTTGGTGGCCCATGTGAGCTTGGCCGAACCTTTTTGCTCGTGGTTGAGCCAGCTTTGTTACGAAGCAGTCGCTGCAACCGGCAATCCTGTTCACCAGGGCGGAAATTTTATCACCATTGAAGGGCCGCGCTTCAGCACCAAGGCCGAAAGCCGAGTCTATCGCCAGTGGGGCATGGACATCATCGGCATGACCACGACACCCGAAGCGCAACTGGCGCGCGAGGCGGGCATCAGCTATGCGGTCATGGCGCATGTCACGGATTACGATGTCTGGCATGAGAGCGAAGAGCCGGTGACAGTCGATATGGTTGTGCGCACCTTGCTGCACAATGCCGATGTGGCCAAACAAGCGGTCGCCAATGCCATCGAGCGGCTGGCCGGGGCGGGCCCTTCACCGCAAGCCAACGCGCTGCAAGATGCCATCATGACAAACCGGACGCTGATTGCCCCGGCGCTGGTGGAACGCCTGCGCCCGCTGCTCGGCCAATACTTTTCGTAAAGAAATTTGCCCAGGGACGCGGTTTCGGGTATACTCTTCCTGTTCAGGGAGAGAACAGCAGGCGCGCTGAGCGCAGTTTGATCACAGAACAATCGCTCAGGGCGCTTCATTTATAGCGGGATTGCAGAAGGAGTTAAGATAATGGCCAAAAAGGGACCGCGCATCATTGTAAAATTGCGCAGCACAGAGAGCTCACACATTTATTTGACTGAAAAAAATCGTCGCAATGATACCAATCGGTTGGAATTTCGCAAGTACGACCCAACCCTTCGCAAGCATGTAGTCTATCGCGAAACCAAGTAGACATTGCCAATATAGCAATAAAGAGCGCAGGGTGAGTTTCTCCCTGCGCTTTTTATTACAGGCGATTTGTATCTAATAGAGAAATTAAATAGAGATCGCACAAATAGCGAGCAAGTAGGTGCGGTTTTTAACCGCATATTCTGGCCCTAGCCTACCTGTGCGGTTTCTAACCGCACCTACGATTTGTGCGACATTTATCTGGTTTCTCTATAAGAACCTATCCTCAAATGGCTGCGGCTCCTGAAACAGGGCTCACCAGACTGGATTGACGCAGAATTTGCGGATAAACGCTAAGCGCATTGGGCTCAGTGGAATTGGGTGGAGCACGCAGGGAGGGGGAACCCCGGCCAGTGCCAAACCGTCGTATCAACGTACCAGAGGTGTAGGCTTCCCGTGGTGGGTCACCCTATGGTGAAGTTGACAAGGATGCTAATATCTATTATTGGTATGGTGAATTTCAAGCCCAATGCATACAGGCCTAAGCGAGGACGATGAGAATATCCATACTGAACCGAGAAATGACCATGCAGCGATTGATCCCAGGGCTTGTTTTGGTTTTCTGGCTACTCGGCCCAACCCCGCCGGTGCAAGCAGAGACAACCACAACCAGCTACGAATATCCAGCGCTGGCCGCTGTTGCCCAACCGTTTGAGGCAATTCCGGCTCGCCCGGTACCTTCTTATGGGCTTGTGAATAGTGAACAGGTAACCCCGACCGTTTCTT
Source organism: uncultured Caldilineaceae bacterium (assembly GCA_964541665.1). Classification (GTDB taxonomy): domain Bacteria; phylum Chloroflexota; class Anaerolineae; order Caldilineales; family Caldilineaceae; genus CFX5. The sequence goes on along the minus strand of CAZIRP010000016.1, from coordinate 42,048 downwards.
CACCCCAGCCGACACGTCGCTCTCCGTCGGGTGACATCCCTCGAAATCTCTTTGCCGAAGCCACGAATGCCATTACCGTGACCATTCCGGTGACGGCAACGCCCAGCACACGGGTCGCCACCCCAACCCTCGCAGCGACGGCCACCCTGACGCCGGTAGTCACCAGTGCGCCCACAGCCACCCTGCCTCCCACGGCGACGCTCGCCCCGACCCCAACAGCGACGCCAACGCCAACTGTGCCCAGCGGGCCAATCGAAGGCACGATCATCGCCAATCGCACCGAGGTGGTTGTCAGCTTTTTTGTCGAGGGGCAGACCTACGAACTCGCGCCTTTGCGCTCGCAGGGCATCGACCTGCCGCGCAGCACGGCTGTGCTCAATCTGTTCAACTGTGCAGTCGGCACTCCGGAAACCGATGAAGATTGCTTCTGGGATCCCTACCTGCTGAATCGCGACGGCTTTTATGAGATTCTGCCAAATGAAGACGACGCGAACAACATTATTTTTCAGCCTGCTGGTACGCCCCCCGCGGACCGCATCTGGGTGCAGAATCGCATCGGCAGCACAGAATTGATCTTCTTTGAAGAAACTGAATATCAAGTAGTGCCTTCCGGTGTCCAGGAGTTTACGGGCGAGGCAGACCTGCCACTCACGCTGTATGTGCGTAGCTGCCTGGAATCTGGCAACCAGACTGTCTGCGAATGGTACCCGCAGAGTGTGGAACCAGGGATCTATTATGCCCTGACGGAAATGAGTACTTCGGGTTCGGTTCCCGGCAGCCGTCGGTATATGGTGCAGCTTGAGCCAGTCGTTGGCGCGCTCACGGCCACGCAGCCGATCACCGAGACTGAAGAGACTGCAGCGCCTGCCGCATCAACGCCGAGTTCTACGACCGTTGCGACCACGCAGCCTGGAGTTGCTACGGTTCCCATGGTTTGCACCGTGCTTGTGCCTGCTTTGAATGTACGCAGTGGGCCGGGTTTGGAATATGAGATTCTGACCAAGGTACGGGGTACAGAAAGTGAACCGGGTGATATTTTGGTCGTTGGCCGCGACCTCACTGGCCAGTGGCTGGCCGTGGATAATCGAGTCGCGGCTGGGGGCTGGATCACCGGCAGCGCCAGCTTTGTCGAATGCCAGGGGGACACGGCTGCTTTACCGGAAACCGAAATTGCCGATGGCAGATTGGCCGCGACCCCGACCACGGCCGTGGCAGAGCCAGTGGTAGAGGCGGCTGAGCCAGAGACCCCAGGCGAAGGCGAAGTTGCTGAAGTTCCAGCCGACGAAACACCAACCACAACGGCAACAACCCCAATCACGTCGACCATTCCAGATGGGCAGGCGTTGCTGATCATCAACAACGGGTTTGATCAGGTCGTCCGCTTTACGCTTGACCAGCGTTTCCGGGTGACAGAGGGGCCCAGCGAGTATGATTTGCAACCTGGGCAATCGGTCAGCATCTTTGTCATCCCTGGCCAAATTGCGTTCAGTGCCAGCAGCCCGTGGCGCAGCCTCTCGGGGAATGACGACTTTTTTATCGACAACCAGCAAGCCCGTGATCTGTGGATCTTCTTTGTGCCCGATCCGGACGGCTCTGGGGATTGGTTACTACAGTATTAATGGAAATTCGGGACGAGGAACAGGCCCCAGGAAAGGGAGCATGCTTACCCGGATTGGGGGGCTGGAATAGCGTTTCGTTCCACAGGCGTGCTTTCTAGCCAGCTTATGCCCGAACTCACAGCGGTTGCTGCAGGCGACAAAGAACCCAGCCTTCTGACAGCGGGCTGGGTTCGGCGCACGTAGGTTCTTAAAATCAGCATAAAAAAAGCGCAAGAGCGAATAATGCCTGCGCTTTTTTTGTTTCAGATTCCCTACACAGAATTGTCAATCTTCGCGGTAGCGCACGTACAATTCGCGTGTAAGCTCGTCGGCAGTGAGGTCAAAAATAGCTGGGGGGCCAACTGGCGTCCGGTTTGCATCAATCAATTGGATCTCCCAGCGGCCAGCCTGGTTTTCGGCAAAAACCACATCCAGATTGGTAAAGCGTGTATATGGGCTCGGCTCAGTTCGAGTCACACCGGGCGCACCAGCCGCGGAAAGCTCATCCACAATCAGGGGCGTCCCATCATGCGCCACTTGCAGGCTATAATCGGCCAACCCTAACGCCTCGTCTGAATAGACATACAAATAGATCCGCACCACATTGGTGGCCAGCGACGTGGTTGGAAATTTCTCTGCACTCTCCAACGTAAAGAGGAAAGCTGGGGTCGGCGTCGCGGTCGGCTCTGGCGTCGCGGTCGGTGTATCCGTTGGGAGCGGCACCGGTGTATCGGTCGGGGGGGGCGTATCCGTCGGCAAGGGCGTTGGCTCAGCGGGGACAGGCGTCTCCGTTGGTGGGTCTGCCACCGCCACCGAGGGTGCTTCCGTCGGGGCTTGTTGATCGGGAGCCGTGACCGGAGCCTCAGCCGCGGGTGGGTTTGGCACTGCCCCGCCCGCTGGCGTGGATGTCCAGGTCGGGAAAGGGGTACGCGTAGGCAGTCCCTGCTCCTGGCTACACGCGCTACAGGCCAGGACAATCAACAGTACCCAATGCCAGCGGATGCGCAGGCACGACCTGTATCGGCTTGCTGTGATCCCTGACTGATGATTCACATGGATAAGATTGCTCACGAAAACCAAGCCTCCTCGATGCGCTTCTATTGGATGACTCCTGCTACGCAGCGCCTCATGAAACGTTCGGGGGGCGAGACGGTCAAGAACAACAAGCTTCCGTCGAGGCTCGTTAGATCAGCGAGTCTGTGTTTCGAACTTACGCCAGCTTCGACCGAAAAGTTCCTTGCCGATACCAGCATCTCAAAATGGCTCAGGCGCTGCGTAAGTCGTGTGGTTTCCATTTGGAGGCCAATGGTAGCGCAATTAAACAGTGATGGCAAATAGCCAGCTATTCTACACGGTTACGCTTTGAGCCAGGCGCCAGCGCGGGCCCGGATCAACATCCACGGCGCATTGCGGGCCTTGTACCCGTTTCCATGCCCCTGGGCGAATTCCCCCTGGGTTTGTGGGCGCTCGTCCGCTGCTGTCACGATTGGCAGATTAGCCAGCCGAACCACTTGCCCCTATAATATATCCATCCTTCCTGCGCTGATGAAGTTACCATTTGCGACTCCCAATAGCGATTATCATGAAAAAGCTCACGATTATCCGTCATGCCAAAGCCGAGCGCCCAGAAGCCTATGCCACTGATTTCGAGCGCCCCTTAAGTGCGCGTGGTCAGCGCGATGCAACTTTGATGGGTGAATTGCTGGATCGATTAGCGCCGCCAGTTGAATGGTGGATCAGCTCGCCCGCGCTGCGTACGCGGCAGACGACCGAGCTCATGCTGGCCGAGTATGAGGGCGGCCCCACGCCATTTTGGGAGCCCACGCTGTATGAGGCCACAGCCGAGACGCTGCTGGAGGTCATTGCGAACATTCCGCAGGACATTGAGCACGCCGTTCTGGTCGGTCACAATACTGGGGTGGAAGAGGTAGTCGCTGGCTTGGTGACAGGAGTGCCGACCCGCTTAAATTTTCGGATGCCGACCGCGGCCCTGGTTCACATGCAATTGGAGATCTTCTGGTGGAATCAAATCCGCTGGGGCAGCGCACGGCTCGATCTCCTGGTCACCCCCAAGATTTTTAAGAAGTAAGCCTCATGCAGGTATTTGTCTATCGCTTACCCTTATGACTCGGATCGCCGCTATTTTTGATCTGGATGACACTTTATTACGCGCATCATCTGGGGACCTGTTTATTCGCTACGTTCGTCGCCACCGCCTCTATTTCCGTTTCTTCCGCCCGCGCAACACCATTCCATTGATTGCCAGCTATCTGCAATATCGCCTGGGGAGCCGCGATGTGCCCCGCGCAATGACCCGCAGCGCGCTGGTTGCCCGCGGTCTCAAGGAAGCAGAGATCTGGAATATTGTGTCAAGTTGGTTTGATGAAATCCTGGTTCACGCCATTGCCCCAGCCGCGTACGAAAAGGTAGCCTGGCACCAGGAACAGGGCCACATCCCTGTGATCTGTAGTGCCAGCAGCCAATTCGCCGTGCTGCCGGTAGCAGAGAAGCTCAATATCGAACACGCAGTTTATACGCACTGGCTAAGCGAAAATGGCCGCTTGACCGGGCTGCTGCGTCAACCGATTGTCTATGGCGAAGGCAAAGTCTATTGGATGCGCCGCTGGGCCGAAGAGCAGAACGTTTCATTGGCCGACAGCTATTTCTACAGCGACCATATTTCCGATCAGCCACTGCTCGAACTGGTGGCAGCCCCGATCGCGGTGAATCCCGACCCGCCGCTGGCCCGGCTGGCCCGCCAGCGAGATTGGGAAATCCTCAACTGGCGAACCTCGTAGCATCATCACCCAGGCCCGGAACGCTCGGCTACGGGCAATAAGCGCTTACGGCAGATCAGGTTGGCTCAGCACTGGTTGATCGGTGGTGCGATAGCGCATCGGCCAGATGACTGGCGCTGTAGTGGCCGCCTGGCCCGTTGCCGTATATTGCAAATAGAGCAACGGAAAATCTGGCCATTGATGCCACCAGTATGCTGGCGTTGTGGTGCCATCCGGTGGGTTGGCGCTGCCATAGGGGAATTGATAGTGGCCGAGCGAGAGTTCAATATCGCTCGCTTCCAAAGCCGCAATGATCGCGGTCGGGTCCAGACTATCAGCCCGGGTGATCGCATCGCCCGCCAGATGCACGGCGTCATAGGCGGCAAAGGCCTGATAATCGGGCCAGCGGTCGAAATAGGCCCGGAAGCGCTCCACAAAGGCCGTGCCCGAAGCGGAAACAGCGGTGGGCCAGGGGCCAATCCGCGGCAAGACGGCAAAGAGACCATCGGGCACGGTGGCCCAGAAATTGGGTGAATGCAACGCGTTGGTATTGTTCACCAGCAGCGTACGCCCCTGCGGCCCGATCCCAGCGGCCACCATTTGCTGGTGGAGCGGAAGCGCGGATTCCCCCGGAATGGTGATGATGATCACATCGGGGATCACATTCAGGGCAACAATGCGAGCAATGATCGGCGAAAAATTGGTCGTGGGCAGCTCGATCGACAACTGCTCAGCATCGATCCCTGCCATGCGGATCCAATTGATGATCCGCCCGCCATAGTCTTGATTTTCGGTTGTATTCTCACTGAGAATCAAGGCAAATTGTTTCCCGTCCTGGTTATAATCTCCCACTTCGGTCAGCCACTTGGCTGGCATCTGCTCGATCAGACTAAACGAGGGGCTGATGCGAAAGACTTCGGGATAGTAGTCGGCGGTGAGGTTATCGGACATAATCGAGGAAAAGATCACCGGAACCCCATGACGATGCGCAACCTCTTTGATTGCATGGGCAACGTCGGCATGATGGCCACCGACCAGGAGCGCGGCACAATCCAGGGTGATCAAGCGCTCGGCGAATTGCGCGCCCCACTGCGCATAATTCGCGGTATCATACGTAACTAGCCGCACAGGTCGGCCAGCTATCCCGCCAGCGGCGTTGAGATCATCCACAGCCAGGCTAAAGGCGGCTTGCATGGCAAAGCCGGTCAGCATGGCACCGGGGCGCGACAAAGGCAACAACGCGCCGATCACCACTTCATCGGCGTCGGCTAGTTGATCTCGCTCGCAGGGGGCAACAACCGGCTGAGGGGTCGGCGTCACCACAACTTCAACGACACGAGTCACTTCAATTTCGACCACGGTGGGACTAACCGAATTGCTACTGCTGGGGGTGGGCGTTGGGACACGATTGCAACTGACGAGCCCGAAGCCAACCAACAAAATGAGTAACAAATATTGCCACAAAAATCGCAGATAAGGTGACGCTTTCTGCACTCCCTCCTCCAAAGCCGTAATTTGCGGGGTGGTTGCTGCAAGGAATTGGTCTATGACCGGGGCCAGAACGAGTATAACACCGGCGCGAGTGCGCGTCAAACTGTTTTGTAAATGGGCGGTCGACAGCCACCGCCGGACAGACGTTTGATTGCTCATTCTCTGTCCAGCGGTACGATTGACACAGCAGATCCGCGGTGTTATACTCGCAACCTATTCAAATTCCCCACTTTTTTGCCATGTGTCCCAAGGAGGCCCGTTGTGTTGAGCACCGTCGTCCGTCATATTATCGGAATCTGTTTACTTTTGCTCTTGGTGAGTGGTTGTGTTGCGCCAGCAGCACCCCCGGCGGAGGGCGAGGCCAGTAGTGATACCCCCGAAGCATCCACCAGCGATCAACTGATCATCCAACTGGTAGCCAACCCCTGGTCCTCTTCGCAACTCAATGTGGCAATCGCCAAATTGTTGATCGAAGAACAATTGAGTCATCCAGTGGAAATTGTCAATCTGGATGAAAACGCCCAGTGGCCGGCCTTGGCGGCTGGGGATATCCACGCCAGTCTGGAGGTGTGGCCTTCTGGTCATGCCGAAAATGTGGCCCAATATATTGACACCCAACAGGCCATTGAAAATGGGGGGCCGCTCGGGCCAATCGGCAAGATCGGTTGGTTTATTCCCACCTATCTTTTGACTGAGCATCCCGAATTGGCAACCTGGGAAGGCTTTGCCTCGCCAGAAGCAGCGACCCTCTTTGCCACCGCCGAAACGGGCGATCAGGGTCAGTTCCTGGCTGGGGATACGTCCTGGGTGCAATATGACGCCGATATTATCCGCAATCTGGGGCTGGATTTTCAGGTGGTCGTGGCTGGTTCGGAAGATGCCCTGCTGGCTGCGCTGGACAGCGCCTATAACCGGGAAGCCCCGATTCTCTTCTACTTCTACAAGCCGCACTCGGCCTTTGCGCGCTTTGATCTGACGGAAGTTGCGTTGCCTCCCTATAGCGACGACTGTTATGCCGAGGCCGAGAGTGGGGGCGTCGATTGTGACTACCCGGAAGATGTGTTGTTCAAAATCTTTTGGGCCGGTCTGGCGGAGGCCGCGCCCGACGTCCACACCCTCCTCAGCAACATGAATTACGATACCGACACGCAGATCGAGCTTGTGGCCGCGGTTGAGGTCGATGGCAAGAGCATCGACGAGGCCGCCCGCGATTGGGTGGACGCCAACGAAGCAGTCTGGAGTGGCTGGCTGCCATAAGTCTCATCAGGAGCCAGGCTTTGCGCCGCAGTCTGGCTCCTGATGCATCAACCGGTGCGCGTACCCCAGCGCTGCGAGATCCGATCCAGCACAATGGCGAGGATCACAATCGCCAACCCGGCCTCAATGCCCCGCCCCAGATCACTGCGCGTCAACCCATTGACCGCCTCCAACCCGAGTGCGCCCCCGCCGACCAACCCGGCGATCACCGCCATGGCCAGCACCATCATCATTGCCTGGTTTACCCCCATCATCAATGACGGGAGCGCCAGGGGCAATTGTACTTTGATCAATTTCTGCCAGCCTGTCGCGCCAAACGCATCGGCGACCTCGGTAGCGCTCGCCGCAACCTGGCGGATGCCCACATTGGTCAGGCGGATCACCGGGGGCAAGGCATACAGAACCGAGGCGATGATCCCCGGCACACGCCCCACATTAAAGAGCATGATCACCGGCACGAGGTAGACAAAGGGCGGAATGGTCTGCAAAAAATCGAGGACGGGGCGCAACAGACTTTCCACCCAATCACTACGCGCAGCGAGCACACCCATTGGCACACCGACCACCAGGGTCAGCACGACCGCGACCAGCACCTGGCTGAGGGTATCCATGCTGTGCGCCCACAAGCCCAGGCCGCCGAGCAGCCAGATCCCCAGTGCGCTGCCGAGGGCCAGCCGCCAGCCGCCCGCCGACCACCCCAGCCACGCAAAGCCCGCAATCATCAGCGGCCAGGGAATGGTGGTTTGGAAGAGCGTGCGCAGCGGGTTGAGCAGCCAGCGCACCAACGAATCGCTCAAGGGGCCGGTGCCGATGGGCAAGCCGCCAATTTCATAGAGGTTGACGGCCATCCATTTCACAGCCGCATCCACCGGCCCGCGGATCGAGAGGTGCCAGTTCGTGGGGAATTCGCGCACAATCTCCAGCGCAGGCGCGGCCCCAATCAGCACCAGCACGGCAAGCAGGATCATTCCCCAAAAGCGCACCTTCGGCCCCCACACCCGTCCATGCCCAGGGGCCGCGGGTTGGCGCAGTTGACGCTGGCTCGCCTGGCTAAACCCAGCCATGATCCGGTCGAAGATCACCGCCAGGATCACAATCGCCAGCCCAGCTTCCAAAGCCTGACCGACCCGCAAGCGGCGCAACGCGTCGAGCACAGCCCAGCCGAGACCGCCCGCGCCGATCAAAGCCGCGATCACCACGATGCCCAACGCCATCATGATCGTCTGGTTCACGGCCAGCAGCAGCGAGGGCAGCGCCAGGGGAAGCTGTACCTTGAAGAGCCTTTGCCAGCTTGTGGTGCCAAACGCGTCGGCAGCTTCGAGGGTTCTCGGGTCCACTTGACGGAGCCCCAGCGTGGTCAGCCGGATCGCCGGGGGCAGCGCATAGATCACCGTGGCGATGACACTGGGCACGCGGGCAATCCCAAAAAAGAGCAACACCGGGATCAGGTAAACAAACGCGGGCATAGTCTGCATGGCGTCGAGCAAGGGGCGCAACACGCGGTCAAAACGTTCGGAGCGCGCCGCCCAAATCCCCACCGGAATCCCGATCAGCAACGACAGGAAAACCGAAACAGAGAGCAGCGCCAGGGTCGCAATCCCTTCGCGCCACAACCCAAAGAGGGCAATGAGCAACAGGCCGCTGCTGGCACCAATCGCCAACCGCACACCACCGGCCCGATACCCAATGGCGAAGATCAAGAGCAGGTGCGCGGGCCAGGGCAGGGCCAACAGAACGCCTTCCAGCCAGCGCAGGGTGAAGTCGATCAGATCACTCAGGGGCTCGAAGAAATAGAGAAAGATCGGGTGCGAATTGCGATTGCCGATCAACCACGTTTGGAATTGATTGAGCGGCGTGCGCAATGGTGGGTCCCATGCGGGCGGGGTATTGTCGATAAAAAGATCGGTGGCGTGGAGCAGAGGGATCAGCGCCAGCAGCAGCAAGGCCACAATCCCCAGCCCCACACGCGCAGTCAGGCGGAGCTGGGTCGGGGGCGATGGCTCGGGCAGAACATGGTCGGTAAATTCGTGGGTACTCATGCAGGCTCAGGTTGCTCGGCTAATGCGCGCAGCACCGCGGTGCGGTCCAGACAACCGACCAGATGATCGGCTTCGTCGACCACGGGGAAGACTGCATCGCTCGTGGTGAGGATGGGAATCAATTCTTCGAGCTTAATTGTCACTGAAATTGTCTGGTCACTGGTCAGCGGGGCCCCGACCGGCTGCATCACCGCCCGTGCGGTCAGGACTTTGACGCGCGGCACATCTTTGGTAAAGGCCGCCACGTATGCATCCGCGGGCTGAAGCACGAGCGCTTCGGGGGTACCGACCTGGACAAACTCACCATCTTTCATAATGGCGATCTGATCTCCCAGTTTGATCGCCTCCGAAAAATCGTGGGTGATGAAGATCAGCGTCTTTTGCATCTGTTCCTGCAAGCGCAACAATTCATCCTGCATTTCGCGGCGAATCAGCGGATCCAGCGCGCTGAATGGCTCATCAAAGAGCAAAATTTCCGGGTCAACGGCCAGGGCACGCGCCAACCCCACGCGCTGTTGCATCCCCCCGCTCAGCTGATTGGGATAGTGCTCGCCCCACTGCTGAAGGTTCACCAGTTCCAGCATCTCGTGTGCGCGTTGACGCCGGATTGCGGGCTTGACCCCTTGAATCTCCAGACCAAAGGCCACATTTTCCAAAACGCTGCGATGCGGAAAAAGCCCAAAGTGCTGAAAAACCATGCTCATTTTATGACGGCGAATCTGGCGCAACTGCGCCTCGCCCAGACTCGTCACCGTCTGATTATCGATCAGAATTTCGCCGCGTGTCGGCTCGATCAAGCGCGGCAGGCAGCGCAGCAAGGTCGATTTGCCGCTCCCCGACAACCCCATCACCACGAAGGTGTCGCCAGTGTGTACCGTGAACGAAACATTGCGCACGGCCACGACTTGCCCCGTGTGCGCCAGGATCTGCTCGCGGGTGGCGTCGCCAGCGATAGTATCGATCGTGCGTTCTGGTTGATTGCCAAAGACTTTCCACAAATTGCGGCAGACAATTTTTGCTGTTGGTTGCGTTGCTGGATTCATCATGCGCGATTGAGTTGAGCGTGGATGGATAGATTTCGGCGGTTTTTCCTCGCTGAGTATAAACGGAACACCGATTTCGATCAATCTCTGTTTTGTCGCTGTACCCGTTCCGGTGCAAAATAGTGCGAGTTGCACGCTGCAAGCTGCGAGTTCACCGACCATTGCAACCCGCTACTTGCCGCCCTGCAACTTCAACTCGCAACTTTAATAAGGTATGTCTACTGATGACCCAACAAACCAAATCTCCACAACGGTTGTTTATTCCTGGCCCAACCGATGTGCTGCCCGCAGTATTACAAGCCCAAGCCGCCCCCATGATCGGCCACCGCAGTGATGAGTTTGAAAGCCTGTTCGCCAAACTTGAGCAACAATTGCAGGATCTCTATTTCACCAGGTCGCGCGTCTATATTCTGGCCGCGTCTGGCTCGGGCCTGCACGAAGCCGCGATCCGCAATGCGGTCAGCCGCCGGGTGCTCTGTTTTGTCAATGGCGCCTTCAGCGAACGCTGGTACAATTGCGCGGTTGGCTGCGACAAAGAAGCCATTCGGGTTGATGTCGAATGGAATACCGCCGTCAAACCGGCACAAGTAGCCACGGCGCTCGAAGAAGCGCTACGCAGCGGCCCGGTCGAGGCGATCACCGTGGTGCACAATGAAACCAGCACCGGGGTCATCAGCCCCGTCGGCGAAATCGCGGCAGCCGTCCGCCAGATCAGCCCCGACACGCTGATCATGGTTGATGCGGTCTCCTCGTTTGGGGGTACGCGCATCCCCGTGGATGAATGGGGGCTGGATCTCTGTCTGACCTCGGCGCAAAAATGTCTGGCAGTTCCGCCCGGCCTCGCTTTCTGCGCGGTCAGCGATCGCCTGCTGGAAAAGGCCAAAAGCGTCAAGGGCCGCGGCTGGTATTTTGACTTTCTCAACCTGGAGAAGTCGCTGCAAAAAAGCACCACCCCGGCCACCCCGGCAATCTCGTTGATGCGTGCGCTGAGCGTCCAGTTGGATCACATCTTCGCCGAAGGCCTGGACGCGCGGTTTGCCCGCCATCAACGCATGGCCGAACGCACGCAACAATGGGCTGTCGAGCAAGATTATCAGCTGATGGCCGAGGAAGGCTATCGCTCGCCCACCGTGACCAATGTGGCCAATACCCGCCAAACGTCCATCGGCCAGCTCAACGAGTACCTGGCAACGTTGGAAATGGAAATCTCCGATGGCTATGGCAGCTATAAGGGCAAAGCCTTCCGCATTGCCCACATGGGCGAAGCCACCGAGGCCGACCTGGAACGTCTCTTCGCGGCCATCGAAGCCTTTCACTTGACGACCGACAAATGACGACTGACGTTTGACGTTTCACGCATCAAGTTTCACAACGAGGTATTATGGTAAATCTCCGCTCGTTCACTGTTCCCACTGTTGTCAAACATGCCCTCGGCGCGCTGGCGAATCTCGCGGAGGAAGCCACGGCCCTGGGCATGAAGCGCCCGCTGGTTGTGACCGATCAAGGGTTGGTGCGGGCGGGTTTGCTGGATGAAGCCTGCAATATTTTGCGCGCCAGTGGCGTGGATTTTGTGACCTTCGACCAGGTGATTGCCAACCCCCCGATTGCCTTGGTCGATCAGGGGGCGGAGATCTATCAGCGCGAAGGCTGCGACGGGTTGATCGGCCTCGGCGGCGGCAGTTCGCTCGACACCGCCAAGGCGATTGGTGTGGTCGCGCAACATGGCGGCTCGATTGCCGCGTATGAATGGGCCGACCCCAACCCGATCACCCAGCGCATCCCGCCGATGATTGCCATTCCCACCACTGCGGGCACGGGCAGTGAAGTCACACTCTGGGCCGTGATCACCGACCCGGCGCGCAAGATCAAATACAATGTGGGCGGCACCCCGTTGATCGGTGCGCACGTGGCGCTGATCGACCCGCTGTTGACGCTGGGTTTGCCCGCGCCGGTCACCGCGGGTACGGGCATGGACGCCCTGGCCCACGCCATCGAATGTTACACTTGTGCCTATGCGCAAGCCTGGCCAGACGCGGTGGCGTTGCAAGCCATGGAATATGTCGGCGATCATTTGCGCGTTGCCTATGCCCAGGGCCAGAACCAAACTGCCCGCTACAAAATGTGCATGGCGGCAATGCTCGGCGGCATGGCCTACGGCACCGAAAGCGCGGGCGCGGCCCACGCCATGAGCCAGACCGCGGGCGGCGTGCTCACCACGGTGCCCCACGGCCCTTTGACCGCCTGGCTGCTCGGCCCGGTGATGGAATACAACTACATGGGTGAACCCCAAAAATTTGCCCGCATTGCCCAGGCCCTCGGGGAAGATATTCGCGGTCTCTCGGTGTGGCAGGCCGCTGAAAAATCGGTCGAGGCCGTCTATCGCTTGATCCAGGATTTGCGCATTCCGTCGCTGCAGCAACTCGGCTTTAGCGAAGATCAGATTCCCTATCTGGCAGAACTGGCCGCCAATGATCCGCAGACCATCGGCAACCCGCGCGATATTGATTACAATGGCTACGTGCAAGTCTATCAACGCGCCTTTGATCTTGGGAAGTAAGCCAAGGGAAACCAGGTTCACGGGAAGCATTGGGCAGCGGGCAGTCATCATGCATAAAATGCTTCAACCCACGAAGAACACCGAGCAGATGAAGGTGCTTCTTTGTGGTCAGAAATCCGGTGGTCGACCAGCCTCTGAATAGCAGCAACTCATCGTGACCACCCGCCATAATTTTACTGCAATAGATCAAACTGAGGATGAGGAAGGAACTCCATGCGTGCAACACAGGTAATAGCCCCCGGTCAGATCGAAATTGTCGAAACGCCAAAGCCAGAATTACAGCCGGGGCATGTGCTGGTGCGGACTAAACAGGTTTCGCTCTGCGGCAGTGATTATCATTCGATCTATTTTTCGGCTCCCCATGCCTATCCGCTACCAGTTGGCACCAGCGGCCACGAGATGGTTGGCGTGGTGGAAGCGGTCGGCGTGGAGAATTCGTCGATCCGTGTGGGCGACCTGGCGCTGACATTGGCCCCCAACAACCAGGCGATGGCCGAATATTACCTCGCACGCGAAGATCATGTATTGGTTTTGCCCAGCGGCCAACCGTTGGATCACCTGTTGCAAGCCCAGCAACTCGGCACCATTATCTACGCCAGCAAACACCTGCCATCACCCGTGCTGGACAAGAATGTCGTGGTGATCGGCCAAGGCTCGGCCGGGCTCTGGTGGGATTGGATGCTGCGGCGGCTCGGTGCCCGCACCGTGATCGCGGTCGATCTGCAAGCCCATCGCCTGGCCGCGGCACAACATTATGGTGCCACGCACACCGTCCACAACGCGCAGGCTGATGCGATTGAAGGCGTGCGCGAGATTTTGCGCGGCGAATTGCCCGATGTGGTGATCGAAGCCGCGGGTGAGGCTGACTCGATCCGCCTGGCCGTCAGCATGGTCAAACGCCATGGCAACATCCTCTTTTTTGGGGTGCCCCGGCTGAGCAACATGGAATTTCCCTTCTCGGAATTTTTCCGCAAATGTGTTTTGAGCCGCACCATTGTCGGGGCCACCAGCGACCCCAATCAATCATGCACCTGGCTGGCAATCGACCTGATCGCCCGCGGCGAGGCCAATGTCGCGCCGATGATCACGCACCATTTCCCCTTCGAGCAAGTGCTGGACGCCTACGAGCTGCAAGCCACGCGCGACGAGGGAGCCATCAAAATTGTCGTCGATATGCCGTCGTAAAAACTAGAGATTGGGGTCTGGAGATTGGAGACTGAGTAAAGTCTCTAGTCTCTAGCCTCCAGACTCTACTCTCTCATAAGGAGAAGCAGGAATGGCGAGTAACAGCCAAGTCATCGATCTGCGCAGCGACACGGTCACCAGGCCCACGGCGGCAATGCGCCAGGCCATGGCTGAGGCCGAAGTCGGTGATGATGTTTACGGAGAAGACCCGACAGTCAATCGGCTTGAAGCCTTGGTTGCGGAGCTGTTGGGGATGGAAGCCGCGCTCTTTGTTTCGAGCGGCACAATGGGCAACTTGATCGCGGTGCTGAGCCATTGTGGCCGCGGGGATGAGATGATCCTCGGCGATTATGCGCACATCTTTCGCTCCGAACAAGGGGGAACTGCCGCGCTGGGCGGGGTGCATCCGCATACCATTGCCAATCAGCCCGATGGTACGCTGGATCTGGCCGAGATCGAAGCGGCAATCCGCAGCGATAACGAACATTACCCGGCCACACGGTTGATCTGCCTGGAGAACACGCAGAATTTCTGCGGCGGCCGCGTGCTGTCAGCGGCCTATACAGATGCGGTCGGCGATCTGGCCCAGCAGCACGGGCTGGCGTTGCATGTGGATGGGGCGCGGTTGTGGAATGCGGCGGTGGTAGCCAATGTCTCGCCCGCGCGGCTGGTGCAAAAGGCCGACAGCGTGTCGGTCTGCCTGAGCAAAGGGTTGGGCGCGCCAGTTGGCTCGTTGGTAGCGGGTAGCGCGGCCTTTATTCGCAAGGCGCGGCGCAACCGCAAGATCCTCGGCGGCGGGATGCGCCAGGCCGGGGTGATCGCGGCTGCGGGCATTGTGGCGGTCACCGAGATGGTCGAGCGGCTGGCCGATGATCATGCGAATGCGCAGACATTGGCCCAGGGGTTGGCCACGATCGAAGGCATCCGCATCAACCCAGCCACAGTCGAAACCAACCTGGTCTTTTTCGAGGTCGACCGGCCCGACATCAGCGCGCCGCAACTTTCGCGCGGTTTGGCCGAGCAAGGCGTGTTGATCAATGCGTCGGGGGCAAAGCGATTACGCGCCGTGCTGAATTATCACATCAGCGCGGACGATGTTGCCAGGACGCTGAATACTGTCCGCGCTGTTTTGGCGACCGGCGCGGCCACGACCTCGGCCAAGCCCGCCTTTGTCTATAATTAAAGACAATCCACAGATTACACGGGTTATCTAAAGCCTTTTGGACCACGAAGAACACGAAGTTCGCGAAGAAAAACTTCGTGTTCTTCGTGTGCTTCGTGGTTCAATCCCCTCGACGCTTATCCACGAAACATTGGTGAACGGGTTATCCAGAACCTTTTTCACCACGAAGAGCACGAAGCTCGCGAAGAAAAACTTTGTGTTCTCTGTGTACTTCGTGGTTCAATTTCCTCGGCGCTTATCCACGAAACATTGGTGAACGGGTTATCCAGAGCCTTTTTCGCCACGAAGGGCACGAAGTTCGCGAAGAAAAACTTCGTGTTCTCTGTGTGCTTCGTGGTTCAATTCCCTCGACGCTTATCCACGAAACATTGGTGAACGGGTTATCCAGAACCTTTTTCACCACGAAGGGCACGAAGCTCACGAAGAAAAACTTCGTGTTCTCTGTGTGCTTCGTGGTTCAATTTCCTTGAGGCTTATCCAATTATTCAGGCTGGTTGGCAGCCCCTTCGCCACCGATGCGCAATCCGGTTGTCGCGTCAAACACAAAGAGTTGATCGAAGGGGAACCAAAGCTCGACCGCCTCGCCCAGCGCTATCGCCTGCTCCACCGCTGCGCTGATCACCACCCGCTCTGCGCCAAGCACACAATGCAGCCACTGGATGCGCCGCCCTAGATCCAGCTCGGTGGCTTCGACGCGGGCCGACCAGCGCACACCCGCTTGCTCCAGCCCCGCTTGCCACAATGTCGCCGCTTCCGGGCGGATGCCGACGATCACTGCTTGCTCCCGATAGAGCAGCGAACGGAGGCGAGGCGGCAGGGGAATCTGTTGCCCCGCCACGTCAATCTGCCCATCCCCGACCACGCCATTGCGCAGCAGATTCATCGGTGGCGTGCCAATAAAGCCAGCCACAAAGGCATTGACCGGGGCATCCAGCAGCGTGTGAATTGGGCCGAGCTGCTCGATCTGCCCGGCGCGCATCACAGCGATTTGGTCACCGAGTGCGATGGCCTCGCTCTGGTCGTGCGTGACATAAAGGCTGGTGATCTGAAATTTGCCCAAAAGTCGCTTGATCTCGATGCGCGTTTGGGTTCGCAGCTTTGCATCCAGGTTCGAGAGGGGTTCATCCATTAGCAGCAACTGGGGATTGCGCACAATGGCGCGGCCAATGGCCAGGCGCTGCTGCTGACCGCCGGAGAGTGTGCCGGGTTTACGTTTGAGCAACTCCTCGAAGCCCAAGCCCATCAACTGCGAGGTGATGCGGATGCGCTCTTCGGTTTCCGCGTCGGTGCTCTTGCGCAGACGAAAGAAAAAAGAAAGATTGCCATGGCCGGCAAAGTGGGGATAGAGCGCATAGTTTTGGAAGACCATGCCAATATGGCGTTCTTTGGGCGGCACCGCGCTCATCTCGCGGTCGTCGTAAAAAATCTGCCCACTGTCGATGGTTTCAAGCCCGGCGATCACGCGCAACAAAGTACTTTTACCGCTCCCGGACGGGCCAACCACCGCGACCGTCTCGCCGTGGGGGATGGTCAGCGTCAATGCTTTGAGCGCAGGTGCGGATGCGCCCGGAAAGGTCTTGCTCACCTCATGCAGTCGGATCGTAGCCATAGGCTCGATCATAATCGGAGTTGGCGAGCCAGCCAAATACAAACGCCCGGTGTTTGGCCGGGCGTTCTGTGTAAGCGATTGAGGGTAGATGGGCTAAGCGGCTAACTGCAACAAGGGGATCAATCTTTGGGCGAGTCGTTCACCCTGATGACGCCGATAGAGTGCGACGACGGTGGCCAAGTCGATAAACTCGCTGACATCCTGAGCATAGTGGTCGATAGCAGCATTCACTTCGCGCAGATAGAGCCGCGCCGACCGTTCATGGCAGCGCAAAGCTCGGGCGATCTGACCGACGGTAAATCCGTTACGCATGGATCTCTCCTTGTTTAAGAACTCGGGGTAGAGCCAGGAACAACGATGAAACGATTGGAAGCGCTTCCTGGGAATCGTTTCGATACATGCAGCAAACGTCATCAGCAAATGGATGGTTCCCACATTCAACTTGTCACACATTGCCTTGAGGCCGAATGACTTACAAAGATTCTGAAGAAATTTAGAATTTTGTCCGATTGGCGCGAAGGATTTGGCCAGAATTTACGATTATATATGCAGAGCAGACAAACTTTTTTCCCCTTCGCAACACAACTGCTCGATTCGAAACATTGACGTTGGTTGTCAGCTCGTCTGATCGACCAACAGGAATCGAGCAATTCTGTTGACGCTGACTGAACTTCCTCTTCCTTCTCCTCTTGCGCTGAGAGAACCCGATCTTGCCATACGGCGGGGTCGGGTTCTCGCTTTTTGGGTCCTCCCGGATCACGTTATCAGCCGGTGCTCGAATTTACAGGACGCCTCACTTAACACGAGCCCGATGACTATACGACAACAGACTTTTCGAGCAATGAACTTCATCCTCCCCCTGCTATTTCTCCGCCCCAATTCTCGCTGACTATGCGATCTGTCACCAAATCACACCATACGGTATGGTTTGCGAATAGACCTCAATCTCCGGCAGACCCGATGACTATGCGATGATTGACAAACCATATGGTATGGTATAGGATGCCCGCCATACTAGAAGTCATCTCAAAAATCAGTTGTGGCTCCCATGAACAAAGGGAGCCCAACCAGTGTGGCACAGAGATTTTTGAGATAATAGAGAAACCAGATAAATATCGCATAAATCGTAGGTGCGGTTAGAAACCGCACAGGTAGGCTAGGGCCAGAATATGCGGTTAAAAACCGCACCTACTTGCTCGCTATTTGTGCGATCTCTATTTAATTTCTCTATAAGTACTGGGCAGAGCAGTCGAGTGGCTATCCAATAGTTCTGCGCCAACTGGCCACATACGCAGATAAACGCTGCATCAAGAGAAGCTGTACGCTGTTGATCACTTGCCAGCAGCGTGCCGCCATCAACTGACACCGATTGGGCAACCTATGGCACGAACATCCAAACAAGATTGGCTCGAGGCCGGGCTTACGATCGTAGCAACTCAGGGCGCGCCAGCCCTCACCATCGAACGGTTGACGGCCGCGCTCTCCTTAACCAAAGGCTCGTTCTACCACCATTTTCAAGGGTTACCAGGCTATAAGGCAGCCTTGCTCGAATTTATAGAGCAGCGGACCATCAAGCGGATGAACGCAGTTACGACGCTGGCCATCACCCCCGCAGCGGGCATGGCCCAGTTATTCACCACCGCGGTGACTGAACCACCGGAACTCGAAGTGGCCTTCCGCGCCTGGGCCCTGCAGGATCGGGAAGTCCGGCAAGTCCAGGCACGCATTGATGAGCAACGATTGGCCTGCGCCCGTTCGTTGTGTAGCCAACTCCTGGGAGACGAAGCGCGAGTCCAGTTGATGAGTCGCATGGTCCAGGCGTTGATGATTGGCAGTGCCCAATTTCAACCGCCCCTGCCCCAGCCTGTCCGCCATCAACTCTTTGCCGAGTTCATGCGGCTATACGAATTAGCCGATGATTTTAGCCAAAACTATGCCTATGTTTGACCAAAAGCGCGCCTGGGATGCCGCCGCGGCCCCCTATCAGGCAAATCAGGCCGAGCGTTCAGCGGACATCGAATATGGGCCCTGGGCAGCGACCGAACGTGACCTCAACTTGCTGGGGCCAGTCCGCTCACTGACGGTTTTGGAATTAGGCTGTGGTGGCGGCCAGACGAGTCTGGCATTTGCTCGCCAGGGCGCAACGGTTACCGGGCTCGATATCAGCACTCGCCAGCTTGACCATGCCCGCCAGCGCGCGCGGGCCAGCCACTTGCCGGTCACCTTTGTGGAAGGCGATGCCACACAACCGGCGGCCTGGCCTGACACACCGTGGGATCTGATCTTTGCCGCCTATCTGTTGCCTTATCTGGCGGATTTGCAGGCTTGCCTTGCGGCATGTTGGCAGCGCTTGCAGGTAAATGGGCGCCTGGTGTGCAGCATGGATCACCCGCTGCGGGCTTGCTTTTTCGATGAGGAGGAGGACGAGGCAACTCCTTACCCGGCTCGCAGCTATTTTGCGCACACGCCGATCCGCTGGCGCTTTCCTGGCACGTCGGTACAGATGCAGCACTATCACTATACGATCAGCGAATGGTGGGAACTGTTTCATGCGGCAGGCTTTCAGCAGGTGCGCCTGGTCGAGCCCCAGGTACCGCCCTTGTTGGCTGAGACCACCTGGCCAGCCGACGATCCACTATTTGCTATCCGAAATTTGCCCCAAACAGCAATTTGGATCGCCCATAAAACAACTCACCCACCGAGGGGCTGAATGCGAGGGACGAATTTATCAATTTTCCGATAGTCAGCAGCCCGCATAAGCGATTGGTAATATATTTTGTATTTTTAGTAATTTTTGAAATTTATTATGTCATCAGATATTTTCCCTCTTGATTACAGGAGGGAAAGATGTTAAACTTGCCAGCGAATTTTGAAATGCTAACTGCCCTTAGATGATATCGCGTCGATGCTTGCACATTTTTTTGCTGATACTCGGCTTGCTAGCCATTCCCGCGCCGGTTGCTGCTCAATTCTGGCCCGCGCTGGGAGGCCGAGCAGTTTCACGCGATGGCAAGTGGTTGGTCCCAGTTGCCAACCCACTGCTCTCGTCGGATGAGCACGATCATCTGCGCCGCGGTTCAGTCAACGCCTGGGATCTCACTGTGCCGCTCGGGTCGCCGGTCTATGCCATGGCAACCGGCGAGGTCACTTACGCAGGATGCAACAATGCCGGTGGGTATGGGTGTTGGGCCCTGATCGACCATGGCGATGGCTACAGCAGTCTCTACGCCCATTTGATGGACGAAGGCGACGGCACAATCTGGGTAAACATCGGGGCACGGGTGACCCCGTGGACAGTCTTAGGGCGAGTGGGCTGGACAGGCATGACCAGCTTTGGGCCCCATGTTCACTGGGAGATCCGCCACGCACAACAAGGCCGCTTACGCAATGATCGTTTCTTTAGCCGCACAGCGGTTACCTATTGCAAATTTTGTGCAGCTACTGCCGAACAGACGACGCAGCAAGCCAATCCGCTCAACGGGGTAGCGCCTTACGCCAGTCTCTTGCTCAGCGGCCAGGGCGCAGTCGGGATCCTGTTGTTGGTGCTCGCACTCGTACTCTTTTTGCGCCCCCAAATGGCTGTCGCAGCGACCCAGCGAGCAGGCGGTTGGCTCCATCGTTTCCTCAATTTATCCCCCACGGAACCCGATGGTTATTCTGCCTGGCGCAAACGCCATTGGCTCTATCTCTCGCTGATCTTCATTGCCCCCGCGCTCCTGTGTGGCTCATCCACCGCCTTTGCGGTGTGGATGGCCGAAGAGCGAGTCGCCCCGACAACGCTGATCGCCTACTGGCGCTATGGCGTCTATCCCTTGATGGGGGGCGGTTATCAGAGCGGAGCCAGGTACAGCGCGGTCTGGGGGATGCCCTGCAGTGGCGTTGGGACATTGGGCCGCAGTTGTGACGTGGATGAGATCGTCAGCGAGGGATTGGCCTGGCAGCGGGCCATCGAACGTCTGAGCGGGACCTCCCCCATTCCGGTGGTGATCCCGCGGCTGGCAGGTCATTTTGGGCTCGGCGAAGCCCGGCAATTGCTCACCGCCATGCACCAAGAGCAGGGCATGGTGATTCTGGATGTGGGCGAAAATTTTCAGCTGGCAGCCCGGGCGATCGACCAATTGAGCGAGTTTGGTCTGGACGGTATCGCCATCGATCTGGAATATGTCGAGAACGCACACGCCGACGATGTCCGAGCATTGGCCCGCCAGCTCGCGGCAGGTCGCAAACAGGCAGGGCTGAGCGGGGATGGCGTGCTCGTGCTGTGGAATGTCTTTCACAACCTCAAAGAGAGCAGCGATCTGACGGTGCCGGGCGTGCAAATTGTGCCGATCTTTACCGGTTACGGCAACACAGCGACCAAGATCGCTGGCCTAAAACGGACGCAGCAGATCTTTGCCGTTGGCGCCGCCGATTCAGGCTTGATGGCCTTCGACCATCGATGGCCGATCAATCAGCGTTGTCAGGCTTTTGACACGCGTCAAGGGTACGATTGTCAGAGCTGGATTACACTTTTCGCCGACCCAACCGCCCAGCGGTTGGGGTGGTGGGTGCAACAATAGCGCTAGAACTTATCATTCTTATATGAATTTGCCAGTGCAATTGCAGTAACGAAGGGGGCAAGACACCATGGGTAGCATTACCGATGCCTTGGGCTGGATCGCAGGCGCGTTTTATGTGATCGTTGCTTTATCGATTGTTTATCTCTTTTTCTTCCGCATCGTACCCCTGGTTCTGGGGAAGATCACCTGGGACATTTGGTCACTGGTGCGCGGGGTCTTGGTGTTGGCAGCCCTGGCATTTCTGCTGGGTTGCGTGGCCATCTTTACGGCGGATTGGATCTTCAGCCAGGTTTTGGATACCCTGCCCCGCACCCGCATGGCCCGCGAGGTGGATCGGGTCACTGGTTCGCTGATGCGTCTATCGATTGATAATGGCCCCTATACAGCGTCGGCTGGGCCTGTTTTTGGCATGCTCAGCGGCCCCGAGTCAAACAATGGTGATGCGCAATCGGGTTATGCTGCCCCCATACCCGGTAGCACACCCGCGCCCGAGGTCAGCGACCCGATGCTGAATCTGAAGCCCAACGCGCTGGATCTATGGGCAACGCTCGTGCAAACCAAATACAATACGAGCGGCAATATCGCCGACAACAGCAACGTCATGAACAAACGCGATATTCCGCAAGGAGTCACCTGCGATGTAGCCTCGATCGGCGGTGGCTGGAAATTGAAGCGCTATGAAGAATGGCGGCTGGCGTGCAGCATCGATAACTTCCGCAGCTCGGTGGTGATCCAGGTCAACGGCACCGCGGCGCGTGGCCTCACCGGGGGCAGCTATTACACCGCGGAGAATCCCTTCACCGTCTACGGGACGGGCGAATGGCCCAGCATCGCTTACCTGCCACCGAGCACCGATCCTGAAGGGGACGAATCGTCCGGGGAGCCGCAAGGTGGCCCGGTGATCGAAGGGACGCCCACCGTGCCCGTGCGCGAACACCAGGTGCGGCCCGGTGAAAGCCTGGCGATGATCGCGCAGAAATATAGCCTGAGTGTGCCTAAACTGGTGCAGGCCAATCAGATCAAATATCCACAACTTGAGACAAACCCGAACGTAATTGTGGTTGGCTGGGTGTTGGCAATTCCGAGCGAAGAGTGATAGACTGGCAGTTGGCGTCGGTTTGCGACAGAGGAAAGTACAATGCCTGCACGAGATGAACTCACGCCTGCTGATCATGAAGCGCTCCGGCAAATTCGCGAGATCCTGCGGAGGTACCCCGGGAGCTTTGGGCGGATCGAAGATCCACTTACCCAACAGATGGCCCAGGAACTTCTGCACTACCCGCCGCGCCAAGCGGTGCGCAAGGCCGAGGAATTTCGGGAGCGGGTCAAGCAACGCAACGATGCGGAAGAGACTCTATCCGACAAAGCCAAAGCGCGGGTGGCGCAGCTTAAAGAGCGCCCCGTCTACAGTCTGGGCCGGAGTGGGCTCTTCGGAGCATTTTTTCGCTCGTTTATGGCCAGCGTCAATGCCACCCCGCTCAGCTCCACCAACTGGTACGAGCTGACCGATCGGGCGCTGATCTTTCACATGCCCTTTGCCTCGGTCACCGAACGCCCGGTCACCCATCGCGACCTGGTCGAGAAACGGCTTGAGCTGGGTGTCAATCCGCCGGTCTATTTTGACTGGATCCTGGGCATGCTCAAACAGTTGCGGATCAACGTTCAAAGCCCGTGGGGGACGATCACCCTGCGCGAGCCGGGGAGCGGTGTCACCCTCGCGGAAATCGTCGAGATCAAGCCCAGCGAGAAACTGGCCGAACTCCGCAAAGATTTGGCCGCGATCCACCGGGCAAGCTATCCTTACGCACACCATGTAGTGTTGCCCCGGTTGGTTGACTTGTTCAGCTATTACATTGACGAGTGGGATCCGGAATTCCGCGTCCGATTGCCGGAAGATGCTTAGGTACGTACCATTCGCAGAAGCATGACTTATCCCGAACCAGGCTTTTACCAGGAGCCTGGTTTCTCTAGTGTAGAGTATCATTCATGCCTATGAGCATCGAACCACCCTTGCCCCCCATCGGCGCGGTGATTGCCGCGGCCGGGTTAAGCCGCCGTATGGGCTCGCCGAAACAACTTTTGCCCTGGGGCAACAGTACGGTGATCGCCAGCGTGGTCGATCATCTGCACGCGGCTGGGGCCGCGCCGATCCTGGTGGTGACAGGCCATCGTCACGACGAAGTGGCCGCGGCTGTAAGCGGTACCACCGCCCAGACTGTTCATAACGCTGACTATGCGACAGCAGAAATGCTCAGTTCGTATCAGGTTGGGTTACACGCCCTGGCTGCTCAAGAGTGCGCCGGGGTTTTGCTGGCCCTGGGCGATCAGCCCCACATCCCCGTGGCCACCTTGCGCCAAATTGTGCGCCAGGCCCAAGCCACGCCGGATGCGCTGGTGATCCCCAGCTTTGCGATGCGCCGCGGCCATCCATTTTATATGCCGCGTGCACTCTGGCCCGAGCTTCTGGCGCTGACCGGGGAGGAAACCCTGCGCACCCTGGTCGCGCGTCATCACGCACGGATTGTTTACGTTACTGTTAACACCGACGCCATCTTGCATGATATGGATACGCCCGCCGAGTTTGCGCAACGCAAGGCAGCCGCGGGCTGATCTGCTGATCATGTGGCGCGAAATATAAGAATTCCAGGAGGAAGTTCATGTCTACGACAATTTATCATCGCCTCAACCACTTGTTGGATCAAGGACTGACGGTCGCGGTCGCCACCATCACCGATGTCAAAGGGTCCGTGCCGCGCGAAGTCGGGGCCAAGATGATCATCCATCCTTTTGGGCAACATCTGGGGACGATTGGCGGGGGGTGCGGCGAAGCAGATGTGATCAGCGCCGGGCTGGATGTGATCCAGGATGGCGAAGCGCGCAACGTACAGGTAGACCTCACCGAGGCGATCAGCATGAATAGCCTGGGCGTCTGCGGCGGGATCATGAATGTCTATGTCGAACGCTGGCAGGCGGATGCGGACGAATGAAGCGAGCGGTCTTACAAGCGATCCTCGACTCGATTGAGGCGCGGGAATCGGTCGCGCTGCTCAGTGTCACCAGCGCGACCGACGCCTGGGCCGCGCAAATTGGCCGCCACTATGCGCTCTGGCTTGATCCGCAACGCGCGCCGGTGGGCGATCTCGAACTCGGTGAATTGCACGAGCAAGTGCTGCACGATGCGCGCCAGGCTTTGCTGGATCGGGCCCATCGTCATTATGACTACACGACCTCGACCGGCACATTCAAAGTGATGGTCGAGGTACAGGCCCAGCCCCCCCACCTGATCATCGTTGGGGCCGGGCATATTGCAGTACCTTTGGCCGCCATTGCCAAAATCAACGATTTTGAAGTAACTGTGCTGGACGACCGCCCCCAGTATGCGAATCAGGCGCGCTTCCCAACGGCCGACCGAGTGATCGCCGGCCCCTTTCGCGCGGAACTCCAGGCATTGCGCGGGGGGCGCCCGACTTTTGACAATCACACGTACATCGTCCTGGTGACCCGCGGCCACCAATATGATATCGAGTCGCTGCTCGAAGTGCTGGATGACCCGGTGGCCTACATCGGCATGATCGGCAGCCAGCGGCGGATCCGCGCGGTCTTTGAGCTGCTGGAGCGCGAACAAGGGATTCCCGCGGCCAAGTTTGATCGTGTCTACGCGCCCATTGGCTTAGACATCGGGGCGCGTACACCGGCTGAAATCGGTGTCTGCATCATGGCCGAGATGATCAATGTATTGCGCAACGGGCCCGCGCAATCGCTCAGCGTTCAGCTGCGCAACGAGCGCCACGAACGCCGCGAGCGCGCCCGGCAACGCGGAGATCGGCACAGACCAGCCCAGGAAACCTCAGGGTGATCAACCCACCTGGTGCGCCAGGGCATTCGTCCGCCGCAGACGACGCCCTGGCCCCAACTCGCTTCCCCGCCACGCCGGCGGGCAGATAGCCCATACAGGTCACCCCCCTTGTCGGCCCTGGCAAGGGGATCAGCACCTCACCCGCTTGCCGCCGAAACCGCCATCAGATTTTCAGATAAAAACCAAGTAGGTTACACTACGGTCAGAACACCAACACCATGCGATTGTCGCCCGCGTACCTGCGCGGCAATCACTACGCTCTCGTTGAACAAAACCCTGCGACCATTAGGCAATGGGCAAAACTCAACTTTATCCGTTCGCTACCACAATTCACCCGTACCACAGCCACCCCTCAACACCTGCATTGGCTGGCTGAACTGTTGTTATCATGCTGTAGAGCAATGAAGGGAGCAACCAAGATGAAACGTGCGTTACGCTGGAGTATGTCGGCCATGATGTTGGCCCTTGTCGCCGCCGCCGGCTTCTTATTTTGGCGCGCTACGGCGCAACTCGATGCGCTGGCAAGCCCAACGGTCAACACGCTCAGCAGCACGCTGCAAACTGTCCCCCCGGCCACGCCGGTCAGCGCGGTTGGCGCCATTGAACTGGTCAGCAAGCGGCAGATCGTCCTCATGACCAGCGGGACAGTCGCTGAAGTTGCTGTAGAAGTAGGCGATAGCGTCTCAGTCGGGGATCTGCTGATCGCGCTGGATACCCAACATCTCGAATGGGCAGTGCAACAGGCTGATCTTGGTTTAGAGCGCGCACAATTGGCGCTCGAACAGGCCTCCAAAGCGATCGAGCCGAGTGATATTGCCCTGGCCGAGGCCAATCTGCTTTCCGCCCAAGAGCAATTAGCGCTGGTCGAAGCTGGCCCCACCAAGGAAGCACTCGAAGCGGCACGCGCAAGCTCGGCAGCAGCCTGGGCGGCCTATAATGAGCTTCAGGCTGGCCCCTCACCCGAGGAATTAACCCAAGCCAGTGCCTCGCTCAAACAGGCAGAGATCGATCTGCAACAAGCCCAGCGGGAATATGACCGCATCGCCTGGCAGCCGGATGCCGGAGCCTCCAGCCAGGGTGCAGCTTTGCAGCGCGCCAGCATCGTGTATGAATCGGCCAAAGCAGCCTATGATCAGCTGGTGAAACCTGCCCGCACCTCCGCATTGCAAGGGGCAATTGCCTCGGCCCAACAGGCCCAGAACGCCCTCAACGAATTGCTCAAGAAGCCCACGCCCGCTGAGTTAGCAGCCGCGCAGGCAACCCTCGCCGAAGCCGAAGCCACGCTGACCGAGCTGGAAAAAGGCAACGAAGCCGCGGCCATCCGCACCGCGGAGCTGAATGTGCAATCCGCGCAAATTGACTTGGAACAGGCCAAGCTCAATCTGAGCAATGCGCGTGTCGTTTCCCCGGTGGATGGGGTTGTCCTTGAGGTGAATGTAGAGTTGGGCCAACAAGGCAGCAGCGGCACCGTGATTGCCACCGTGGCCGATGTCAGCCGCTTGCGCGCGATCGTCAATGTCGAACAGATTGATATTGGCCAGGTCGAAGTTGGGCAGGCAGCCGAAGTCTCGGTCTATGGGTTGCCAGACAAGGTTTATCATGGCGAGGTCGAAAAAATCTCTCCGCAAGGCAACACCGCGACCGGTTCGATCTCCTTCCCGGTGGTCATCCGCCTGACCGATGAATCAGTGGCCGATCTCAAGCCAGGCATGAGCGCCACAGCCTCCTTCCTGGACTCAGCCTCGGCAGATGAGCCCGCAGACGCTGAAGCGTCGGAGGATGAGGCAACCGATGACGAAGCAGCGGATGACGAAGCGGCAGACGATTCAGCAGCGGATGATGAAACAGAGTGAACAAACGACCGATGAGTATATTTATGTTGAAAACGCGCTCGCTAATCACGGGTGGCCTGGTAGGAACCTGCTTGCTGCTTGCGACCTTCTCGTGGTCGGCTTTGTCCGGCCACGCACAAGGGGCTGAGCCCACTACCCCTGCGCTGAGTTTGGTGGCGCGCGGCACTGGCACTGTCCTCCTGAATGCAAGCGATGGGGCGCCGATCATCTCGGTGGGCGCAGGCACACGTTTGACCGCGACGGAACGCAGCGCGGATGGGGCTTGGTTTTTGGTCACCACCAGCACAGGTGAACAGGGGTGGGTTGCCCGTGACGATGTTTTGGCCTTTAATGTTGACGTGTTGCCCACAACCCAGATCACCATTGTGCCAGCAGCCACGCCAGAACCAACCCAGGCTGCCCCGGACGACGCACCGCCAGCGGAGGCTGAGGAAGCTGAAGCGGCTGCCAGTGATGACGCAGCCGCAGCGCCGACAAACGCAAGCCAGTCCGTAACGCAGACCATCAGCGTGACTGTGACCGCGACCACTCGCAACCTCAATGTGCGCAATGGCCCTGGCACTGGTTATCGGATCATCGGCAAAGCAGCTGCAGGGGAGACTCTGACCGCTCAAGGGCGCAATGCGGCTGGCAGTTGGGTGCAGATTCAACTAGAAGAGACCAGTGGTTGGGTCTCGGCGGCCTATGTGGAAGCCAGCGAATCTCTGGACGAATTAGCCGTGGTCGCGGTGGCGGAACCGCCAGCAGCCCCGACTACGGCTTCTGCCGCAGTCAACAATACCGCGCCATCGCCTGCCCCTGCCGCCAATCGCTCGACCGGCCCCACCGGCTTGAGCGGAAAATTGGTCGTGCATACGGGCGCGGGTGGCCTCTTCCACATCTATCACCTGGCAACGGGCGAATTGCGCGCCTTGACCCACGGCTTTGACCCAGCCCTCAGCCCCGACGGGCAATGGGTTGCCTTCACCCGGGGTGGCGGCGACCACGGCCTCTATGTGATCAATGTCGATGGCAGTGGCGAGCGCCGCGTCTTTGGCGAGCGAGATGGTTTCTGGGCCCCGAAGTGGAGCCCCGACGGTCAGCGGATCGTGTTTGTGCGCTGGGACATCAGCGTCAAATGCAAAGACTACAGCTCGCGGATGCGCCGCTACAACTGTCAGAGTGACAAGCCCGGCGACGGCGACCTGCCCTATATGATGGAGGTCCGGCCACGGTTGGCGAGCGTCGATCTGAATGGCGAAAATTATCTTGATCTCGCCACGTTGGACACGGCCAGCGCGCCCGATTGGAACGAAGCGGGGATCGTCTACGCCTCTGATGGCGGCATCCAGATCACAACGCTGACTAGCCAGGAGCCGAGCCAACTGGTCCACTTTGATGTCTACCAGCAATATTATCATGACCCGGATTGGCAGCCGGGGGGCGGGCGGATCGTGCTGCAACAACGCCGACCAAGCCACTGGGAGATCTTCGCGGTCAACCCCGATGGTTCGGATTATGGTCCACTGACACGCCCGGCCACCGTCCTGGTCGATGCGTTGCCCAGCAATGTGGCACCGGCCTGGAGCCCCGACGGCCAACACATTGTCTTCCTGAGCAATCGGACCGCCGAGAATGCCGCTGGCGATTGGCGCGTCTGGGTGATGAGCGCGGATGGCAGCAATCAGCGCCCACTCCCGATTGACTTGCCCTTCGAGTACAGTTTTGTCGAAGAGCAGATGCTCGATTGGGGTCCATAGGCTCGCTGCACCTTTGCTTTATAAGTCAGGCAACCCCGCGGCGCATCTTGTGTCGCGGGGTTGTTGATTGGCGGAACATCGCCCACGAATGGACCGTTCAAAAGAGGTATGGAAAGCGCACAAAATCCACCCAAATTAAGACAAGGGAAACGCTTCTGGCGCTGGTTCAGCCTCAGCCTGGTGGCCGTGCTGCTCGGCGGTGGTGCAGCGCTCTATTTGTGGCTTTTTGGCGATCTGCCACCGCTGCGCACCGTCGAAACGCGCATGGTCCTGCCCACCACCCAAATTTTGGATCGCAATGGTCGTTTATTATACGAAATTATCGACCCGAACGCAGGCAAGCAGATCAATCTCTCGCTGAGCAGCCTGCCCCAGGCTTGTATTCAGGCCACCATCGCTACCGAAGATAGCCGCTTCTACCAGCACCCGGGCGTTGATCCGATCGCCATTCTGCGGGCGACCTGGCAAAACATGCGCGCTGGCGGCGAGATTGTCAGCGGGGCCAGCACGTTGACGCAACAACTCGCCCGGACCCTGCTCCTCGAACCCCACGAACGGTATGATCAAAGCCTGCGCCGCAAATTGCGCGAAGCCTGGATTGCACTCCGGCTTGAGTTTCGCTACACGAAAGACGAATTGCTGGCGCTCTATTTGAATCAAACCTATTATGGTAATTTTGCCTTTGGTCTCGAAGCCGCCGCGCAAATCTTTTTCGCCAAACCCGCGGCCCAGTTGAGCCGGGCGGAATGCGCGCTGCTCGCTGGGTTGATCCAATACCCCAGCGGTTACAATCCGCTACAAGACCCGGCAGTGGCCAAAGAGCGCCAATTGACCGTGCTGCGCTTGATGCACGATGCTGGCTACCTGACTGAAAACGAGCGAGCCACCATTGCCGCGGAGCCTCTGCGCTATCGGTCACAACTCTTTGCCATCCAGGCCCCCCATTTTGTGATCTATGTGCAAGATCTCCTGGCCCGCCGGTTTGGGAGCGAACGGTTCAGCGACCAGTTGCGCCAAGGCGGCTTGCGGATTGTCACCACGCTGGATCTGGATCTGCAACGCCAGGCAGAAGCCGCGGTGCGCCACCGGTTGGATCTGCTCAACTGCCGCAAGCCAGGCTTGTGCGACAACCACACCGACCGCAACCGCCGGGTGGACAATGCCGCCGCGGTGATTCTGGACAGCACCACCGGCGAGATTCTGGCGATGGTCGGCAGCCCCAATTATTTTGACTCGAACATCCAGGGCAATGTCAATGCTGCGCTGGTGTTGCGCCAACCGGGCAGTGCGATCAAGCCGTTGACTTATGCCGCCGCGCTCGATCCAACCTGGAGCGGGGCCAATCACTTCCCGCAATTGACCCCGGCTTCGATCATTGCGGATCTGCCAGCCACCTTTTATGTGAGCGATGAACAGGGCGGCAATGTCCCGTACACACCAATCAACTATGATCGCGCCTTCCACGGGCCGGTGAGTGTGCGTGCGGCCCTGGCCAATAGCTACAACATTCCTGCCGTCAAGGTGCTGGCGCAGATCGGTGTGCCCACGCTGCAAAGTTTGGCCGCGCAGGCGGGCATCAGTACCTTTACCCACAAATATGGTCTGGCGCTGACGCTCGGTGGGGGTGAGGTAAAATTGCTCGAATTGACCGCGGCCTTTGGCATCTTTCAACAGGGGCAGCGGCTGGATCCCCAAGCGATTTTGCGCATCGACGACCTCGACGCCAACACGCTCGATTGGGTCTATCGACCAGCGGCCACGCGCTCAACCTCGACGCGCCAGGTGATCGAGCCAGCCACGGCCTATTTGATCACCGATATTCTCTCGGACAATATCGCGCGGATCCCGGCCTTTGGCGAAGGTTCGGTGCTGCAACTGCCTTTCCCCGCGGCCGTCAAAACCGGAACCACCACTGATTGGCGCGACAATTGGACGATTGGCTATACGACGGAACGGGTAGTCGGCGTTTGGGTCGGCAATGCCGACAATACCCCCATGTTTGGCGTCAGTGGCATCGACGGGGCCGGGCCGATCTGGCATGATCTGATGTTGGCCGCGCACACGACTCGGCCACCCCCATTCCGCGCCCCGGCCACGATTACGGAAGCGACGATTTGCGCGCCGAGTGGCCTTTTGCCCACGCCCACCTGTCCCCGAACACGCAGCGAACGCTTTATTGTGGGCAGCGTCCCGACCGAGCCGGACAATCAATTCCAGGCAATCCTGGTCGACGCGGCCACTGGACAACCGGCCAGCGCGACTACGCCACCGGCCCAGCGCAGCGAACGGGTCTTTTGGCGGTTACCAGCTGAATACCACGAATGGATGGTTGCCCAGGGCATTCCGATTGTGCCGTGTCAGGGGTCAGACGCCTGTTTATCACTATCCGAAAAGCCTGCCGGACCCCAGCTGCCCCAGCAGCCGACCAGCAAGTTGATCCTGCGGAGCCCGACTTCCCACACGGCCTATCAGCTCCACCCCGGGTTGCCGCAGACCAATCAGCGGATCGAAATTGCGGGCTATGTTGCGGATGGGCAACCCTGGGCCGAATTGGCCTTGCGCAAGGATGGCATCGTCCTGGCCAGCGCAACCGACGCCACCCGCTTACAAAGTTGGTGGACACTCGAAATCGGTACCCATCACTTTGAATTGGTGGGCCGACCGACTGCGGATAGTGAGCTGATTCATTCCCCGGTTGCGCTGGTCGTTGTCGAACGCTATCATCAGCCGCAAACCGTCTCCGCCGACCCGCAGATTGAGTAATTTGCCCAGTTTGGTGGTTTCACCGATCGTTGGTAGGATGACTTAGATTGGTCTGAATTGAAGCTGCAAAATCAGCTAGGATAAGGGGCCTGCTTATCCCTGAATGCTTAAATCATCCTGGGCTTTGATCGATGGGATCGGTCAGGGATCTGTTGTAAAATTGGTGTATGCTGCGTCATGATCTGTGTGTTGGGAGTACTCTTATGCTAAGTCGCCTATTGGCCATTCGTCTGCTTGTTACGGTCGGTTGTTTATTCGCCCTTAGCCTTGTCGGCGCTACTGTGGCTGCGCCAAATCGCTCGATGATGGCCCAGGAGGCGACGCCACCCCTGGTGGTGAATAGCGAACCCGCCGCAGGAGAAGCCTGGGCTGGCGGAGCCGTCACCTTCCAGTTTGATCAACCATTGGCTCCCACTGCCGCGGAGGCGCTGACCATTCAGCCCGCATTGCCAGGCACAACCACGGTGGAGAACGACCGGTTGATCTTCACGCCGAGCGCGCCCTTGGAGGGCGGCCGACGCTACGAATTTACCATTGCCGAGACGTTAGCCTCGGTAGCGGGTACATCTTTGGGTACACCCGTGACCATTGCCTTCAATGCTCTCGCCCCGCTTCAGGTCACTTCCACCCAGCCCAATGATGGCACCAGCGAAGTCAGCACAGGCAGCCAAATCGTCGTTGTCTTTAATCGGCCTGTGGTGCCATTGAGCGCGGCTGCAGAGCAGGCCGATCTGCCGCACCCGCTCACCATCGAGCCCGCAGTCGCGGGCCAAGGCCGCTGGCTCAACACCAGCATCTATCTCTTCCAGCCCGACCTTGGCCTGGCCGGCTCGACCGACTACCAAGTGACGGTGGATGGGCTCACCGGGTTGCAGGGCGAGACCTTGGCGGAACCAACCATCTTCCGTTTCTCGACCGCCGCGCCGCTCGTGCTGGATCTGACCCCTCAGGGCGAACAGGTTGCGCCGACGCAGCCGGTGGTCGTCTCATTCAGCCAGCCGATGGATCCCGACAGCACCAACGCGGCTTTCTCGCTGACCCGCATTGATAATGGCGAGCCCATCATGGTGGCGGGTGAGTTAGCCTGGGATGAGGTGCAGACGACCCTGACCTTTACGCCGACAGATGCGCTTGAGTTTGGGGCGCTCTATCGGGCGCGCGTGGCCGAGAGTGCGCAACCGGCCAGCCGCCAGGGCACCGTGCGCGAGCCCTTTGAGCGCGAATTCCGAGTGGTGCCGCTGCCAGCCATCGAGGTGATCTCGCCGCTGGATGGGGCAACCGGTGTTTCACCCGATACCAATGTCACGATCCGCTTTAGCGCGCCGCTCAGCTACACCAGTGTGCTGGCCAATTTGCAGGTCTCACCCACTGTGACCACCACGCAGGTCTATAGTTATTATGCTGATTACAACCGCGAAGCCATGATCAGCTGGTTCAAGGAGCCCAATACCACCTACACGGTCACGGTTGGCGGCGAGATTGTGGACTTGTATGGCAATTCCCTGGGCGAAGATTATACCTTCCACTTCACCACGGGGGATTACAGCCCGTTCACACGCATCAATTTGGATCGCTTTACGCATTTCAGCGCGATCACAACCACTCGCGTCAGCCTCTACTATCGCAATGTGGAGGAAGTGAACGTTGAGCTGTTCCGGGTACCGACCAGTGAGTTTTTGGCCTTGAGCGGCACCAACCAGTACGACCTCTGGCAGAATTATCAAATCCCCGACCGCGCCGCCAATCGGGTATGGGCCCAGCGTCTCCCCGCCACCGCGGAGCCCAACATCACCGGCCAACAGATCATCACCCTCACGGATGAGGCGGGCAATGTGTTGCCGCCGGGGCTTTATCTGCTGGAAGTGGAGCAACCCGCCACGCTTCAATCCACCGAAGCCAGCGCCCATGTCACCCAGGTGTTGATCGTACTGAGCAACTACAATCTGGTGCTCAAAAAGAGCCAACAGGGGGAAAGCCTGGCCTGGCTGACCGACCTGCGCACGGGTGAGCCAGTGGCCGATCAACCGGTGCAATTCTATGTCGATACCGAACAAAGGGCCGAAGCCGGTACCAACGCCGAAGGCATTGCCCGCGCCGCGTTGGGTTTGACATCCGACACCAGTTACTGGCCGGTGCGCGCCGTTGTGGGCGCACCGGGCACGGAAACATTTGCCGCGGTCTCGAGCGAATGGAATACGGGCATTGCCGTCTGGGATTTTGGCCTGAATGGCGGGTACAGCGTCGAACAATTCCAAGTCTACTTTTACACCGACCGCCCGATCTACCGGCCCGGCCAAACCGTCTACTGGAAGGGAATTGTGCGGGTACTGGAAGATGATGGCTATGTGCTGCCGCCCGCGGGCCAAACAGTGGAAATCGTGGTGCGCGATGATCGAGGCAATAGTGTTGCCGAAAACACCTTTGAGCTGAATGAAAATGGTACAGTCAATGGTCAGGTTGAACTGGCGCCGACCGCGGTCACCGGCTACTATTATTTGGAGGCGCGCCTGCCGGTGACAGATCGCACAATCTACGGCGGGGTGGGCTTCCAGGTAGCTTCGTATCGGCGGCCCGAATTCCAGATTGAGCTCACCAGCGATCAGCCTGAGTATGTGCAAGGCGACACGGTTAGCCTTACGCTCAACGCCAGCTATTTTAGCGGGGGCGCGCTGGCCAATGCCCCGGTCACCTGGCGGCTGATTGCTGAGCCTTACACTTTCTTCTGGGCGGATGCGCCGGAAGATCGCTTCTTCAGCTTCAACCCGTATGATCCCGAACAGACCGAGGACAATCCCTTCCTGGGTGTCTACATTGGGCTGCTCGAAGAAGGCAGCGGCACCACCGACGCCGCGGGCAACTTTGTCATCGAAGTCCCGGCGGATCTGCAGGATGCGCTGCAAAGCCAGCTTTGGGCTTTTGATGTGACGGTGCAGAGCCCGACCAATCAATTTGTCAGCGGGCGCACTGCAGTGCCCGTTCACCGGGGGGAGTTCTACATTGGGTTGAGCTCGCAGGAGAATGTCGTGATTGTGGGCGAGCCAAGCACGGTCGATCTGGTTACTATCACCCCCACCGGTGAGCCTTATCCAGCTGCCGAGTTGACGGTGATCGTTTACGAATACTCGTGGAATAGTGTCTACAGCCGGGCCGCGGATGGCTCTTATTTCTGGGAGACCTCTGTGGCGCGCACGCCGGTGATCACCACCACGGCTACCAGCGACCGCCAGGGCAGCGCGCAGATCGAATGGACGCCAACGCGCGGCGGCCAATATCAACTGGTGGCCAGCGGCACAGACGACGCGGGCAACCCGATCAACAGTGCGATCTTTGTCTACGCCAGCGACCCGGATCAAGGGTTTGTGGCCTGGCCGCGCGCCAACAATGATCGCATCAACCTGGTTGCGGACAAAGATCGCTACGAGCCGGGCGAGACCGCGCAAATCCTTGTGCCCAGCCCCTTTACCGGCACGGTGCAAGCGCTGCTGACCTTCGAGCGCAGCGGCATCTACGAGGCCAGCGTGATCGAACTGACCGGCACAAGCTCGCTGATCGAAGTCCCGATCAATGCGGAACAGATCCCCAATCTGTTTGTCGGGGTGATCCTGGTCAAAGGGGTGGACGAGAGCAATCCGCTGCCAGCCATGCGGGTTGGCTATGTGCAATTGAATGTTGATACCAGCCAAAAGGCGTTGGATATCGATGTATCTGCCTCCGCGGAAGATGTGCGGCCAGGTGATACCATCACCTATACGCTGATGGTGCAAGATAGTGCCGGGGAAGCCGTGGCCACTGCCGAAGTCAGCGTGGCCCTGGTCGATCAGGCCGTGCTTTCGCTGGCCGCTGGGGATACGCGCAGCTTGCTCGATATCTTCTACTATGAGCGCCCGTTGGGGGTGACCACCGGCGCGCTGTTGGCGATCAACAAGGATCGGCTCAGCCAGCAACTGAGCGAAGGGGCCAAAGGTGGTGGCGGGGGTGATCTGGGCCGCGGGTTGGAGATCCGCGATGATTTCCTCGACGTGGCTTACTGGCAGGCCGATCTCGTCACCGATGAGGCGGGGCAACTTGTCTTTAGCGTCACCCTGCCCGACAATCTCACCACCTGGACACTGGCCGCAAAAGCGGTCTCGGCTGACACCCTGGTGGGCGATGTCACCTTTGCCACCGTTTCGACCAAAGCCTTGCAGATCCGGCCGCGCTTGCCCCGCTTCTTTACCGCTGGGGATCGCGCGCAGGCGGGCGCGGTTGTGCTCAATACCAGCGACGCCGCTGCCGAAGATTTGCGGATCGAAATCACTGCCAGCGGGGCCACCCTGGGCGGCGACCAGATCCTGACGACCACCTTGGCCGCGGGCGCGCAACAGACGATCGAACTGCCCATCGCGGTCGATGCGGATGCGGCCACCGTCGTGATCACCATGACCGCGCAATCCAGCGAATTGAGCGATGCGGTGCGGCTTGAAATTCCGGTACGCCGCTACGAAACGCCCGAAGTAATCGGCACCGCGGGCGTCGTCCCTGCCGAGGGGGTCGTCGAAGCGATCCGCGTTCCCGCGGATGCGACCGATCAAGGCGAATTGGCTGTCACACTGGAGCCGAGCCTGGCTGCCGGTCTGCTCGACGGGCTGGATTATCTGGAACATTTCCCCTACGAATCCACCGAGCAAACGGTGAGCCGCTTCCTGCCCAATCTCTTTACGGTGCGGGCCTTGCGCGCTGTGGAGATTGACCATGCCGAGCTGGCCGAGCAATTGGCCTATCAACTGGGCATGGGCGTGCAGCGACTGGTCAGCCGCCAAAATGCCGATGGGGGTTGGGGCTACTGGCCTGGGGAAGAAAGTTCGCCCTTTATTTCGGCCTATGTTGTTTGGGGCTTGCACCAGGCCACCGAACAAAATTATGCGGTGCCAGAACGCACCCTCACCATGGCGATCAGCTATTTGGAGCGCCAATTTGTCGCGCCGAAAGATGTGGAAGAGCATTGGTTGCTCAACGAGTTGGCCTTCCTCAACTTTGTACTCGCCGAAACAGGCCATGGCGATCCAGGCCGGGCCAGCACGCTCTATGATGAGCGCGAGCGCTTGAGCTATTATGGACAGGCCTTGTTGGCGATGACACTCGCGCAGCTTGCCGAAGATGGCGCGGCCAATACGCAAGTTGCCACGCTGCTGGATGATCTGGCCGGGGCCGCGCAGGTCAGCGCGACCGGCGCTTCCTGGCACGAAGCGAGCACCGATTTCCAGACGCTGAATACCGATACGCGTACAACCAGCATGGTCCTGGCCGCGTTTGTGCGCCTGAACCCAGACCATCCCCTATTGCCGAACGTGGTGCGCTGGCTGATGAGCGCCCGCGAAGCCGGTCACTGGGCCACAACCCAGGAAAACTCGTGGGCGATCATTGCCCTCACCGATTGGTTGGCCTTTAGCGGCGAACTGAGTGGCGAGTACGAATGGCAAGTCCACCTGAATGAGGGTGACTTGGGCACTGGCAGTGTGGACGCGGGTACGCTTGCTGAACCGGTGACCCTGCGCGCCGCGGTGGTTGATCTGCTGCGCGACGAGGCAAACCGTTTGACCATCGAACGCAGCAACGACAACGGTCAACTCTATTACACCACCCATCTGCGCTACTATCTGGATGCCCTGGCGATCAGTGCCGAGGATCGCGGGCTGGTGGTAGATCGCCGCTTTGAGCAAGCGGGCGCAACGGTGAGCTCGGCCCAGGTGGGCGATGTGATCAGCATGACTGTGACGATTGTCGCGCCGACGGATCTCTACCACGCGCTGATCGAGGTGCCGATCCCTGCCGGGGTTGAGCCAATCGACCCGAGCCTGGCGACCGAATCCGACTTGATCGGCGGGCCCACGCTCGCGCCGGTCGAGCAGGCGAATGGCGGGTGGCGCTTCTGGACACCGAGCTACACCGATCTGCGGGATGATCGGGTGGCCCTTTTTGCCACTCGCTTGCCCGCTGGCACCTACGAATACACCTTCCAGGTGCGAGCGACCATCCCGGGTGAATATCGTGTCTTGCCCGTTTATGGCGAAATGATGTATTTCAACGAGGTGTGGGGGCGCAGCACAGGCGCACAATTCACCGTCACCGAGTGAGAAATCGTCCCATAAAATCTTCGAGGGAGCGGGGGTCTCCCTCGAAGATTTTACCCAGAAATCAGGTTTTACTGGTATACACGCCGATCATTGAAGGGCCCCTTCCTTATTATTCAGCGACAAAGCCGATCTTTTTGTGGGTGCCATCACAGAAGGGCTTGTTGGCTGCCCCCCCGCAACGACAGAACCACGCCTCGCTCCCTTGCCAGACCGGTTCGCCTTTGCCATTCAACACAGTGAAATTGCCACTGATATGCAGCGGGCCATTGTGCGTGGTTTCGATACGCAGGTTGTCCCCATCTATCACTTCTGTGATGGTTTGCGGTTC
>CAZIRP010000016.1:0-3998 GCA_964541665.1 uncultured Caldilineaceae bacterium | reverse complement strand
GGCAGGGCATCACCCAACAGGACGCTGTCTCATCTGGGTAGATCAGTCGCCAGACTTGGCCATCGCGCGTCCGGCCAAAGACAATGACTGTTTGATCCCCAAACACCTGGCCGATCTCCTCGTCTGTTACTGGCGAATCGGCGACCACACTTCCCTCCTGTACCTCGACCACCTCCAGGAAGTAGGGCAGCGCCATGCCAAAAGTTGCTTGTTTGGTGTAAGGTTTGCTGAGCATCGTTGGGGTTCCTTTGTGTGATTGCCGCGGTTGCAGCGAGCCGTCACGCTGGGCAACGACCCGCTGCCTGGAGCACTTACGATTTGGGTTTGAAGGTGCGGAACCACGTCTCAAAGTTAATGGTGCCAAGCCGCGGATTCTCGCCTGGGGTGAGCGAATGGTCATTCAACACTGCGCCAAAGTAGCGGGCGTTGACATCGGCCACAACTGGGCGTGGGTCACCGGTTTTGCGCAGAAATTCTGCAACCAGCCCGGCCATGCTGACCGGTTCCGGCCCCGCAACTTCAACAATCCCATTCACGGGTGGGCCCACAACCACGTCGGCCAGGGCTGCAACCACATCATCGGAAGCAATCGGTTGAAAGCACGCGGGCGGCAGGTGGATCGCCTCCCCAACTGTGCCAGACTGGGCAATGGCCCCCAAAAACTCAAAAAACTGGGTGGAATGGAGGATCGTGTAGGGGATGGGCGAGGCCTTGATCAGCTCTTCCTGCGCCAGTTTTGCCCGCAAATAGCCGCTTTCCGGCAGGCGTTCCGTGCCCACAACCGACAAGGCAACATGATGCTTAACACCGGTCTTTACTTCTGCCGCAGTGATGTTGTTCCCAGATGTTGTAAAGAAGTCCAACACCGCTTTGTCCTCAAATGAAGGCGAATTGGTCACATCGACCACCACCTGAGCGCCCGTCATGGCTTCCGCCAGACCCTCGCCGGTGAGGACATTCGCCCCGGAAGCCAAAGAGGCTGCCACCACTGCATGGCCCATCCGCTGGAGCCGCTGTACGAGCTTTGAACCGATCAGACCGTTTCCACCAAGCACTGTAATTTTCATGATTTTTTCCTTTGTGAGTTGTGAGTTGCAGGTTACGAGTTGCAGTTATACCTTTGAACCTGCAACCTGCAACTCGTGCGACTTTGACGAGCTGTCTCTACATTGCCACCGCTACGGTGGTGTCATACAAAGCACTTTCGACATTGGCCGCGGCCTGCAGGATCGTGTCGGCCACTTCCTGGGGATGCGAGACGCTGATGGCGTGTGAGGATCCCTTCACTTCGCTGCTCTCACGAGCCTGGGCGCGTTCCGCCATAAAGTGTTGCAAGGCCAGAGGAATATTTTGGTCGAGCTCGGCCAGCACAAACCAGGAGGGGATCGATTTCCAGGCTGGCATTTCGGCAGCGTTCTCACCCAGGGCAACATCGCGTACGGGGCGTTGGGTTGCAGCCATCAGCGCAGCCTTGTCGGCTGTAACATCGGCGGCGAATTGGGCGTGGAACTTGTCCGACTGGATATAGAGGTCGGTGCTACCATCAGCGAGCATGACAGGGCGCAGGCTTTCCCCCAGCGTGCTTCCGGGGAAACGGCCCGAAAGCTCAATGGCATTCTCGCCCTCCTCCGGGGCAAAAGCTGCTACGTAGACCAGGGCATGGACATTCTCCAGGCCACTTGCCGCTTGGGTAATGACCGAGCCGCCATAGGAATGGCCGACCAGCACAACAGGCCCCTCGATTGACTTGACGACACTGGCGACGAATTCTGCATCACCAGTGAGGCTGCGCAGCGGATTGGCCGCGGCGATGGCTGGGTAGCCCTGCGCTTGCAGGCGCTGGATCACCCCATCCCAACTGGAAGACTCGGCGAAGGCACCGTGGACGAGCACGATCGTGGGCTTTGCGTGATTCATGGTTGTTTCTCCTTGCGATTCTGGAATGGTTGTCTCGGGTTGCATGAGAAGCCCGGGCGTTGTGCAGGCGGATAACACAGCGATACCGGACAGCGCGCCGACCGTGGTCAGCAATCGGCGGCGCGACAAGGTTGGCGTACGGTTGCGAATAGACATGGATAAGCCTCGCTTTGTTGATGAAAGGGAAATAGGGAACGGATACCTCTGGTTGTCTACTTGTTTCCCTGGCTCTTAGACTAGCCAGCAAAGGTCTGCCGGAGCAGTGTAGTCGCCTGGGCAATGGCCCCCCGCGTCGCCGACGTTTCGGCCAGGGCGTTGAGCATGACAAAGTCGTGGACAGTGCCCAGGAAGCGCAGAGCAGTCACGGAAACCCCAGCCTGCTGTAATTTATGGGCATAGGCCTCACCTTCGTCGCGCAGCACATCGTTTTCGTCAACGATGATCAGCGCCGGGGGCAAGCCACGTAACTGGTCAAGCGAGGCCTGCAAGGGCGAAACCGTGGGTAACTGGCGCTGGGCGGCGGGGACATAGGCATCCCAAAACCACTGCATGGCAGGCTTGGTCAGCCAGTAGCCGCCCTCTCCAAATTGCCGGTACGAGACTGTGTCCAGGCTGGCGTCAGTCACCGGATAAAAGAGCACCTGATAGACCAACTTTGGGCCCTGGCGCTCTTTAGCCAGCAACGTCAGCGCCGCTGCCATGTTGCCGCCCACACTGTCTCCGACAACGGCGATCCGTGTTGGGTCGATGTTGATCTGTGGGCCATTTTCGGCCAGCCACAACAACGTGCTGTAGGCTTGCTCCAATGCAATCGGATATTTCGCCTCTGGAGAGCGAGGATAGTCCACAAAGACTACCGTTGCCTGCGCGCCAGTCGCCAACTCGCGCACCAGTCGATCATGCGTCTCCTTATCGCCCAGCACCCAGCCACCACCGTGTATGTAGAGAATGACGGGCAAAGTGCGGTTACGACTGTCTGGCGGGCGCACCAGCCGTAGTGCAATGTCACCAGTGGGGCCGCCGCTGATATGGAAATCCTCAAGATCGACAGGCTCTTTGTGAACCTTGACACTGGTCTGGGCGCTCAACAACACATCGCGGGCTGCGTCCGGCGTCAGCTTGTAGATGGGCGGGCCACCTTGGGCGTCTAACGCCTGCAGGAAGGTTAGGGCTTGGGCTTCCACAACAGTTGCCCGAGGATCGAGATTGTTCATAGTTCTCCTTTTTGTCCTACTGACTTTGCTTGCTCGATTGACGGTTGATTCGGTGAGCGATTGAAAACGCTGATTGGAACGTTTTGCTCACTCGTGTCGCTTGCTGCGTCTACGATAGCACGCTGCCAGATGCTTGTCAGTGGCTCGAGGAGGGTACTTGCGCTGGGCATCGGTGGGTATATGCTGTTGCGTTATTTTGTTGGCACATCGGCCTTCAAGCGCCGTAAATATTCCCATCCTCGCTGCCGATGCACCGACTTTCCAAGCTTAGCCGCGATCCAGCGGGCCACTTTGGGGCCGGTCCACTGTCCACCATCAGGGGGTGGCTGCGCAAGGGCTTGACCTAGTTCGCGCTGTTCTGGCGCCGAAAGCAAAGCCGCTGCCCCTGGCGCAAAGGCCCGGCGATCCACCAGCGAAGCCGCGCCAATCTCGATATAACGCTGGGCAATCTGGCGGATGCTGCGCGGGCGGTAGCCAGTCATCGCGACAATCTCGGCCAGCGGTGTGCCATCTGCCAGGTGTAGCAATACCTGCAGGCGGCGGCGTTCGTCAGGCGCGGTTGTCGTGGCGAGATACACTTCTAATTCCGCACGATTCAGCCTGGTTTGATAGTTGGACATAGAAGTGGGTGGCTGGTGAGCAGCGATTATACAAAGCCTCTGCAAGGTGGTATGATCCGACCGGATGGATTACGCCATAATTACACGACACGAACACCACCATCTCATCCCCTTATGCTGCAGCTACTCTAGCTCGTTTGCGTGACAAAGTCAGTGGATACGGCTGGGTATTTCGGTGGGTATCAATGGATATCTAGAAGGTGTTATGAACTATGTAATTTGACAAGATGAGTAAACTGAAAGGATG
>CAZIRP010000015.1:0-98149 GCA_964541665.1 uncultured Caldilineaceae bacterium | reverse complement strand
ACCGCACCTACTTGCTCGCTATTTGTGCGATCTCTATTTAATTTCTCTATCAGAACAGTATGGGCAATGCGATGATCAGCAGCACACACCAGAGCAGATAACAGACTATGCCGGTGCTGATGGTGGCGCGCAAGGCGCTCAGCCAGTGTTCGGGTCGAGACTGCCCCTGTCTGAACAATAGGAGCAGCAGCAGGGCAATGTTGATCACGTTCCAGCCGATCACGGTGACGCGATTGGGGGTCAGTCCGCCCGCCCAGGTCC
The DNA here is from genome assembly GCA_964541665.1 of uncultured Caldilineaceae bacterium. Lineage (GTDB taxonomy): Bacteria > Chloroflexota > Anaerolineae > Caldilineales > Caldilineaceae > CFX5. The sequence continues at coordinate 97,888 of CAZIRP010000015.1, read as the reverse complement.
GGTAAAGGATGGCTGCGCTGGCATAGAGGCTGACGACGACCGCCAGACCGGCAACACTCAACAGGCCGCGACGCAGCCAGCGATGTTGGGCCACGGAGAGATCCTCTTCCCGCACCGGGGTGGCCGCGACCAGCAACCCCATAATGGCAAAGAGCATTACATTGTAGCCGATCAGCAGGTCGCGCTGGCGGAACGGCCCCCAGAAGTAGAACGGAACAAACAAGAGATAGACGACCAGCACCAGCAAAGTGAGCGGCAAAAGCAGGCGCATCAATGTGGCGATCAACCGGCTCACCCCCTGACTGAAGTCCTGGGCAAGGGGGCTGAGCCCTGGGCGATAGACCATGGCCACAGCGAGCACTGGCACGAAGCCAGCCCCACCAGCCATAAACAAACGCATCACAGCGTCGGGCAGTTCAACGCCCAGGGCCTCGAACATGGCCACTGTGATAGCCGTAAAGGTCATGCCACCGATCAGAAACAGGCCCCCGGTGATGATCGCCTCCAGCGACTTGATCAGGAAAGCAAAGCGCTGGTCGGGCATGGCGTTGTTGCCCAGCACAAACAGGCCAATGCCACCCCAGGCCAGCAGCGGCAGATGGAGCATCATCAACTGGCCATATTGTTCTTGCAGCGCCCTATTCGCCAGCCACGGCACCGCAAAAAGCACAAAGCAGACAAAGCCTAGCAGACCCAGGCCAATCAGGGCAAGCCGTTGCCAGGCCCGTTCGCCGCTCAGCGTCAGGAAAGTCAGGATCAGCGCGGCACTCAGCGGGCTGGTAATCACAGCCAGCAGCGGCACTTCGTGGAGCTGGAAGCGATCAACGTCTGAGAGCAGCCAAAAGATCAGCGCACCGGGGAGGCTCACCAAAATGGCCAGACGCCAATCGATGATATGCTTCTGGAGCGCGCCAATCGATTCGCTCAGGCGAAAGTGCCAGGCCGCGTACAGCAGGTTGTCGGGCGCGGCGGCATAACTGGTGTGGATCGCTTCGCCAAACGCGGCACCATTACCCGCCTGGCTGGCCGCACGATAGGTGGTCTCCAGCCGCTGGGCATCCGCACTGGCTTCCTGAACAAGCGTCAGATAGTTCACAACATTACCTCCAGCATTCGTAATTGGGGTTTGGTTGGTCAATCATGCTGTTCAGGATAGCGAGGGGTGGGGAGCAAGGCAAGCACTTGAGTGCGCGAGGGTAAAGGTGGCGGCTGGAGCCCCTGTCAACATATTACAGGTGAACAAGTGTTGCCGTTTGCGGATCGTAGTGGTATTGCTCGATGGTGCCCGTTTGAATTTTTTGGATGGCATCTTCGATGACTTCCAGGGGGACGAGAAACCACTCTTGTGGCCTTACGGGTAGGTTGAAGCGATCTTTCAGTTCCAGATCCAATCGGGCACTGCCGAAAAACCTTTGCAGTAAGGTTTCCAGACGCTTGCGGTTGATATTTGCCAGTTTGAAGGTGGCAACAATTTCTACATCGGCGAGTAGATAGGTGGGGTCTTTCCTGGCATTGGCAATTCGTGCTTTGACATCCCCGCCGGTGACGCCGATTTTGTGGATGACTCCTCGTAGGGCCCGGCTGCGGTCTCGCCGTCGATCAGGTTCTCAGCTTCAAAGCTTTGCCCATCGGTCGCCAGGATAAAAATGACAATACCGAATCATTTATGGTACGGTGTGGTCAGCCAGATTTTTTGTTGCCATCTGTGGATGAGGGTGTACGGAAGAAAGAAAAAGGCCCTCCGCAGAGGGGCCTTCTCTCAAAACAATTTGGAGCGGAGAGGGAGGGATTTGAACCCTCGAGGGAGTTTACCCCTACTCGTTTTCGAGACGAGCGCACTCGGCCGGACTATGCGACCTCTCCAGACAATTGGTTGGTGCCCATTCTGAACTGGTTGCGCTGCTTGCTTCGAGCTTAGGGTCGAAGCTGAACGCAGAATTTCAGAATAGAACCGTAGTCTAGCACAGCAGCGTGCGTTTGGCAATTTTGCCGACCGCGGACGAGAGACGGTACCAGCGAGCCCGTCTGTCGTCCATTAGCTGTCGTCCCCGTCTACTGCCCACCCACTTGCTGCTTGAGCCAGGCAATGATAAAGGGATCGAGATCGCCATCCAGAACCGCGCTGGTGTTGCCGGTCTCCACATCCGTGCGCAGGTCTTTGACCAGTTGGTACGGGTGCAGGACGTAATTGCGGATCTGGCTGCCAAAGTTGGCATCCACATTGCCACCTTTGATCCGAGCTTTCTCTTCGTTGAGCTTGTCTTGCTCAATTTCGTAGAGTTTACCGCGCAATACATTCATCGCCATGGTCCGGTTTTGCAACTGGCTGCGCTCATTCTGCGAGGTGACGATGATACCCGTTGCTAAGTGGCGGATGCGCACAGCCGTCTGGTTTTTCTGCACATTTTGCCCACCAGCGCCGCTACTCAGGAAGACTTCGACTTCGATCTCGTTGGGGTCGATCTGAATGTCGATATCCTCGTCCAGAACCGGCATCACTTCCACTTTGGCAAAGCTGGTATGCCGCCGATTGTTGGAGTCAAACGGGCTGAGCCGGACGAGCCGATGTGTGCCTTTTTCGGCCTTCAGGTAGCCATAGGCAAACTCGCCATTGACCTCAATGGTGACACTCTTGATCCCGGCTTCCTCGCCTTCGGTCATGTCGGTGATCGAGGTTTTGTAGCCTTTGCGTTCGGCCCAGCGCAGATACATGCGCAAGAGAATATCAGCCCAATCCTGGGATTCTGTGCCGCCCGCGCCCGCGTGAATGCTCAGATACGCGGCATTTCTGTCGTGAGGCCCGCTGAGGGCGAGTGCAAATTCGTTTTCATCAAAAGCTGTGGCCAGCGCCTGCGTCTCTTCTTCGATCTCCGCCAGCAGCGCCGGGTCATCTTCCGCGAGAACGATCAACTCCAGGGCATCCGCTGCCCGTTGATAGAGCCCACCCCAAAGCTCCACTTCGTCCCGCAGGGTGCTGACTTCCTGCATTTTTTGTTGGGCCGCCTGGGGGTCATCCCAGAAATTGGGGGCAGCCGACTCTGCTTCTAACTCGGCTACGCGGTCCGCTTTGGCTGGCAGGTCAAAGCCGCCTCCGGATCGAATCGATGTTGTTGACGAGGTCGGTCAGTTTGGTCTCTAATTCACTCATAACGAACTCCTGTTGGATGATACACTTGCTGAAAATGTTCGGCTGTAATTTCGCCTGCTTCGCTCACATCGGCTGCGTACCGTGGATCACCGATGCGCATGAGCCAGCGGCTTGCAGACGCCAGCCATCACGATTGTACGGCCTTTGTCTGTCCCATCTGGCAGCACTAATCGCCGACCAGCCCATCGACAAAGGCCACTGGATCAAAGAAAGCAATGTCGTCGATCTTTTCCCCGGTGGTGGTAAAGCGCACAGGGACGCCCAATTCCCGTTTGACATTGAGCACAGCGCCGCCCTTGCTCGTGCCATCGAGCTTGGTCAGGATGATGCCCGTTACGCCCGCGCTTTCGCGGAATGCTTTTGCCTGGATGATCGCATTCTGCCCCGTGGACGCATCCACCACCAGTAACACTTCATGAGGAGCTCGGTGAACCTGTTTGCCCGCCACTCCTTTGATCTTCTCCAACTCTTTCATCAGGTTGAACTTGGTTTGCAGGCGGCCCGCGGTATCAACGATCAGCAGGTCGGCCTTGCGGCTCTCCTGGCTGGCGCGGATCGCATCGAAGATCACCGCGCCGGGGTCAGCGCCGGGCGCATGGGCGATCACTTCCACCCCGGCCCGTTCGCCCCACACTTTGAGCTGGTCGATCGCTGCGGCGCGGAAGGTGTCCGCGGCGGCCAGGACAACCCGGCGCCCCCGCTGGCGATACCAGGCAGCCAGTTTGCCGATGCTGGTGGTTTTCCCCGCACCATTGACCCCCACCACCAGCACCACGGTCAGAAGCCGGGGTTGGTCAACTTCAAAGGGGCGGTCGGTCTGCAGGAGCTTGACCATCTCTTGCTTTAAGATGAGATAGGCTTCCGCGGTGCTTTTGACATGCGTTTCTTCCACCCGTTGGCGAGTGCGCTCAACCAGTTCGGTGGTCGTGGCAATCCCCACATCGCCCATCAACAGGGTCTCTTCCAACTCTTCCCACAGTGCTGGGGTGATCTCATTCTCTTGAAAGATCGAACCAAGCCGACCAAAGATCCCGCTTCGGGTCTTTTGCAGGCTCTGTTCGACCTTCACTTCGTCTTGGGTTTTTTCTTCTTGTTTGCCAAATAATCGTCGAAACAATGGACGGACTCCTTCGCCATTGCGAAAAGTATATGCAGGAATGCTGCGCTCGGCAGCTTGTTTGTAACGTATTTCTATGGGCTACCTGGGGAAAGCTCGGGTTGGCTCAGCGCCAGAACCGGCTTATCAGGTTGAGAATCAAGGTCAGCACCAGGCTGAGCACAATCATCGTGCCCAGGGGTGCGTAAAGCCGAAAGTTTTCCCGCTCAATGGCAATGTCACCGGGCAATTGACCAAACCCGGGAATGCGCCCGACCACGCTCAGGGCCACCCCCACCACAAAGAGCATCCCGCCAATCAGCATCAGGATGCGGCCCACTTCCATCAACATGCGCTTCTCCTCTCGGCTCCAGGGACGGCCAAATCCTGCTGGTCACAAAGGGATAGACCCCATCGGGCCCGATGAAGCCCCTGCGCGGACAAGTGGATTTCGCATAAGCTACAAGCCATTGTAACGCAATTTATCAGCCGCGAACAAAACGTTGCAAATGTTGTTGAAGGGTCTGCGCAGACTGCACGCCGACCATCTGCTCTACCACCGCGCCCCGCTGGAAAATGTACAGGGCCGGAATCCCGCGGATCTGGTAACGCTGGGCAATTTGCGGCACTTCATCCACGTTGAGTTTGCCAACGATCGCCCGCCCCTGGAATTGTTTGGCCACCTGTTCGACCGCGGGCGCGACCATGCGGCAGGGGCCACACCAGGGTGCCCAGAAATCGACCAGAACCGGCGCCGCGCCATTGATGATCTGGTCGAAATTGGCCGCGGTCAGGGTGATCGGCCCGGGCGCGTCCGCCATGCTGGGCGTGGCCGCGGTTGGGCGCTCGCCCCCCTGCGTGAGATAGTTCAGCCAGCTATCCACCGCAGCTTCGCGGGCATCACCCGGCAGGCTGCCTTCAACTTTCGCAGCTTTTAGAAATAACAGACTCGGGATTTGATGCACCTGAAACCGAGAGACCAGACCGGCTTCAGCTTCGGCGTCGATCCTGGCGATTAATAATTGACCGGCGTGGCGGGCAGCTGCCCGCTCCAATTGCTCTTCGAGCGCGGGGGCGAGCGGGGCAGTTCGTTGCCAAAAGACCAAAACAAGGGGCAGACCCGCCTGCAAAACTCGTTCGATGCTCTGTTGATTGGTGTGAATAACTGAGTGAATGGCCATAGATTTTGCTCCATTCTGGCTTCGGGCCAGGTGATTCTCTTTGCGCTTCCTCTTAGCATATCATAGCCTTGTCGGCAGAAGGTTGGCGAATTGTTTGCACTCTATTGGTATCCACCTACCAGACTTATGCTACCTTTCTTGCCAAACCCTCATAGTTCCAGTAAAATCTTGCCCACACGCTATCGAGGATAGATCAATAGGATAGATCAATAACGTGGCTACACTGGCCACATCTAAGCTGATTTAAGCTTCACCGCGCTGGAAAGGGCACCTGATTGCTTGCTTATTGTCCTGCTTGTTCGTTCCGGATCGCAGCTGAGATTGCGCCGCTTCGCTGTCCGTTGACCTCGCATCCGTTAGAGTATACAAACCTGCCGCTTTTCGACCCCAAGCTCATCGATCTTCAGGCCACTGGCCTCTGGCGTTATGCTGCTATGTTGCCGGTTGTGCGCAAAACCCGACAGCGGATCACCCTGGGCGAAGGGTGGACACCGCTGATCGCTGACCACTGGGCCGGGTTGCCTGTCCACTGGAAGCTGGATACGCTCATGCCCACTGGCAGCTATAAAGATCGCGGCGTCTCCGTGCTGGTTAACTGGTTTGCCGGTTTGGGCGCACAAATTATGGTGGACGATTCCAGTGGCAATGCCGGGGCCAGCCTGGCCTGTTACGCGGCCCGGGCTGGTCTGACCGCGCGTATCTATGTCCCGGAAAGCGCGCCGCAACCCAAACGTGCGCAGATCGCGGTCTATGGGGCCGAGCTGGTCGAAGTGAAAGGCCCGCGCAGCATGGCACGCCTGGCCGCCGAAGCAGATACGCAAAACTCGCGCCACATTGCCTATGCCTCGCACGCCTGGCACCCCGCCTTTCTGGCCGGGCAGATGACTTGCGCCTGGGAGATCTGGGAACAATTGGGCCGTCGGGCGCCCGAGTGGTTGGTCGCCCCAGTCGGCAATGGCGGGCTCCTATTGGGTACCTGGCGCGGCTTTCAACATCTTTATCGCTCGGGCCACATCGACCAGTTGCCTCGATTGTTGGCGGTGCAGGCCGAACCCTATACGCCCATCTACGATGCTTTCCACAACGAGCAGGAGAACATCCAGCCCGAACCCCGCGTCGAACGGATCAGCGCGGATGGGATTGCCATCAGCGCGCCTGTGCATGCGCGGGCCTTGCTGCGGGCCATCCGCGAATCCGCGGGGACGGTTGTGGCGGTCGAAGAGGGGGCCATCCTGGCGGCCCAGGAAAAATTAGCCATGCATGGGTTGTTTGTGGAGCCCACCAGCGCAACTGTTGCGGCGGCGCTCGACCAGAGTGCAAACTTATTTGGGGTAAAAGAGACTCTTGTGGCAATATTAACGGGTCATGGTTTGAAAAATCCACCTAAGTTGACCTGATCTCTATCTGAATTCGCAGTTTTCTTGCGTATAGTCATCTGTGTGGTCTCTCAGGTATCAGACCAGCTTCTGTCTATTCAATTGCCGAAGAAAGCTTATGCGCCGAGATCCTGCTGAGTTTGAACAAGCCCAAGAAATCAATTTTCGCGATAAAGAGTTACTCCAGCGTGCTTTTGTCCATCGCAGTTATGTGAATGAACAAGGTGCGCTCGATGGTCTACAGGACAACGAACGCCTCGAATTTTTGGGGGATTCTTTGCTGAGCTATGTGGTTAGCGAAGAATTGTACCGCCGCTATCCCGAATACCAGGAAGGCCAGTTAACCAGCATTCGTTCGGCCCTGGTACGCCGCGAAACCTTGGCCCGGCTGGCTCAAGCCATGGAGATGGGGGAATTCCTGCTCTTGGGGCACGGCGAAGAGGAGAGCGGGGGGCGTTTGCGCACAGCAACCCTCTGCGCGGTCTTTGAAGCCGTGGTCGGGGCCATTTACATGGATCAAAACATTGAGGCGGTGCGCCACTTTGTCTTGCCGTTGATGCTGGATGAACTGGAACGGGTCGAGCACATCGCGTTGGAAAAAGACCCCAAAAGCCGCTTGCAGGAATATGTGCAAAGTACCTTCAATGTGACCCCGCGTTACCGCATGGCCGAGGCTTCTGGGCCTGATCACGCCAAGACGTTCGTGATGAAAGTGATGGTTGGCGATAAGATTTACGGCGCGGGCACAGGCCACAGCAAACAAGAGGCAACGCAGCAGGCCGCCGCCATGGCCCTGGCAAATCTGGGGCAATATGCACCCGAGTACAAGGCCGATCCCGAGCTGGTCGAGCGTTTTGGGCTGGAGGCGGCCAACCTGGCCGATGCCCCCGCCGAGGACGAGTGACACTGGCGCACAAGAGCGCCCCCCATTACCCTTGCCCCAGTCAGAGCGCGACCACCTCTTCGATCTCCTGTAATTGTTGTTTGGTCCCGTTGCCCCCTCGCTCATCGCCCTGGACGACGATCTGATCAGCTTCCAGCCGCAAGCTGATCACCGTGCTCACGCCGTCGTTGCCCATCGTCACCCCGTAGATGGTGTTGGCCCCTTCCAGCGTCCGCCGGTTGTGCGTCACAATGATAAACTGGGTTCCTTGACTCAAGGTTTCGACAGTCTGGCGGAAGCGATCCACATTCGCTTCATCGAGTGCCGCGTCCACTTCATCCAGCACACAAAATGGGGTTGGGCTCACCTGTAAGATCGCAAAGATCAGCGCGCAGGCGGCCAGGGCGCGCTCGCCACCCGAGAGCAGCGCCAAACTTTGCGGACGCTTATTCGGGGGCCGCGCAATGATCTCGATCCCGGTGCTGGCCAGGTCATTCGGTGCTGTCAGGGTCAGTTCCGCGGTGCCACCATTAAACAATTGCTGAAAGAGCCCCTCAAACTTTTCGGCTACGGCTTTGTAGGTACGCTCAAATGCCACTTCCATCAGCAGATCCAACTCTTTGAGCACCTTATTCAGGTCAGCAGCCGCGGCTTCGAGGTCGGCAGATTGGGTGAGCAAGAAATCATACCGTTCGGCAGCTTCTTCATATTCACGCGGCGCGTCTGGGTTGACATTGCTGGCGCGTGCCAGCCGCATCCGTGTATCGCGCACCTCTTCTTCTAAGGTCGGGGCAATCGCTTCCACCACCGGCAACTGTTCGACATATTTCTCCAACGGCAGTGGCGGCTGATAAGCCACCTCCTCGCTCTGCTCCAGGGTCACCAAACCGAGATCCTGCTCGATCTCGTGGCGCAATTGTTGGAGCTGGTCTTGGCTGCGTTGCAATTGGAGCTGCGCTGCATTCCAGTTCGCTTCATCACGGCGCATGGCGTGCTGCGCATCGCGTTCCAGTTGCTCCTGTTCGGTCTGCTGCGCTGCGGCGCGAGTCGCCTGGGCCGCCAGCGGCTCGATCTGCTGACGAAGGGTCTCTAATTCCGTGCGTAAGTGCTGCTCACGTGTGGTCAACTGTGCCAGATTCTGGCGGACAGCTTCACCCTCTTGCTGAAAGGTAAGGCGTTGCTGATCTTTGGCGCGCGCCTGATCGCCCAGGCTTTGTGCACTGCGTTTTTGGTTGTCGAGCAGCGTCTGTTGATTGCGCAAGTGGCCGTGCGCTTCAGCCGCGGCCGCGCGTAAGTCGGCCAGTTCTTGCAGCAAGGGGGCGGCTCCAGCAGCTTGCAAGGCTGCTTCGCGCTCAGTCAGCGCGCTCGCGGCCGCGCTTTCCTCGGCCTGCAATTGCTCGCGCTGCTGATTGAGTTTGGCCACCTGGTCGGCCTGTTGGCTCAACTCCTGCTGGAGCTGCGCAACCCGCTCGCTTTGCCAGCGCAAGGTCTGCTGCGCCCGGTCCCACTGCCGCCGGACTTCCTCGTGTTGCTGCCGTTGGCTGCGCTCGCGTCGAGTCAGGTCGGCCAGGCTGGCTTTTGTCTCGTCAATTTGGGCTTGGGCCTGGTCGCGGGCTTGGGCCAATTGCTGGCAGTGAGCCACCGCGGCTTGCAGCGTGCGCCGTGCCGCCTCGATCTGGGCTGGCAAGGCACGCAATTCACGCTCGCGCGCCAGGATCGAATCATCGCGGCGGTTGTGATCGCTGCCGCCTGTGACCGCGCCGCCAGGGCGGATGATCTCCCCGAGCAGGGTAACCACAGTCGGTCGAGCGCGACCACTGTACTGATCCAACGCCTGGCGGCCACTGGGCAGATCTTCGGCTACCCAGACTCGCCCGAGCAACTGCTGAGCTGCTGCGACAATCTGCGGCTCGTACTCAATGAGCTCGTAGGCGTTGCCAAGCAGGCCAGCCCGCCGCGGCGCAGAAATTGGGTCCCCACCATAGAGCCGATCGAGTGGCAAGAAAGTGGCTCGACCATGCTTGCCTGTTTTGAGATATTCGATCGCCTGGCGGGCATCTTCCCATCGTTCGGTGATCACATCCTGAAACGCACCGCCCAGCGCCACCTCGATGGCTTTGTCCAACTGGGCTGGCACGGTCAACAACGAAGCAACCGTCCCCAAAATACCGCTGAGGGGTGGGCCTGCCCGGTTTTGGCGGCTGGCCTGCAGCACGGCGCGCACCCCACTGGCATAACCCGCCCCTTCCTCTCGTAACCGTTGCAACAGGTCAAAGCGGGTCTGCAGCCGGTCAAGGGCCCGGTCGGCCTGTTGGCGCTCCTCTTCCCCGCGGTGTAGGGCGGTCTGGGCGTTGGTCGCAACCTGCTCCAGGCGCTGTAATTCCTGTTGGGTGGTTTGGTGAGTGGTTTCCAGGTCGGCCAGAGCCGTTTCGGTTGCAGCCAGCTGTTGCCCCAATGTCTGGCTGTTGGCCTCGGCAGCGGTGGCCTCAGTTTGTTGCGTATGCTGCTCTTGTTCCAGGGTCGTTTGGCGCTCGGCGAGTTGGGCCAGGCGGCTGACACATTCTACCCGCCGCCGTTGTAGATCATGCAGGGTGCGGCGCGCCTGCTCAACCGCATTTTGCAAGCGGGCCTGTTCTTGTTGGCGAGCCGTGACCGCGGCCTGGAGGGCGGTGACAGCCTCCTCCTGCTGGCGATGCGCAAGCCGGGCTGCCGCGACCGTCTCTTCCGTCGAGGTGATCCGCTGCACCATCGCTGCCTGTTCAGCCTGCAAAGCGGCGAGCTCGCGCTGACTCTCTTCGCTGCGGGTCTGCAGGTGATGCAGCCGCTCATTGTTGACCGCTAATTCACGATCAACCAGCTCGACCTGATGATGCAATTCGCTGCTTGCCTTGTGTAGATCGCCCAGGGTGGTGCGCAATTCGCCCTGTTGGGCCCGCACTTGTTCGATCTGCTGACTGAGGCGGCTGAGGGCAGCCTGGCGCCGTTCGACCTGGTTGCGCGTCTCGGCTTCGTTGATGCGGTGTTCTTCCAGCGCGGCTAAGGTGGTGTGCCAGCGATAGCCATACCATTCGCTGAGCAGATCGCGCAATTCCGCGGCGACGTCCGTATATTCGCGGGCCCGCTCGGCCTGGCGACGCAGATATTTCAGCCGGGGACTTAATTCGGTGAGGATGTCCTGGGCGCGGGTCAGATTCTGTTGAGTGGCTTCCAGCCGCCGCAGGGTGGATGAGCGTTTGGCCTGGTAGCCGGTGATGCCCGCAGCCTCCTCAAAGAGAACACGGCGCTCTTCGGGCGAGTAGCTCAACACCTGGTCGATCAACCCCTGACCGATGACCGCGTAGCTGCGCTTGCCCAGCCCGGTGTGCGATAACAACTCGGTGACATCGGCGAGGCGCACCCGCTGACCGTTGATCAGATAATCATTGTCGCCATCACGGTAGGCCCGCCGGGTGATCTCCACCTCGGCGAAGTCGATCGGCATCTCGCCCTGGCTATTGTCGAGCAGCAACCGCACTTCGGCCATGCCGAGCCGGGCGCGTTTATCGCTACCGGAAAAGATCACATCGCTGGTCTTTTTGGAACGGAGCAGGCTGAAGGTCTGTTCGCCCAGGCACCAGCGCACCGCATCGACAATATTGCTTTTGCCGCTGCCATTCGGGCCGACGATGGCGGTAATACCTGGGTCAAAGAGGAACTCGGTGCGTCGTGCAAAGGTTTTGAACCCTTGGATCGCTACTCGTTTGATCAGCATAGCTTACACAAAGAGGGTGGGCCACACCTGGGCAAGGGTGAGCTCAAGCAAGATGGCCGCTGTCAGTAGCCCCGCGGAGATGAGCAGGAGGCGGCGGCGGTTGCTCAGGTAGTAGCGGGGTGACCAATTGCCGGTGAAGAGTGGTTCGGCCAAAAGCACAATAAAGCCCGCATAGCCCGCCAGACGGAATAATGCCCAGAGTGGCAGACCGCCCAGCACCGCGAGCGAATCGCCGCTGGTTTGCCATAGAGCGCCTGCCCCGTAGGCGGTAAGATTGGTGACCCTGACCAAAAACCAGACCCCAAGCAGCCCGCCGCTGATCAAACTACCGACCAGCACGCCTACCAATTCAAAGAGCCGATAGCCCAGTTGTTGCGTCAGGCTAGCTGGCAATTCGCCTGTGCCATAAAACCAGCCGATAAAATCGCCGCGATAGCGAAAGCCATTCTGGAAGGCCCATTCTACCTGACCAGGGGCCACTCGAGTCAGGAGGATCAACGTGGCAAGTTGAAGGACGAGCCAGATCACAATGATGGTGAACGCGGGGCGGATCTGGCGGCGGCGGAGGGCAACGCTCAGGAATGCGAACAGGGCGACCGTCTGGCTGATCGGCAAAAAGCGCGGTTGGCCCAAAATGCTGGCAAGCCCGGTCGTCAACAAAGCAAAAAAGCCGAGCATAATATAAAACAGTGGATCAGAAAGTAGCGAGTAGGCTTTGGCCATAATGATTCGGAAGGATCGATCTGCAGAAGCGTTGGGGCATTATACCACTGCTTTGCGAACCGGGCAGATTAACGCGGCAGGTAAACCCCAAAAGAAAGGGGCGACCCCGCTTATGCGAACATCGCCCCAGTGGTTTTAAGCGTTATCGAGCGCTGATCAGGAAACCTTAATCATAGCTCCGATTTGGGTCCAACAGCCAAGTGACCATCTCTTGGATCTGCTCTTCGCTCATGCGCTCGTCAAAGTTGGCCGGCATGAGATTGGCGAGATAGCCTTCGGGCGCAAACGCATTGGGGTTGACAATGCTCTCGTGGACATAGGTTTCGGCATCCTGCCCAGCCACGCGTGTGCCAGCCACATCCGGCAGCTCATTCAGGTCGGGGCCAGTGACACCGACGCCAATCGAGCCGAGGAGATGGCAGCCAGCGCAAGCCATCGACACAAAGAGCTGGGCCGAGGATTGGTCGGTTGTACCCCCGCCAGCATCGGCGGTAACGGTTGGGGTGATAATCTCACCGGCCAGTTGTTCGGGCACCACCGCGGCGACACCTTGTGTCCCCACCGTATGGGTGATCGTCCCCGGCTCGGCGCGTGAGGGCCCATCCTGGAAGGCCTGCCAGGGATCCGGATTGTCGCTGTTGGGATCCCAACTTTGCTGCATGGCCGTAGATTCATAGTTGAGAATGAAGTTGGTCACATGCTCAATTTGGTCATCGCGCAGGGGGCCGCCATAGCGTGTACCCCAGTTGGGCATCATCTGTGCCCACTGGCGAACAGCCTTACTGGGGCGACCAGCCCCGACCGTACCCGCCACATAATCGTGAATGCCACCAGCGTAGCCAAGATCTGTCAGGCGCTCGGTGAAGAAATAGCGGCTATTCAGGGCCGGGGCCACACCGGGCAACCCCTTGCCATCGCCACCGTGACAACTTGCACAGTTATTGGCAAAAATCTCAGCACCTTTTTCAATGCTGCGACCATCCCAGTTGCCAGTTTGCGCGGCCATGCGTGGGTATTCCAGCCACCATTGCACGCTGATCGCCGCAATCGAGATGATTACCGCCAAGATACCGTAAACGATTTTGAGAATTGGCGAGCGAACAAAAAGAAAAGAATACCAGGGTTTACGCATGCGAATCCTTCTCTGGTCTAGGTATTACTCAGGTTCGTGTAAACAGGGAGACAGGGCTGAGCTAGCCATTGACCTGTCTCTCTGTTTACCCTGTTTTCCCTGCTATCAATAAGAGGGGCTTACTCGTTGCCCGCATTTTCCATAAAGGTGAATTCTTTCAGGCCGTACTGTTCCCAGTAGAGGGAGTTTTCGTGCAGGAAGAAGTCGCGCAGGTAAACTTCCTCGATTCCCTCGGCACTCACCCAGTAGACTTCCCAGGCGATGCGCTTGAGGTCGGCCTGTTCATCGATGATGCGCAAAATTCCATACGCATTGTTGAAGTCATCAAACTCTTCATCGCGCGAGGAGATCCCATGTTGGAACTCGTGGAAGAGCTCCGCAAAGAGCGGATCCTCAAACTCATATTCCTCGCGTGAATCGTAGACCCCGCTCGGCAAGTGGGCGTAACCCATCTCGCGGACGTGTCCCGCGCCTTCTTCTGGCATCAACTCCTGCACCACCTCAACCGCGGGCGAGGCTTGCACGGCATAATACGGCGTACCCATCCAGCTGAGGATAATCATGACCGCGCCAGCGACAATGCCGCTGATGATGGCCACCCGGCGATCTTTGGCGCGACGGCTGGGGTTGGGGTCCAGGTATGGAATAGCGATCAACAAGACGAGGAGCACACCGGGCAAAATTACCCCGGCGATCATCTTGTCGGCAATCTTGAGCAACCCTTGCAGCCAGTAGAAATACCAGGGTGCAACCGTGTGTAGCGGCGTTGATTGCGGATTGGCGATCGATTCCAGCGGGGCCTGGAAGAAGAAGACCGTAACCACAATCATCAACGCGGTGAAGCCAATGATAAAACTGGTCTCATCCATCAACACATCGGGCAGGTAATAGACGCGTCGGTCTGCCGGGATTTTGTTGGCGGTGTCCTGGCCAACTTCCTCTTCATGCGCGGGCAAGCTGATGCCAAAGTGCACAACTTTGTAATAGTGAACAAAGAAGAATAAGATCAAAACGAGCGGCAAGAAGAAGACATGCAGCAGATAAAACCGCAGCAAGCCATTCGCGCCAATGTCTGGGGCACCACGGGCCAGGAGGTTGACCGTCTCGCCGACAATTGCGGGGGGCACGGCTTCGGCCATGGAGGTCCCAATCGTCACAGCCCAGAATGCCAGCTGATCCCACGGCAACAAGTAGCCCGAGAAGCTGAGGAAGAGCGTCACCACGAGCAGGATCACGCCTGTGAACCAGGTGAACTGGCGGGGCGCTTTGTAACTACCGGTCAGGTAGGTACGCACCATGTGAAGTGTGACAATCGCCACCATTGCTTCGGCACCCAGGCGGTGCATATCGCGCATAAATTGGCCGAAGGGGACATTACTCAACAGGCGGATCATGTCGTCGTATGCGCGATCCGGAGAAGGCGCATACCAGATCATCAAAAAGATGCCAGTAATGGTTTCGACGAAGAAGAGATAAGTCGAGAGAATACCCAACCGGAAGGTGTGGGTAAAGCGGGTGACACTCTCGTGATAATAAGTTGGTTTGATATGAAGCAGAAAGGCTTCTGAGTGTGGCTTGAGGCGTGGGTTGGGGCGGCCAGGTGGCTCGCCACGCAACATTTTGCGAAATTCGCCCGCGCTAATGCCAGCGGTGATCCGGGTGAACGTATCATCCGCCACGCCCAGAACAGTATCGAGAAGGTTTTTCTTTTCAACTCCAGGTTGTACGGCCATAACCTCTTCTCCCAATGTTCAAGACATTGTTCAAGGAATACTAGACGCAGCTTTTAGACCGCTGCATTTGCCGGGGATTCTAAGGCGGGTCCACCATTGACCTTACGCCCTGTATGCACAGCGACCTGATCGCCCTCGATTGTAACTTCAAAGTAGTCTAACGAACGCGGCGCTGGTCCTTCAATATAGTGGCCGTCATGGTCAAATTTGGACCCATGACAGGGGCATTCAAACCGATTGTTGGCCGATACCCATTTGTAAAGACAACCGAGATGGGTGCAGACCATATAAATGGCCTTGGGCTCCCCTTCTGCCGTAGTAATCATCCAGAATTTACCCGTCATCTCGCCTTTGGGTTCGGCGGCAGGGTCGCCAAATTCTGTGACTGGCATGAAGAAGTCACCACCAAACTCACCTGCCCGGAAGCGCGGGTACATAAAGAGGTAACTCGCTACCCCAGCTTGTAAGGTCAACAACCCAACCGCGGCCCCCCACGAATACATCAGAAATTCGCGGCGGTTCATTTGGGCTTGCAGGGCTGCTTCGCTATCTTCCTCCGTGGGCTGGGCAGCCGGAGGGGCGGAAACCGCCGGAGGGGGGGCGCTGATCGACGCGGCTGTCGTCGGTGCAACTGCTACGCCATTACCTTGCCCATTGCTGGCAACCGGGGCTTCAGCCTCCGCTGTTTCCACAACAGCTTCCTCCGCGGGGGCTGCCTGGGCTGCAACTGGCTCGGCTTCAGTAACGGCAGTTGCTGGGGGAGCAACCGGCTCAGGGGGCGCGGGAGCTTCTGTTTCCTCCGCGGTCTGGCTGGCCCGCTTTTTTGCCGCTTCTTGCATTTTGCGTTTTAGTTCGGCAGCGCGCTGTTCGCGTTCATCACCGCTCAGATCGGCAATCGTCGCCATCGTAACTTCGTCTCCTCACCACACGGTGCATGAAGATCATGCACGAGGTATTCAGCCGCTTCGGCACACAGTTTGCCAGGGTCGACTGGTATCTTGGGTACTAAAAGTCTACTCCAGAGTTGAGTTCACTGCAAACCAAACGGGTCACTTAGTTTGGATTTCGTTCAGGCCAACAAAGCGGGCACTGCTTGATTCTGGCCTCTGACTATAGCATACGCCAGCGCGCTTGTCAAAATTATCACAAATGAAGGCGGCGACTCTTGAAGGTGAATTTAGGGGAGTACGACGGGGAAGAAGTGCATGATGGCTACCAATATTGGTGGCGCTGATCGGTAGTCGCCACAAAAGCCGTTCACGCAGACCCCAGGCTTCTGCCAAAACCTGGGGTCTGCGCACATGCGGACGTGTTGCTCACGCGAATTCGGATTACATAGACGAGTTCGGCCGCGGGCGGCGCATTGGGAAGCATCAGTGCGTTGCCCGCGGCAAGCCCCGTTAATCGCGATTGGTTGGTTCGCCCGCGGTTTGCTGCGTCGGGATCTGTACTGTCGGCTGGATGCCGGGGCCGGGCATCACCAAGGTGGGCACCATGCCATCCGGCGTGAAGATGATCTTGTCGGTTGCCTTGAGCGCGGCGGCGTTGGCTTGCGCAATCAGCAATTGCACATATTCAGGGTTGGCCGCATAGACTTGGGCAAGGGCCAATTGCCCCGCAACTTCAACTTTTGCCTGTTCGACTGCCGCCTGGGCCAAAATGGTCTGAATTTCGAGCTCTTTTTGCGCGGCTAACAGATCATTGTCCTTTTCGGCTTCGATGATCGCCAATTCTGCTTCGACGCGAGCCAGTTCATTGGCGCGTTCCGCCTCGATTACCGCTCTTTGCGCGTTGATCTTGGCTTTCTCCAATTCGGCCAGGGTGGTCTGCTGGCGCGACTCTTCTTGAATCCGGCTTTGCGCGACGCGGATTTCACCCTCTTGGCGGGCCTGTTCGGCCGCGGCTTCGGCTTTGGCTTTCAATTCTTCTTGCACAGCCTGCTCGGTCTGCAACCGGCGTTGCACAATGGCGTCCAACCCGGCCTGCACCTCGGGGGTGATGATCACCTCGGGGATGGCCACGTTTTCGACTTCCAGGCCAAAATTGCTCGCCAAATCGCTCACTTCGGTGTCGATACAAGCGCGCAGATCGTCGCGCGCACTGCCAATGACCGAGGCATCAAAGGTGCGGTCACCGACGCAAACTTTCATGGCCTGCTTGGCCCGGTCCGAAATACGGCTGCGGACCGCTTCGTCATCCAGGTAGAGATTGCTATATTGAGCCCAGTTTTCCTGAACCACAGCCTTTTGGGATAGTCCGGGCCGGAAAATATCGCCGGTGACGATCAACCCAATGCGCTGTTTGTCTTTGGTGATCAATTCTTCATCAGTGACCGTGAAGGCGACCGCCCGGCTGGAGACCCGTTGCATCTCGACAAAGAGGCCAAAATCACTATAAACACCGGGGCCGACAATGTCCGTAATGCGCCCGCTTCGAAATTGGATCCCTACTTCGTCTTCATTTACTCGTTCAAAAAAATAGAAAAACTGGCTGGAAAGGTTATAAATCACAAGCACAATCACAAAGGTCACAGCAGCAATAATCAGCGTGGTCATGGGGATCTTCGGGCGACTAACAGTTTGCATGTTTACAATCCTTTAATGGTACTTTCGTTTTGGGACAGTTCTTTTTGAAACAGAAAATGTGATACAGGATAGACGTGAATATGGGATACAGGGTTCGGGATGCAGCAAATTCGCGCCTGGGTTGATCCCGGCGGCCTATCCCGGGCTTACCGTAAATCAATAGACAGCCTGCTCATTGTACTATAGGCTTTCTTTGAATAGGGTAAGCCGTTTGGGGGATTTTTACCTGACAATTTGCCCCGCGTTTGCTGTCAGCTTCCTTGCGATGGTCGCATCCAGGTTGCAAAAACGGCGCGATTTGGCAGCGTTTGCCCCACCGTCTACAATGGGCCACGATCGATCGTGCGGTCGATCAGCGTGACTCCCGAGTGGGTAAGGAGGCCGATTTGATAAAGGGACAAGGGCGCAGAGGCTGGCTTGGGTTACTGTTGCTCGCGCTGGGGCTTGCTGTCGGGGGATTCCTCTGGCCGACAGCCACGCCACCTACCGCGCAGGGTCAAACTGCGGACAACAAGCATGAGATCATCTATCTCTCGGCAGGGGGGATCATCCGCGTGCATGAATTGGCGGAACCCAGCGATGGGGTGATCGTCAACTGGTCAAGCCCGGAAGCGGATGGTGCCTGGCAAGACCTCGCGGTGGGCGACTTGAATGGCGATGGTGATGATGAAATTGTCGCCATTCGCAGCGAGCCGCTCAATGGCATTGATCTGGCGATCTACGACCCAGTCATTGCTCGCGGCACGAATATCAGCCCCGACCTTGTCGAGTTTGTGGATAATATTCCGTGGCGAACCCTCTACACGGTCGATTTTCCCGGCGACCTGGAGATGGTCGCGGTGGGCGAGTTTGATCTTGCCACGCCTGGCACCGAGATTTTTCTGAGTTACCGCCTCACCACCCTCTCCGAAACCAACGATTCGCCTGTGACCCGCCGCTATCTTCAGATCCTCCGCCGCGCGACTGGGGACACGGATGGCACCCAGTGGGCCGAGCAGATACCGCCGGTTGAGACCAGGATCCGCTGGCAGACGGTTCGCGTCGGCGACATCAACCAGGATGGGGTGGATGAGCTGGTTCTCACCGGGGAGGCGGGGTATTTGCACGTCTATCGGGTCGACGGGACAACCCTGCTGCCATGGATCATCAACGAAAGTGGTACGCGTCCGTGGAACGACGCCGCGATCGGTCAATTTTTGCCCGGTGGCCCGGCGGAAGTGGCCGCGGTGCGCAATGCGTCGGGGCAGTTGCCGCGCTTCTGGATCTTTGAATTCGACCCAAGTGTGGCGAGCAGCTTCCGCGATGGGCAGGCCGAATACTTTGCGCCCAGCCCCAAACATATCTTTTTTGCCGATATCAACGCAAATGGTGACGACGAGGTATTTCTGCTGCGCGATTCGGTGAGCATCCCCCCCGTGCCCACGCCTGCCCCGCCGCCGCGCCCCCATCTGATCATGCGCAACAGCGGGGGCGATGCGCTGCCTCCCTTCGAGGTGCTCCTGGATGCTGATAGTGGCTACCAGGCCGGGGTGGGTGGCGATCTGGATAATGATGGCCGTGCGGAAATCATCGTGGCCCGGCCCGAGCGCTTACGTATTTTTACGCAGCCCGAGGTGAACACAGCCTTCAGCGATTATGCGACCTCAACCGATGCGCGTACCCTGCGGGTGGGCAATTTGGATAACAGCGGCGTGCTGGCTTTTCCGGTCTTGGCGAGCTCACCGGTGAATGGGGCCGTAGTCACCCTCCCCGCGGGACAAAAGGGGGGGGCGGCCACAGAGATCACCCTGAGCCTGGAAAATAGTCCAGACTCATTCGCCTTCACGGTGATGAAGGCCAGCGATGCCGATTGGCTAACTGTTGAACCAACCGATGGCGTGGTCAGCAGTGCCCTGCCGGTAACCCTCCGCCTCTATTTTGATGCCTATGGGCTGGCACCCCTGCAAACCTACGAGACCACGCTGCTGATTGACGTGCCCGCGGGAACTCCGATCCGCAATGCGCCCCTGGCGATTCCCGTTGCGCTGACAGTAGAGCCGGGGCTGTGGCCTCGCCCACGCTCGATCTGGGTCTATACGGCTTGTGATGGGGCAATGGATGCAGTGCCAGCCATCCAAAAAGAGCTGATAATCGATGGCTTGCTGGCGGTACCTTTTACCGCGCAGATTTTGCCAGTGAGTACGAACTGGCTCACCTATACGCCCAATCCTGCCCAGCGCTACTTACCCGCCGTGCTGGATCTCACCATTGAGCCCGCGCACATGCCAGCAGATAGGGAGATGGTGCAAGCTCAAGTGCTGGTCGACGCTCAGAATAATCGAGGGGAACACCAGGAGATCAGCGTGTCGGTTACGCTGGCCTGTGTGCGCAATTCTGTCACCTTGCCCTTGATCGGCAATGGCGCTCCGTAAGCCAAAACCAGGGGGATCCGGTTATGGCGTAATGTCTACATCCCCGAGCAGCCATTCCGCGCGCGCTGGCTGCCACCAGGCCCGGCGGGCTGGGATCAATGCCTGATCGGATTGGCGCACCACCTGGAGCAGCAACTGGTAACGACCTGCAGGCACTTGAGGATCCACCAGTAGGCGCTGTTGATCCCGAACGGGGAGCAGGGGTGGCCATTCGCCGGTTGGATATTCCCAGCCGCCCAGCGCTGTTTCCCAACGCTGCACCGTTTGCCCGTCCGGGCTCTGCAGCAGCAGCCGGGCCAGATACGTATCGCGATAAGCGCTGGGCCGCGCCCGCCAGATCCACGCCACCGGAAACTCCCCGCCGCTGGATGCTGTGAACTGGCTGGGCATCACCGCGAGCAGTTCGAGATAATCGAAGCGGGCAAGGGCGGGCCCAATCGCTGGGATGAGGGAGCTGCGCGCCACTTGGACCGTGCCCAACGCGAAGCTGGATTCGCCTGCTGCACCGTCGATCGGCAATGCTTGACCATCCGCCTGGGTGTAGAGAACGAGCGCAACCCGGTAAGTGCCTGGTTTGGTCGCGGCTGGGATCGAGAGGGCCAAGGGGAGCTGATATTGCTGGCCGCGCTGCCATTGTTCAGTCGGCGGCAGGAGGGGAGCATCGGCCTGCGCCACCAAAACCTGATCCGCTGTATCGGCATAGAGGCGCAGACTGAGGGCCAGGGTGGGCAAAGGGGATGCCCCCAGCGCTTGCCATTCGCTCTGTAGATAAAGTCGCTCCCCGGCCTGGACGGTGGTTGGCAGCTCAATCTGGCGCAAAGCCACGGCTTCTGCAAAAGTTGCCACTGCTTCGCCCACTAACGGGGTGCCCGCGCTCCTGGGGACTTCGTATAGCTCTAAACGTAAGAAATCACGCCCGGCAAACGATTGGCCGAATCTTCGTGTAGTTTTTGTTTCCAGCCAGGTGCGAATTACACCCGCCGGGTCGCTGACCGTGTCGTACAGGCGGTAATGCCAAATCCGTTCGGCCTGGTTGGCTAATTCATCCAGCGCGCTCAGGCTCTCCTCTGCACTGACCGCAAAAAAGTCGCTGGCTGGGTCAGCCCAGCCCAAGGTGGCCGGGCCATCCACGCTACCCGTGCGGATGATCTGCGGCGCGGCGCTGGGCATGATCGCGTCGTCGCCCAGCCGCAATGGCGTAGGCAAGCCCGGCGGCAAGGCAGCTAGCGGATCGCCCAACTCGCGGGGCCAATAGATCTGCACCGCCGGATAGACCCAGCCCGCGTTGACCAGGATCAGATCGCCCGGTCGCCATTGTTCGGCGAGCAACGCCACGGCTTGGCGATGATCATCCGCCCGGTGGGCAGGGGCATGCCAGAAACTTTGCAGGCTTGCCGCACTGGCCACGCCCAAGCCAATCAGCAGGAGTGCCGCCCACCGTGGCCGCCAGTGCCACAGGCCAGCCAGCCCGAAAGCACAGATCAAGACGAATGGGGGCGCATAGGTGAACAAATATCGTACATGATAGAGCGGCGTCATCAAAAGCGAGAGCAGATAGATCAACCCGCTGGGTAGCACAACATAACCCAAGCTGAGTAACAGGGCAGCCCGCCGCGCCGGATTGCGCGCTGCGTACCCAATCCCCGCGCCGATGAGCAGCAGAGTGAGCAAGGCCCACGGCCACTCAATGCCGCGCGGCGCGCTTTGGCCGATCAGCAGCGCGGCCAATCCCTCGCCCAGGCTGGCCAGCAGATCGAGCCAGGAGGGCCAGGCAGTGCGCCACCCGGGCACCGGTGGATCGGTCGCTTGCCGCCAGAAGATCGGCAGCCACGGTGACCACAGGATCAACGTTGCGAGCTGCGCACCGACCCAGCCGGGCCAGACCCGTGCCCGTTGACGCCAGAATGAAGAGAGCGCGAGCAAATTGAGCGTTGCCCAGAGAAAGAGAAAATAATAGAGCGTATAAAAGCCCATCGCCGCGCTGAGTGTGTAGACCCCATACCAGCGCAGCTTTGCATGGCCAGCGAGGATCTGGAGCAGAGCCCACAGGCAGAGCAACCCACAGCACGCGCCGAGCGTATACATGCGTACTTCCTGGCTGTACCAGATTTGGTACGGATGGAGCGCGGCGATCCATAAAGCCAGCAGACCAACCAGCGGCGACCCGAGGCGGCGACCCAGGGCATGAAGCAGGACAAGCAGCATCATGCCAAAAAAGAGGCTCGGCCACGCCAATAAAAATTCCAACCCGTGTTGTGGGGTCGGCGTGGTCAACCAATGCCAACCGTGCAGCAGCAAATAATAAGCGGGCGGATGAATGTCCCCGGCGGTATGGGCCAGGATCGCTGGTAGCGAATGGGTCGCCAACAAGGCGCTGACCGTTTCGTCATACCAGAGCGATTCGCCGCCCAGGTGAAAGAGGCGCACCGCAAAACCGACCAGCACCCCCAAGAGGGCGAGTGGACGGAACCATCGATTCGCTGCCGAGCCGCTGTGAGTCATGCGCAAGATGCTATCACAGCGCTGCACCCTTGTCATACTGGACGGTGGACCGGAGACGAGGAACGACCGTCCCTCGTCCACCGTCCCTCGTCCACCGTCCACCGTTCACCATCCACCGTTCATCGTCCCTCGTCCACCGTCCCTCGTCCACCGTCCACCGTCTATCCTCTCCCGTCCGCTACTTGGCAACAATTGCTTGCTTGGATACAATAGCACCATTATGTCTGCGCTCGCTGAAAAGACCGCACAATCGATGCCGTTGGGCCGACCTGTACCCGCCTTGCTGATTCGGCTTGGGGTGGGTGGGGCACTCCTCCTTTTGCTCTGGGCGGGGTGGGCCTTGAGCGCCCGCACCGTGATCGTCACCGTGGACGGCAGCACCGAGACCTTGCGCACACACCGCCAAACCGTCGCGGCCCTTTTGCTGGATCTCGGCCTGGAGGCCCAGCCGCAGGATCGCATTGAGCCCGGGCCCGAAACGGCGATCCACGCCGGGCTCCAGTTGACCATTCAACGCGCGCGCCCATTTCGCATCCTGACCGATGGCCGCGAAATCCCGATTGCCAGTTGGGGTACGACCGCTGGTGAAGTCCTGAGCGATGCCGGTCTGACCATCGACCCGTATGATCGAGTCTTGATCGGCGACCAGCAGATCGGCCCCACGGATCCGCTGCCAGCCGCGCTGACAACCCTGGCCCCGTTGACCTATGATCACGGCTTTGATTGGCGGCGGATCGTGACCGAGCCGCGCCTGTTGCGGGTGCAGCGGGCCATTCCGATCACCGTGGATGATGGCACGGTGCCGTTCATCATCCGCACGACCGCCGAAACCGTCGGGGAAGCGCTGCGCGAAGCCGAGATCACACTCTATTTGGGAGATCGTGTGCAGCCGAGCATGGGGAGTCAACTCTCTGCTGGTCTGAGCGTTTTCATCGAACGCAGCACCCCGGTGAGTTTACAGGTGGACGGCCGCTCGATCCGCACCCGCACCCGCGGTCGGACTGTGGCCGATGCGCTGGCCGAAATGAAGATCGGTATCGCCGGGGCCGACCGGGTGAGCCCCCCGCTGGCATCGCCCCTCGTCGATAATGTTGCAATCGAGATCACGCGTGTCAGCGAAGAGGTTTTGGTCAGCGAGCAGATCATCCCGTTCGAGACCGTCTTTGAGCCCGACCCCAATCTCGCGCTGGATACGCAACAGGTGGTCAACGCGGGCGCGCCCGGCATCAACCGCCAACGTTTCCGTGTCCATTATGAAAATGGCGAAGAAGTCTCCCGCACGCGCGAAGATTCGTGGGTAGCCCAAGAGGCAACCCGCCGCGTCGTGGCCTACGGACAGCGTATCGACCCGCAGACCGCGGTCATGCCCGATGGCACGCAGATCACCTATTGGCGCAAGTTCCGCGCCTACGCGTCCAGCTACAGCGCGGCGACCGCGGGTGTGCCACGCAGCAGCCCCACCTATGGCCGCACCTACACAGGCGAGATCATGCGTAATGGCATCATCGCGGTCGATCCGCGCTTGATCCCGCTGCGCAGTCAGCTGTACGTGCCGGGCTATGGCATCGGCGATGCCTTAGATACCGGCTCGGCCATCCTTGGGCGCCATATCGACCTGGGATATGCAGACGAAGACCTGGTCATGTGGACACGCTGGGTCGATATCTACTTGTTGTGGCCGCCACCACCCAGCCATCAGATCGCTTGGGTGCTACCCAACTATCCGCGGGAATAGCCACCCAGCTTATGACCTTTCGCCTGCAAAAGTGGATTGCCGCCGCGCTGATCACCGGTTTTGTCCTGGTCGCTGGCAGCTACAGTGTGGTGAATCCCCTCTTTGAAGCGCCCGACGAAGTCTGGCATTATGAATATGTGCGCTGGCTCGTCGATGGGCATGGTTTGCCCAGCCCCGAAGATGTCGGGCACGCGCCTTGGCATCAAGAGGGGAGCCAGCCTCCGCTCTATTATTGGCTAGGCTCGCTCTTGACTGCCTGGATTCCCACCGACAACGCCCCCCTGCTGATCCGCTACAACCCTCATGCGGCTGTTGGCCAAGCCACTGCTTTTGGCAATAAGAATATGCTGGCGCACAGTGCTGCCGAAGAATGGCCCTGGCAAGGGGTGGCGCTGGCGGCCCACTTGCTGCGCTTTTTCTCAATTGCGCTCGGCGCGGTGACGCTCTCTGGGGTTTTGCGCAGCGCGGCGCTGCTCTTTCCCAATCGCCCGGCGCTGATTGCCCTGGCCGGGCTATGGGTCGCGGCGAATCCACAATTCCTCTTTTTGAGCGCGGCGATCAGCAACGACAACTTGGTCACCGCGTGTTGCACGGTGGGCCTTTGGCTGTTGCTGCACCTGATCGTTCAAACCAGGCCGCCGACGCGCTGGCAACTTGCGGGCTTGGGATTGTTGCTGGGGCTGGCCGCGCTCAGTAAAGTGAGTGGCCTGGCCTTGACCGGGCTCGCCGGTGTGACCCTGGTCGGCCTGGCGGCGCGTGACCGGGCCTGGCACCGTTTGGGCGCGCAACTCGTGTTGATCGGGGTCGTGGCGCTGGCGGTGGCCGGTTGGTGGTATGCGCGCAATTGGCTGCTCTATGGCGATCCGCTCGGTCTGTCAGTCATGTTTGCGGTGCTGCCGGGCCGCGATGAAACCCTCACATGGGGCGAACTTTTCGCCCTCTTGCCAGGTGTTTGGCGTTCATTTTGGGCGGTCTTTGGCTGGTTTAATATTGTCATCCCCGAGTGGATCTACACAGGGTACACCGTACTCGCTGGGGTCGGCCTGGCTGGGGTGGTGATTGGTGGGTGGCGGGTTGGGTGGCAAACTTCGCGCCGGTTGTGGGCTGGGCTAGCGCTCCTGTTGATCTGGCTGCTGCTGCTCGTCGGGTTGGTCTTGCGCTGGGCGCAGATCAGCTATCCGCAAGGGCGGCTGCTCTTCCCGGCGATCAGCAGTGTGGCGCTGCTGCTCACCTTTGGCTGGGCGCAATGGCTGCCGCGGCGCTGGCAGGCTGGCGTGACCACGCTGCTCGCCCTGGCCTTGATCCCGCTGGCCATTGTGGCCCCTGGCCGCTGGATCGCGCCGGTTTACGCGCCGCCGCCCACCCGGCCCGTGCCGCAAACTGCAGAGCCGCTGGTCACCTTTGGCGAGCAGATCGTGCTCCAGCAGGTGACGTGGCCATCATCAACCGTGCAGGCGGGCGATGAGATCACAGTCACGCTCGATTGGCAGGCAGCTACCCCAATCACCACCAATTATAGTCTCTTTATTCACCTGATCGACGAGTTAGAGATCACGCAGGTGCAGCGCGATAGTTATCCCGCTGCCGGTGCCTGGCCGACCAGCAACTGGCCCCTCGACCGCTTGATTCGTGACCACCATCGTTTGACCTTGCCGCACCGTTTGCCAACGCCAATCCGTCTGCGCATAGAGCTGGGCGTGTATGATTTTGCCACGGGGCAGCGTTTGTCAACGGCCAGTGGCGAGACCGCGGCCACGCTGGGCCAGCTGACGGTGGAACCGGCGGGCAGCGATGCCCCGCCCGTCGCGATCAATTTTGGCGACCAGTTGGCGCTCGTCGATTACGAGTTTGACCACTGGCTGATCGCACCCGGCGAAACGTTCGCCATCACCATGACCTGGGAAGCACTCACCAAACCTGCCCTCGATTATGTGGTCTTTGTCCATCTGCTCTTCCCGCCGGATGCCGTCTGGGCGCAGCGCGATGCCATGCCGCACAACGGGGAGCAGCCAACCTCCAGCTGGGAGGCGGGCCAGCGCGTCGTGGATCGCTATGAATTGCGCGTGCCACCGGAAGCCCCGCTGGGTCTTTACACCGTGCAGATCGGCCTCTACGACCCCGCGACCGGCGAGCGATTGAAGGTCAACCTGGAAGATGCTGGCGTGCCGTTGGGGCAGGTGCGCGTGGCCACTCAGTAGTGTGCGATGTGTTTTCCTGGTTCCACAGCTTCTGTGGATGCCAAATGCTTTTGAAGTAGTCGAGAGTTTGACGGGAATTTCAGGATTGCTTACTCTACTATCCATGCCACGCCGTTTCGTCTATTCGCTCTTGGTCGCGATCCTCCTTGCTGGTTTAACGCTCCGGGTTTGGGACGTTAACTTTGATCGCGGCATGCTCAGCCATCCCGATGAGCGCAGCACGGCGTGTAGCTATGCGCCGTCGCTGAAGTTGCCCGCCAGTTGGGATGAATTTTGGGATCCGCACCGCAGCCCGCTTAACCCGCTGTGGAATCTGCAAGAGCAAACGCGCCGCAGCTATACGTACGGCCATTTCCCGCTCTATCTTGGTGTAGCGTTTGGCGAAACCTTGCATCTGCTGGCCCCTGCGGCTGCATGGTTGGGATTGCCCGCGGCCTGGACCGATTTGATGGCGCGCGCCGACCAGGCGTGCGACGCGATCGCGGTGGCCGGTCGCCTGCTGATCGCCAGCCTTGACACGCTGACCATCCTCCTGCTCTATCTTTTGACCCGGCGCATCTACAACCGCGCGGCCGGTTTATTGGCCGCGGCTTTCTACGCCTTTACCGCGCAGGCGATCCAACTGAGCCACTTTTTTACCATGGACCCGGCCAGCACGACCTTTACCGTGCTGGCGGTTTTGGGCGCGGTGCAGATGGTGCAGGATCGCAATTGGCGCGCTGTTGTGGTCGCGGGCGTGGGCGCGGGCCTGGCAATTGCGGGCAAGTTCAGCGCCTTGCCAATTCTCGCCGCGCCGGTGGTCGCCGCCATGCTGATCGGCTGGGACGTCCAACGTCGCAACCGGGCAGCGGGTCATTCCCCCGCCGCGCGTGAACAATTGCTGGCGCTGCTGGGGGCCCCGGTCGCATTGCTCCTCGCGGCCATCACCTTTTTTGTCACCAGCCCGTATGCTGTGCTCGATTGGGAAAATTTTGCCCAAGCCACGTTGATCGAGCAGGGGGCCATGGTGCGTGGGGTGGCTGACTGGCCATTTACTCGCCAATATCGCAACACGACACCCTATCTCTATTTCATTGAGCAACAGGTGCGTTGGGGCTTGGGGTGGCCCCTGGGCCTGGTCGCCCTGGCCGGTACAGCCTACGCGGTCAGCCGATTGCTGGTTGGCCTCGCTCGCTTTGTCAGCGGCTGGTTCCGCCTGCAATGGGGCGCAGAGGCCCCGGCCCCGTTGAGCCGCGAATTGCTGGCCCTGCTTGTGGTCTGGAGCTGGGTCGCCCCCTATTTTGGCATCACCGGTGCATTTCTCGCCAAGTTTAACCGCTACATGAGCCCGGTTTTGCCCTTTGTGATGGTCTTTGCCGCCGGGCTGATCTGGCGCTTGTGGACATGGACGCGCACACACCCAGCAAGCGACGCGCTCGAATCCGCGGACGAACCCCGCAGCCGCTCGTGGCCGAAAATTGGCGCGCTGCTCATAGCCAGCATCGGGTTGATCGGTGCGATCTTCTGGTCCGCGGCCTATGTCAATGGTGTCTATCAGCGCGAGCACCCCTGGAGTCAGGCGGCGCGCTGGCTCTACCAGAACGCGCCACCCGGATCCGTGATCCTCACCGAACAGTGGGACGATCCACCGCCCTACGGGGTGCCCGGCGAGCCGGAACTCAACATGGGCGCGGTTGGCCTCAGCCGGATCGATTGGGGGCCGTATGAAGAAGATACCGCGGAAAAGTATCAGATCCTCAAGGCCAAACTGCGCGAGGCCGATTTTGTGTGGTACAGCTCCAAACGCATCTACGACAGCGTGGACGAGTTGCCCGAACGCTACCCGATGACGATCCGCTACTACGAAGCGATGTGGTCGGGCGAATTGGGCTATGATCTGGCGCTTGAGGTGACAACGCCGCCGCGCCTCTTTGGCCGTGAATTTGAGGATCGCAGCGCGGATGAAAGCTGGAGCCTCTACGACCATCCGCAGGTGACGATCTTCCGCAAAGTGCGGGACCTGAGCGACGCCGAGTTTGATGCCATCCTGGGTGGCACGTGGGTCGGTGCGATCCCCTATTACCGCGGGGCCGATTCTCCGCTCAGCCCCTTTCTGAACCTGCTGGGGCTGGGGAGCCGACCGGAGAGCCAGGAGCGTGGCTTGATCAGCCGCGTGGTGGGCTTGTTGACGGGTGAGGCAAGCGGAAGCACGCCAGACCCAGCCGAACGCACCAGCCTCTGGTTGGAGCAACCCCTGGCCGAGTTGCCGGTGGTGGACAATTATCGCTGGAATACCTGGGCCAGCACGCAAGAACCGGTTGCGATCAGCTGGTGGTGGCTGGTCCTGGCCCTGCTCGGCTGGGCCGCCTGGCCGCTGACCTTTTCCCTCTTCCGTCCGCTGCGGGATCGGGGCTATCTCTTCAGCCGCACGCTGGGCTGGCTAGTGGCGGGCTGGTTGCTCTGGTGGCTGGCGAGCGCTGAATGGTTGATCAATTCGGTGCGTCATAGCTGGCTGACTCTGGGGCTGCTGGCGCTTGCCGGTGGGTTGGCGGCCTATCGCCAACGGCACGAGATGCGTAGCTTTTTGCGCGCCAACTGGCCGCTGATTCTTGCCGGTGAGGCACTGTTTGCCGTCGCCTATCTCGCGTTCGCATGGATTCGCATCGGCAATCCCGATCTCTGGCAGCCGTGGCTGGGCGGCGAAAAGTTTATGGAATTCGCCTTCCTTAATGGCAGCTTGCGCAGTCCCAGCTTCCCCCCGGTGGATCCGCACTTTGCCGGTGGGTTTATCAACTATTATTATTTCGGCCTCTACTTGGTCAGCTATTTGATCAAACTGACGGGGATCTACGCCGAGGTGGCCTTTAATCTGGCGATCCCTACCCTCTTTGCGCTCACAGTGGTCAATGTCTTTGCCGTGGCCTATTCGGCGCTGGGCTGGCGTAACATCCTGCGGGCAGCGCCGCTCCCCTGGCGCACAGGTTTTGCCGCGGCCTTGCTCGCCCCGCTCTTTGTCACGGTGATCGGCAACCTGGATGGCTTTGCCCAATTGGTGCGGGGCTTGGCCCAACTTGGCGCGGGTGGAATGCCCAGCGCCTTTTCGTTGATCACCATCTTTAGCGAAGCGCTGCAAGGGCTGGGCGCGGTGTTGATGGGCAACCAACCCCTCCCGCTGTACGACTTCTGGGGCCCCAGCCGCGTCATCCCCGAGACGATCAACGAATTTCCCTATTGGAGCTTCCTGTTCGCCGACCTCCACCCGCATGTGATCGGCATTCCGCTGGCCGGTGTCTTTTTGGGTATGATGCTCACCTTGCTGCTCGACTATCAGCGGAACTGGCGGCGAGATTGGCCGCACGCGCTGGCGTTGTTGCTGCTCTTTGGCCTGCTGCTGGGCACCCTGGCGAGCGTCAATTTATGGGAACTGCCCACCTATTTTGGCCTGGGCGTGTTGACCTTGCTGGTGATGCAGGTGCGGCGGGCCGGGCGCATCTACTGGTTGTTGACCCTTGCCGTGGCTGCGATTTATATCCTCCTGGCCTACCTCTTCTATTGGCCTTTCTTCAGCCAATATGTGGGCGTGGGGGCCAGCGGCGTCGGCCTGATCCAGGCCGGTGACGACCTGGGGCGCTGGTTGCTGATCTGGGGTATGCTGGCCTTTGTGCTACTCAGTTGGCTGCTCTACGCGGCTGCGCAACCCATCCGCCGCGGACGGATAGACGCGCCGTCGGCTTCGTCGCCTGCCGCAAGCATGGCACCATTCGGGTTGGTCTATGCCCCCGGCGGCGTGAATGCGGCACCCGATGAGCCAATCGACCCTTCGGCAGGCGCGACACCGAGCGAACCCGTGATCGCCGAGCCTGCTGACGCCGCGCCAGCGCCGATCGTGGTCACCCCGCTGGCCGGTGAGCGTTGGCTCAGCCAAACGTTGCGCTTTTTTGACCGCTTGCCACGCCTGATCTATCTGCAACGGTTGCTGGTTACCCAACCAACGTTGAGCTATCTGCTGACGCCGGTGTTGATCGTGGGTACTTTGCTGGCCGCGCTCATTGCCTGGTGGGCGGGGCGAACCGTCCTGGCCTGCTGCCTGGTGCCGCTGGGCCCGGCCACTGCGTTGCTCTGGCGTCGCAGCCGTACCGCCGACCCCACGACACTGTTTATCACCATTCTCACAGCCACCGGTCTGGCGATTCTGGCAGGCACCCAGATCTTTTTCCTGAAAGATTTTTTGTCTGGCGGTTCCTATTACCGCATGAACACTGTCTTTAAGTTTTTCAGCCAGGTCTGGGTCTTGTGGGGCGTTGCCGCGGCGTTGGCTGTGGTTCAACTCTGGCGGGGCTGGATCGAGCCGCCGCCGACCAGCAGAACCGGCGGCTGGTTGCGCCCAGTTTGGTGCTCACTGTTGATCCTGCTGGTGGCGGCCAGTTTGGCTTTTCCGCTCTACGGCACACCCGCCCGCCTGGATACGCGTATGGTCGGCTGGCGTCCGCCGATTGGCACACTCAATGGGCTGGATTATATGCGCGAGGGTTCATACACCTGGGAAGGGCGCGACGCGGACGGTCAGCCGTTGCCCCAATTGACCACCGAATTGCGCTATGACTGGGCCGCGATCTATTGGTTGCTGGATCATGTGCGCGGCAACCTGGTGATCGTCGAGAGCAGCGAGCGCGATTATTATCGCGCCGGGGGCACCCGCATCGCTTCGATGACGGGGTTGAGCGGCCTGTCCGGTTTCCATGAAGGTGAGCAGCGGTATGGCGAAGATCTCGGCCCGCGCGACCAACGCTATCGCGAATTCTGGAACACAACCGACCCTCAGCGCACGCAGCAAATCATCGATGAGTTGTCGATTGCTATCATCTACGCGGGCCAACTTGAGCGCTATCTGCACCCCGCGGGGGTCGATAAGTTGCAACAAATGGCTCAACAGGGGCTGCTGACCGTGCTCTACACCAATGAACAAAGCACCATTTATGCCGTGCCGGGGCGTTTGCAACTCACCGACGAGGGCATCTATCTGCCTACGCGGCGTGCGCAATTCTGAGTTCGGCCTTGACGTGATTTACCGACAATTCTACTCACATTCGTAAGATCTGGGTATGCTCTGGCAATTTTTTAGCTGGTATTTGATCACACAATTGATTGCGTTGGCCGCGTTGCCGCTGGCCGGGAGCCTCTTTGTCAATCTGGCTGACCGGGGATATGCCTTTAGCAAAAGCCTGGGCATCCTGCTGGTTGGGCTGATCCTGTGGCTGGGCACAAGTTATGGCCTGCTGCGCAACGAGACCGGCGGGGCCTGGTTGGCCCTGGCGAGCGTGGCGCTGATCAGTCTGTGCGTACGCCCCAATGGCCCAGCCGCGCTGGATTGGCGGGCGCGGTTGCGCGCGAGCGTGCCCGCGTTGCGCTATGTGCTGATGGTCGAGCTGCTCTTCCTGGTGGCCTTTGCCGCGTGGGCCTATGTCCGCGCCCACGATCCAGGCGCGACCCACACCGAGAAGCCAATGGATCTGATGCTGATGAACAGTATCTGGCACAGCCCCACCTATCCCCCGCAAGATGCCTGGCTCAGTGGCTATGCGATCAGCTATTATTATTTTGGCTATTGGTTGCTGACTACCCTGGCCCGTTTGGCGGGCCAGCCCCCCAATATCGCGTACAATGTGGGGCAAGCCTGTTGGTTTGGTCTGTTGTTGATCGGTTCGCTGGGCATTGGTTATAACTTGTTGCGTCATGCGGGGCGTGGCGTGCAAGTGGCGCTCGCTGGCGGCTTGTTGTCGGCGCTGGCCGTAGGGTTGGCGGGCAATGGCCAGATCATCCTGGAGTGGCTCTATGCCAATGGCGTAAATGTCGCGCCGCTCGCCACCCTCTTTGGTGTCAATGGCTTTCCGCCCGCCAATGCGCCAACCGGACAATGGTATATCGACTTTGATTGGTGGTGGTGGCGCAGCAGCCGCGTCCTGCGCGATCTGAGCTTACTCGGCGAACATCGGGAAGTGATCGACGAATTCCCCAGCTTCAGTTATGTCTTGGGCGACAATCACCCACATGTGTTGGCCATGCCTTTTGTGATTTTGGTAATCGCAATGGCGCAGAATCTCTTTTTTGCCGCGGCGTGCCCGTCTATCACACCCTCTACGCAAGATGAACCATCATGGCGAACGCAGCCGCTCGCCTGGCTCAAGCAGCTTGGTCGCCAATTGCTCGGATTGGTGCCATTGGGACTGCCCGGTTTGCTCGTGTTGATCGCTGCGGTCGGCGCGTTGATCTTTCTCAATACGTGGGATTTTCCGCCCTACTGGCTCCTGGTGACTGTGGCCTTCCTGGCATTGGCCCACCGAGGCGCACCAACCGCCACCTTCCAAACCCGACCCTTGATCCTGGCTGGTGCTTTGGCCGCGCTGCTGCTGATCGGGGCGATTTTGCTCTATCTGCCCTATTTCTTGACGGCACAAAGTCAGGCTGGCGGGGTGATTCCCAATTTTTTCTACCCGACCCGTTTTGCCCAATTTGTGTTGATGTTTGGGTTTGGCCTGTGTGGGCTCGGGGCTCTGATCGCGCTGGCGTGGCCGCTTGTGCGCCCCGTACGGTCGCAATTGGGTGTGAGCGCGGCGATCATCTTTGGCGGGCCGCTGATTTTTCTGGCGGTGAGTTTGATCATGGCCTTTGCCACCTCAACCGGCCAGGAATTGCTCGGCTACATGGCCTTGCCCGAAGGCAGCACGAGTCACTTACCCTTTATTCTGGAACGCTGGGCCACCCAGGGCTTTACCTTTCTCTTGATTGGCGTGTTGCTGACCATCATCATCACACTTGGCTGGCAATTGTTGCGCCTGCCCGCTCCCGATCCAGCTGATGAGCCGACGCGCCGCGCCACCCTGTTCGCCCTGTTGCTGGCCGCGATTGGTTTGCTGCTGGCCTATGGCCCCGAGTTTGTCTTTCTGCGCGACCAATTTGGCTATCGTATGAATACCATCTTCAAATTTTATTACCAGGCCTGGCTCCTCTTTGGCTTGAGCACGGGTTATGCGATCATCCAAACCTTTGCGGCTGGCAGGCGGGGCAATCCGCTGGGGCTTGGGCTGGCAACGCTTTCGACTTTGTTGATTGGTGCTGGCCTGCTTTTCCCGGTAGCAGGTGCGTACAGCAAAACCCAGGGGTTTTCGCTCAACCCGCCCACGTTTGATGCAATTGCTTATGTCGCCAATCAGAATCCCGCTGAACTGGCCGCGATCCAGTGGGTGGAGGCCAACACCGCGCCCGACGCCCTGATCGTGCAGGCGATTGGCAATCCCTATGCCTCGCACACTTCACGCCTCAGCACCGCGACGGGCCGCCCGACCTTGCTCGGGTGGGATGGACACGAACGCCAATGGCGCGGGGATGCCTATGGGGCCATGGCCGCTGGTCGGGGCGAAGCGCTGGAGTTGATCTACCGCAGCGGCTCGCCCGAGCAGATTGCCCAAACGCTCGCTACCTGGCAGATCGATTATGTGTATGTGGGCAGCAACGAGCGCAATCGATATGGCATGACCCCTTTCGCGGAAGAGCGGCTGCTGCGAGCGATGAATCTCGTCTTTGAACAAGGGGATGTCCGCATCTACGAGCGGCGTGGTGGGTAAGCGGCGGGAGAGCTGTCAGCGGATTTTGGGAATGGATTGTCGCGCGCTGTCATCTGGTCCACTTTTTGCGGGAACGGATTTGTGTTAGGAATGTTGTAATATAATACATTGCTGTTCTGTCACGTATTGATTATTGATAGCATTGATTATTGATGGCAAAGTAAAGTGGATGGATAGCAGGTCCATAACACGATAGATGGATTGAATTTGATGGCTTTGAATCTGGCTTCTCAACACCACGAACAGGTCACCGGGCGACCCCAGCCGCTTGCCGAAGTTTCGGCAGCTCACGCTTTGAGGGCAAGCCTGACCATTGAACATCTACTCGTTAGTTTGTTTGTAGGGGTAGCTGTTTTTGTCCGGGCGTTTGCCTTAGGCGAGCCACCACTCAATGGTCTGGAAGCGGCCAATGTGTGGCCTGCCTGGTTGGCCGCGACCAATCAGATTGCCCCTGGGAGTACCTTGCCGGCAACGCCACTGTTTTATGCCGCCAGTACGACGGTCTTTTGGCTGGTTGGCGGCGGGGATGCCATCGCCCGAGTTGTGCCCTTGCTCGCGGGCATGGTGATGATCGCCGCGAGTTGGGGCTTTCGGCCCTGGCTGGGGCGCACGGTGACATTGTTGCTCGTCCTTCTGCTGGCGCTCGACCCCTGGTTGACTTTTTTTAGTCGCTTGGCCGATGGGGCCGCGCTCAGCTTGTGTTTTGGCTGGCTGAGTCTGCTGGGGCTGCTCTGGCTATTACAAGCCACACCCGACCAGCCCGATCTGCCGCGCTGGCGGCGCCTCACCCTGATCAGCTTGGGGCTCTTGCTCGTTAGCGGCCCGCTGAGTTGGAGCTTCCTCGTCGTGCTGGTCTTGTTGATCGTCGCTTATGATCCACAAGCCAATCACCTACGCGGGCTTGGTATCGGGCGGCGTGCTGATTGGGCGCTGCTGGTGGCCGCGGCGCTGCTGGGTGCAACAGCCTGGTTGGCCCAACCGGCTGGCCTCGGCTTGATCAGCACCAGTTTGACGGTCTGGCTACGCACCTGGTGGGGCGGGGACGGTTCGGTTTATCCCCTCAGTTGGCTGGGGTTGCGACTGTGGGCCGACCAACTGCCATTGCTGATGCTGGGTGGGTTGGGGATGCTGCGGCTCTGGTGGACACCCGCAGAGAGCCCGCTGGTTGCTCACGAGTCGGGCTTGCGTGTCGGGCCGTGGCGCTTTTTCCTGAGCGCATGGCTGCTGTGGGGCATCTTGCTAAACCTGCTGCCCGGGCGTGACCCAATCAACCTGCCGATGATCACCTTACCCTTGCTCTTTGCCGCGGCAGATTTGGCAGCAGCCTTTTTGCAGCGGGCCGCGCGGGCAACCATCTGGCGCGAAGGCTGGGTATTGATCGCCCTGGCAACGGTCTTGTTGACCTCCACGCTCTTTTGGGGCGCGGCGCTCTTCTCACAAGTCCAGTTTGAATGGAACATTGTGCGCGGGCTTTTGCTCTTTCTGTTGCTGTTGGCGCTGACGGTTGTCCTCTATGCATTGTGGGCTGGGTGGACCGTCACCCGCTTGTTGATTGGTGCTTATGGCATCACGTTGCTTTTGCTGATAGCCCTGAGCAGCAACTGGCATCTCAATCACCGCGTGTTGCTGAGCGAACCGGATGGTTTCTTCGCCGAATTTACGGTTGATGATGTGCGCACGCTCGCCACAAATGTTCATCTGTTGAGCGCTCAACGCACCGGCGACGCCAATCAGATGCCCGTTTTGGTGCAGATGAGCAGCACGCCCGATCCTGTGCTGGGGTGGTATTTGCGCCACCTGCGTCATTTGCGCTGGGTTCTGGCCCCCGAAGTTCCAAGCGCGGTTGCCGCCAGCGCACCGTTGGTGATCACCCAGGGTTTAGGCGCGGCGGATCAGCAATTGGTCGATTATATGGGCAGCCGCTATCTGGTGCATGGGCACTGGTTGCCCGGCGATCTGCTCGCCGCGGCCCAGGACCCAGCCCCCGGCGCTCTGGGGTTCCCCGGGCAAGTGGAATCTGCCTGGCGCGCCTGGCTGCGCAATCTGCTGCGCTGGATCACCTATCGCGAAGTACAGATGACCCCGCCGACCGATGCGGTCGTGTTGTGGGTCAAGGCTGTCGAATAAGAGTTTATCCGTAAATTCTGCGCCAGAGTGGTTTGGTAAGCCCCGTTTTGGGGGGCGCAACCATTTTCCGGATAGGTTCTAAGCCAGAAGTTGGGCTTCTGCGCGAAGCCAACTCCGCTTGAATAGGTAATAACTCGCTAGGAGTTTGTTATGGAAGGTAATTTGGTATCGCCCGCGAGCACAGAGCGCACCGCAACTAGCGTATTGGATCGGCCTCTCTTCGCCGTGCTGCGGCTGAATTGGGAGCTCGCGGCCTGGACGTTGCTGCTGATCGTGGCGACAGCCCTGCGCTTTGTCGATCTCGGCGTGCGGGCGATGAGCCACGATGAAAGCCTGCATACCCTCTACGCCTATTATCTGTACGATACGGGCAAATATGAGCATAACCCGATGATGCACGGGCCGTTGCGTTATCATCTGACCGCATTCTTTTACTTCCTCTTTGGGGATAACGATACCACCGCGCGCATTGCCCCTGTACTGGCCGGCCTGGGTATTGTTTGGATCACCTACTACTTTCGGCGCTACATTGGGCGTATTGGCGCATTGGCCGCGGGGATTCTGATCACCATCAGCCCGAGCCTGCTCTTCCACAGCCGTTATATCCGCGACGATATTTTTATCGCCTTTTTCCTGATGGTCTGGATCTATGGCGCGTTTCGCTTCCTCGAAACCAACGAACGCCGCTGGCTGATCGCGGTCACCTTGGGCGCGGTTTTGGGGATCCTGGCGATGGAGGCCCATTTTATCAGCGGG
The DNA here is from genome assembly GCA_964541665.1 of uncultured Caldilineaceae bacterium. Classification (GTDB taxonomy): domain Bacteria; phylum Chloroflexota; class Anaerolineae; order Caldilineales; family Caldilineaceae; genus CFX5. Next base: position 60,950 of record CAZIRP010000015.1, on the reverse strand, counting down.
GCGATCCTGGGGATCTTCTTTACGGGATTGGCCCTCTGGCAGGTGATTGGCGTGCGTTCGGTGCGGGCGCTGCCACCGTTAATCTTGGGGTTTGCCGTCTGGTACATATTGCACAAACAGCATCAGGATCTGCTCGGCGCGGCCTTGTTGCTCGTCGCCATCGGCATCGCGCTGGCCTTGATCTGGCCGCAGCTCACGCACGATGCGTGGTACCGGTTGCGCCACAACCGCGCCGCTGATCTCGCGGTGCTGATGGCGACGCTTGTTTTGCCCTTCCTGTCGCCCTTTATTCACCTGGCCGCCACCGCGGTTGGCATCTCGTGGACCGAAATCGATTATCAAAGCCCACAAAATACCTCGACCGCTGTCATTCTCACCTACATTGCCGTCGTCCTCGTATTGGCGGCGGTGAGCGTGGCCATAGCGTGGTATTGGTTCGGCCGGCGCCCAAGCCAAGCCGAGGAGGGCGAGGCCGAACCCAGCACCACCGGGCTGGATTTTATGACCTGGGCCCAGTTGATGGTGCTCTTCTGGGTGGTCGCGATCCTCTTCTACACCACCTTTTTGACCAATACGCGCAACGGTTTGGCCTCGGGGATTGTCGGCAGCCTGGGCTATTGGCTGGCCCAACAAAAGGTCGAGCGGGGCAGTCAACCTTGGTATTATTACAGTTTGATCGGCTGGCTCTATGAGTTTTTGCCGATTATTCTGAGTGGCACAGGGCTTGTCATGGTGGCGCGTCTATTCATCCGCTGGCCGCTTCGGGCCACCACCAACGGAGCCGAGGAGGCCGCAGCCGAAGCAGAGACGGACGAGCCATCTGCTCCACTCACTCGCCCCGACCCCATCGATCCGGCGCTGGCTCTCGTCACGCCGGACCTCCAGCAGATGGCTTTGCGGGGGCAGGCCGCACAACCGCAACTCGTCCTCTATTTCGTGCTCTTTAACCTCTGGTGGATCATCGGTGCCTGGGTCGGCTTCACGGTGGCGGGTGAAAAGATGCCCTGGCTGCTCACCCACATGGCGCTGCCCATGTCGCTCTTTGGGGGGTGGGTCTTGGGCCAGCTGATCGAGCGCATCCCCTGGCGCACCCCGGCTATCTGGCTGATCGGCCTCTCGCCCGCGCTGATTGTCGTGCTGGCGGTGCTCGTTTGGGGCGGCCCGACCGCGGATCGCTCGCTGGCCTCTGTGGCCACTACCTTGCAGTGGCTCTTTGGGGTCGCGCTGGTCGTCGGCATCGGCTATTTGATCTGGCGGGGCAGCGAGCGAATCGGCTGGCCGTCGGCGCTGCGCCTCCTGGGGCTCGGTGTGTTGATGTTGCTTTTCCTCTTGACCGTGCGCACCAGTTATCGGCTGACCTTTATCAACTACGACATGGCCACCGAATATCTGGTCTATGCACACGCTTCGCCCGATATCAAACTGGCGCTCAATGAGATCGATTCGATCAGCGAGCGCACAGTCGGCGGGCGTAACATCGTGGTCGCGTATGATGATGAAAGTTCGTGGCCGATGAGTTGGTACATGCGCCAATACCCCAACGCCCGCTATTACGGCCAAAACCCGACCAGCGATGTCATGACCGCGCCAGTGATCATTGTGGGGCCGAAGAATTACGAAAAAGTACGCCCCTATGTGACGCGTGATTATGTCAAGCGCACGTATCGGTTGATCTGGTGGCCCGACATGGGCTATTTTAACCTGACCTTGCGCGATGTGGTGCGTGGGTTCACCGACCCTGTGCAGCGCGAACGCAACTGGGAGATCTTCTTCTACCGGCGCTACCGCGATGTGACCCCAGAAGGCACGCTTGGCAGCGAGCGCAATCTGGCCGCCTGGCCGCATCGCCACGAGTTTGAAATGTGGGTGCGCCGCGATCTGGCCGCGCAGATCTGGGATTTGGGTGTAGCGCCGATTGCCGCCCCGGTGGATCAACTGGAAGCTGTCGCGCGCGCCAATGAGATTGATCTCAGCGCGACGGCACTCTATAGCGGCATCTATGGCAATGCCCCGCTGCTCAATCCGCGCGTGGTGGCAGTGGGCCCCGATAGTGAGCGGGTGATCGGTGACACCGGCAACAATCGCATCGTCATCCTGGATAGTGCTGGCAATTTTGTCCATGCTTTCGGTTCCACCTGCAACCTGGCCGATGGCAGCGGCTGTGTAGACCCGGATGGGGATGGCCCGCTCGAAAATGGTGACGGTCAATTCAACGAGCCGTGGGGCGTGGCTGTGGCACCCAGTGGCGAAATCTTTGTCGCCGACACCTGGAATGGGCGCATCCAGATCTTTGATCGCAATGGCACTTTCTTGCGCAAGTGGGGCTATTTCAACACCACCAATGGTGAACTGGGCGATGCCATGGCCCTCTTTGGCCCGCGCGGCATTGCGATCGATCTCGCTGGCAATGTGCTGGTGGCCGATACCGGCAACAAGCGCATTCTGCAATACGACCCGACCGGCGTGTTGATCCAGCAGGTGGGGGGCGGCGGCGTTGTGGGGGGCCGCTTTGAAGAACCAACCGGAGTAGCCGTCTCCCCGGTCGATGGGTCAATTTGGGTGGCCGATACCTGGAATCGGCGTATCCAGCAGCTTGCGCCCGACCTCTCCTTCCTGGCTGAATTCCCCGTGCCGAGCTGGGACAGCCGCGACATCTACATGAAGCCCTATCTGACTGTCGCGGCCAATGGTGATGTTTATGTGAGCGACCCGCAATACTATCGGGTATTTGTCTATAGCAGTGCGGGCCAACTCAAAGCCAGTTTTGGCAGCTTTGGCACAGAACCCAATCGCTTCGGCTTGCCCGTTGGGCTGGCGGCGGATCTGCCGGGGGGTGCCATCCTGCTTGCCGACGCCGCCAACAACCGCGTGATGGCGTTCCCGCTGGTGCCGTAAGCGATGTCAAGCCAAGGCAGCTGTTAGATTTTCTTCGCAGAGTGCGCATGTTGCCCAGTTGAACACAGATGTCGGCTGCTCAGCTGGGCGTGCCACTCCTTGCCTGGTTTGGCTGTGGGCGCGTATCGTCCAAAAAATTATCCGCAGGTTTTGCCGATGAGACCGATGGCAAGGAAAATCTGGAGCATCTGCGGTTCCTCATTGCTTGTTTCATTCTGCTGATTGAGCTATGTCGCGTACCCCGACCATTCGTACGTTTCTACTCGGCTGCGTAGCCCTCGGGCTCGCCTTGTGGGGACAGCGCGTCCTGGCCAAGGATGCCTATGTCGAAGCCGGGATCCTCTATCTTGCCGCCTTGTTGCTGGCCATTGCGGTGTTGCCCCGGCCTCAATTCCAGACGCCCTTTGCTGTAGCCAGCCCTGACCCTGGGCCGCGGCGACCGTGGCTGCAACTTGCCCTCTTGCTGAGTGGTCTCCTGCTCGGCGGGTTGGCCCTGTTGCGCATCGAACATGTCGAGCGCCCACCGTTGAGCTTTTGGCAATTGCACCTGGCCAGCGTGGGGCTCTTTATGCTTGGTGCCTGGCTGCTCGATTGGTCGGGGCCGTCGCCGCTCCTGTTGCGTCTCTCTGAGCTGCGCGCCCGCTGGCGACAAGCTATCCCGCCGCTGCTCGCGCTCGGCGCGATCCTGCTGGTGGCGACATTTTTCCGCCTGTGGCGATTTGCCGATCTCCCCTTTGGCACCTGGTATGACGAAGCCGAAAACGCGCTCCAGGCCCTGCGCATCCTCGAAACGCCTGACTACTACCCCATCTTCGTCAACTCGATCCACGCGCCCGCACACTATCTCTATTTGATCGCCGCGGCCTTTGACTATGTCGGGGTCTCGACTGAATCGGTGCGCCTCGTCAGCGTGGTGATGGGGTTGGGCACGGTGGCGGCTGGCTACCTGGTCGGTCGTGAACTCTGTGGCCGGGCTGGTGGATTGATCCTTGCTTTTCTGCTGGCCGTCTCGCGCTGGAATGTCAATTTCAGCCGGATTGGGATGTACAATGCCAGCACGCCCCTGTTTGAGCTATTGACGGTTGGCTTTCTCTTGCGCGCTATCCGTAGCGGGCGTTATCGGGATTATATGCTGGCCGGTGCCGCGCTGGGCCTGGGGTTGTGTTTTTATGCCGCTTTTCAGCTCTTTGTGGCGGTGATTGGCCTGTTTGTGCTGCTGCTGCTCCTCTGCGTGCGCGGTTTCTGGCGGCGGCACTGGGCTGGGCTTGTCATCCTGGTGTGCACGACCCTGTTGATCATCGCGCCGGTACTCAAATTTGCCTACGAAAAACCCGAGATGTATTTCGAGCGCACGCGCGATACTTCGCTCTTTGCCAACAAAACCCCAGAGCAGCGTTTGCCCGCCCTGTTGGAGAACACACGCAAACACCTGTTGATGTTTAACTACTGGGGCGATCCAAATGGGCGACACAACCTGCCCGCGCTGCCCATGTTGGATCCCTACAGCGCCGCGCTCTTTGTGCTCGGCCTGGGCATGACTTTGTGGCGTTTGCTGCGCCCGCCAGGTCGGTTGGTTGCGTTCTTTTTGGTGAGTTGGTTAGGCGTCACCCTCCTGGGGGGCATTCTGTCGCTCGATTTTGAAGCACCCCAATCGCTGCGCGCCATCGGTTCGCAACCCGTGGCCTATCTTTTGGCGGTGCTGCCCCTGATTGCCCTCTGGCAAACCTGGCGGCAACAAGGAGGGCGTTATTTCCCCAATGCGGTGGTATGGCCGCTGCTGGCACTGCTCTTGGCCACCGGTTATAGCAATTTCTACACCTATTTTTTTGAGCAGGCCAACGATTTTGCCTCGTGGAATGCCTTTTCCACGCCCGAGACTATTGCCGCGGAACGCCTGGCCGCATTGGAGCCCCAAACCGACGCGTATGTGATCTCGTTTTTCCACGGCCACCCTACGCTCAATTTTCTGGCACGCGGCATCAAGCCCTATTATCGGCTGGAGACGACCGATCATCTGCCGCTCCCGTGGCCTGCTGATCGCTCCATCGCGCTGATCATCAACGCCGATAGTCGCTCACTTTTTGCCGAGGCGCGGCGTTATTATCCCAACGCCAATTTCGAGGAGATCCAGCCGCCGTTTGGGGGGCCAACCGTGATCTATGCTGTGCGGCTTTCCCCGCAGGATCTGGCGAGTGTGCAAGGGCTGACCGCGCGCTATTTCAGCGATGATCAATGGACCGAACCGGCACTGCTCACCCGGCAAGAACCAGCGTTGCGCGCCGATTGGGCGACCGCTGCCCCGCTGCCGCTGCCCTTTTCGGCAGAATGGCAGGGCGTATTGCGCGCTGAACACTATGGCCCTTATCAATTTTTTATGCAATCACCCGATTATGCAGAATTATATATTGGCGAAGAGCGGATCCTGGCGGGTACCGAGAGCCAATCCACCGGCATTGTCCTGGCCCAAGGCAACCACAATTTGCGCGTGCGGGCCCGGGGTGGGGCAGGGCCCATCAGTTTGGCCTGGCGCCCCCCCGACCGCGCCGCGGAAATTATTCCGGCGCGTACGCTCTATGTGCCGCCGGTCACCAGCAACGGCCTGCTGGGCCGCTATTTCCCCAATGGCGAGTGGCGAGAGCCAGAGGCATTCAGCAAGATCGACCCGCAACTCAATCTCTATTTTCATGTGCCTTCGCTGGCGCGCCCCTACACGGTTGAGTGGGTGGGCAAGATCGCCATTCCCCAGGAGGGCCATTATCGCTTTGGGCTGGAATCGATCGACGAAGCGACTTTGTGGATCGACGAACAGTTGATCACGGCGACAACGTTGCCCAATGTCTATGTGGATGGGGGCGTGGAGCTCAGCGCGGGCCTGCATGATCTGCGCATCCGCTACGCCGACCGCACCGACCACACACATATCAATTTGTATTGGGCACCGCCGGGCATGAATCAGCAGATTGTGCCCGCAGCCGTCTTGTTTCCGCCCCAGGCAAATTACGAGCGGATCACGCTCCCCAGCTTGAACACATTGGTCTTTGATGCTGAAGTGCCCGCCGCGCCCATCGTCCTGGATACGCCACTCACCGGCAATCTCAGTGTGCTGGACGAGGCGCTGACCACCCCGCGCGGCATTGCGGCTGGTCTGGATGGTACGCTCTTTGTGGCCGAATCGACGACCGGGCGGGTGTTGCAGCTCGCGCCGGATGGTGAACTCGTGGCGGAAGTGACGCACCCGACGCGGCCTTTTGTCGAACCCTTTGACCTTGCCGTAGATCCGTTGGGCCAGCTTTATGTATTGGATGCTACTCAGGGCATAATTGCGATCTTTGATGCCCAAGGGAATTATCTGCGCGATCTGCCCGTGACCGAGATCGGGCTGGAGCGCTCGCGTGGCCTCTTTGTGGATGCACAGGGGCGCATCTGGGTTGCCCATACGCCCGGGAGCCGCGTCGTTGCATTGGACCAAAGCGGGGCGGTGGTGCAAGACATTGCCGTCTGGCCAGGCGCGGAGAGTCAACCAGTTGACATTGCTGTCGGCACTGATGGTACAATCTTTGTCACCGATGCCGCGCTGCACAAATTGGTGCGTTTTTCCCCAGATGGTCGCCGCTTGCTGGCTTGGGATATCCCCACGGCCAACAGCCTGGATGGCTCGCATCTGGCGGTGGATGGGGCCGGTTTGCTCTATCTGTCGCAGCCAGAAATGGCCACGGTTGCCCAACTCGACCCCGAAGGTGAACAGCTTGGGCTCTGGTTGCTGCACAGTGTGGCACGAGGGGGAAGCATCAAACCCGTGGGTATCACGGTTGATGGGCTTGGGAATGTCTGGGTTGCTGATGTCGCAGGTGGGCAAGTCGTGCGGATTGAACCACAAAGCAATGAAGAGTAGCATGAAGCGCGGGTGGATTGGCTGGGGCGCAATGGGCCTTGTGTTGCTGGGCGCGCTGTTGTTGCCGCGTACCATGCTGGCTCGCCCGCACTGGCAGGCCGCGCCCACGGTTGATGCCGCGGCAATTACCACGCCCACAGCGACCGCGTTGCCCGGCCTGCCGACCGTGACGCCAACCCCGCCCCTTGCCCCCGCGCAGGCACCCATTGAACGCCTGACCGCCAGCGCGGGCCTCACCTATACTGTGCGCCCCAGCGACACGCTGCTCAGCGTCGCCCTCGAGATCGGGGTGGATCTCGCTGATATGCCCTGTGTGATCGAGCCCACCTTCACGCCCGATCAACCCTTGGTGATTGGCGACGTGCTCGAAATTCCCCCGGCAGGAATGGTGTGTCATGCTGTGGAAGGCGAAGAGACCGTGATCTCGGTAGCGGCGCGCTATCGCATCCCGCCTGAACAATTGGTGGCGCTGCCCTGGAATCAACTCAATGGCGCGTCGCTGCCTGCTGGGTTATTGCCAGAGGGCTGGCATTTGCGCGTACCGCTCACGGCCCATGCCGGGGGACGCCCCACGGATGGTGCGGCTGGGTTGGCCTCGGCAGAAGATTTTGTCGGGTTTATGCTGCACCAGCCGGTCAATACGCTGCCCTTTGTGGCCTATGCTGTTGGCGGGGCGAACCGTGCGCTGCCTTCGGCCCCCACCAATGTGCCCGCAAACTGGCCTTACGGCACCGGACATTTTGTGTGGCCGGTCTATGGCTGGTTGACGCAGGGCTATCGCTACGACCATCGCGCGGTCGATGTGGCCGCGCCCATCGGCACCCTGGTCACCGCGGCGGATCGGGGCGTGGTGATCCGCGCTGGCTGGAACAATCAAGGCTACGGGCGTTTTGTGATCATCGATCACAATATTGATTACATTACCCTCTATGCCCATTTGAGCGAAATTTTGGTGGCGGAGGGGCAAGTGGTGGGCCAGGGCCAGGCGATTGGCCGCGTTGGTTCGACCGGCAATAGCACCGGTCCCCATCTGCATTTTGAGATCCGCGACTTTGGTCGGCTCGCCAATCCGCTGGAACTGCTGACGCGCTAGGGGTACAATCGAGCCAGATCAAAGACTGGCCCATGCATACAAGCGCGCGTCTGTGCGCCGTCGGGCAGGGGAATGGTACAGGCAAAACATGCGCCGATGCCACAGACCAGGGTGCTCTCACTGAGAATCTGGCCAAAATCACTCGGCAGGCGCAACCGATGCTGGCGCAATTGCGCGGCAAAATCAGCATAGCTGGCCTGGGGCAACGCAGCTATAACCTGGTCTGTCCACCGGGCAGTTTCGCGTAGTTGTTCTTGCCATTGTTGATCCGTAGCGGCCAGGCGTAACTCCACAGGGATCGGCAGGCGAGTGCGGATGGCCTCGTCGATCGTGTCGACCCCACGCAATAAAAGCGTCACCCGGTTGCCGCGGTCGAGCAACTGATCGATCAACCCCAACAGCGTGGGCAGGCGAGCGCTATCGGTCACCACCAGAAGATTGCGAACATGGGCAGGCACCTCAAACCCGTTGCCCAGCGGCCCCAGCAGATTGATCTGATCTCCCGGTGCAAGCGCGGTCAACCAGCGATGGCTCGCATCGATTGGGGGCGGCAGCAGCAGATCCAGCCAAGCGGTGTCCGCTGCATCTGACGGGTGCGGCAGACGGCCCGTCCCGGCGACAAAGAGCGGCCGTCGCACAGGAAAGCTCCAAAGCTCTGCCCGTTCACGCTCGGTTTGGGCACCGCAACGCACCAAAAAATAACGCCCACTCCTTGCTGATCGTGCTGCTGCATGTGGCAGGGCCACCGTGAGCAGGGTTGCCGTCCCCAGCGTGTGGGCGGCTTGGATCAGCACGGCGTTGAGTGTGCCATCGGCAAGTTGGGCTGGCCCAGGTAGAGGCGATTCAGGGCTGGCGGGCATGGAAGCAAACTTTCATCATTGTGGGTGAATTGCTGCTATACTATTGATAGATAGGTAAACAAGGATGCAGGTGCGCTGGTGTATTACTTGTTTACCCAGACCCCAGTATATAGACAAGTATTGCATACCACCCGCGTTGGAGCAAGCTGTGATCTCTTTGTCTGGAGCACCCCCTCAACCCACCGCTGCATCATCCAATTGGCGCACGTCACCTGAACCGGCCACCGGGTTTTCCGCCTGGCTGGCCACTTTCTGGAACCGGGGACTGCCAGCCGAGGTTTACATCCAGCACCGGGTGATCTGGCCGCTGTTCCTGGTGCCAATCGCCATCTTTAATCAATTGGTGGCCCCGCACCCAGTTTGGATCGTCTTATTGGTGGGGTTGCTCGGCCTGTATGGCAGTGGCCTGGCTTGGGTGCGCAGCCAGGCCCGCGCGGTCACCATCGAGCGGCGGCGCCTGGGCGCGGTCTTGATCGCCGGTGACACGCTGCGCGAAGCCTTCACCCTGCAAAATCGCAGCATCTGGCCGGTGCTGTGGGCCGAATTTATTGACCATTCCACGCTGCTGGGGTATGCCGCTGGTCGGGTGGTTGGTTGTGGCGGCATGACCCACTATCGCTGGACCAGCACCGTTGAATGTCGCCAGCGTGGCGTCTATCGGCTGGGCCCCCACGAATTGGTTCTGGGCGATCCGCTGGGGCTCTTCCGCGTGACCATGCACGATGATGGCGTCGAATTGGTGGTCATCTATCCCCAAGTAGTGCATCTGCCGGTGGTGGCCTTGCCCCACGGGGATACGAGTGGCACGGCCCGCCGCCGTCGGCCACTGAGCGGGCCTCTGCCGTCGGCCAGCGTGCGCGATTACCGCGCGACCGATAGTTTGCGGTACGTGCATTGGCGCTCGACTGCTCATCGGGGCTCGCTGATGGTCAAAGAGTTGGAGATCGAACCCAGCGGCGGTGTTTGGATCGTGCTGGATCTGAATCGGGCGGCCCACAAACAGGTGGGCGAGATCGACACGCTCGAATTTAGCGTTGTGGTGGCCGCGAGTCTGGCGGCTGAATTGATCGGCGGGCCGGAGCGGCGCACCGTTGGCCTGCTCACGGTTTCGGATCATGATCCGCTGCTCTATGCCCTCAATCCTGGGGAGGCGAGCGAGCCCGATCTGCCCGCCCAACTGCTGCCCACCCAGACCGAATTGGAGCGGGCTGTGGTCGTCTCGCCGCTGAGCGGGCCCGCGCAATTATGGCGCATTCTGGCCGCGCTTGCGCCCGTAGCCGCGACGGAGCTCCCATTGGCCGAGCTTTTACGCACCAGTCGCCGCGCATTGGGCCGCCGCGGCACCGTGGTGATCATCACCCCACAGGCGGCTCCCCTCCCCGGTGCTGAGGATTGGACCGCAGAATTGTTGCACCTGGAATCGACCGGGTTGGCCAGCAGTGTGATTCTGATCACCTTGCCAGATGGCGATCCAACGGCTGCCGATGTGGCTGATACGCAAGCCGCGCTGGGCAATGCGGTGCGGCAGCTTTTGGCCCGGCACGATGTCCCCGTACAGGTGATGCCCGCGGGCACCCGTCTGCCAGCCGCGCTCACCTTTCGCCGCAAGCGCACCGTTGTGCGCAACACCCCAACCGGTGGGGTCGTCACTTATGAGGTCGAGGACGAGGTGGGTTGAGCCATGCAACAGTTGGATCTGCTCGACAAACGCGCCGTAACCGAATTTGATGCCCAGACTCATTGGGCCTGGCGACTGGTGCTGCGCGTTCTGGATCGCTTCCGCCCCGATGGCGGTTGGCTCGTCTTATTGGTTTGCCTCTGCCTGGCCGCCCTCCCGGCGCGTGCCCTGGGCGAAAATCGCCTCGAAGATCTGCGGCGTATCCAGGTGGGGTTGGATCTGGTCGGGCCACTGGCGGTGCTGGCTACCTGGTTTTGGTTGGGGTGGCGGCGGCTGCCCTCCCCAGCAAAACGACCGTGGGTGCGCGGTCTATGGCAGGGCGTGGCCATCCTGCTCACCGGCGTGGTGATCTTGAGCGAACTGCTGGTCGGCTGGCTTCCCACTGTGGGCGAATTGGGGAACGCGGCGCTGAGCAATCAATGGGCCGCGCTGGGGCAAGCCATCATCAACGATTGGGGGGTGATGGCCACTCGCTTTGCTCTCTGGTGGGACGCGGTGCGCAGCGGTGGGGCCGGGCAGGATAATTTGATCTTCGCCGCGGTGGCTGGCAGCGCTTTTTGGGTAGTGGCGGTGATCCTTGCCTGGTTGGTGCGGGTGACTCGGCGTGGATTTTTGTCCGCGGCTGTGCCTTTGTGGTTGTTGGGATCGCTGCTCCTTTATACCAGCACTGGCCGCATGTTGATGTTGAGCGGCCTGCTGTTGACAGTGACGCTCCATCTCTTGCTCGAACACGAAAGCCTGATCGAACGCTGGCACCGCCTGGGGCTGGATTTTAGCCCCGGCCTGATCGCCGATCGCCTGCTCGCGGTTTTGGGCATCGTCGTGGTCGTGACGGTGATGGCGAGTGTGGTGCCCAATCTCTATTTCGAGCCCCTTGTCTGGGGTTATTATCAGCTGATCGAGCCGGTGGAGAGCCAGTTTGAGGATCTGCGCGAGCGACTTTTCCCCGGGCTGCGCGGCACTTCGCGGCGGAGTGGCGGGGGGGGGCTGGATGGCCTGCCGAACGAATTTTTGTTGGGTGGTAATGTGCGGCTCGGCGAAAGCGTCGTGATGTATGTGCGCACCAGCGACAGCGCCGGTTACGAAGAATATCTCTATACTGGCGCGCCGTTTGAGATGCCGTCTCCACCCAGCCATTACATGCGCGGGGTCACGCTGACTCGCTACGATGGCCGCGGCTGGAGCAACCCGGCCAATGTGACGCGCGTCGGGCATGGTGCCAACGAGCGCTGGTATGGCCCTGAGGAATTGCCGGGGCGCAAACAATTGGTGCAAACCATCTCGCTGTTGATGAACAGTTCGGTCTTGTACGGGGCCGCCGAGCAGATGGAGAGCGGGATTAACTATGATGCCGAGCTGCGCACCGATGGCGATCTGGTAGCCTTGCGCGCCCGCGCCAGCAATTACACCGTGGTCTCGGCGATCCCCGCGGTGAGCACGGAGCAATTGGCCGCCCTCCCCGCTTGGGGGGCAGACCTGCCCGCTGGCTATGAGATCCACCTGGAGCTGCCCGATACGATCACCGAGCGGACACGCGAACTGGCAGCAGAATTGACCGCGGGCGTCGAGTCTCCCTTTTTGAAGGCGCAGATGATCGAACGCTATCTGCGGCAGTACGAATACGATCTGGACGTGAACGAGCCGCCCAGCAATGTGAGCGATCTCGCCGATTATTTTCTCTTCGAGCTGCGCCGCGGCTATTGCGATTATTACACCACCGCGTTTATCGTCCTGGCCCGGCTGGCGGGGCTGCCCACACGTTTTGCCAGTGGCTACGCCAGCGGCTCGTGGGATCCTGTCAACGGCACGTGGATCATTACCGAGGCGGAGGCGCACTCCTGGCCCGAAGTCTTCTTCCCCGAGTACGGTTGGATCTCCTTTGAGCCCACCGCGGGTCGCCCCGAACTGGCACGTGTGGGTCTGCCCGAGTTTACAACCAGCGCGCCCCTGCCCGCCGTGCCAGCAGCTGCCCCAACACCCACCGAACCTGTACCGTGGGATTGGAACTGGCAGATGTTGGTCTGGCTGCTGCCTGCTGGCGCGTTGATCTGGGGCGGCTGGACTTTCTTTCACCGCTGGCAGCGTCAGCGCGAAGATCCGTGGCTGGGAGTGGTCCGCTGGGGCCAGCGTGCCGGGCGTCCGCTGGGCGAGGGCGAAACTGTGCTCGAATACGGCCGCGGGTTGGCACACTTTATCCTCAACCGCCCGACCGATGCCGTGGACGCCAATCGCATTGCTGCACGCGAGGTCACCGCGCTGAGCGATGCTGTGACCCAACTCCACTACGCGCCGAGCGAACGGCGGGCCGATCTGGTCGCGCGCACAGTTGCCCACTGGGCTCGCCTGCGCGACTATCTGCCTTACGTGCGCAAACGCTGAGGGTAAATCGCCAGATCAGCCCAAAGCCGGGCAATCCATAATCTGTTTCTTCCTGAATTGACAGCGCCCGTACACTTATGGTAAGTTGCCGACTGGCCGCTCACGCTCGTCCGCGGTGATCTGCAGTCATTTCCACTCATCCACTTCTGCCTGCCCAGGCCCATGCGAGCGTTTGGCAGGTGGAGCAAGCGAAAGGAGGTAGGGTCGTGTCAACAATCACAACTGAGACAAAATTCCACCCTCACTGGCAACGGCTGCACCTTCTTGTTACGCCCACGAATTTGTAACAACTTGTTGCACAACCAGATTCGTTAAGCCAGCTTTGGTTTGTTGAAGCGCAAGCTATTCTTTGCGCACGTACAGCTCACGGACCAGCGGCAACTTGATGAACACACCTCGCCAGTGGCAAGCGTGGAATTTGGCGCGCCTGGATTGTGTCTGCTGTGCAACGAAGGGTTTCGGCATCAACAAAACTCTTGTTTGCAGGCAGAGCAACCTATCCCGTGCGCTGGTTCATGACGTTGGTGATTGTTGGCGAATCTGGAGCGCAACAAATGATGTTGTTCAAAATCTACTTTGATCTGCTGGCGCGCTATCTGCGTCCCCAGTGGTTACGTGTGGGGTTGCTGGCTTTGCTGATCATCGGCAGCATTGCTTTGCAACTGCTCAACCCTCAGTTGATCCGCTATGTGCTTGACACCGCCCTGGGCAGTGCCCCGCAAACGGCCTTGCTTCTGGCTGCCCTCATCTTTATCCTCTTTGGCATTGCGCAAGCGGGCCTCAATCTGGCGGCCAATTATCTCGGTGAATCGGTGAGCTGGGCTGCCACCAACGCCCTGCGCGCCGATCTGGCGTTGCACGTTTTGCGTCTCGACATGAGTTTTCACAACAGCCGCACCCCCGGCGAATTGATCGAACGGGTGGATGGCGATGTGGGCGAATTGGCGAATTTCTTCTCGCACCTGACCCTGCGCGTGCTGGCCAATCTCCTGCTGATCCTCGGCGTGATCGTCATCCTCTTTCGGGAAGATTGGCGGATGGGCGCAGCGGCCGCGCTCTATGCGCTGCTCACACTCGTCGTCCTGGGCACGGTGCATGGACGCAATGTCCGCCTGTGGAGCCGAGAGCGAGGGGCGGTCGCCGAACTCTATGGCTTCATTGAAGAACGGTTGGCTGGCCTGGAAGATACGCGGGCGAATGGGGGCGCGGCGTATGTGCTGCGGCGGTTGGCGCAATTGCAGGGCGCTACCTATCGCGCTTTCTCCGCGGCCTACATGTTTGGTGTTTTTACCTTTTCGCTCACACACCTGCTCTTTGTGGTGGCCACTGTTCTGGGGCTGGGTCTTGGCATCTGGCTCTATCAGCAAGGGCAGATCACGCTCGGCACGGTTTATGTGATCACCTACTACCTGGCAATTCTGCGTGATCCGCTGGAGCAGATGCGCAACCAGGTGCAGGAGTTGCAACAGGCGACCGCCAGCATCCAACGTGTGCGCGATCTCCTGGCGCTGCAACCGGCGGTGATCGATGGTGCGGGCGCAAGTGATGCCATACCCATGTCGGCCACCGTGGCCCCCTTGACCGTGGAATTTGCCCAGGTCGGATTCACCTATGCCGAGGCGGACCCGAATGGAGCCGACTCGACCACCCGTGATCGTGCTGTGCTGCGCGATCTCTCGTTCTGCTTGCAACCCGGCCAGATCTTGGGCTTGCTGGGGCGCACCGGCAGCGGCAAAACCACGGTGACGCGGCTGCTCTTCCGGCTCTATGACCCTACCAGCGGCTCGATCCGCATAGGCGCGCGCGATCTCCGCAGCCTGAGCCTGCAGGAAGTGCGGCGCCAGGTTGGCATGGTGACGCAAGAGGTGCAGCTCTTTCAGGCCAGCGTGCGGGCCAACCTCAGCTTGTTCGACGAGACCATCCCCGACGAGCGCATTCTTGAGGCGGTGCGCGACCTGGGCCTGTGGCCCTGGTACGCGGCCTTGCCCGCGGGGCTCGATACGGAATTGCAGAGTGGGGGCGTGGGCCTGTCGGCTGGGCAGGCGCAACTGCTGGCTTTTGTGCGGGTCTTTCTGAAAGACCCCGGCCTGGTGATCCTCGATGAAGCCTCGTCGCGGCTGGACCCGGTCACCGAGCAGTTGCTGGAGCGAGCCATCGATCGTTTGCTCCACAATCGCACGGGCATTGTGATCGCCCATCGGCTGGATACTGTCCAGCGCGCCGACAAGATTTTGATCCTGGAACAGGGGCGGATGGTCGAATATGGGGCGCGGCAAACGCTGGCGCGTGATCCACAATCGCGCTTTGCCCAGTTGTTGCGCACGGGCCTGCAAACAGAGCATCAACGCGAGGGGGACCGCTGATGAATCAAGAAACCATCTTCTCGGCAGACCGGCCATCGATCTCGACACCCAGGTTTATGGCGGCGCTCTTGCGGCTGCGCCCGGGGGCGTTTGCGCTCTATGCGGTCGCATGGATTGCCTACTTTGTCCTGCAATTGGGGCCGGGCTGGCTGGAAAAGCGGATCTTCGATGCGCTTTCCGGGGCCGCGCCCGCAACCCAAAGCGTATGGACATTGCTCGCTTTCCTGGTCGGCGTCGAATTAACGCGTGTGCTGGCAAACTATCTGGCTCGGCTGGGCGATTTGGCTTTTCAGGAGCCATTGCGCGCCCTCTTGCAACTGAACCTGATGCAAAGTATTCTGAAACGTCCCGGCGCGCTGCCCTTGCCCATTGCCAGCGGCGAGGCCGTGAGCCGTTTTGGCGATGATGTGGGCGAAGTCAAAGATTTTCCCACGTGGCTGCCCCATGTCGGCGGGCAGGGCCTCTTTGCGCTGATCGCCCTGATCATCATGCTGCGGATCAACGTGCCGATCACGCTGGCCGCGGTGATCCCAGCCTTGCTGGGCTTGTGGCTCAACAAATTTGCCTGGCGCCGATTGCTGCGAAGTTATGAGGCGAGCAGCGCGGCGCGCGATGCGGTCAAGGGCTTTTTGGGCGAAAGTTTTGGGGCGGTTCAGGCGCTCAAAGTGGCCGACGCCGAAGGCAATGCCATCCGCCATTTTCGGGCGATCAACGAACGGCGCGGGCGGGCTGAAGTGCGCGAGCGCTTCTTCCACACGCTTTCCTACACCACCAGCTTTCAGGCGGCCCAGATCGGCGTCGGCTTGATCTTGCTGCTCGGTGGCTTTGCCATGCGCGATGGCAGCTTCACCGTGGGGGATTTTGCGCTCTTTATGTACTATGTGGGCTTTATCACCGAGTTTTTTGGCAATGTGGGCAGCTTTATCGGCGATTACCAGACGCAGGCCGTCTCGATCGGCCGGCTCGAAGCATTGGCCCAAGCTGGGGCGGCGCAGAGTCTGCTGCCCGAGCGACCGGTCTATCTGCAAAGCGAGCCCCCACCGTTGACGCCGCCGTCGGTCACTCCGCTCGACGAATTCCGTCACTTGCAGGTGCGGGGCCTCACCTATCACCATCCAGGGACGGCGCAAGGCATCAGCGCGGTGGATCTGCAGATCGAGCGCGGTGACTTTGTGGTGATCACCGGGCGAGTGGGCGCGGGCAAGACCACCTTGCTGCGGGCCCTGGTGGGGTTGCTGCCAGCCACCGCGGGCGAGATCCGCTGGAATGGCCAGGTGGTCGAGGATGCGGCCAGCTTCTTCACGCCACCGCGCTGCGCCTACACCCCACAAACGCCGCGCCTCTTTAGCGAATCACTGCGCAATAACTTGGTGATGGGCTTGCCCTGTTCGGATGAACGCCTGCAAAGGGCGATCGACGCGGCTGTGCTGGAAGAGGATCTGCCCCAACTGGCCGCGGGCTTGGAGACGGTGGTTGGCCCACGCGGGGTCAAGCTTTCGGGTGGGCAGATTCAACGCGCTGCTGCTGCCCGCATGTTTGTCCAGGCCAGCCTGCACGCTTCCCCGCTGCTGGTCTTTGATGATCTTTCCAGCGCGTTGGATGTCGAGACCGAGCGCACCTTGTGGGCTCGCCTGGCCAGTCAAACGACTACAGCGATCAATGGAGTCACGATGCCGCGCCCGACTTGTTTGGTGGTCTCGCACCGCCGCGCCGCGCTCCAGCGCGCGGATAAGATCATCGTGCTGGAGGCTGGACGCATCGTGGCGCAGGGCAAATTGGCCGAATTGCTGGCTGGCAGCCCGGCCCTGCGAGAATTGTGGCAACAGGAACAAAAGGCCTAGTTAGGACTTTGCAACCGCAGATTGCACAGATGTAAAAATAAAAATCTGCGCAATCTGCGGTTCCCGATTGCTTTTTGAATTTTCCTCAGCGACGTTTATCGTGGCGAAAATGCACAAAGATGCGCCCAAAATTGCGATCATCCTTTTCCAGGCGATGATAGAGCGCTTTGATATGGCCCTGGTTGAGGAAGCGTAACACCCGCTTTTTTAATTGCCCACTGCCTTTGCCAGGGATAATCTCGACCAGTTCGATGCGGCGCTCGATGGCCTCTTGCACAATGCGGTTGAGTTCGGTGTCGATCTGCTCACCACGGTTGTAAATGTCATGCAGGTCTAACTTGAGTTTAGCCATTGGTTTTTAGATGAGATCTAGAAGCTTACGGAAAGCATAAAAAGCGTTTGGAATTTGTCTCAGCGGCCCCGATCTCGCCGCGGCGTGGTGGGCCCGCTGGGTGGCAGCCGCGGGAGATCAAACACCTCCGCGGGCAATTCACCGGTCAGGCTCTGCAAGAAATGGAGAATTTCTGTCACTTCATCCTCGCTGAGCGTGACGCCAAGCTGATAGCGCCCCATGATCCGCACCACTTCGTCCAATGTCTGGATGCTGCCATCATGCAGATAGGGGCCGGTCTGGGCCACATTGCGCAAACTTGGCACCTTAAAAACATACCGATCCGCGGGGAGTCCTGTCAGCGCAAAGCGCCCCACATCCGCGGTTGGGTAGGCTTCTGCATCGCCCAGGCGGCGAAAAAATTGCCCCCCCACAGCGGGGCCAGTGTGACAGCTGGCGCAGCCGACCCGTATAAAGGTTGCCATGCCGGCCTGCTCCGCGGCCGTCAATTGCCGATGGTCGCCACGCAAAAACGCATCGAAGCGCGAGGACGTTTGCAGAGATGCCTGGAACGCGGCCAAAGCAGCTGTGATCTGCTCGAAGCCCAGCGGCGCTGGATGATCGGGGAAAGCTGCCGCAAAATAGGGTACATAGCCAGGGATCGACTGGATCACCTGCACCACATACGCTGGATCGGGCATTGCCAATTCGCTTGGGGCCAGAATTGCAGCCGCGGCCTGGCTCTGCAAAGTATCACTGCGCCCATCCCAAAATTGCGCGATCTGCTCGCTCGCGCCATAGACCGACGGCGCGTTGCGCGATCCTGGCTGACGATTCGCCGCCAACGAAACGGGTAAACCATCCACCCCATAGCGCCCCAACAGGTGACAAGTGTTGCAACTCTGCTCGCCACTCAATGAGAGCCGCCGATCATACCAGAGCAAGCGCCCCAATTCCACCAGGGCCGATTGCTCACTGCTGCTCACAACTGGTGCTGTCTGTTGGCCTGAATTGGCGCGGGCATGGCCGAGGAAGAGCCCAAAGAGCAAGCAACCAAGCAGCGGCAGCAACTTCAGCAGCCTGGGTAGATGGCTTGGCAGGGTGCGGTTGTGCGAGTAGAATGAGCCCATGCGATCACCGACGACCTGGCTCAACCGGCTCTATGCCTGGGCCTGCGAGCGACTCTATCACGAAATGGCCTGGAGTTACGATCTGGTCAGTCATGGCGTCAGTTTTGGGCGTTGGCCGGTTTGGCGTCGTAGCGCACTCGCTTATCTGCCAGCCGCGGCGGACTCGGCAAAGCCGCTGCAAGTGGTCGAGCTCGGTTTTGGCACCGGCGAATTGTTGATCGAAGCCGCGCAACGTGGGCTGCGCATCATCGGTGTGGACGCGTCCCCGGCGATGATCCGACTTGCCGAGCGCAAATTGGCTCGTCGCCACCTGGCCGTCGATCTGCTCCAGGCTACCGGGCAGACAATGCCGCTCGCCACCGCCAGCGCCGATGCGATCCTGGTGACCTTTCCGGCCGCGTATATCCTTGCGCCCGCAACCTTGCAATCCTGTGCCCGCGTATTGACCCCGCATGGGCGTTTGATCATCGCCGGGCTGAATGTGGCCCTGCGCCCGCGCTGGTTGGGGCGTTGGCTGCCACTCTTTTATGGCGAACTTTCACCGACCATGCAACGCACAATTGCGCAGCGGTTCCAGAGTGCCGGTCTGACCATCACCTGGCAAACCTTGCAGGATGGCCCGTTCGCAGTTTCGATCATTATCGCGCAGAAGGCAAATTCGGAGTAGAGACTAGCGTGTTTGATCTCGCGGCTGGGTTGGGCCAAGAATGCGTTCAGCACGAAGTGGGCGGCGGGCGCGTGCACAGATCAATCAGCGTGCTGCGACTATCGATTGGCCCGGCCTCGGCCCGCCATTACAGCAACGCGCAACTGGATGATTACGCTCGGCTGCGGCGCGCCGACTTTCGCTGGCGACCACCCCTCACCTTGACGGTGCGGGCACGCTTTTCGCACGCGGTGGATCACCTCCAGGGCACGGCGGGGTTCGGTTTCTGGAATGCGCCCTATGGCGCGCCCAAGGATCGTTTGCCCACCTTGCCGCGCGCATTGTGGTTCTTTTTCAACTCCGCGGCGGCCCCACTGCGGCTGGCTCGCGAAACGTCGGGTCATGGCTGGCGTGCGGCGACCATCGACGCGGGGCGCTGGCCAGTGCGTCTGTTATTGCCGAGCGCGCCGTTGATCTGGCCGCTTTTGCGCTGGCGCTGGTGGTATGAGCGGATCTGGCCGCTGGCCCAGCAGTTCGCTGCGATTCGCGAAGCCAGGGTAACGGTGGACCCAACCGAATGGCACACGTACGAGCTGTGTTGGCAACCGACGTACGCGCGCTTCCGCGTTGATGGCGAAGTGATCTTGCAGGCTCCAAACCCCGCGCCAGGGCCGCTCGGCCTGGTCATCTGGCTCGACAATCAGGCCCTGGCGTTGCAGCCGGGGAGGCTCCCACGCTCGTTTTTGCTGGCAACTTCGCACGAACAATGGCTGGAGATAGCGAGCCTGCGTATCACGATTTGACAGGTTGTCGCCAAAGATTTATACTTAGCTGCACTGTTTCAAAAGTGTGCAGTCAATTGCGGGTATGCAGTTAATTGCGGGTGTAGTGTAGCGGTAACACACGTGCTTCCCAAGCACTTATCACGAGTTCGAGTCTCGTCACCCGCTCCTAAAAAACCGGTCGAATCTCGACCGGTTTTTTGTTGGTATACCCCTGTTCATCCTGGGGTTGCGCTGTGCCATACAGGCTATAGGTGTGGCTGCTTTTGCTGCTGCGCCGCCGCAACTCGCGCAACAACATCTGCGCCCGGCGCCCGTGGTCGGGCAGGGCATAGCGCAATTCAAGCGCTTTGCACACCCAGGTTTCGGCCTCTTCAAACTGCTGCTTCTGGATCAGGATTGCTGCCAGATTGACCGCGGCCAGCGCCAAACGGGGATTCTCGGCCAGCGTCTGGCGCAATCGCATTTCGCGGGCACTCTGCAACGAATTGCCACGCAACATCACCCCAATATCAAACACAATGTCGGGGATCGATTCTAGCTGCATCTGCTCGGCGCGGTGACGCACCAGGCAGCGGGTGCGCGGCACGATCACATCCAACTCGCGGGCAACCTGAAGATTTAACTTGGCCTCCTGGAATTCTGGCTCCACATGCAGGATCACCGTTTCATCGCCATCGACCACCACATTGAGCAACTCCTCATTGCCCGGAATCTGCAGTGAATGCACCAGCAGGGGATGCGAATCGAGGTTGGTGACTTTGAGCGTGCCCGGCTCTCGCTCAATCCGCAGGCACTGCTGCAGGGATTGCTGAGTGGTGCTCTTGACAATCTGCCGTTGCGGCACGCGCACATCTAACAATTCGATAAAATCGGAAGAATAATCTTTGAAGATGCCCACATGCTCGTGGACTTCGTCGCCCTCGGCAATTTCGATCACGACGCGCTGGCCGATGTAGCGCTCCAGCAGTGGATCATGCAGGTGGCCGACGCTGCCGATCACCGAGCGCCCCAAGGTGGTCAACTGGGCCGCGCCGGTGTCGTCGATGTAGCGGCCAGCCGGCCGTTTGAGGCGACCAGCCAACATGCCCACCACTTCGCTCAGCGATTCGTTGGCCGTTGCCACAAAATGGCGAATCTGGCGTTGCAGACGGCGGAAGATGCTGGGGTGGAACGAGCGTTGCCGGTCGGTGTTGCGGCGCACCTTCTCGTCGTCCGTAAGCTGATCCACATAGCGGTACATGGCCTGGATGTCGCCATATTCGTCGGCGTAAAAGACATAGCTCGACTCGATGTGGTTGTCATCCTGCACGGAGTCGCGATAGCGCAGCTCCAGCCCGGTGGGGGCGAGCTCCATCACCCCCCAGATGATGCTGCCGTCGGCCCGTTCGAGCGTGACATGGAAGCCATCAAACGATTTTAGGCAGCGGTCAACCTGACGCGAGCGCAAATAGGCCCCGACCATGGTCACCAAAAAGATCAAGCCAACGGTTGCCAATAAAGTAACGTCAAAAATTTGCGAAAACCAGAGCATAACTTACTTCCTGTCTGTGGGAAGAGGCACACACGGACCGGGTCCGTATGGGTTGACGTCGGGGCTGCGCTGCTATTGATTTATCGTAAGAATTGAAGCAATCCTTCAGGCAACTGAAAATTTGATTCGGCTAACTGAACCACGAAGTACACAGAGGGCACGAAGAAAGACTGCATGACCTTTGCGGTAAAAATGCAGTCAATTCTCAATTATCTTTTACCACTACCCAAAAAATCTGTGAAATCCGGGATTTCTCAGAGCGTTTCTGTAGCTTAAGTTTTCAAAGACTCATCCACAGATTGTGCAGATCTCACAACAGAAAAGCCAAAATCTGTGACATCTTTAAAATCTGTGGATTCCCAAGCAGTTTCTGGGTTTTATAAAAGGTGTTTTAGGGGTTGGCAAGTGGGGCAATGCACTGGGGACCTTCATTTTGCGCATTGTTGACATAGGTGCTGACGGGCGTGGTGGTCAGCCATTCGGCGGGATACGCACGTAAGAGGTGTTGCAGTTGGCCCAACTCGCGCGGGGTTGAATCGCTGCCACTGCCCAGCCACTGGGCAAAATCTTCCGGCGCGAGGATCACCGGCATCCGATTGTGGATCTGAGCCATCAGCTCGTTGGGCTCGGTAGTGAGGATGGTGCAAGTCTCCAGCGCTGACCCATCGCCACTCTGCCACATTTCCCACAGGCCAGCGAAAGCAAACGGTTGACCATCCTGGCGGGTGATCAGCTGAGGCTGTTTGCGGCTGCCTAACTTTTGCCATTCGTAGAAACCGGTGGCGGGCACCAAACAGCGGCGGCGTTTGAAGGCTGCCCGGAAGGCGGGCTTCTCGGCGACCGTCTCCGCACGTGCATTGATCATCTTCGCGCCCAGGCTGGGGTCTTTGGCCCACGACGGAATCAACCCCCACTGGACATGCGTCCACTCGCGGGTTTTGCTCGGCGCGTCCAGCCGCACAATCGCCACCGGTTGCGTCGGCGCGATGTTATAGCGCGGGGCCAGCATCGGCTCCGTAGGCAGATCAAACAGTTCGGCAAGTTGTTCGGGGGAAGCATTGAGCGTGAATCGTCCGCACATGGTCGCTATTTTACCATAAGTGTGGATTACGAACAAATTTTCGGATTGGAGGGGATGAATGAAACGTGATTGTGAAACGTGACGATTTACGCATCACGGCTTGCACATTGGGCTCCCAACCAGAACGTGATACAATCCGCTTGGTCGTCATCGGCCATCCTGGCAGCCCTCGCTTGGGGGCACTGGCTCATCGCATCCAGCATTCTGGTGTATCCCGTATCCCGTTCAAGGAAACGACTTGTGACCACCCCCCTCTCTCGGCGACAATTTTTACGTGCAGGTAGCCTTGGCGCGCTGGCTGCATTGACAAGCAGTTGTGCTCCCTCAATGGCTCCCTTGACCGCTGCAAGCCAACGGGTGGCCTCTCAAACCTGGTTTGCCCCAGACCCCCCACCGCTGCCCAGCTCGATCGGGGAACCGTGGCCTGTGCCGGATCCATCTTTGGCGGTCAAAATCGGCCAGATGATCATGGTGGGCTTTCGAGGGACGAGCGCTCCGCCCGATAGTCTGATTGCGCAGGCAGTGCGAGATCTGCATATCGGCAGCGTGGTTTTGTTCAGCTACAATGTCGATACGCCGGGACAATTGGCCAACCTCACCGGGCAGCTTCAGGCTGTGAGCCGCACGCCTCTGTTGATCGCTGTTGATCAGGAAGGGGGAATGGTCAGCCGCCTGGGGGGCAATTTTAGCCTGCCGAGCAACTATTCTGCCTATGAATTGGGGCGGCGCAACGACTTGGCAACCACCCAATTGCAGAGTGATGCTGTGGCACGCCAATTGGCCAACCTCGGTATCAATCTCAATCTGGCCCCGGTGGTGGATCTCAACGTCAATCCCGGAAACCCGATCATCGGGGGCGTCAATCGCAGCTATTCGGCGGATGCAGCGGTGGTCACTGCCCACGCCAAAGCGGTGATCGAAAGCCACCATCGCTATCGTATTCTCTGCACGTTGAAACATTTCCCCGGCCATGGCAGCTCTCACGCCGATTCGCACTTGGGGTTTGTGGATGTCACCAAAACCTGGCAAGCCGCCGAGTTGATTCCCTACGAAGATCTGATCGATGCCAACTTGTGCGACGCGATCATGACCGCGCATATCTTCAACGCCGCGTTTGACCCGATCCACCCGGCGACGCTCTCGCCGCTGATCATCAGCGAATTGTTGCGCAAGCGCCTGGGCTACGATGGGGTGGTGATCTCGGATGATATGCAGATGCGCGCCATTTCGCAGCAGTATGAATTTGAGACTGCGGTGCGATTGGCGATCCAGGCCGGTGTAGACATTTTGGCCATTGGCAACAACCTGGCCTATGCCGAAAATTGGGCCAGCCGGGCCGCGGCCGCGATCCATCGCCTGGTCGAGGATGGCGTGATCCCAATCTCGCGCATCGATCAATCCTACCGGCGGATCATGCGGATGAAAGGGCGTTTGCTGTCGATGCCCGGCGAGGGCATAGCAGGCTGAACGAGGATGGCGCGTGGCTTAGGGTGCTCCCCACGCCCGACAAAAGCCAGCCAGGGCATCATGGCCTGAAGTGGCACCGCTCTGCAGAATTCGTTGCCAGGCCTGGTGCCGGGGCAGCGCTGCGGTGTGGCGCAAGGCGTTGATCAATGCGTGCCAGGGCTCGCCAAACTGACCCACAGCCGCGTAGCGTAGCCAGCTTCCGCTGAGCCGGGTGGTGCGAGGGATCGCCACCTGCGCAATGATTTTCCCAATGTTCTGGGGCGTCCACGCCGGTGTATCAGCCAGGGCACCGCTCCAAATTCCCGCCAGCCAGCCGAGCAAAAAATCATCGCCAGCGGGTGTCAGGCCTGGGCCGAGCCCGGCCAATTGGGCCGCGCCCGCTGCCAGTTGCCCTGCATCGGCAGCGCGTACGCCGCGCTGTAACGCATCCCAGCCCTGGTGCGCCATGCGAGTGAGTGTGGTTGTCGGCGAGCTCCATAACGGCGAATGCAGCCAATACTGGTTTGCGCATAGCCATTCGTGAGTGGCAATTGATGGTAAAGGTGGTTGGGCGGGCAGGGTTGATGACCAGCGCGTGGCATGGTGGAAGTTGATCTGGCGGTCGGGGAAATCGAGCGTGGTGCCGCCAAGCTGAGCTGGCGAGCCGACGCTCAGCCCGGCCAGCGCGGGCGCAGGTACTTCGAGATGAAATGGGCCCAGCCCCACTTGTGGGGTTACCAACGCCAGCCAGCGATCATCGCCTGTGCATAAATTGACTGCCTGCTGATGGACGCTGTAGAGGGTCAACGTGTGGGGAAAATCCGCGAGGGGCAGCGGAAAAGGGATGCAACAGCGGGTAGCGTTATAGCAGGGACGAGTCATGGGTGGTAGATGGCAGAAGTCAGGCTTTTGCCCAAAGCCTGACTTCCCCGATATTCACGCCAACTGTGTTATGTCTACCCCAGCGAGCTTATTCGCCGCCGGGCGTGACTTCGATTGCGAGCTTCTCGTAGCCTTCGCCCGTGGTGTCCAGGTCGGTCAGGCTTTCCAGCGCGGCCTGGGCCAGATCGGTGCGGGCCGCGCCTTCATCCGGCGGTGCGGACAAGACGGCGAACTCGGTCGAGATGTCGATGGTCTGCTGGTAGGGGGTCTCATCCAGAATGCCGATGCCCGCGGGCGACGGCCAGATCAGCGCGTTGGTTTCGTTGAGTTGCCAGCGCATGTGGCCTTCACCAAGCGTGGGGCCATTCTCCAACACGGTGTTGGCGCATTCATCAAAGTTGTCGCGACAGAAGATCCAGCCCTTGAACGAAGCGCGCAGGAAGCGGATCGCGATGTCCTCGTTGCCTTCTTCGGCCAGCCATGATTCGCGAGCAAAGATGTGATCCTGCAACATGGCGACACCGAGATCGTTGTAATCGACGACGATCAGGTCTTCGGGCTGATAAAGCTCGCCGGTTTCGGGGTTGACAGCTTCGAGCACCTGCGCATATTCGTTGTAGGTCATGGCCTGGGCCGCGTCGATCTCGCGGTTGAGGAAGAGCGCCATGTCAAACGGTTGTTGAACAATCGTCACCGCGTTTGGATCATCCGGCTCGATCCCTGCCTGGCGGAGGGCGGCAAAGACCTCGAACTCGTTGCCAAAACCCCAGGTGCCGACCCGTTTGCCTGCCCAATCGGCCGGGCTGGAGATGCCAGTGTCGGCCCAGGAGACTTGCAAGGTGCCACTGCGCTGGAAGATCTGGCCAATGTTGACGAGATCCGCACCCTGTTCGCGCGAGGCCAGCACCTTGGGCACCCAGGCGATGCCAAATTCGGCCTCACCTGCGGCCACAACCTGCTGCGGCACGATCTCAACCGCGCCTTCGAGGATGGTCAGATCCAGCCCTTCCTCGGCGTAATAGCCCTGGGCCAGAGCCGCGTAATAACCGGCGAACTGAGATTGGGTCACCCATTGCAGCTGAAGGCGCACCGGTGTCAATTCACCAGCCGGCGCGGCTTCGCTCTCTGCGTCTGGGCTGGCTTCTTCCACCGGGGCTGCTGCCGGGGCCGCGCACGCAGCTATCAACAACACAAGAACAATCGTCAACAACCAATAGATTCGTTTCATCGTCTCTCTCCTGCGAACAGTGTGAAATGATCAAAGATATTCCCAAAGTAATTGATGGTGCCAGGCTCCTTCTATGAATCATCACTGGCCCGTACTGAACTATGCCAGGGGATGGTGAAGCGTTCCACCGTCACCACCGCCAGATACAAGGTGATGCCGACGATGCAGGCGATGATAATCGCGGCCCAGGAATTCTGAAAGCGGAATTGGGCTGCTTCCTGGGTGATAAAGACGCCGAGGGCCGAGCGATTGCCGCCAAAATACTCGCTGACTACTGCGCCGATCATGCTGAGGGTGGCGGCCACTTTGAACGCGTTGAACATGTAGGGCAGCGCGTTCGGCAGGCGCACTTTGCGTAAGATGGTCAATTCGCTGGCCGCGTATGAGCGCATCAGCTCGACCGCGGCGGGATCGACCAGCGTCAAGCCACGCACGGTGTTGATCATCATCGGGAAGAAGACGATCACCGCTACGATCATCATTTTGGAGAAGGGATTATCGACCCCGAACCAATTGTTGAGGATCGGCGCAAAGGCGATGATCGGCACCGAGTTGGCCGCGATCGCAAAGGGCAAGAGCGTCTCGCTGGCAATGGCCCAGCGCGCGGTGGCCAGGGCCACTAAGATGCCCGCGCTACAGCCGATGGCAAGCCCACCGAGGGCTTCTTTGGTGGTAAACCAGCCGATGTGCACCAGGCGATCAAAATTCTCCACAAAAGCCTGCCAGATCACCGAAGGCGCGGGCAGCAAAAAGCGCTGGATCTGCAAGAGATAGACCGCTCCCTCCCAAATGACGAGAACGGCGACAAACAGGATAATGGCGGGTAAGTTGTGCTGTAGACTTTTCAACGCGCTAATTCCTCAGCCCAATCCATGGGTCGCGTAACCCTTGGCTCTGCGCAACCAGTCGCGCACCTCGGTCTCTACGGTGAAATAGCCGCTCTCCCCGCGGGTGTGTTCGCCCCGAGGCAGGCTGAGCGGAATATCGATGATCTGCAAAATCTGCCCAGGCCGAGCCGACATCACAACGACGCGAGTGGAGAGAAAGACCGCTTCGGAGATACTGTGGGTCACAAAGATCACCGTGGTCTGGGTCTCTTGCCAGATTTTGTGTAGCTCCATATTCATGCGCTCGCGGGTCATCTCATCGAGCGCGCCAAAGGGTTCGTCCATGAGCAGCAACTTGGGCTGGATGGCGAGCGCCCGCGCAATCGCCGCGCGCTGTTGCATACCACCGGAGAGTTGCCAGGGGTAGTGGCGCTCGAAGCCACTCAACTCGACCAGAGCGAGCAGTTCCTGGGCGCGCTTTTGTTGTTCGCTGCTGCTGAAACCACGCAATTCCAGCGGCAGCATCACATTTTTTAGGATGCTGCGCCACTCAAAGAGCACCGGGGCCTGAAAGACCATGCCATAATCTTGATCCAGCCGGGCCTGGTGCGGGGTTTTGCCGTTGACCTGTACCATACCCGCGCTGGGGCGGATCAGATCGCCCACGAGGCGCAGCAAGGTGGATTTGCCGCAGCCCGATGGGCCAATCAGCGAGATAAATTCGCCGGGCTGGATGGTGAGATCAATGGTGTCGAGGGCGTTGGTCTGGTTGGGTTTGCCAGCGTTAAAGATCATGCTGACGTTGGTTAAAGAAACGACGGGTTCGCTCATGAAGGTTGTCTGTCAACGGATTCTGGGAACGGATGATTAGTAAGGAATGGGTTGTGAGTGTGCTGTCAACGGATTTTGGGAACGGATTGAACGGATTGTTTGGTGGATTGTAGCCTACACAAGAGTTAGGAATGGATTATACAGCAAAAATCCGTTCCGGTTTCTAAGCAATCAGCACGATTCGCGCCAAACTATCCGCTGACAGTCATTCCACCAAGGCCTTGCGGCCGCGCAGGGCCACACGCTCGAACACGGCGATGATCAGGTAAAAGACGATGCCCACCACCGCGCTGGCAATGATCGCGGCCCAGAGCCGTTGCGGGCCAGAGATGTAATATTGGTTGAAATTGAGGATCGCCCCGCCCAGCCCACTGCGGATGCCCGATGGCAACTCGCCGATGATCGAGCCGACGACGCTGGCCGTGGCTGCAATCTTAAAAGCGGGGAAGAGATAAGGCAATGCCGCGGGAAAGCGCAACTTCCACAAGATCGCCCAGGGGGAAGCCGCGTATGAATGCATCAACTCGACGGCTCGTGGGTCGGGCGAGCGCAAGCCGCGCAAGGTGTTGATCGTCACCGGAAAAAAGGTAAGGTAAGCCGCAATCACCGCCACCGAGAACCACCCCGCCCTGAGCCAAATGATCACCATCGGCGCAATGGCGAGGATCGGCACTGTCTGCGAGGCGACAATGTAGGGCATACAGCCCCGTTCCAACAAGCGAAAATGGGTGAGCAGCGTGCCCAGGAGCAGGCCTAGGAGCGCGCCAAAAAGAAAGCCGACAATCGCTTCGCGGAAAGTATAGAGCGCCGACGAGAAGAGGATCTCGTAGAGGGGCGGGCCATTGCGCCGTGCGGGCTCGCCAAACGCAGCCACAATCTGCCAGATGTGCGGCAAATTCAGATCCGAGGCGATTTTCCAGCGGAATGGCGGATTATGGCTGATACCCAACGGGTTGCTTTCGGGCCGCCACGGGTCACCGCCGACCCATTTTGTCCCTTCCCAAACAATGGCAATCAGCAGCAGTAAGGCCAGAAAAGAGAGAACCGGGCGTACGCGTTTTGCAACGCTGTGGGTATTGATTTCCGCAGGGGCGACACTCATTGGTGGCTGGCTCGTGGCTAAGTGAGTATTCATCAGAGGATTGGTGGATTGGGTTGGCGGCGCAGATATTGGCCATTGCCTGGCTTGCCCAGCCATTGCTTGCCATGGACAATGGTCTGACCGCGCAACAAGACTCGCTCCGGCCAGCCTGTGACGGTCATGCCTTCGTAAATATTATAATCAGTGTTCATGTGGTGTGTGGCCGCGCTGATCGTGTGGCTCTTCTCTGGGGCCCAAAGCAGAATGTCCGCGTCCGAGCCAATCGCAATTGTGCCTTTGCGCGGATACAACCCAAAAATTTTGGCCGGATTGGTGCTCATCAGCTCGACAAAGCGATTGGCGCTAAAGCGGCCTCCGCCCACCCCATGCGTCCACATGACCACCAGGCGATCTTCGATGCCGGGCACACCATTGGGGATTTTGTCGAACCCCGCGCGGCCCAATTCCTTGCCCGCCAGGCGACCATTCACCCCGCCCTCAAACCAAAAGGGACAGTGATCGGTCGAGACGACCTGGAGCGCGCCGCTGGCCAATGCTTGCCAGAGGGCTGCTGCATCCTGTGGCGTGCGCATCGGCGGTGAGCAAACATATTTGGCCCCTTCAAAATCGGGCCTGGCCAGATCTTCTTCAAAGCTGAACATATATTGCGTACAAGTTTCGCCCATCACCGGGAAGCCGCGGGCTCGGCCTTGCGCCAGCGCGGCCAACGAATCTTCGCAGGTCATGTGCACGACGTAGAGTGGGGCGTTTGCTACGCCAGCCAGCGCAATCGCCCGCGCCGTTGCCTCGCCCTCGACAATTGCAGGCCGCGTCCTGGCATGGTAGATCGGCTCGATCTGCCCTTTGGCGAGCGCGGCTGCGGTCAACTCGGCGATCACGTCGCCATTTTCGGCGTGAACCATTGTCAGCAGACCATGCCCCGCGGCTTGGATCAGGCTGCGAAAGAGCGTTTGATCGTCGATCTGCAAGACGCCTTTGTAGGCCATAAAGAGCTTCAGGCTGGTAACGCCCTCATCCACCAGCGTGGGAATTTCGGCCATCACTTCGGGGCGCAGATCGGTGATGGCGATGTGGAAGCCGTAGTCGATCACTGTTTTGCCGTCGGCTTTCTCGTGCCAGGCATCAATACCTTGTTTGAGCGAGCCCCCTGCGGGCTGGATGGCAAAGTCGATATGGGTGGTGGTGCCGCCAAACGCTGCTGCTTGCTGGCCAGTAAAAAAATCGTCCGACGAGAGCGTGCCCCCAAAGGGCAACGAAAGATGAGTGTGGACATCAATGCCACCGGGTAATAGAAACTTTCCCATGGCGTCGATTACTTCGTGGCCTTCGCTCGCCAGGTTGCGACCAATCAGCGCCACCTGCTCGCCTTCGATCAGCACATCGGCCTGCACCGTATCGCTGGCCGTGATGATCGTTCCATGCTGAATCAACGTGCCCATAAGCTCTCCTGCCGCAAAGCAGCGTTAGCCACCGTCATCAAAATAATCGGAATCAACCCGTTTTAGCTGATAAGTCAACACATTGGTCAGCCCGATATCATAGTCTATCATAAATTCGGTCAGGCGTTTCCCGTCAATCAGCACACACAGCCATTTTGCGGGCTCTATTGTTGCAACGCGATCCGCTCTCGAATCCGTGTTGGCTCATTGAGACGCAGTAAGAATACAGTGACGCGACCTTCAGGCGTCAGTGGGATGAGTACACCAGCTTCCTGGCGAAAATGCTCATCCCATTTTTGTTGTCGAGGATGGAAGAGCGCAGTGAGTTGACCATTGTGTGGATCAAGCGAGGCAATGTCGCTGCCTTTGTAGCGGTTGCATTCAAAACAGGCAAATGCTAAATTTTCCAGTGTCGATTGCCCACCGTGCTTTTGCGCGATGACATGATCGACTTCGTGTGGAAAAAAGCTGATTTGGGGTTTGCCACAATATTCACAGCGACCATCTGCGCGGGTGACCACAGCCTGGCGCACCGCTTGGGATAAATTCTCCGCCATTAGTTTGCGGGCGTCAAATAAGGCAGGGCACGGGCTTTTAACAGGGTGATCAAATGATTGATCCGCACATATTCATCCAATTCTCGGGTCTCGGCTGCGGTCAGTGAGCTAGCCCGATTTTTTGCCATCAACTCATCGACACGTCGCTGCATGGCTGGCGTTGGCCCAAAGGCAAGCACCTGTTCCGGTGAGGGTTGGCTGATCATAAATTCCAGAATATATTGATAAACCGTATTGGGTACGGGCGGCAAATGTTGCAGCCCATAGGCCAAAATTTCGGGTAGACGCTCGCTTACAGATGCTAACTCATCCTCAAGGGGTTCTGGTACCTGGATCACGATTTCGCGCATCAATTCCTCCTACTCGAACAACTTACCTATCTATAGGGTACCATATTCTTCAATTTCAGCCTCAATGCGCTGGGTAAATCAACTCAAACAATCGCCCGGGGCTCAGCGGAATCTCCAAAATCTCCACGTTGAAATCGACCAGCGCGTCTTCGAGCGCCTGCGCAAAGAGCGGCCCCACGGGGATCGCCCCGGCTTCGCCCGCGCCTTTGACCCCGAGCGGATTGAGCGGCGACGGCGTCTCCACGTGATCGGTGATGATCCCCGGTACCGTGTCTGCAGTGGGCAGCAGGTAATCCATCAGCGTGGCGTTGAGCAATTGGCCATCGGCGTCGAAGACGAGTTGTTCGTAAAAGGCGTTGCCAATGCCCTGGGCCACCCCACCCTGGATCTGCCCACCGAGAATCAGCGGGTTGATCACTTTGCCGCAGTCGTGGACGACCACATACTTTTTGATCTCGATCTGCATGGTTTCGGGGTCAACTTCGACGATCATCGCGTGTACGCCGCTGGCCGTGGCCCCGCGCTCGGGCCCAAAATAGTCGGTGGCTTCGAGGCCGGGTTCCGCGCCAGGCTGGACTGCCCCACGCAATGGGTTGGCGCGAGCCGCCAAATCACCCAGCTTGATCGCCTGATCCGGCGAGCCTTTGACCCGCACAACGCCATCGCTCAATTCCAGATCCTCCTCCGCGACTTCCAACTCGTCGCTGGCCTTTTTCAGGATCTTTTGGCGCACTTTCACCGCGGCCGCGTGGATAGCATTCCCCGCCACCACCGCGCCGCGGCTGGCAAAGGTGCCCGCGCCCCAATAAAATTCAGCAGTGTCGCCGGTCACCAGGCGTACATTTTCGACCGTCACCCCAAGTTGGTCAGCCACCACTTGCGCAAACACCGTGTAATGGCCCTGTCCCTGCGTGCCGATCCCTGTTGCCACGCTGACCCGCCCGCTGGTCTCCACAGTGATGCGTGCCCCTTCATACGGGCCAATACCTGTGCCTTCCACATAAGTGACCAGACCCACACCGACATGCCTGCCCGCGGCTCGCAAGCGCGGCTGCTCTTCGCTCACGAAGCGCTGATAGTCGATCATCTCCAGCGCGCGGTCGAGGGCTGGCGCATAATTGCCACTGTCATAAACGAGCGGCGCAAAATCCTGGTAGATGATCTGATTGTTGTACGGGAATTTGTCCGGCGCGATCAGGTTGCGGCGGCGCATCTCGATGCGGTCGATGCCCAATTCCTTTGCGGCCAGGTCGAGCAGGCGCTCCATCACAAAGACACCATGTTGGCGACCGGCCCCGCGGAAGGGCGTGACAATCGGCTTGGTCGTGAAGAGTGATTTGAACTCGCTATAATAATGTTCAATGTCATATTGCCCGAGCAGCGTACACTGGCTGTTGAGCGGCACGGTCAAGCCATAGGGTGCATAAGCCCCGGCATCATGCAGGAAGGAATCCCACACGCCCAAGATTTTGCCCTCGCGCGTCAGGGCAATCTCGGCTTCGTGGATCTGCCCGCGCTCCTGCGTGGTGGCGTAAAAATTTTCCTGGCGGTCTTCGATCCACTTGATCGGGCGGCCCAAGCGGATTGACACCCAAGGTAGCAGCACTTCTTCGGGGTAGAACATCATGATCTTCGGGCCAAACCCCCCGCCAATAAAGGGGGCGATCACCCGGACCTGACGCTCGGAGAGCCCGAGCATGGCCGCGATCCCGTTGCGAATGGGGATCGGTGCCTGGGTCGTATCCCAGATGGTCAGCGATTCGCTTTTGGCTTCCCAGTGGGCCACGATGCCACGATTTTCCATGGCCGCGGCGGTGCCGCGATCATAGACAAACCGCCTACGCAAGACGAGATCAGCCTGGGCGCGGGCGCTTTCGTAATCCCCTTTCCGTTGGATCGCATGGGCGTTGAGGTTCTGCGACAGATCTTCGTGGATCAGCGGCGCGGTCGGTGCCAGCGCCTGTTCCAGATCGACCACCGCGGGCAGCGGCTCATACTCGACGACGATCCGCTCGGCTGCATCCTCGGCCTGATAGCGGTTCTCCGCGATCACCAGGGCAATCGGTTCGCCGACATGGCGCACTTTGCCCTTGGCGAGCGGTACCTGGGTACGTGGATTGAAGACCAGTTCGGCAATTGGTGGCGGCGGCACCAAAAGCGGCCCAGTTTGCCAATACTCACCCAGATCCGCGGCGGTGTAAATGGCGATCACACCGGGCATGGCCGCGGCCTCGCTGGTATCGATTGCACCAAGGCGAGCGTGCGCGTGAGGACTGCGCAAAAAAGCGGCGTGCGCCATCCCTGGCAGATGCACATCATCAACAAAGAGGGCCTGGCCGGTGAGCAGCCGCGGGTCTTCATTACGTTTGACCGATTGGCCGAAATAGCGTGTAGTCATGATTGGACAATAGACAATGGACGGTAGACGGTGGGTGGTGGACGGAAGATGATACTCGGTGGCCGTTCAGCCACTGGGATCGACTCCGACCTCATATTCGAATAGTTCTTCGCGCACCCAATTTTGTTGTGGGCTAATTGCTTTGCGGAAAGCGTGAATCTTTTTTGCAAGCTCTTCGGCTTGTCGATAGGTTATGTCTAATTTCTCTTCGGATACAAGAAAATTTCGGTTCCGAATAATCTGCAGACAGGCAACGGTTTCGAGCAGCGAACGGATCGCTAATCCCAGAAAGCGGGCTTGCTCGGCGTCGGTCTGACCTGTCGAACCTTCAGCGATATTGAGCGCAACCGAAGTCGCAGCCCGTTTGATCTGCGATTTTAGATTAAAATCTTCGCTTTTGGGCAATTGTTCAGCAAGCGTATAAATGATGTCAATATAAGCGAGCGATAATTTCCAGACGTCCAATTTTTCAAATTTGAAACTCATGTCGCTCCCTATCTCCAAAACGAATAACGACGGTCGTCAATCGTCCTCCGTCAATCGTCCCTCGTCTATTACCCACTTCACCGCTTCGACAATATTCTGATAACCGGTACAGCGGCAGAGATTACCCGAGATCGCGTCGCGGATCTGGGCTTCGCTGGGGCGGGGGTTTTCGCGCAGAAAAGGGAGCAGGGTCATGAGGAAGCCGGGGGTGCAGTAGCCACATTGTAGCCCATGTTTTTCGCGAAAGGCTGTCTGCAAGGGGTGCAATTGACTGCTATCACCGCCCGGTGTTAGCCCTTCCACCGTGGTGATCTGATGGCCATCGACTTGCACGGCGAAGAGAATACACGAGCGCACCGCTTCACCATCCAACAGGATAGTGCAGGCACCGCACGAGCCATGCTCGCAGCCGACGTGTGTGCCGGTCAGGTTGAGTTCATGGCGTAAGAAATCGCTCAGCAGCAGGCGCGGCTCAACCGTACGCTCGTATTCGGTGCCATTGACGGTCACCGTGATGGGTTGCAAATCGTGCAATGCTTGATCAGTCATAGGTGAGAGACTTATCGAATGGAAGGGGTTTGGTCGGGTCACACTGGGCGCTGTGCATTGCTTGCTGCCTCGGTGAGCGCCCGCTGGGTCAAGACCCGCGCCAGGTGACGGCGAAATGCTGCGCTGGCGTGGATGTCGTTCTGCGGGTCGATCTCGCTGACGACCGAGTCTGCGATTGCCCGAAAGAGTTCAGCAGATGGGCGTTCGCCCTGGATTGTGCTTACTGCCTGCTCGGCCAAAAAGGGACCGTCGCCCACGCTGAGCAGCGCAATCCGCGCCGCGGCGCAGCGGCCCGTTTCATCCAGCCGCACCATGGCCGCCACCCCAACCAGCGCATAATCGCCGAGACGACGGGCGACCTCGTGGAAACTCCAGCCAGTCTGCGGCTGGGCGGGTGGCAGCGCAATCTCCACGAGTAGTTCGTCGGCTTCGAGCGCGGTGGTGAAGAGACTCACATAAAAGTCGCGGGCAGAAATCCAGCGGTCACCCCGTTGACTTTGCAGCCGCAATTGTGCGTCCAGCGCGACCGCGGCCGCCGGCAACTCCGCAGCTGGATCCGCATGGGCCAGGCTCCCGCCGATGGTCCCCCGATTACGGATTTGCGTGTGCGCAATGTGGGGCATCACCCGGTGCAGCAACGGTATCTGGGCGCGGATCAGCGGGTCGCGCTCCAGGGTGCGTTGCCGCGTCATCGCGCCGACGCGCACGCCTCCCCGAGCTGCTGGTTGCACATAAAAGAGCTCGCTGATCCGGTTCAGGTCGATCAACACAGCTGGTTGCGCCAGCCGAAAATTCATCGTCGGCACCAGACTCTGACCACCAGCCAGCAACTTGGCATCGTACCCATGTTCGGCCAAGAGCGTCAAGGCTTCATCTAAAGTTGTTGGGGCAAAATAACGAAAGGGCGCGGGTTTCAACGAGCACAACCTTTTTGGATAATTAACAACTAATTTTGAATACTGAATAAGCAATAATGAATGATTGGGGCCGACTTGATTCATTACTGATTACTTATTCACCATTCATTATTCATTATTGACCTTACCGTCCGCTCCACACTGGCTGGCGCTTCTGCAAAAAGGCATCGATTCCTTCGGCGGCGTCGGCTGCCCCCATGTCGCAGGCCATGATCTCTGCGGCGTAATCGTACGCCTCTTCCAAGGTCATTTCGATTTGTTTATAGAACATGCGCTTGCCAGAGGTGATCGCATAGGCTGATTTGCTGACAATCGCATCGGCCAATCGCTGCACCGCGGCATCCAGCTCGTCGGCGGGCACCGCGTGGTTAATCAGGCCAAACTGCACCGCGCTGGCCGCGTCGATAAAGTCGCCCGTGAGCAGCAACTCCAGGCTCTTTTTGCGCGGCATCACCCGGCTGACCGGCACCGCGGGCGTGGAGCAAAAGAGACCGACGCGAATGCCCGACGTGGCAAAGGTCGCGCTCTCGACCGCCACGGCCAGATCACACGCGGCCACCAGTTGGCAACCCGCCGCGGTGGCCAGCCCCTGCACTTTGGCGATCACTGGCTGCGGCAATTGATTGATCGTCAACATCATGCGGCTGCATTGATCAAAGAGCGCGCGCTGAAACTCGTACTCGGTGTGGCCACGCATCTCTTTCAGGTCGTGGCCCGCGCAGAAGGCGCGACCAGTGGCCGCGATCACCACCACGCGGATCGAAGCATCCGTCGCGATGGCGTCGAGCTCGGCTTGCAGCGCGCGCAACATCGCCTGTGAGAGCGCATTAAATTGTTTGGGACGGTTGAGCGTTAAGGTAGCAATGCCATCTTGGTCATGGCGCAACAAAATCGCTTCCTCGCCCCCACTTTCCGCCTGATTGGGCCTGGTACGAGTGACAGTATCCATTTTAGCTACCTTTCTGAATCTTATACTATGAACTGGCGATCTGCCGCGCCTGTTCGCGCAGGACAAATTTCTGCACCTTGCCGGTCGAGGTCTTGGGCAATGGCCCGAAGATCACTGTTTTCGGGGTTTTGAAGCGAGCCAGGTTGGCCCGACAGAACTCGATGAGCTCGGCTTCGCTAGCGGTCATGTCCTCGCGTAAGGTGACAAAGGCGCACGGCGTCTCGCCCCATTTTTCGTCGGGGCGGGCAACAATCGCGGCTTCGAGCACGGCTGGGTGGCGATAGAGCACATTTTCTACCTCAATGGTGGAGATATTTTCGCCCCCAGAGATGATGATGTCCTTGGCGCGATCTTTCAATTCGATGTAGCCGTCGGGGTGGAGCACGGCCAGGTCGCCGCTGTGGAACCAGCCGCCGCGAAAGGCTTCGTTGGTGGCCTTCTCATTTTTGAGATAGCCCATCATGACAATGTTGCCACGGAACAGCACCTCGCCCAAAGTTTCGCCATCCGCGGGAACCGGCTCAAGCGTGTTCGGGTCGGCCACGATCAAGCTTTCGAGCATGTGATAGCGCACACCTTGCCGCGCCTTCATGCGCGCTTGCTCCTCGATCGGCAACTCGTTCCATTCGGGGTGCCAATCACAGATCACCGCCGGGCCATAGGTCTCGGTCAAGCCATAGACGTGGGTGATCTCAAATTGATTTTCGTCCATCGCCTGCAGGATCGTGGCTGGCGGCGGCGCGGCCGCGATCATGCCTTTGACGAGATGCTTTTTCAGCGCGCGAACCGCGGGCGGCGCGTTGATCAACATATAGTGGACTGTCGGCGCGCCGCAGTAGTGTGTCACCCCTTCGGTGGCAATCAACTCATAGATGTGCTGCACATCGACTCGGCGCAGGCAAACATTGGTGCCGCCGACCGCGGCCAGTGTCCACGGGAAACACCAGCCATTGCAATGAAACATGGGCAGCGTCCACAGATAGACTGGATGTTTGGGCAGCTCCCAGGCTAATACATTGTTGACCGCATTGAGGTAGGCCCCGCGGTGATGCGAGACCACACCTTTGGGGTTGCCCGTGGTGCCCGACGTATAGTTCAGGCTGATCGGCGACCATTCGTCGGCGGGCATTTGCCAGGCAAAGGCTGGGTCGCCCTCTGCCAGGAATGCTTCGTAGGTCAATTCGCCCAACAATTCGCCCCCCTGCGCCAGCGGATCGTCAATATCGATCACCAGGATGGGGCGCTCAAGTTGGCGCAAAGCCTCTTTGATCACCGGCGCGGCTTCCCGGTCGGTGATCAACAGTTTGGCCTCGCCATGCTGCAGAATAAAGGCGATCATCGACGCGTCGAGCCGCGTGTTGAGCGTGTTGAGCACCGCGCCGGTCATGGGCACGCCAAAATGGGCCTCGAACATTTCTGGCGTATTGTACCCCATAATCGCCACGGTATCGCCCAGCCCAATCCCGCGCTGCGTCAGGGCAGAAGCCAAGCGGCGACAGCGAGTATAGCTTTCGGCCCAAGTGTAGCGGCGTTCGCCATGCACGACCGAAGGATGGTGCGGATAGACCGCGGCCGCCCGTTCCAGAAAGGTGAGCGGGGACAGGGGGGTGAAATTTGCTGGATTTTTCTCTAAACCAATGTCATAGGGAGTTGCCATATTCTTTTGCCCTCTTTGACAGGGATAAGCAGGACTTATGCAGCGCTCAGGATTCTATGAAGAACCTATCCGTACCCTGGTTGCGGCTCCCGAAGCTGGGCCTGCCAGCATAGCCCCGCGCAGAATTTACGGATAAACGCTAAATTGGCTGGATAGAGAATCCATTGTAGCGCAAAGCAGCCCTGCCGTAAAGAGAACTGTAAAGAGTGCAGCGCCAAACGTCGTGCGTCCCAAATCACCCGTCCACCATCTTCCGTCAGCCTATTCATCCAGCCAGGCGACACAGCGACAGAAGGCAGCCTCGCCCCCTTTGAACTTCCAGGGGAAAGCGCCAAGAGTCAAGCGCTTGTTTTGCAATTCTGGCGCGCCGATTAGCCCGCCCAGGTTTTCAACATGCACACAATCGTGGGGGAAGAGTGCGTTGTGGGTCAGTTGATAGGCCGAATCCGGGAAGAACTCGTCGATCTTATCCGCGCCAAATTTGGCCTCGCACTGGGCCCGCACTTTTTGCCAATGTTCCAGGCCGCCGCGGCCCAGAAAGCGCCCAATCGGCAGATTCATCGGGTGGTCGGTGGAGACCATATCCACCCCCCAAACATGGATCTTCTTTTCGATCAGCCAGTCGCAGATGCTGTAATGGGGGCCGGGGTGGCGCTGAATATAGCGTTCCTCGTCGGCGTGTGGGCCATAATAGGCATATTTGTGCCAGCCAGTGTTGATAAAGAGAATGTCGCCCTCGCGCACGTCCACCCGCTGCTCAATATCTTCGGGGTAGAACATGTCCAGGTCGTCCAGATAGCTCAAGTCGACAATCACGCCGGGGCCCCACAGCCACTCCAGCGGCAACTGGTCGATCGTCTTGCCACTGGTTACAAAATGTTTGGGCGCGTCGAGGTGGGTGCCCATGTGGTTGGAACTGGTGATGATCTGCGCGTTGACCCCATGTTCAGACTTGCGCTTGAAATACTTGGCTTCGAAGGGGGGATAGAAAGGCCAGAACGAGGCTTCCGCATCCAAATCCTGGGACAGATCGTAGATTTTGGTCATTGAACATTCCTTCGCTGCTTGTGGATGCCCGAAAACCCGCCCAGGCCCGCTGTGTCCCCACAGCAATCATTGAGCTGACTTTCAGATCCAGGGGTGATTAGGGTTCGATCAAAAGCTGACTATGCAGGCTCGGGTTGCCAGCCAGGGTAATATACACATTGTAGAGCCCGGCCTCCCCCAATATTCCTTCAAAGAGGCCGTGCTCGCCTTCGCTATACACCATCAACCAGAGATAACTATCCCCGAGCTCGGTCTCATACTCGTTGACCAGTTCGTCCTGGTAATACCAGCGCCAGCCCACGCTGCTCGGTACCCGGTCCCCAGCCGCTTCCAGATAGGCATAATAGTGTTCGACCGTTGGGGCCGGGTGGCTGACCTGCAGGCCCGGTGGGGTGCGGCCAGGCCGAAAGACGACATAGAGACTGCGCGTCCTGGCTGGGAATTTTGTGCTTGGGTCCAAAGCAATGCCGTCTGGCGAAATGGTGCTGGCAAAGGCAATCCCCGTATCGGTGATCACCACCGGCGCCAGTAAGGTTGCCCGGGGCAACTCCACCAATCTGGCCGTCGTCCTTCTGTCCCCATCGCTTGTCACTCTGTCATCCTCCGCAGATTGCACGGCCGCGGCAATAATGGCCGCGCTCGTCGCTGCTGAGTACTGGGCCTGCTCCTGCTGCTGCATGATCGTGAAGATGCCCGAAATCACTGCTACTATCACGGTGGCTGCCGCCCCGATCAGCGCAACCTTGATGGCATCGTTGTGCCCGTGGGCTGGACTTTTCTCGTCGCTCATGGTCGCCCTATGTGTTGTTTATGACTTACCCCAAATGCGCTCGCATACGCAACAACACTAGCCCTTATCTCAAAAATCTCTGTGCCACACTGGTTGGGCTCCCTTTGTTCATAGGAGCCACAACCGATTTTTGAGATGACAACACTACTCATCGAACCCGTACTGTTCAGCAAAAGCAACCAACGCTTCTTCAAAAATTTGCAGCGGCGGGCGGACCAGGCCCGCGCCGACCTGGCCAACACCGGCTGCTTTGTGGGCAATCCCCGTGTTGACGCGCGGGGTGATGCCAGTCTCCACAACTTTGCGGATGTCGATGCCGGTGGGCGTGCCCCGAAAATCGAGTTGAGGAATGGTGAAACTCGGGTGCTCGGCAATGGTGATCTCGTACATCTCCAGCGTGGCGTTGATCGCATCTTTGGGCGTGCCGCTCACAAAGGTGACAATCGCGGGGGCCGCGGCCATGGCAAAGGCACCAATGCCCGCGGTTTCGGTGATCGTGCTATCCCCAATGTCGGGGTTGGCATCGG
This sequence comes from uncultured Caldilineaceae bacterium, assembly GCA_964541665.1. Lineage (GTDB taxonomy): Bacteria > Chloroflexota > Anaerolineae > Caldilineales > Caldilineaceae > CFX5. Next base: position 20,463 of record CAZIRP010000015.1, on the reverse strand, counting down.
CCAGGCTGTAGCTGGGGAAGAAGAGCCCATCGGGAATTTGCGCGGGTGCCGTGAACCAGCGCTCGCCCAATCCGCTGACCCGAATGCCAAAGTCAGTGCCATTGCGCGCCATGGTCGAGACCAGCGTGCTGCCTGCCACCCCATGCGCGGCATCGGCCATGGCCTTGCACGCCGCCATCACCGGGTTGAGCACGCTGAGCGCATTATCGCCCAGGAACGTTAGAATCTCGGCCGCGGTCTCGCTGTTCGGCGCGGCCCGGCTGATCGCCGGTGCGAGATTCTTCGTGTAGATGATTGAGCCCGCTTTGTTGCGATTGTGGCCTTCATCGCCCATGTGGAGCGCTTCGGCCAGGAGGGCGCGAATGTCCATGCCGCCGCTGGTGACCAGGGCATCGTGCAGAACCGGGGCCATGCGCTCGTTCATCCAGCGCAGGCGTGCCTGCACATCGTCCTGATAGGCCCCATAGCGCAGCACTTTGCCATAGCCCTCGTTCAGGGTCGAGAAGGCGCGGTTGCCATGCGTCTGGTTCTCGACGATGTAAACCATCATCGACGGCGACGTGACACCAGCCATCGGCCCGACCGTCCCATGATGATGGCACGGCTCAAAGTCGATCGTGCCCGATTGGGCCAATGCTTCGGCCTCGGCAGCATCGCTCGCCTTGCCCTCATAGATCAGCGCGCCGATAATCGCCCCGCGCAACGGGCCGGACATCCGCGCCCAGCTGATCGGCGGCCCGGCATGGAGCAGCAAATTGTCGCGCATCCCTGGGATCACATCGCGGGCGCGGCCCAGCCCAACCAGCATGGGGCGAGCTTCGAGCATCCGGGTCACGGCAGTCTGATTGGCTTGTTCGATATTCAGGGTCATGGTTGGCTCTCAAGAATGAAAAGTGAAACGTGACGAGTGACGCATGACGAGTGACGCATGACGGATAATGAACGGTGAACAATACATCACGTATCACTCATCACGTGTTTCGTTTCATGCGGGCCAGAATGCCAGCCAAACGGTCGTTGCCGCCCGCAGGGGGCCGCCAATCAACCTGGGCAACGGTAGCGCCTTGGGCGGCCAGGCTCTGGCTGAATGACTCAACGCCAACGTTGATGGCGCTCACTGGATCGTGCAGAACCGCCAGCGGGATCGACACAAAATCGGTGGGGCGGTTGAGCGCCTGCAGGTATTGGCCTACCCAGCGGATCGCCACTTCGTTGCTCAATTCGACCTGTGCGCCCGCCTCGGCCAGTTGCTCGATCTGCTGCGCCAATCCCTGTGGGTCCTGATCGGTACCCACCACGACCGCGACGACGATCAAGTCGCGGCCAGCTTCCTCCGCCTGGTTGAGCGCTTCGGCAATCACCGGCGCGAGTTCGCTCGCCGGGTCGGGGTGCGCACCATCCCCCAGCACCACATCCAACAAGATCAGCGCGGTCTCGGGATCAGCGGCCTCCTGCTGCAGCCGCTTGTTGCGCAATTCGTTGTCGAGCATGGGGTGAAGGCGCCCGACGGTGAATTCATCTTCGCCCAAATCCATGATCGTATGTTCGCTGCTGACCGTGGCCTGCTCAAGCTTGAAGCGTGGGTCCAGCGGCACATTGGAATAGACCGCGGGCAGAAAGTCTTGCAACAATAGCAACGCCTCGTAAGCCAGCGTACCGCCGGAGAAGAGCCCACGCAGATAGCGCCCCGGGCCCGGCAAATCCTCATCCTCGGCTGGCAACTCGTCAATTTCCCCTTCCTCATCCGCGAGGATTTGGGCGAGTTCGACGGCCAATTCCGCGGCGGCGTCCAGCGTTTTGACGAAATAAAGATTCTCCTGGTGCGCTTCGTCGGTTTTGTAGCCAATAAAATTGACAATGACCGGTTTGCCAGCGGCGCGGGCCTGGCGCAGCAATTCATCGGCTACCGCGGGGGCGGGCGGCTTGGAGATCAGCACGATCACCCGGGTGGCCGGGTCGCGGCTGAGCAGATCGAGCGCCTGCCGCGCGCTGATCGCGCCCACACGCTCCGACAAGTCGCGGCCGCCGGTGCCCAGCGCGTGGCTGATGCCCCCCTCCAGTTGATGGATGCGGGCCGTGACCAATTGCAAGCCGGTGCCGGAAGCGCCGACAAGGCCAATTGACCCTCGCCGCACTCGGTTGGCAAATCCCAGGCCCACCCCGTTGACAATGGCCGTGCCACAATCGGGCCCCATCACCAGCAGGCCGCGCTCGGCCGCGCTGCGTTTGAGCGCTACCTCGTCGGCCAGGGAGACATTGTCGCTGTAGAGGAATACATTTTTGTCGAGCGCCAATGCTTCGCGTGCTACCGCGGCGGCATACCGACCGGGCGTCGAGATCAAAACCCAATGGGCGTCGGGCAACAGCCTGGCCGCGGTTGCCAAGGTTTTGGGGCGATAGTCATCGCTTACGCCGGGGGCGCGGCGGCTGCGCAGCAACGTATCGACGCTCGCCAGCGCATCCACCAGGCTTGCGCTGTCAGCACCCCGCAGCACGATGATCAGATCATCCGCGGTTGCGGCTTCTGCCTCGGTCGAAAGCAATTCGCTTTGGGCGAGCAACGCTTTGTTGGCCGGGGTCCCCATCACCACGCCAGCTTCGAGAACCCCCGGTTGTGTGGCCAGGGCGCGCTGCAATTGCATCAGGACGACCGAATCGTAATAGGAACCACGCCGGATCTCTGTCTTGATCATTGTTTTGTTCACACTGTATAGAGCAGGCAGGCAATCGCTGGTGTGCGCGAGTGCAAGAGGTATCTTATGAAGATGCGCGGATTGTATCATTGCTTGTCGGGGCTGTCAACGAGGTTGATGATAGGCGACAGACCCTGGACAAACGCCGACTCATGCAGCGCGAGCGACGAGGAACGCATGGCGCTTGACGCATGACGTTTGACGCTCTACAATGCCACTACCTACAAATCCCCACCTGGTTGAGCCATCAGCCATGATATGCTCGTGTTCGAACGCAGAGCGAGGAGAACAAGCCATGCAATTAAAAGGAACTTATACGTTTCAGGCGCCGCGTGACGCCGTGTGGGCCGCATTGATGGACCCAACGGTGCTGGCGCAAGCATTACCCGGTGGCGATCAATTAGAACAGATTGGCGACAACGAATATCGCGCGGCCATGAATGTGCGGGTTGGGCCAGTGCAGGGCAAATTTGCCGGTAAAGTTGAATTGGCGGACATCCACGCGCCGGAGCGCTATCGTATGAAGGTGAGCGGCACAGGCTCCGCTGGTTTTGTCAATGGCGAAGGCGCGATCACCCTCTCGGACGAAGGCAGTGGCACCTTGATGAATTACGAGGGAGATGTCCAGGTTGGGGGCAAGATTGCCGGTGTCGGTCAACGCCTGATCGAGAGCACGGCCAGGTCGGTGATCAAACAGGGCCTGAAAGTGCTGGATGAGCAGATCCAAACACGCTTGGCCCCGCCCGTGGAAACAGCCGCACCGGAACCGCCCCCCGCGCCACCGGTCTCTGCCGAAACAGTGGTGCCGCCGACCCCGCCCAGCGCGGCAGATCAACTAGCCGCGGCCGCGCCGACTCCCCCAGCCGCACCCACGCCGAGTGCTGCTGCGGCTCCCGCGGCTCGCCCGGAAGCCAGCTCGGCCAACAGTTTCGCCAGCGACGTGATCCGCGATGTCGCGCGCGATCTGGCCTCGGATTACATCCCGCCGCAGCAGCAGGAACGGGTCTTTTTTGCCGCGCTTGGGGCGTTGGCAATGTTGTGTTTCGTCATGCTCGTGCGCATGGTGCAGCGCGATAGCAAATGAATGGTCTGCGCGCCCTGGTTGTAGCGGTCTCCATACCTGCTGCTGCAATCGGGGGCGATTTAACCGGCCTTTACTGCTGAGTGCAGAGAGCCAATCCGCTGAACGCGGCGGCGTTGACAAAATTTTTAAGCTACGTTACTATAGCCTTGCTCCTGTCTTCCAAACTTGTTACAACAACAATCGCTTACTCCCTCGCGATGATAGCGTCTGTTGTAGTCAAGTGTTATGGCATTGAATCAAATACACTACGTCCCAATTGAAGAGTCTATCCGTAAAACCTGCACCAACCTGGTCTGTACGCCAAGCATTGGGGACTGCACCCATTTTACGAATAGGTTCTACCTGCATACCAAGCTATAGAAACAGAGGAGAAGATCGCTATGCCAACGATCAGCGTGACTGTAAATGGCAAGACCCACACGCGGGAGGTCGAGCCGCGTTTGCTGTTGGTGGATTTTATCCGCGACCAGCTTGGCCTGACCGGTACCAACATTGCGTGTGACACCACGCAATGCGGGGCTTGCACTGTGCATTTGGATGGATTGGCCGTCAAATCTTGTACTGTGCTGGCAGTACAGGCGGATGGTAGCGAGGTAACGACCATCGAAGGGTTGGCGACAAACGGGACATTGCACCCCATGCAGACCGCGTTTTGGGAGAATCATGGCTTGCAATGTGGCTTTTGCACACCGGGCATGATCATGGCCGCGGCGAAGCTGGTCGAAAACAATCCAGATATCACCGAAGCTGAAATTCGCCACGGTTTGGAAGGCAACCTGTGTCGGTGCACCGGCTATCAATTCATCGTCAATGCGGTGGCCCAGGCGGCTGGGCAGAATCAGGGAGGTTGATCATGGCGCAGCTTGTGGGTGCTAGCATGAAGCGGCGCGAAGATCCGCGCTTTATTCAGGGCAAAGGGAAATACGTGGGCAATATTCAATTGCCCGGCATGGCCTATGCGGCGATCAAACGCAGCCCCTATGCCCATGCCAGGATTGTGAGCATTGATACGAGCGCGGCCGAAAACGCCCCCGGGGTGATCGCTGTCTACACCGGCCAGGATCTGATCGATGGCGGCGTGGGCAAGCTCCCTTGTGGCTGGGTCGTGCCCGATTGCAAAATTCCCGACCGCTGGCCGCTCATGCCGGTGGGCGACAAAGTGCGCCATGTGGGCGATAGCGTGGCCGTGGTGGTGGCGGAAAGCGCCTATCAGGCTGAAGATGCTTTGGATTTGATCGATGTCACCTACGAACCACTGGCCGCGGTCGTCGATGCCAAAAAGGCCATGCAGCCCGGCCAGACGCTCCTGCATGATGAGATTCCGAATAACCTCAGTTACACCTGGGCAATCGGCGATCAAGCCGCGGCGGAGAGCGCGCTGCAATCCGCGGCCCATGTGATCGATCTCGACCTGATCAACCAGCGTCTGATCCCGAATGCGATGGAGCCACGCGCCACGGTGGCGCAGTGGATAGCCTCCACCGAAGAGATGACTGTCTGGACGACCAGCCAGAATCCGCACCCCATTCGGTTGCTGCTGAGCGCCTTTACCCTGGGCATCCCCGAACACAAATTGCGCGTCATTTCGCCCGACGTTGGCGGCGGCTTCGGCAGCAAGATCTTCCATTATCCCGAAGAAGTGATCGTGCCCTGGGTCTCGCGGGCCATCAACCGCCCGGTCAAGTGGGTCTCCTCGCGTAGCGAAGCCTTTATGACCGATTCGCAAGGTCGTGACCACGTCACCAATTGCAAACTGGCCCTCGACGCCGATGGCAAAATCACCGCGATGTGGGTTGAAACCTGGGCGGATCAGGGCGCGTATCTCTCGACCTTTGCGCCGCTTATTCCCACTGCGTTTTATCATTGTCTGCTCTCGGGCCTCTACAAAATTCCGGCCATCTATGGCATTACCTACGCCACCCTCACCAACACGGTGCCGGTGGATGCGTATCGCGGGGCTGGGCGGCCTGAAGCCTCGTATGTGGTCGAGCGATTGGTCGATCTGGCCGCGCGCAAGCTGGAGATGGACCCCATCGAGTTTCGGCGCCGGAACTTTATCCAGCCGGATGAATTTCCCTATCAAACGCCGGTCGCGATGATCTATGATAGTGGCGAGTACGACAGGCTCTTTGATGTTGCCGTCGAGACCGCCGATTATGCGGCCCTGCGCGCCGAACAAGCGGCTGCTCGCGAACAAGGCCGGTTGGTGGGCATTGGCGTGGCCGGGTGTATCGAGGCCAGCGGTCCCGCCCCTTCGAAGATTGCCGGTGCCCTGGGCTCGGCGGTCGGCTTCTGGGAAAGCGGCGTGATCCGTGTGCACCCCTCGGGCAAGGTGACTGTCCTGACTGGTTCGCACACGCATGGGCAAGGCCACGAAACCTCCTTTGCGCAGATCGTCGCTGATCAATTGGGCGTGCCTTTCGAAGATGTTGAGATCATCCACGGTGATACGAGCCTGGTGCCCTTTGGCATGGGAACGTATGGCAGCCGCAGCGCGGCCGTCGGGGGCAGCGCCCTGGTGATGAGTGCCGAAAAGGTGCGCAAGAAGATGCTCAAGATCGCCGCGCATCAATTGGAGGCCGCCGAGGAGGATCTGGTCTATGATCGCAACGATGGCAGCGTCTACGTGAATGGTTCACCCGACCAGCGCAAATCTTTCTTCGATCTCTCCTTTGCCGCCTACACCGCGCATAACTTGCCGGACGGGCTCGAACCAGGCCTGGAAGAGACCTCCTTCTACGATCCTGCGAACTTTACCTTCCCGAACAGCGCGCACATCTGCCAGGTGGAAATCGACCGCGAGACCGGCGAAATCTCCCTGACGAAGTATGTGGCGGTGGATGATGTTGGCAAGGTGATCAACCCGCTGCTGGTCGAGGGGCAAATTCTCGGCGGTGTGGCGCAGGGTGTGGGGCAGGCCCTGTGGGAACATGGGATCTACGATGAGAATGGTCAATTGCTCACCGGCTCGTTTATGGACTACGCCATGCCGCGCGCCGATGGCTTCCCGACCATCAAAGCTGCTCGCTCGGAAACACCTTCGCCGCACAATCCGCTGGGCGTGAAAGGTGCGGGCGAAATGGGCACGATCGCGGCGACGATCACCGTGGTCAACGCGGTGATGGATGCGCTTGCCCCGCTCGGCATTACGCACCTCGACATGCCCCTCACGTCGGAACGCGTCTGGAAGGCGATTCACGGGCAGAATGGCCATTAAAATGATCTCAAAATCTCTGTGTCATGCTGGAACCATCCATCATTGTTTACAGCGCACACAATCGATTTTGAGCGGGTCTATCAGGAGAGCAGATCATGTATCCACCAAAATTTGAGTATTACCGCGCCGCAACGCTCGATGAAGCGCTGGCGCTTTTGCAAACCCACGAGGGGGCCAAAGTCCTGGCGGGTGGTCACAGCTTGTTGCCCGCCATGAAATTGCGCCTTTCTGATCCGGGTACGTTGATCGACATTGGGCGCATTGCCGAGTTGAAAGGGATTCGCCAGGACAATGGCACGACCAGCATCGGGGCCTTGACAACCCACGCCATGATCGCCGCGGCGGACAATCTGCCCGCGATCTTGCCCGAAGCCGCCAGCCAGATCGGCGACCCGCAAGTGCGCAATCGGGGCACCGTGGGGGGCAACATTGCCCACGCCGACCCAGCGTCGGACCTGCCCACGGTCTTGGTAGCGCTCGGCGCGACGATCCATGTGGTCGGGCCAAATGGCAAACGCAGCATCGCGGCCGAAGACTTTTTTATCGATCTTTTCGCCACCGCGCTCGACGAAGGGGAGATCGTGACCAGTGTGGATGTGCCCAGCGCGGTCGTGGGCACTGCGTATGCCAAAATGGCCAATCCCGCGTCGCGCTATGCCATCATTGGCGCGGGCGTGGTCTTGAAGGTCAACGATGGGATTTGCCAGCAAGCGAGCGTGGCCATCGGTGGGTTGACGGCCAAAGCCACCAGAGCCGCGTCCGTGGAAGCTGCCTTGGTTGGCCAGCCGCTGAACGAAGCGACGATCAACGCGGCCGCGGCCAAAATCGCCGACGATCTGGGCGACGCGATCACCGGGGATGTCCACGCCAGCGCCGAGTATCGCGCCAGCCTTGCGCCGATCTATGTGGCGCGGGCGATCAGCGCGGCCGCGGCGCGCGCCGGCTGATCCGGAGACCGACAACTTAGCGCCTGAGAGATTGCGAGATTGGGAAACCAGTCTCCAATCTCTTTTTATTATCAGCTGCTTTTGAACCCATGCTATACTGTTCCTGTAGAGTTCTCAACAGGCAGTTGTGGCAGATGACCAGCCTCCCGGAAGGCTTTGGAAGCAAAGTGGAGTACGCCGTTGAACAGATTGCATGAGCTTCGATCCATCGATCAACTCCAAGCGAGTTTGGCCGCGGTAAATTATGTGTGTGACCGTAGTCTGGCGACGGCGATCTTTTTGGCGCTCAAATTGCAGCGTCCCCTCTTTCTGGAAGGCGAAGCCGGCGTCGGCAAAACCGAAGTCGCCAAAGTATTGGCAACCCTGCTCGCTGCACGGTTGATCCGGCTGCAATGTTACGAGGGGTTGGACATTAGCACCGCTGTCTACGAGTGGAACTACCAGCAGCAACTGTTGCAGATCCGCCTGTTGGAGGCCGCGGGAACCGTGCAACCAGAGGCCGCTCGCCGGGAACTCTTTAGCCCCGAATTTCTGCTCAAGCGGCCCTTGCTCCAGGCGCTCGACCAGCCAACGGGCGCCCCATCGGTCTTGCTGATCGACGAATTGGATCGCGCCGATGAGGAGTTTGAAGCCTTTTTGCTCGAAGTGCTATCGGACTTTCAGATCACCATCCCTGAATTGGGCACGATCAAGGCAGCCACGCCCCCGGTGGTGATCATCACCTCGAACCGTACCCGCGAGATCCACGACGCGCTCAAGCGGCGCTGTCTCTATCATTGGATCGATTATCCAGCCTTTGAGAAAGAGTATGCGATCGTGCTGGCCAAAGTGCCGACCGCGCCCACCGAATTGGCTCGCCAGGTGGTGACTTTTGTGCAAGAGTTGCGCCGCGAAGAGCTGTACAAGCTGCCCGGCGTGGCCGAAACCATCGATTGGATCACCGCGCTGACCGCGCTCGACCAGGCTACGTTGAGCGAAGCAATCGTCAACGAGACGTTGGGCACGCTGCTCAAATATCGCGACGATATTCAACTGGTGCAGGCCAGCGTCACGAAGAAAATCCTCGACCGGTTGCATCTGTTCGTCTGAGGGCTGCCGGTGAGGTGGCCGATGGCGAAGTCATGCTCAGATTGTGCTTATGATCGAAACCGATTCCAATCAGGATAGTCACTTATTACGCAACTCGCTGCTCTTCGGGCGGATGTTGCGCGCGCTCGGCATCGAAATTACCCCCACGCAACTGGTGGATCTGGCCGAGAGTCTGCATCATATTTCGGTGCGCGACCGGCAGGATTTCAAACATGCAGCCCGCGCCATTTTGATCAACCGGCAGGAGCATCTGCCCCTTTTCGAGCGGGCGTTTGATCTCTTCTGGCAAGCCCATTCTGACGGCACACTCCTCGAACTGGATTTGGGGCAACTCCGCCGCCAGACCAATCGCCGCACGGTTGAATGGCGCTCCGCACAGAACAATGGCGCTGGCGACGAACCCAACGCTCCCAGCGAAACCGAGACCGCCAAGATCACCACCTACAGCGAACAGGAGCGGCTGCGTCAACAGGATTTTGCCACGCTCAACGAGGCCGAACTCGCGGCTGTCGTCCAGTTGATGACGCGCTTTCAGTGGCAATTGGCCCCACGCCGTACCCGCCGCAAGCTGCAAGTGCACACCGGCCAGCAGGTCGATCTGCGGCGCACTTTTCGCCAAAGCCTGCGGTATGGCGGCGAACCATTCTCATTGGCGCGCAAAGACCGCAAGATCAAACATCGTCCGCTGGTGCTGCTCTGTGATCTCAGCGGCTCGATGGAGCGTTACGCCCGCATTCTGCTGCAATTTATCTACATTGTCACCAACCGCGCCGACCGCGTCGAATCCTTTGTCTTTAGCACGCGGCTGACTCGCATCACGCGGCAATTGCGCACGCGCAGCATTGAGCGCGCGCTGCAAGAGGCCGCGGCCAGCATCCACGATTGGGGCGGGGGCACGCGCATTGGCGAGGCGATCCGTCGCTTCAATTACGAGTGGGGCCGCCGTGTCCTGGGGCAAGGCGCGGTCGTGTTGATCATCAGCGATGGCTGGGATCGCGGCGACATTGACTTGCTGGGCCGCGAAATGGATCGGCTCCACCGCAGTTGCCACCGCCTGATCTGGCTGAATCCGCTCTTAGGGGCGCCAGATTACGAGCCGCTGGTGCGTGGCATCCAGGCCGCGTTGCCCCATGTCGATGATTTTCTCCCCGTCCACAATCTGGCCAGCTTAGAGCAATTGGCAGCAATCTTGCAAGCCATTTGACGCCGCGTGATACAATGGTTTCACGCATCACGCATCACGCATCACGCATCACGCATCACGCATCACGCATCACGCATCATGTCACAAGAATCCATCTACGGACGCCGCCAACTAATTCGCTATAACCAGACTGGCCAGCCAATCTATAGTTGGCAGCCATTGCAGGCGGCCGATTTTCTCGACCCGCAACCGAACGACGAATTTAATCATGGGGCTGCTCACGCCGAACAAGTGCAACAGGCCCGCCAATTGTTCGCCTATTGGCATCGCTATAACTCGTCGATCCTGGTTGCCAGCAACTTGAAGATCCGCTGGGCAGAAGCCGCACCCGCCCCTGATCTGGCGGTGATCCCCAATGTGGAGGCGAGTTCGCAGCCGCGGCAGCTTTTCGATGTGGCAACAGAAGCCACATCCCCGGCCTTTGTGCTGGAAATTAGCTCTCCCTTGTTCGCCGAACTCGACCGAGTGGACAAAAAGGCGATCTACGAAGCAGCCGGTGTGGCCGAATATTTCCTGCTGGATGAAGGGAAACTTTGTGGTTATCGATTGGCCTCTGGTCGCTACCAGCGCATCGATCCAGACGCGCGCGGCCGCGTTTTGAGCGAAGTCAACCGTTTGTGGCTCGGGTGGGATGCCGGAGCAGCGCGCGTCGTCGCCTGGGATCAGCGCACTGATCAACCCGTGTCGCCGGACGAGCGTTTCAGCGAGGCAACAGCCGCGGCGCAGGCCGAAGCCACCTTTCGCGCCCAGTCTATCGCATCCCAGCTGAATTTTTTGCAACCAGGAGAATGATCATGCGAGACGTACTCCCGACAATTGAAACCTGGCAACGTCAAGGCAAGGCCGTTGCTCTGGCAACGGTGGTCAAGGTGATTGGGTCGGCGCCGCGCCCACTCGGCGCGAAGATGGCGATTTCCGCGGCGGGTGAAATGGCTGGCTCGGTGAGTGGTGGCTGCGTCGAAGGCGCGGTTGTCCAAGAGGCGCTGGCCGTTCTGGAATCGGGCGAGCCGCGCCTGGTCGAATATGGCATTGCCGACGAATTGGCGGCTACCGTGGGCCTGGCCTGTGGTGGCAACATCGAAGTCTTTGTCGAGCGGCTTTGATGGACCCTCAGACTGGTCGCGGGTAATGGCAAAAATGGCGGGTGGCATTATTTACCATATTTACCACGAAGCGCACGCAGAAAAAACTTCGTGGTTCAGCCCCTCCGATATTGATCAACGAAACATTGCTACTGCCCGTTGCCCAGAGAATTCATCGATCTTACCCTGAAGATTTTGCTGCGTGCCCGCGCTGTTCTTCATGGGTTGATTTGTGTCATTCATGCCCGAGAATGGTATAATTTTCCTAGAACATTCATTCTGATTTTGCTATTTTTGCCCAGCGAGGCTAGCCATGACGACCGAACCTGTTGGCGAAGTTGAAGCAACCCCCCCTCGTCCCATCCACATGACCAATAGCGCCGTCGCCGATACGTTATCGCTGATGGCTGATATTTTGCAGATTCTGGAAGCCAATCGCTTTCGCATCATTGCCTTTCAGAATGCAGCCGAGGCCGTGCGCGAACTGGGCCAGCCGATCCAGGCCATTCACAACGAAGGCAAATTGACCTCGGTCGCCCATGTCGGGGCCGGGATCGCCGGGCTGATCGCCGAACTGTTGGAGCGTGGCGAGGTGGCTGAGATTGAAGAGTTGAAGACCAAAGTGCCGCTTGGCGTGGTCGAAATGTTGCAAGTGCCGGATCTTGGCCCGAAAAAGGCGCGGCGCCTCTGGGAAGAAGTGGGCATCACCAGTGTGGCCGAGTTAAAAAGCGCGGCAGAAGCGGGGAAGTTGCGCACCTTGAAGGGCTTCGGGGCCAAGAGCGAACAAAAGATCCTGCAGGGGATCGAATTGATGAGCCGCCGCGGCGATGGACGTACACCAATTGGGGTTGCTCGTCCGCTGGCGTTGCGCCTGGCCGCTGGTTTGCAGGCCGCGCTGCCCGCAGGCACCGTGCAGAAATTTGAAGTCACCGGCAGTTTGCGCCGCTGGAAAGAGACCATTGGCGATGTCGATATGCTGGCCGTCAGCGAGCAGCCCGCCGCGGTGATGAACGCCTTCCAGACGCTGCCCGAGGTGGATCAAGTGATCGGCGCGGGCGAGACCAAAAGCAGCATCTTGCTGGGCAACGGGCTACAAGTGGATCTGCGTGTGGTCGAGGCCAGACATTGGGGCGCGGCGTTGCAATATTTCACTGGCAGCAAAGAGCACAACGTGGAAGTGCGGGAAATTGCCCTGCGCCAGGGCTGGAGCCTCAACGAGTATGGCTTGACCGCCACTGGCAGTGGGTCTGTCCCAGCCGGTGAACAACGCTTTTTTGCCGAAGAAGCCGAGCTCTACGAATTTCTGGGCCTGGCCTGGGTGCCGCCAGAATTGCGCGAAAATCGTGGCGAGATCCAAGCCGCGCGCGGTCACAATTTGCCCCGTCTGATTGAAATTGGGGACATTCGCGGCGAATTGCATGGCCACAGTACCTGGAGCGATGGCGCGGCCAGCATCGCCGAGATGGCCGCGGTCGCCATTGCGCGCGGATACAGCTATTGGGGCGTTTGTGATCACAGCGCGGGCCTGGGCATGGTCGGTGGGTTGGATGCCGAACGCATCGCTCAACAGGCCACGGAGATCGCCGCGCTCAACGCGGAATGGGCCGAGGCAGGCGTCGATTTTCGTTTGCTGCGCGGCACCGAAGCCGAGATCCTCGCCGATGGCAGCCTGGGGTTGCCAGACGAGGTTCTGGCCGAGTTGGATGTGGTCGTGGCCAGCATTCACAGCGGTCTGCGCCAAGACCGAGAAACCATCACCGCGCGCTGCCTCAGGGCGATCCAGAATCCGCATGTGGATATTCTGGGCCACCCCACCGGCCGCATGATCGGCAGTCGCCCTCCGTCCGAGCTCGACATGGAAGCCGTGTTGCAAGCCTGCGCCGCTACCGGCACCGCGGTGGAGATCAACGCCCACCCCAGCCGTTTGGATGTGAGCGATGTTTATGCGCGCCGCGCGGTCGAACTGGGCTGCAAGATTGTCATCAACAGCGACGCCCACGAATTGAGTGGCATGGAGATGATGGACTATGGCATTGCCACCGCGCGCCGCGCCTGGCTGACCGCCGCCGATGTGATCAACACCCGGCCTTTGCCCGCCTTACTCGAATTGTTGAAGAAAGCGTGATCAATGGTCATGTTGAAGGATCTGCGGCTGGTTGCCTGCCTGCTTGGTTGTGCGCTCTCCCTCATTGCCTGCGGCGGCACCACTCCCGCCCAGGCCACTCTTGAACAAACCCAGCAAGCCATGATTGGGGGCATGGAACTCCCCGCGATCAGGGCTGAGTCTGCGACCACGGCATCCGTGCCCGCGCGTTATCTGGCCGTGGGCGATGTGATTACGCCCGTGGGCGAGCAGCCCCTCTACTTGTATGCCCTTGCCGAGGAAAGCGCGCCAGTGCTGGCGAGCTACGACGCGGGGTCCGCCTTGACCATTGTCGAACCAACGGGTGTCTATCGCCACTATCCGGTCCTGGTCGAGGGGCGCATGTGGTATCGTGTGCAAGCGCCGGACGGGCTGCTCGGCTGGGCGCTGATCGATGGTGTGCAAGTGGCGAGCCAAGGAGCGAGCAATGACAACCCCTGATCTGCAAGTGCGGCTTGAAGAATTGCGCCAGGTGATCCGCGATCACCAATATCGCTACTACATTCTGGATGATCCCCTGATCAGCGACCAGGAATTTGACGCGCTCTTCCAGGAATTGCAGGCGTTGGAAGCTGATCATCCCGAATTGCGCAGCGCGGACAGCCCCACGGTTCGCGTTGGCGGCGTAATCTCAGACCGCTTCGAGAAGGTGGCGCAACCGGCCCCAATCCTGAGTTTGGCCAATGCCTTTGGCGAGGCCGATCTGCGGGCCTGGCGCGAACGTGTCAAACGTCTGCTCACTCCTGAGCAACAAGCAGCATTGGCCTATGTGGTCGAACCAAAATTTGATGGCCTGACCGTGGTCTTGCAGTATGAGGCTGGGCGGTTTGTGCTGGGCGCAACCCGCGGCGATGGCGTGGTCGGCGAGAATATCACGCCAAATTTGCGCACGGTACGGCGCTTGCCCTTACAAATCCCTGCCACGCAACAGGCCGACGTCGTTGCCCCGCAGCGTTTGGTGGTGCGGGGCGAAGCTTATGTGGATAAGGATGATTTTGTCGCGTTCAATCGGCGGCAAGAGGAGCAAGGCGAGCGCACCTACGCCAATCCGCGCAATTTCGCCGCGGGCAGCCTGCGCCAACTCGATAGCAGCATCACCGCCACCCGGCCGATCAAATTGTGGGTCTATCAGGTGATCGCGCTCGAAGGAGCCGAGCAGCCACCGCTCTCTCACGCTGAGAATCTGGCTTATTTGCAGCAATTGGGCTTGCCCGTCTCGCCGGAGGTGCGCCGTTTCTGCGATTCTGAATTCGACGAACTGATCGCTTATCTGCTCGAATTTGGCGCGCGCCGCGCAACATTGCCCTACGAAGTGGATGGCGCGGTAGTCAAGGTCGATTCGCTGACCACACAAGCGCAACTGGGGTTTGTGGGCAAAGATCCCCGCTGGGCCATTGCCTACAAATATGCCGGTGAAGAAGCGGTCACCACCTTGACCGATATTGTGCTCAACGTCGGGCGCACCGGTGTGGTCACCCCCAACGCGGTCTTAGAACCTGTGCAGATCACCGGGGTGATCGTGCGGGCAGCCACCTTGCATAACGAAGATTATGTGCGCGATCTCGATATCCGCATCGGCGATAAAGTGGTGGTCAAACGGGCCGGCGAGGTGATCCCAAAAGTGTTGCGCCCGGTGCTCGAATTGCGTACAGGCGCTGAGCGGCCCTGGCAAATGCCGACGACCTGCCCCACCTGTGGCCAGCCATTGGTGCGCCCGCCCGGCGAAGCCGCCACCTATTGCGTCAACAATGCCTGCCCGGCCCAATTGGTGCGTGCTGTTGAATATTTTGTTGGGCGCGGAGCCATGGACATCGACAGCTTTGGCTACAAACAGGCCGAGCTATTTGTCGAGAAGGGCTTTATCAAAGACCTGGCCGATATCTATCGCCTGCCCTGGGCGGAGATCGAACAGTTAGAGGGGTACAAGGCCCGGCGGCTGGACAATCTGCGCGCTGGCATCGAGGCGAGCAAAGAACGCCCGGTGCATCGTCTGCTTACTGCCTTGGGGATACGCTATGTGGGCAGCGTGGTCGCCGAGTTGATCATGCACCATTTCAACAGCCTGGAAACGTTGATGGATGCCACGCCCGCCCAACTGAGCGCAATTGACGGGGTTGGCCCGCGCATCGCTGAGAGCATCAGCGGCTATTTTGCGCTCGAACCCAATCGCCGCCTGATCGCCGAATTCAAGGCCGCGGGTGTGCGTATTGCCGAAGCTGCCAGCCCCCGCGGCGCAGCAATTTTGCCCCTGACTGGCCTGACCTTTGTGGTTACCGGGACCTTGCCCACCTGGAGCCGTGACGAAGCGCACGAGTTTATCAAAACGCATGGCGGCAAAGTTACCGGCAGCGTCAGTGCCAAGACCAGCTACCTGGTGATGGGCGAGAATGCGGGCAGCAAATTGACCAAAGCACAGGAGCTTGGCGTGCCCGTGTTGGATGAGGCTGGATTGCGCGGTTTGGTCGAGTCTTCGGCCGCAAACGAACCCTCAGCTGCATCGGTTGGTGAAGTTTCCCCTGCTCTATAAGTCGTTGTTACGAAGGAACTCGCTTATGTATCTGCATCGTGCTCGTTTGGCTTCCACCGCGGCGGATCTGCGCAATGGTGGGTTGGATTTGCATACGTATATCGACACGATCTGCGACCGGATCGATGCTGTGGAGCCTCACATCGCCGCGCTGTTGCCCGAAGAAAATCGGCGTGAACGACTTCACGGCGAAGCGGATGCGCTGCTGACCGCTTATCCCAATCCGCTGGATCGGCCCCGCTTGTATGGCACACTGGTTGGGGTCAAAGACATCTTTCACGTGGATGGATTTGTTACCCGCGGTGGCTCGCAGGTGCCGCCCGAGCAATTTGCCGGAGCTGAGGCAGCCTGTGTGCGCCAATTGCGCGCTGCCGGGGCGCTGATTTTAGGTAAAACCGTCACCACCGAATTTGCCTTTTTCCAACCCGGCCCGACGCGCAATCCGCACAATCCTTTGCATACGCCGGGCGGGTCCAGCAGTGGGTCGGCTGCGGCTGTTGCCGCCGGGCTTTGCCCACTGGCAATCGGCACCCAGACCATCGGCTCGGTGATCCGCCCCGCGGCCTTTTGTGGGGTTGTCGGCTTCAAACCGAGTTATGATCGGATTGCCACCGCGGGGTTGCTCCATTTTTCGCGCACGGCCGATCATGTAGGGCTCTTCACGCAAGAGGTCAAAAGTATGGTTCTGGCGGCCAGTGTGTTGCTCGACCAGTGGCAACCAGAGACGACCGGGCGCAAAGGCCCCCTGACTATCGGCATCCCGATTGGGCCCTATCTCGACCAGACTGAACCTGAGGCGCTCGCCGCGTTCATGGCCCATTTGGCGCGCCTTGAGGCCGCGGGTCATACGGTCAAACAGCTTCCGCTTTTTGCTGACATCGAAGAGCTGAATACGCGGCATCGCCGTCTGGTTGCGGCTGAATTTGCCCAGGAACATCGCGCAAGTTACGCCCAATATGCCGATCACTATGCGCCTGTCACCCGCGAGATCATCGAAGTGGGGAAAACGGTGAGCTCGGCAGAGTTGGCCGCAGCCCAGGCGAATTGTTTGCAATTGCGCGCGGACTTGCAGCAGGTGATGGAGAGCGAAGGGCTCGATCTGTGGCTCTGCCCGGCCGCGACCGGTCCGGCCCCGCTGGGCATCCATGCGACCGGCAACCCGCTGATGAATCTACCCTGGACGCACGCCGGTCTTCCGGCGATCTCGTTGCCGATGGGGACCGCCGACAATGGTCTGCCGCTCGGTCTGCAATGGGTGGCCCGTTTCGGGCAGGATGAGCAACTGCTGGCCTGGGCGCAGCAGTTGGGGGTCTCATGAGCTCGTTTGACCTGGCGCGTTACGAGCACTTGTGGCAAGCGCTGGTGGCCCAACAGCCGACCAGCAGCCATGAGTATTTCACCTATCACAAACAGCGGTACGCGGAATTGTTTGCTGCGGTTGCGACATACCTGGCGGACGCTCCGACTCAGCGGCTCCTGGAGGTCGGGGTGTCGGGGTTTTTGCCCCTCTACAAGCAACTCTTTCCAGCATTAGACCTGGCGACGATTGATCGCCCTGTGGCGCTCAATGGGGTAGATGCCAATTACAGCGTCAGCGCGGGTGCCGAGCACCATTACAGCTTTGATCTGAACGAAACGGTTTTGTCCCCCCAGGTGGGCACCCCGCCATTGGGGCAATTTGATCTGATCGTTTGTACCGAGGTGCTCGAACATCTGCTGGTGCATCCCACTGAGTTTATCGCGAGTTTGCTGGATCTCCTGACGCCGACTGGTTATTTGTATCTCACCACACCCAATTTTTTCTCCTATCATCGGTTGAACGCGCTGCTGAATGGGGAACACCCAATGCCCTTGTACCCGCGGCGCGGCCAGAATCAGGATCATGGCCACCATTTCCGCGAATACACGCTCCCCGAGTTGATCCGCTTTACGCAAGCCGCGGGAGGCACGGTGGCCGCCGCCTATTTTTCCAGTTGCTGGGATGATGAGCACGTCCGCACGGCCATTGTGCCCACCTACCCGGAATTGGCGGGTAACCTCATTTTGGTCGCTGCGCGTGAACCCTTTGCCGATATCCAGAATGGCCCAAGGCTGGAACCGCGCCCCCTCCGCGCATTTTTGCATCTCTTTCCCGTCGAATCCCACCCTTCGCCGTTGTTGAACATTTTGCATAAATTTCGGCAACGCTTCAACCGGTAAAAGGCGCAAACTCGCACTGTGATGAAGCCAATTCCTGTTTTGCTTGATGTGGATACCGGCATTGACGATGCCTTGGCGCTGATGTTGGCCCTGCGCTCGCCCGCGTTGCACGTACACGCCATCACCTGTGTGGGCGGTAACCACCGCCTGGAGCAAGTAGTGCGCAACACATTGCAGATCGTCGAACTGGTGGGCGGCGCGGAGATCCCGGTGGCGGCTGGCGCGGCCCGTGCCCTGATCGAGCGGCCCCCCGCGCCCCTGGCGCTCCACGGTCACGATGGGATGGCCGATTTGGCGCTGCCAGATCCTGCGCTGCGACCGGTAGAGATCCACGCAGTCGAATTGATGCGCCAGATCCTCAGCACGGTATCCACGCCGCTGCACTTGATCTGCCTGGCCCCGCTGACCAATCTTGCCCTCTTGTTGCGGATGTACCCCGCCCTGCAAGCGCAGATTGGGCAGGTCACGATCATGGGGGGAACCTGGAGCGAGGCGGGTAACACCTCACCCGTGGCCGAGTTTAACATTCGCTCCGACCCGGAGGCCGCGGCCATTGTTCTGGAAAGTGGCTTGCCGATTCGGCTCTATCCGCTCGCCCCCTTCCGCATGATTCGGTTTACGCGGCACCAAATTGCTTGCTTCCTGGCCAGCGCCGATCCTGTTGCGCGGCAAGCTGGACGTATCTTACACTTTTCTGCCGACTTTTTTGGCATCGATGATCCACTGATCGGCGATGCCGGCGCAGTTGCCACGGTGATCGACCCCGCTGGCGCGACAATTTCAGCCCATCCGATCACGGTTGAATTGACCGGCACAGCTACGCGCGGCCAAACCGTGCTCGACCGGCGCCCTCCCGCGCAGCAAGCCCAGCCCGATGAATGGTGGCAGACTTCGCCCACCGCGGTCGGGGTGATCACTGCGGTGGAGGCCGAGCGTTATCAACGACTTTTTGCCGAGACGCTCGGTGTTGCGCTGTGATGCTGCGCTCGTTGTCGCACTGCTTCATAGAGCAAGATCGCGGCTGCGGTTGCCACATTGAGCGAATTGACCTGTCCAAACATCGGCAGCGCCACTTGTAAATCCGCCTCTGCGAGCCATTGCGCGCTCAAGCCATATTGCTCGCTGCCAACCACGACCGCCACCGCGCCACAAAAATCCACACTGGTGTACCAGCAGGTGCTTTGGGGCGTGGCGGCCAGTGTCTGGATGCCATGTCGACGACACCAGGCCAGCGCCTCGCTCGATGAGGCCTCCAATGTGGGTAAGCTGAAGAAGGTGCCCACGCTGGCCCGCAGCACGTCGGGATTAAAGAGATCAGTGCCCCGGTCACAGAGGATCAAGCCATTGGCCCCAGCGCCATCAGCGGCCCGCAGCAGCGCCCCCAGATTCGCTGGTTTTTCAATCGCTTCGGCGATCAGGTAGAGGCCCTGGGGAATGGGCTGATGGTGGATGAGCGTACGGCGTTTTTGCGGCGCAATGCCCAAGAGCCCTTCTGGCTCATCGCGCAGTGCCATCTTTCGAAAAGGCGCTTCCGCGACTTCGATCAGCGTTGCACCGTGGTGGGCAATGCGCCCGAGCAGCGCAGACTCATTTTTGCCAAAGAAGAGTGCGGGGCAATAGAACAACTCGCTGATCGGATAATTGTTCTCCAGGGCAAAGTGCAGCGCGCGATACCCTTCAATAATGAATTTGCCTTGGCGGTCGCGTTCGCGGCGCTTTTGCAACTTGACGATATTTTTGACTTGTTCGTTTTGTAAACTGGTAATACGCATCGTGCCATCCTCGGACAAGAAAAAGGCAACAAAAAAGGCCATTGGTCGTAAAACGACCCACGGCCTTTCGGTCCGATCCAGCACGACAACCAATCATGCGAATCAAAAGCCGCGGATCAGACTATCCACGGCTTCGCGATTACTTACTTGACATAAATCAGCGATCCGCAGATACACCTCTCCCTTGATCTGTGAAGCGATTCAAAATCAAGGCGTGTATCTGGAAGATCGACATTGTCGGTAGAATTTCCAAGCATTGGGGCGAATGATGTGCCGCTCAGTGTAACAAAGATGCCAATCCGCGTCAAACCGCGCGAGGAAAGAATGGCAGGCTGAAGAGAAGGGGAGACAGGGTGCACACCCCATCTCCCTGTCTCCCCATCCCCCTACCTCCTACTTGCCAATCACAGGCAGATAGAGCTGATGCTGGAGCGGCTCGCGGATCGGTGGCGCGGGTTCCTCCTCGCCCGGCTCTGCTGGCTCGGGCCCTTCCGCAACCGGCACAT
>CAZIRP010000014.1:66169-99531 GCA_964541665.1 uncultured Caldilineaceae bacterium | reverse complement strand
CATTAAGTCATCTTACGGTTGTGTTTTTGAACACTGCACCCTCTCGCCTCCCCACCTACACTACAGAGATACAGCTAGAAGTACGCCAGAAGTACGATAACTGCTTACCGTCTCATTTTCAACCAAATAAAGGAGTGAATCATGCTCGATGAGAAACCGGAATGGTGTACCCGTAGTCTCCGCTTGTTCGTCCTACTCGGTCTGTTGTTTTCATCGCTCCCATTCTCTGTTTCCACTACCTCGGCGGCACTACTCAGGGCTCCCAACCTCCTGAATCTGCCCGAAAATGTCGCCTGTCGCGCGCATGGAGGAAACCCGGATACACTGCGGGTCAGTTGGAAAGATACAAATGCCAATGCAGCCGACTACAAGGTCTACCGTCAGGAAGTAGGGAGCGCTACGTGGAATGAGGTAGGCACAGTTACTGACCCCGATAAAAATGGCAATTGGCTACTCGTCGATGCCGACGCCAGCGGTGCTATCTATCGCTATTCAGTGACGGCGATAGACGGCAATGAGGAAACAACCCGGGGCGGGGCCAACGAAACTTGTCGCGAACCGCTCTTCTTAGACAGCAATGCGGGCGGTTACCGGCTCTTTTATCGCCTGGAGGAATGCCCCCCTTATGATGGAAAACAGGTCTGTACGGAGGATCTGGTACTCAACGGCCAAAATAAACATGTCGCCCAGATCTTGCAAAACAGCGAGGATTATCGGAACGAATTTATCGCACTTAACTTCGACGATCCGGCTATCTTTAGCGGTGCCCCCTATTTCCCCCTAGATTTCTTCCCCTGCAACAACGGCTGCGCCAATGGGGATGGGGTGCAATATCCTCCCAAGAATTTTGAAGGCATCGATTATGACCCAGTAACTGGGAATGGTAGCGACTACGAGGTCTTTATTGCTGGCCACGAAATCTTCCACAAGGTACAAAGCAGCTATGGGGGTGCCGGCGGCGACCCCTATTACAAATGGGTGATGGAAGGTCAGGCCCGGGCCAGTGAAGACAAAACCTGTGTCTTTCCCAATGCCACACATTGTTTTACATGGGATACTAAGGTTAAGAAATATTGGTTGGGCCAGGTGCAAAGCTATCTTGGTGCACCGGAACAAAGCCTCATGGAAGCTTCGTATAACGCAGCCCTCTTTTGGGGCTATGTGATGGAGCAATTCTCCACCACTCAGGTGGAGCCCCAGTACGGTATGGATGTGCTGCTGCAATACTGGGAGCAAAATCGCTTGAATGTGAATGCCTATCCTCAAACCAAGGGCAAAGATGGCATCGAAACACTCAACGATACTCTCGAATTGAAGATTGGTACGGATCGCCGATTTGAAGATGTCTTTGAAGATTTTGCGGTGGCCAATTATGCCAAGGATCTCATCACCAATCCAGTCAGCGATGAGCTAAAGCGCTACAACTATATCGACGAGGAGCAATGTGCGACCTGTAACTACGGTATGGTGAAGCGTACAATCTCCGAGACGTTAGGTCTGGATGACTCCATCTTTGGCACAACTGGGATGGACGCCTGGGGCGCTCGCTATTTTGAGGTAGCTCTCGACTCTTCTGTGCCCGCTGTGCATATCGAAGTTGAGCCCCTGGCGGTAACACCGCACGAGCTCTACTATCATGTATTAGCCATTAAGAACGGTGCCATCGTCAAACAGTGGGTGGATGAAGGGAAAAGCTTTGCCCTGACTGTACCCACCATCGACCCTTATGATCGACTGGCCTTGATCGTGGTCAGCCATGAACACAAGGTCAATTTCGACTATGGCTTTAACCTGATGGATGGTGTCTTTATCAATGGCCCGACCAATCAGCGCCCAGCACAGGTCGGCGAAGAAACTGCACCGCGTAAGTTCATGCTCCAGCTTAGCGTCCTCGGCAAAGATGAACAACCTGTGGCCGGCATTGATACCAGTCAGTTCACCATCACGGTTGGTAGCACACAGATCCACCCGCCAGCCAACCCCGCAGACAATGCCATCATTGCGTCGACCTATGTGGGCGGCCAATATTGGCTCGTACTGCGCGCGCCGACCACTCCGGGTTGCAGTGAGTGCGATTTGACCGTCCAATACGCTGACTACACTGATAGCGAGGCAGCAGCCATTCGCTATGGCCCCGTCCCGGATGTTGATAACCAAATCATCATCGACCGCTCGGGCAGCATGATCGGTGAAAAAATCGTTGCGGCCAAAGATGCAGCCAAGATCTATGTGGATTCATACAACACGGGTGACCGCGTCGGGGTGATCAGCTTTAACCAGCAACCAACCTCAGAGTTTGCCCTGACTGGTTGGACCGAAACCAGCCGCCAGCAAGCCCAAAGTGCCATCACCAATATGGCCGCTCCGATTGGTGACACCGCGATTGGTGCAGCCCTACGCCTGGGTATGGAGCAGTTGATCAACCAGGCCAGCCCCAACCCTGCCTGGGCGATGGTACTGCTTTCCGATGGGATGGATTCTGTCAACGATACCAACGACCATATTCCTGCCTTCTTGAGCGAATACGGTGATCGCAAAAAGAGTGGCGCCCAGATACCGGTGATCCATAGCATTGCCATCGGGGATGATGCCGACGGGGTGGCGTTAGAAAAAGCGGCACTGGTTTCTGGTGGGCTATTCCAATGGCTGCCAGAATCAAGCGGGCTGATGGCGGCCAATGCCTCGGCCATCAACGCTGCGCCTTTGCAACTCGGGTTGGCCGAAATCTACCGGGTCTTTGCCGAAACAGTGATGGGCGAACAGCAGATCTATGCCGCCACAGATGTGATCAACGATGCCAAGAGCAAAACGCACTTTGTTCAGGTAGATGGTGGCGCCAGCGAAGCGATCTTCTCTGTGGCCTACCAATATATCGAGTTTGGCATCCCCATCAACGTGCGGATCTTCCGGCCCGACAATACGCAGTTGGGTCCGCCCACCCTGGTCGCCAGCAACCATCACTTGTGGCGTGTACCCGCACCACAGGCAGGCCAATGGCGCGTCGAAGTAAGCCCCGTCATTCCGGGTGCCATGGCGGCATCAGAAGCCGCCGCCCCCACGGCCTCGCAGACGAATTTCTTGGTCGAGGCTGCGGTACAAAGTGATCTCGTGATCAATGGCTTCCTGGGACTGCCGCCCGATATGCGCATTGCCGGCAAAGCAATGCCGCTGGTCGTGCTACTGGCCGACGTGGCCGCCATCTCTGGTGCCACTGTCCAGGCGACGGTTGAACGAACCGGCGAAACCCTCACCCTCTTTGATGATGGCCTGCATGGCGATGGGGCGGCTGGTGATGGTTTCTATGGCGGGCTGATCAAGAATACCCATCAACCTGGTGGCTACAGCGTGGTGGTCGATGCGCAAGGAATCTCTCCGCTGCTAGGCGAATTCGACCGCCGGGCTCGTCTTTCGTTCTTTATGGCCGACACACCCGACAGTGATAACGATGGGCTGCCCGATTGGTGGGAGAATGAACATTCCTGCCTGAAACCAAATGCACTCGACCGTGCTGATGATCCCGACCAGGATGGTCTCAACAACGCTGCCGAATTTGCTCACCAAACCAACCCGTGTGACCCCGACACCGACGACGGGGGTGAAAACGACGGCTCCGAAGTCAAACGTGGCGCAGATCCTTTGATGCCTGCCGATGATGGCACCCGTCCACCGCGTGGCAAAGCTTGGCCGAGTGTAGGGAAAGTGATCCTCACCTTCAGCGCGCCCGTAACCGGAACCGTAGAGATTCTGCGCGGCACCGCGCCGGAAGGCCCCTTTACCCCAATCGTCGCTGAGCTGCCAGCGGATGAACACAGTTACGAAGATACGACTGTCAACAACGGCACGCGCTATTGCTACCAGCTGGTGGCCAAGGACACGACAGTCAGCGCACCGTCAGATATCACCTGTACCACGCCGAATGACGATCCGCACCCACCTCACGGGGTCGTTGAACCCCGACGGCCAGTGGAAGAGCCAGCCCCGCGTACCATCTTGCTTTACCTCGATGCCTCCGATGATCCAGAGCAGGAAGAGCATATGCCCTTTGATGGCGAGCTACTGACCAGCGAGGCTGTCGAGAGTGGTGTGGTCGATATGCGTATCTCCAATCGGGCAGATTTTGTCGATACCGACTGGGAACCCTATCAAGAGGAAAAGCTGTGGACCTTTGTACCCGATGAAAATCACAATGGGACTGTCTTTGTCCAATACCGCGACGCGGCTGGCAATGTTTCTGATGTCGTTGCACTAACGCTGCTGCTCGGCGATGCTGAACAGGAAGCCCAATCGATCTTCCTGCCGCTCATCCAGCGGTAGACTCATTTACCCGCTTCTCATTTACCCGCTTAATGGACTAGCGGGGATTAGGTTGGCCGCGTCAGGCCCGGCATGATCCCCGCTAGCTCCTACTGGTCCATTCCCCTAGTCGATAGCCTACGAGCTTTTCTGCAAATTGCGAGAGATGCCCTGTCCATGTACAATAGGAGCACTTAGCCATTCCACGCGCTCATTTGCAGCGTCGATCTGCCCAATCTGCTATCGGCAGCACCGTTTGCAACAACGTATCATCGAATTCGCATCCAGAGGAGAAGCTCCATGACGGTTACGAAAGAAGCCGCTTCCCAGTATAAGGTCATTGGTACTCGGCCCATTCGCCATGACGGGGTGGACAAGGTAACTGGTCGGGCCTTGTATGGCAATGATATTCACCTGGCCGGCACACTCTATGGCAAATTTGTGCGCAGTCCCCACGCCCACGCCCGCATCCTGTCGATCGACACGAGCGCGGCGGAAAAAGTCAGCGGGGTGACTGCCATCGTGACAGCCGCCGATCTGCAAGAAGCCGAAGACAAGGTTCAGGAGATGGGCGAAGATGTCTCCAACCTGCGCTGGCTGAGCGATAACATCCTGGCGCGCGAGAAAGTGCTCTATCATGGGCACCCCGTGGCCGCGGTTGCAGCAACCAGCAGCCACATTGCCGAAGAAGCAGCCAAGCTGATCAAAGTTGAATATGAAGTGCTGCCCTTTGTGCTGGATTGCAAAGATGCAATGGCCGACAATGCCCCCATCCTGCATGACAATCTGCGCACCGATGAAATGGGCAAAACCAGCGACAAGCCCACCAACATCGCTGCTCACATGCAACACAAGCGCGGTGATTTGGAAAAAGGCTTTGCCGAAGCCGCGGTGATTGTGGAACGCGATTTCAAGACGGCGATGGTGCATCAGGGCTACATCGAACCCCACGCTTCGACAGCCGTCTGGCGGCACGATGACCATGTCTTGGTTTGGACGAGCACCCAGGGCGCATTCAGCATCCGCGACCAGGTCGCCGGCCTGCTCCATCTCCCCGTCTCCAAGGTGCGCGTCACCCCCACCGAAATTGGGGGCGGCTTTGGCGGCAAATTTACCGCCTACACCGACGTACCCGCTGCATTGCTCTCGAAGAAGAGCGGCGGCAGACCCGTCAAGATGGCAATGAGCCGCGCCGAAGTGTTGCTCGCTACGGGCCCAACCTCGGGTTCACACATCAATGTCAAGATCGGTGCCGACAAGAATGGCAAAATTACCGCGGCGCAAGCCACGCTGATCTATGAAGCCGGAGCCTATCCGGGGTCGCCCGTTGGCGCGGCTGCGGGGGTCATCCTCGCGCCCTATCGCCTGGAAAATGTGCAGATCGATGCTTATGATGTTGTGAACAACAAGCCCAAGACCGCGGCCTACCGAGCCCCGGGTGGCACCAACGCTGCCTATGCCTCGGAAGCAGTGATCGACGAAGTGGCCGAGAAGCTGGGCATTGACCCGCTCGAATTCCGCCGAATCAACGCCGCGGTAGAGGGTGACCGCCGCCCCGATGGCCCGATCTATTCCCGCATCGGCATGGTCGAAACCGTCGAAGCCGCGCTCAACCATCCCCACTACAAGGCCCCGCTGGCAGGCAAACATCGCGGGCGCGGCGTGGCCTCGGGCTTCTGGTTTAATGGCAGCAACGAATCGAGCGTCACCCTGGTTGTGAACAATGATGGGCGGGTAAGCCTGACCGAAGGCTCGACCGACATTGGGGGGTCGCGCGCGGCCGCGGCCATGATGTTGGCGGAAACGCTCGGCATCTCGGCGGAAGATGTGGATCCGCAAGTGGTCGACACCGACTCGATTGGCCTCACCGGTGGCACGGGCGGCAGCAGCGTCACCTTCAAGATTGGGGTGACCATCCACGAGGCGGGGATGCAGTTGCGCCAGAAGATGAGCACGATGCTGGCTGAGCTGTGGGAAGTCGAGGCCGATCAGGTCACCTTTGCCAATGGGTCCTTCTCGCACAATGGGAACAGTGCCGATTTCAAAGAGGCGGCTGAGCAACTGACCAGGCACTTTGGCCCGATCACCGTCAACGTGTCGATGCGTCCACGTGGGGCGGGCCCGGCCTTTGGCACCCACATTGTTGATGTCGAAGTTGATGTCGAGACCGGCAAGGTGCAGATTCTGCGCTACACGGCCACGCAGGATGTGGGCAAGGCCATTCACCCCAGCTATGTTGAAGGCCAGATCCAAGGTGGTGTGGTGCAGGGCATCGGTTGGGCGTTGAATGAGGAATATTGGTACGATGCGTCTGGTCATCTGGCCAACGCCTCGCTGCTCGATTACCGTATGCCTACCGCGCTCGACCTGCCGATGATCGATACGGTGATGGTCGAGGTGCCGGCCCCGACTCACCCCTTTGGTGTGCGGGGCGTTGGTGAAGTGCCGATTGTGCCCCCAGCGGCCGCAATTGCGAATGCAATTTATAACGCCGTTGGTGTGCGCGTCACCGAATTGCCCATCAACCCACCGACCTTGCTCAAGGCCATCCAGGAAAAAGGTCAATAGGTCGGGTAGTCATGGAAAGATAGGGATAAGCGCGGCGCGCCGGTGACGCTCAATGAGCGCATCTTGCCATTTGTTCACCGGTGCGTCGCCTGCGTTGCCCTGTACTATATGTTTGCTCACTCGTGCCCGGTTGCTTGTTCATGCCGGGCATTTGTTATCATGGCGTTTGTTCCTTCACCCACTGAGAGGCTATCCGTAAATTCTGTGCCAGCGCGCGCTGAAAAGCCCAGCTGCGAGAGCCGCAACCAGTTTCCGGATAGGTTCTTACACAATCGACGAAAGTAAGATCGACGATGAATGTTCTTTTAACTGCTGCGGCTTCGCCCATTGCCCAGGCATTGGCCGCCAATTTGCCCGCGGACTACACACTGCGCCTGACCGAACGCAGCCTGGTGCCGAAGCTGCCTCAGGTGGCAGTCAGTCCGCTCGACCATGACTTTTCGACCAACCTGCTGGTGCGCGGCCAGGATGCGATCATCCACGTGGCCGAGCCGCTACCCAGCGACAACGATGTCACCCAGATCGATTATCTGACGCGCAGCACCTACAATCTCTGCCAGGCTGCGGTAGCCGAAGGTGTGCCCCACCTGATCTACCTCAGTACGCTCGACTTGATGACCGCGTATGATCCGAGTTATCTGGTGAGCGAACGCTGGCGACCACGGCCAGGCCCGGCTTCCCCGCTGCTCGCCAAACATCTGGGCGAATTGGTCTGTCGCGAATTTGCCCGCGAAGGCAAACTTGCAGTCACTGTGTTGCGCTTGGGCACGTTGGTCAGCGACGAGAGCGAACCCACACCCACCGCGCTCAGTGTGGCCGATCTGACCCAGGCGGTCACTCAGGCGTTGACCACCGATAGTGGGCGCTGGGCCGTCTTCCACATCCAACATGCTGGCCCGAATGCCCGCTTTTCAACGGCCCTGGCCAAACGCCAACTCGGCTACACACCCACTTTTGCGCAAGCTTAACCCATCCAAAGCGAACTGACTCATGAAAAAGATTCTGATTTTGGGGGGCGCGGGTATGCTCGGCCCCTATGTGGTTCCCGCCCTGCAAGACAAGTACGATCTGCGCGTCACCGACATCAAGCCGATGCCCATCGAGTTCCGTGGTGAGTTCCGCGAGGTCGACATTGCTTCCCCCGAACAAGTGATGGATGCCGCTGAAGGCATGGACGCGATCATCAATCTCTCGGTGCTGCGGAGTGACCGTCAATTAGCTTTCGATGTCAGCACGCTCGGCTGCTATAACATGATGCAAGCCGCGGTGGCCCACGGCATTCGGCGCATCATCAACACCGGGCCCCATTTCACCATTGCCGGGCCGACCTACGAAAGCTTCGATTATGGCTTGAACCCCGACATTCCGCCGCAGCCCGGCACCAATCTCTACGCGCTGACCAAATCCCTGGGCCACGAGATCTGCCGCGTCTACAGCGAGCACCACGACATCTACGTGCAGATGTATCTTTTCTACATCTTCCGCGACCCCCACAACGCCGACAGCATGAAACGCTGGGAGACTGAAATTCCCTGGGTGCTCTCGTGGCAGAACGCCGCGCAAGTCTTTCCGCTCGGGCTGGAGATTCCATTCGAGCAATTGCCTTCGCGCTTCGAAACGTTTAACATCCTGGGCGATCTCCCGCACGGGCAATTTGTCAACGACAAAGCCAAGCAGATTCTCGGCTTTGAACCCTGGGCCGATCTGACACCAATCTGGCAACAAGCGACGTAAAGCAGAGAAATTCTGTGAAGCTTTCTCCACCGAGTGCGTAGATTTCACAGCTAAAAATCAGAGCGCTATGCACTCTGTGGATTCTCAAGTAGTTTCCGGGCCGTCCTGGCTGTTCAAATATACTCCCCATACGCTGTCCCAAAGGAGGAACCATGCAATTTGGTGCTGGCAAATACACCTACGAGCTTGTCGAAGGCTGGGGCAAGTTACCTGCAGGTTGGTCTTTCGGCTGGATTCCCGCGGTCGCCTGCGACTCGAAAGACAATGTCTTTGTCTATTCGCGCAGCGAACATCCGCTGGTGATTTTTGATCGCGATGGCAATTTTCTGGACGCCTGGGGTGATGATGTGTTGCAAGATGCCCACGGCATTTTCATCGATGCCGAGGACAATGTCTTTTGTGTCGAGCGCAATACCCACTGCGTCCACAAGTTCGACAAAAATGGCAAGCTGCTGCTGACCATCGGCACACCTGGCGAGCCCGGTCGCAATCCGGGCGATCCCTTCGACTTACCTACTGATCTGGCCGTAGCGCCGGATGGCAGCCTCTACATCTCCGATGGGTATGGCAATGCGCGAGTCCATCATTACACCGCGGACGGCCAGTTGATCAACTCCTGGGGAGAGCCGGGCAGTGGCCCTGGCCAGCTTGATCTGTCGCACAGCGTGCGCATCGACCGCACCGGGCGGCTCTGGGTCTGCGACCGCAACAACGCACGCATCCAATTTTTCGACCTCGCTGGCAACTATCTGGATGAATGGCCCGGTCTGGCCCATCCCGACCAGGTCTATCTCGACCCGCATGAGGATGTTGTCTATATCGCCGAGTTGGATCAACAGGTGAGCATCTACACGTGGGATCGGCAATTGCTGGCGCAGTGGGGCGGGCAGCAGCGGATCGACCGGCCAGGTTCGTTTGGCGGTTGCCCACACGGCATCTGGGTGGATTCACGGGGCGATCTCTACGTCAGCGAGGTGCAGATCGACCACCGCTTGCACAAGTATGTGCGGGTCTAGATAACTCGATAGAACGAGGAGTTTGTATGGCACCGATCTATACCGCGGCCGTGATTGGCGCGGGTATGGGTGGCAAACTCAGTCTCAAAGCCCTGGCTGCTTCGCCCGATTTTGAGCTGGTGGCCTTCGCGGATCTGCATCAACCAACTCGCCAGGCAATCCTGGCGGAATATCCGGGCGTCCAGAGCTTTGCCGACTATGGCGAGCTCTTCCGTCAGTGCCCGGTCGATGTGATCTGCATTGCCACCTGGCCGCCCTCGCACCGGGACATTGTCCAGGCCGCGCTGGCCCTGCCCCTAAAAGGTTTGCTGGTCGAGAAACCATTGGCCGACAATCACGCGGATGGCGCGGCCATCCTGGCAGCGATCCGCCAGCGGCAGCTTCCCGTGGTCGTTCCCCATGGGCTATTGGTCGCTGAACACAGCCGTCAGGTGATGGAGCTGGTGCAGCATGGGCGCATCGGCACACTCAAGCTGATCGAAATTCAGTGCCGCGGCTGGGACATCATCAACGCGGGCATTCACTGGCTGAATTTTGTGGTAGCGCTCACCTGGAATCAACCCGTCCAGAGCGTGTTGGCCGCGTGCGACACCAGCACGCGCACCTTCCGCGATCACATGCAGGTCGAGAGCGAAGCGATCACCTATCTGCAACTGGCCGACGGCGTACGCGTGGTCATGCACACGGGCGACACCATCCCCATCAGCGAGCCAGACGCGGGTGTGCTCTTCCGCCTGATCGGCAGCAAGGGGATGATCGAGTTTTTCGGCTGGAAATCAGCCTATCGACTCTACGACGCGCAACACCCGCAAGGCAACCTGGCCGAGATCACGCCAGCCCCGCAAAGCAACCATCAGATCTACCTGGAGCTGTTGGCGAGCCAGATTACCTATCAACAACCCGATTATCGGTGGCCGGATTATTCATTGGCCGCGCTCGAACTCTGCGAAGCAGCCTATCTCTCGCACCGCTATCGCTGTAGCGTATCCTTGCCGCTGAGCCAATTCGTGCCGCCGCCGGTCAATGATTGGCAACCCGGCCAGCCTTACAGCGGCCAGGGCGGTGGGCGAGATGGCCGAAAGTTGACGTAAAAAGGAACCAGCATGACCTTTGAATCTGCCTTTACGATGGATACCTCCAGTATCAAGTTTGGCCCCGGTGTCACCCGCGAAGTGGGTGCGGATATGGCCGCGCTCGGTGCCAAGCGGGTGATGGTCGTGACCGATCCTCGCATTGCCCAGTTGGAACCGGTGGCAACCACCCTCGACGCGCTGCGAGCTGCGGGCATTGATGCCGTGCTCTTCGATGCGGTGCGGGTCGAGCCTACGGATGGCTCGTTCAAAGCGGCCATTCAATTTGCGGTGGATGGCCAGTTTGATGGCTTTGTGGCGGTCGGTGGGGGCTCAAGCATGGATACGGCCAAAGCGGCCAATCTATATAGCACCTATCCCGCTGATTTTCTAGATTATGTCAACCCGCCGATTGGCAAAGGCTTGCCCGTACCCGGTCGCCTCAAACCGCTGATCGCCATCCCGACCACCGCAGGCACCGGCAGCGAGACCACTGGCGTTGCGATCTTTGACTTTGTCGAAATCCATGCCAAAACCGGAATCGCCCATCGTGCGCTGCGCCCGGTCTTGGGCATCATCGACCCGGACAATACGCGCACCCTGCCCAAGATGGTGGCAGCCAGCAGCGGCCTGGATGTGCTGAGCCATGCGCTGGAATCGCTCACCGCCCTGCCCTATGATCAACGGCCCGCACCAAGCGAGCCCAAACTGCGGCCAGCCTATCAAGGGGCGAATCCGATCAGCCAGATTTGGGCGGCCAAAGCCCTGGCACTGATGGCGGGCAATATCGTGCAGGCAGTGGCTGACCCCGAAGATGATGAGGCGCGCTCGCAGATGTTGTTGGCCGCGGCCTATGCAGGAATTGGCTTTGGCAATGCGGGGGTGCATCTCCCGCACGGCATGTCGTACCCGGTTTCGGGCATGGTGCGCGAATTTGTGCCCCACGGCTACGCGAATGACCATCCGATTGTGCCCCATGGTATGTCGGTGATTTTGCACACGCCCGCGGTGGCGCGCTGGACCGCACCCACCAATCCCGAGTTGCACCTGGAAGCCGCCCGGTTGATGGGTGCAGAGACGCGTGGGGCAACGCCAGCGGATGCCGGCGAGATCCTGGCGAACGCGGTGATCGAGATTATGCAAAAAACAGGGATGCCCAATGGCCTGGCTGCAATTGGCTTCACCGCGGCCGATGTGGAGCGGCTGGTGGAGGGCACCTTGCCCCAACATCGGGTGACCAAACTGGCCCCTAAACCTGCCAGCCCGGCGGATCTGCGTCAACTTTTCCTGGATTCGCTGACCATCTGGTGATGGGTCACGGCCCAAAGCGTCCGCGCGCCCCGAGGGCCATCACGATTGGGGTTTGCTCACCGCTCGGCAAGCACGAAGAGCACCCGGTGACGGTGGTCACGCTGGTCTGGTGGGATTGGGGTCAGGTCGGCAAATGGTGCGGCGACGGCCAGAGATTGGGGGTCCAACGCCGCGGGGAGCGCTACCAAGCGCCCATAGGCCAAACGTTTCAGCACGCGAGCGACAACAGTATCGCCTGTCAACAGTGGCACACTGCGCAGTAATTTGCGGATGTGTGCCGCTGCCATTTGGCGCGGTGTCGTCTGCGCGGAGACCGGCAGCGCGCCATAAGCCTGGCACCTGGCAAAGCCAGCCGCACGTAATTGCCCATTCAGCGCCGCCAGATCGGGATAATCGACGCTCATGGTGCCGGGGACAAAATGGGGCCAATCGGGGTTGCTCGTGCCAATCAGCAATTGGCCGTGCGGTGCCAGAATCCGTCGGCTCTCGCGCAGGAAGTGATCCAGCCGGGGCAAATAGTAGATCGCCTCAAACGAGAGGATCAGGTCGAACGATGCGTCGGCAAAGGGAAGCGTTTGAGCATCAGCGCTGAGCAGCGGGATCCGGCGGCCATAGTGGCGGCGAGCCATCGCCAGCACGCCATAGGTCAGGTCGCAGCCGACCAATTGCTGCGCGCCCGCGGCCACAACCCCAAGCCCGATCCCCGCGCCGCACGCCACTTCCAGCACACGGCGCCCTGCCGCCAGACTGGCACCCAGCGCATAGCGTTGGCAGATGCGCGCCATCTGCTCGGCATTCAGGCGACTGCCGGGCAATTCGGTCACCGCGGTAAAATCAAATATTGTCACCGAGGGCTTAGCCGCGCAGCAATTCTTGCAGGCGTTGCCGCGCCGCGTTGGGGTCGGCTTTGCCTTTGGTCGCTCGCATTACTTGGCCCATAAAGAAGCCAAAGAGCTTCTCTTCGCCTTCGCGGTAACGCGCTACTTCACCAGGATTGGCCGCGAGAATGGCGTTGATCTCGTTGTCGATCACGCTGGTGTCGCTGACCATGCTTAACCCTTCGCGCTCCACAATCACTTGCGGATCTTCCCCGGTGGCGAACATGGTTTCCAGCACCTTTTTGGCCGTTGCCGGGCTGATCGTTTTTTGATCCACCAGGCTGAGCAAGGCGGCTAGTTGCGGGGACTGAATGCGCACCTCGCTGATCTGGCGCAGATCCTGGCCTTCGCCATCGGCATAGACAAGGCGGAAGAATTCAGTAGTCAGCCACGTAGCAAGGCGCTGAGGTTTGCCATCATCCGTGCCGTAGACGGCGACCGTGTCCTCGAAATAGCGGGCGACCACGCTTTCCGCGCTGAGAATATCGGCCTCGGCGCGGCGCACCCCCCACGCCTGTTCGTAGCGCGCGCGTTTGACATCGGGCAGCTCTGGCAACTGTGCGCGGATCGATTCGATCCACGCCTCGCTGACCTTGACCGGCGGCAAATCGGGTTCGGGGAAATAGCGGTAATCGTGGGCACTCTCTTTGCTGCGCTGCAAGACCGTGCGTTGACGCGCCTCATCCCAGCCCATGTTGACTTGCTCAACCTGGCCCCCGGACTCGATCAGCGCAATCTGGCGGTCATATTCGTAAGCAATGGCGAGCCGCACCGAGCGTAAACTGTTCAGATTCTTGACTTCAACTTTGGTGCCATACTCGCCACGGTCCTTCTGGGCCTGGGTGCGCACGCTGATATTGGGCTCACCACGCAGCGCGCCCTTTTCCATATCGCCGCTATTGACGCCCAGATAGCGCAAGATCATGCGTAACTTGGTCAAATAGGCATAGGCCTCTTCAGGGCTGTGAATATCGGCCTCGCTGACGATCTCCATCAACGGCGCGCCTGCCCGGTTGAGATCCACCATGGTGTATTTGCCCGAATGCAGCGTGCGGCCGGTATCTTCTTCCAGGTGAATCCGCCGAATGCGGATGCGTTTTGTCCCGCCGTCGGGCAGGTCGATCTCCAGCCAGCCATGCTCGCAATGGGGATATTCATATTGCGTCACCTGGTAGCCTTTGGGCAGATCCGGGTAGTTATAGTTTTTGCGCGCAAAGATGGCCGTTTCGTTGATCTGACAATTCAACGCCAGCCCGGTTTTGATCGTCGCCTCGATCGCGGCGCGGTTGGCCACCGGTAAGACGCCAGGCATGCCCAAACAGACCGGGCAGACGCGCGTGTTGGGGGGCGCGCCCGCGTAATCGGTTGCGCAGCGACAAAACATTTTGGAACGCGTCAAGACTTGGGCATGAACTTCCATCCCAACCACTAATTCATAGCTGGAAGTTGCACCTGTGGGCCGAGCAAGTGGGTCAGAGGTTTGAACCGTCATGGCATTTTTGTGGAACAGGCATGATTCAAATGATCGTTTAGAGTTCGTGTACAATGATAGGACTTTGACCGATCATACCAAATTCGCCGCTGAAGGGCAAAGAATCAGCGTGATGCGGGTATGTACAGGATGAGGAACAAAGAGAACCAAAATCCATGAATTATCTCAAACGATCAAGCCAAGGAAGCTTGGTTTTGCTCGGCCTTTGCTTATTGATTACCCTGGCCCGCTGTGGCAGCGATTTGGCTGCGCCGGAACCCACCCCAACCCTGCTGGCCGTGGCGACCTTTACGCCCACACCGGTTCTGCCGGAAAGTGGCGACCCTGAAACGAGCGCAGCAGTGGTTGAACCGGGCAATCCAGCCGCGACCATCACCACCACAGAAGTGATCACCGCGGCCAGCATCACCCCATCTGTCGCGGTCAGCCCGGTGACACCAGCATTGCTCCCGACGAACACACCGCCGGCAACAACGCCGTCACCAACCTTGAGCGCGCCCGATCTACTGGCCCATGGACGAGCGTTGCATCGCTATGGGGATTACACCGCGGCGCGCGCCGAGTTTGCCGCGCTGATCAGCGGCGACACGGCCGATCTCACTCTCCAATTAGCAGCCCGCTACGAGATCGCACGCGCTTATCTGGCCGAAGGGTCCTATGCCGAGGCCTTAGCCGCGCTCGATCAATTGGATCAGGCGATTGCCACAGCGGGCAGCGATCCCCAGGCTTTTGCCGTCAAAGATCAATTTTTGCGCGCCGAGGCGCTGCGTGGCCAAGGCCAATATGCGGCCGCGGTCGCTGCCTATTGGCCCTTTTTGGAAGCCTACCCGTGGATGGCCGAAATTGTGCAAAGACGCATCGCCGAGGCCTACCGAGCGCTGGGGGATACCGAAAGCGCGGCCGCGGCCTATCGTCGGGCGGCAGAGGCCAGCACAGATACCGTGGCCCGGTTGATCCTGTTGGAGGATCTGGCCGAAACCTACAGCGGTAGCGGCAATTATCCCCAGGCCGTGCAGGTTTATGACGAAATTCTGGCAGTGGCCCAAAATGGCGGCTATCGCGCCCAAATGCAATATCAGGCCGGTCAGGCGCTGGCCAGTGCTGGCGATCTGCCCGGCGCGAGCGAACGCTGGCGAGCAGCCACCGACGAAGCACCCGAAAACCGGGCAGCCTATGCGGCTTTGGTCGAACTGGTCAATCGCAACCTCGAGTTTGATCTCTACCAGCGCGGCTACATCGATCTCAAAGCCGGGGCCTATCTGCCTGCGGTGGCGGCCTACCAGGCCTATTTGGAGAGTGTGGACAGCACGGATGCCCGTTATGGGTTGGCGCTGCATGGGTTGGGCCAATCCTATTTGGGCGCGGAAAATTACGCCGAAGCGCTGCCCCTGCTGGATCGGGTCATTGCCGAATTCAGCCAGTGCTCATGTTTTGGCCAGGCCTGGCTCGATAAGGCGGCCGCGCAGGTGGGGCTGGGGGATAGTGTCTCCGCGCGGCGCACCTATCGGACATTTGCGCGCGAACACGCGGCGGATCCGCTGGCGGTTGAGGGGCTCTGGCGCAGTGGGTTACTGGCCTTGCGCGAAGGCAATCAATTGGAAGCCACCACCGACTTCATGACCCTGGCCGATGCGTTTCCCAGCAGTGAACGCGCACCGGCTGCCCTCTATTCGATTGGGGTGGGGGCTATGCAAACAGGGCTACATTCCCAGGCTGTCGAGATCTACACCCGCCTGCAAGCAGATTATCCGCAATATCGCTGGGACGCGGTCGCTTATTGGCTGGGGCGGGCCTATCAGGCCCGGGGCGAGCGGAGCGCGGCCACTGCCCAATGGCAAAGCCTGGTCGAGACCGCGCCCGACATCTATTATGGAATTTTGGCGGCCTACGGGTTGCGGCAACAGCCGTTGAGTAATGGCAACTCACTGGGTATCATGGCCACGATTGCCGGGCCAGCGACCCGGCTCGCCAACGATGATGGCAGCCAGGCCTTCGCTGAACAGTGGCTCAACGAATGGCTACAACTTCCCACGAATCAGTTATCGGCTTTACCCGCCACGGTCGCGGCTGATGCGGATTTGCGCATGGCGCGCCTGCTGTTGGAGTTGGATCAGCGCGGGGATGCCTTGACCTTGCTCGAGCGGGTCTATACTCGCTATCGTGACGATCCAGCCTCGCTCTATGCGCTCAGTTTGGAGTTTGAGCGGCTTGGCACCTATCGCCTGAGTATCATCGCCATGGCGCGCCTGCTGGAATTCAGCCCGGCCCAGTTGGTGGAAGATGCGCCGATCTTCTTGCAGCAGCGCTCGTTCCCCCGCCACTTCCGCGAGTTGATCGACCGGGAGGCGATTGCCCACAACCTCAATCCGCTGCTCTATTACAGCCTGATCCGCCAGGAGAGTCTCTTTGAGGAAGGGGCGCGTTCTTCGGCAGCCGCGCAGGGCCTGGCGCAGATCATCCCCGACACCGGCCAGTGGGTGGCAGAGCGGCTCGGCCATCCCGACTATACGAATGACATCATCTATCGGCCCCATATCAACGTGCAATTTGGGGCCTACTATCTGAATTGGGCGCGCGGCTACCTGGATGGCAACATCATTTCCGCGTTGGTCGGTTATAATGCTGGGCCAGGCAACGCCGAGTACTGGCGCGAGCAAGCCGGTGCAGACGATGCGCTTTTTGTCGAAATCTTAACGATCAACGAGCCGCGCATTTATATCCAGCTTGTTACGGCGAATTTATATCATTACACCCGATTGTATGGATAAGCAGGAGTAACTCGACCATCAGTCAACCGAAACAGATTACAGCTTGCGGGCATTGATAAGAATAGCCGGTTTATCTTAACGCCTATCCTGAGCATGGTGGCGAGCTCGCATTATCCCGCCCGCGGAGCTGGGCCAGAATTCAGGGTAGAACCTTAATCAGCCTTAATTCAGTGTAGGAACAGGCCATGTCTGATCGCCGTACATTTACCAGCCAGATTTTTACGATCGAACGCTACATTCTTGAACAGCAGCGAGATTTTCCAGAAGCAACCGGCATGTTGACCAACCTGCTCTATGATCTGGCCCTTTCCGCGAAAATG
The DNA here is from genome assembly GCA_964541665.1 of uncultured Caldilineaceae bacterium. Taxonomy (GTDB): domain Bacteria; phylum Chloroflexota; class Anaerolineae; order Caldilineales; family Caldilineaceae; genus CFX5. Next base: position 82,081 of record CAZIRP010000014.1, on the reverse strand, counting down.
ATCGCCAACAGCACCACTCGTGCAGGGCTGGCCGATATTTTGGGCGAAACTGGTGAAGAGAATTCCCATGGGGAACAAGTGCAGAAGTTGGATGAATACGCCGAGCGCACGATCTACCGCCTGAATGATCACACCGGTCGCCTGGCTGTCATGGCTTCGGAAGAAGAGGCCGACATCATCCCCATTCCTTCCAACTACCCGCTTGGCCGCTACGTGCTGATCTACGATCCGCTGGATGGCTCTTCGAACATCGATTATAACGTGAGCGTAGGCACCATTTTTGCCATCCACCGCCGTCGCTCGCCAGAGGGTCAGCCGGGTACAGCGGAAGATTGTCTCCAGCCGGGGCGCGATCTGGTGGCAGCAGGCTATATCATTTATGGCAGCAGCACGATGATGGTCTATTCGACTGGGCGGGGGGTGCATGGCTTTACCCTCGACCCACGCATTGGCGAGTTTTTGCTCTCTCACCCCAACATTCGTATTCCCGAGAAGCCCAAGTATTACAGCGTCAATCAGGGATACGAGCTGCGCTGGGCCCCAGCGATCCAGAAATATACCAAATGGCTACAAGGGGAGAATGAAGAAAACCTGTCGCTCTCGATGCGTTATGTTGGCTCTCTGGTCGCCGACTTTCATCGCAATTTACTGGCGGGTGGCGTCTTCTATTACCCAGCCGAAGCGAAAGATTCGGGCAAGCCCCAGGGGAAATTGCGCCTGCTCTATGAAGCTGCGCCCCTGGCCTTTCTGGTGGAACAGGCGGGTGGTTATGCGTCGGATGGGTCGCGGCGGATTCTGGATATTCAGCCAACAAGCCTGCACCAACGCGTGCCACTCTTCATTGGCAATCGCTTTCTGGTAGAAAAGGCGGAAGCACTCCTGCGCCAGGGATAAACCCTTTGGATCAAAAAACGAGGCCTGTGCGGTTCACGCCGCCGGGCCTCGTTTTTATAAGCTCTTTCAGAGTCCTATCCACAAATTACGCAGATTCTACAGCAGAAAAATCTGTGGATTGTCAGGCAATTTCTCTGTTTTACCTACTCTGTCGCGATTCACAACTCAGGACGCAGCAATCCGCCCGCTCTGGTTCCAAATATAGGCTGCTTTGCCCTGGGGCAAGGTAGTCAGATCAGTCGGGTTGCTCGGATCAGTCGGCTGCAACCCCGCCCGTTCGATGATCAAGCGAGCCAGTTCGGGGTGAAACCCTCGATCTTCGCGGTCGATGGCAATTTCGCCTGCGGGCGTGTAGTAGATCTGCATCTCGGCGTCTTCCGCTTTTGCCTCGACCCGCCGCACCACAACATCCAACCGGTATAAGTGCGCCCAGTCAAAAACCTTGGTGCCAGCCCAGGGACGCATTGGGTTGCGAATGATCAATGCCTCGTCGGTCACTTCATAGGTCTGATAGAGATCCATCAGCCCGACGTAAATGAAGAGCCCGCCCCACAGGATAAAAGTCCAGGCCGTGGCTTCGGCAAAAAAGACATCGGTCAATTTCATCGAGAATGCCAGAGCAGCGGCAATCAGCATAGAAAGACCGACAACTAAATTCCGCTGGGTACCACCAAACACGAGTTTGGGTTCACTGGGAGCAGGTTGGACGCTCTCATACGCATTGGCCATTGCGTTTCCTCACTTTGCCATCTATTGTTTGTGCTATTAACAGGCGATAGGCTGCCTGATGGGATCATCGGCTACCACAAGATCGCGATTGACATTCACATACCTGCAATTACGCAGGCGCTACGCCAAGCTTATTTTTATCCACACCAAGTATAGCGGACAATGGAGCCGCCCCCAAATTTTAGTTGTGCAATCTTGCACAAAGCCGCTCCGGTTGTTGAGTGTAGGCCAGCTTTGTCACGAGCAGCCTCAGGCGCTCAGTTTACCTGCAGCCGATAGCCGCGACCCCGGATCGTCGTCAGGAAGCGCGGCGAACCGGGATCATCCTCGATCTTCTGGCGGACCCGGCTGATCAGCTTTTCGATGCGCGCATCATCCACTTCATCGATGTATTCTTCGCCCCACACATTGGTGACGATCTGAAATTTATCGATGATCTTGTCGCGCTGGTCAAAGAGCAGCGAGAGCAACCGATATTCCAAATTGGTCAGGGTGTCCACCGGCTGGTCGTTGACCAGAACTTCTCCCCGCTCGTGATCGACGCGTAAGCGGCCATTGGTGGTGGTCGTGGACGCGGTCATGCGCTGGGCATATTCAGCGAGCAGGCGACAGAACGAATGATATTTGTTCTCCACCTTGAACACCAGATGCGACCGCACCAATTCGGCAAGCGTCTGTTCGTCGGCAATTGGTGCACGGGCCGCCAGGGTGACGAGCACATTCTGTTCGGCTTCGCTCAATTTTCGCCAGATCTTGTCACATTCGATCACAACCTGGGGATCCTGGCGCAATTGGCGGGCCACGCCATCATGAATCTGCCATCGTTCGGAAAATTCAGCGGCAGCGCCCCCCTCTTCCAAAGCTGCTTCCAGCACACGGCAGACCCCATGCAACAATCGGGGATGCCCACCCGCCCATTCGTAGATAAAATCCAAATCGGCCGCGGTAAAGTGGATATCGAAGGCGGTCATGTAACGACGCACATAGCGCTCGACATCGGGCCGGGTCAACGGGGCCAGCCGCCAGGTATGGTGGCTGAAGAGTTCACAAAATTCCACGCAATGTTCTTCGGGCCGCTCATCTACCAGCGGATGTTCCGTAGCGGTGACATAGGCGATCCGATTGTAGTAGCGATCTTTGAGTGCTCGCAGGTTGATAAAGACGCGCGAATCGATGTTGCTAAAGGGTTCATCAAACTCATCGAAGATCAAAATGAGATTTGCTGAGGTAGCTTGTAAGACAGCAGTCAGGCCGCGATTAAAGCTCAGGGGCACCTGAAACTCGCTGAGCGGCGCGATCATCGTGGCATAGGCCGCGGCCAATTCTGGCAGGTCGTTCTGTTCTTGCAGCGCGCGCAAGACCAATTCGTAAAAGCCGTGGTCACTCAATTCGAGCATATGGTTGCAATCGATGTAGATCGGCAGGAAATTGTTGCCCGCCTCCCCCAACTCTTGCGTCCACACATCGGGCTGAGCCAGCAAACGCATCAATGCTGATTTCCCGACATTACTAAAGCCGACAACTTCAACCGATTGCAACTTGTATAGCGACTGGATGATCGAATCCACATCGAGTCGCCGCATATAGCTGCCATCAGTAAGTCGTAGTGTACTGGGCATGAGCACCGCCCTATCTATAGGTACCTGTTGACGATTGACGTACTTTATGGTCTCGCATCGTCATCCAACAAAACGCAGCAAACAAAACGCAGTGAACAAAAACCGAAAATCCTGAAGACACCCCACACTTTTTGCTGGTTGACGAGGCTCCTTGGTCGATGATACACTCGTTGCCAGGAAAGTACCAAGCGATTGGTTCTACGAGGAAAGCCATGAGTGAGATCACACGAATTTGTGCCAGTTGTGGTGAAGCGAGCCCGTTGGAAGCTCGCTACTGTCCCCATTGTGGGTACGACACGGCTGGTGCCCCCCCCGCTCCGACCAGTACCTTAACCCTGCCGATGACCTTGAGCAAAGCAGCTTTGCCGGTCCTGGCGGGGGTTGCCAGTTTGGCGGCTCGAGTCGCCTGGAAGCTGATCCAACAGCGGCTGAATCAACCGGCTCCCCTCCAGCCCTCGACGGTCACCCGTTCCCCATCGCCTGCGCCCCGCACAGCCCGGCGCGTGATCCGCATCCGCTCGTCGTGGGCCGTGGGGGATGCGAACGGTGTCTGGCGGCAAGGCAGCAGCGATCAGACGATCGAGATCGACGACTAAGCACCTATCCGTACATGCTGCGCCAAAGGGGCCTGACAATCCGGTTTTGGACACCGCAACCATTTTACGGATAGCGTCTACTGTTCTGGCTTGACCATGGTTGCGAGGCCTGAATTTTGCCTCCCGCATGAAGCTGGGGCAGCATTTCAGGCTAGCGCCGAAAGCCGGTGACACAAACAGCCTCGCTCACCCGGTTAATCCAGGCTGGCGGGTCGCGGAGCCAACTCAACGTCGATCAGATATTCCTCGCCCCCGCGCAGGATCCGCACTGTGACCACATCTCCCGGGCTGGTATCGCTTTCCAAATAGCTCAGAATATCGTCGAATGAGATTACTGGCTGCTCGTCGATCGCGGTAATAATATCGCCACCGCGGCGCTGCGGGCAAAGATTGATATAGCGCGTTCCTGAATTTTCGCCGCCCCCCTGCAGGCCAGCCGCGGCTGCCGGTGTTCCAGGCAACACCTCTTCCAGATACGCGCCGCGCACAGAACGTTCCACGTCCAGATCATCGGCGCAGAGGGGGCTGAAGGTGGTGCCACTCACCCCCAGATAGCTGTGCTCGTAGCGGCCTTCGGCGATCAATGCTGGCACCACACGTTCCACAATGGTGATGGGGATGGCAAAGCCCACGCCACTGTTGACGCCAGTCTGCGAGCGGATCTGCGCATTGACGCCAATCACCTCGCCCCGCTCATTGAGCAGAGGGCCGCCCGAATTCCCCGGGTTGATCGGCGCGTCGGTTTGGATCGAATTGGGGATGCTAAACCGGGCCGCAGCGGGGATCGAGCGCCCAATCGCGCTGACGATGCCGCTCGTGAGGGTGCCTTCCAGGCCAAATGGATTGCCAATCGCGGCCACGCGCATCCCCACTTGCACCTCATCCAGGCTGCCGCGCCGCACCGGTTGCAGATTATAACCGGTTGGGTCCAGGCGCAACACCGCAAGATCGCTCGTTATGTCGCTGCCAACCAACTCGGCCAGACCAGTTGTGCCATCACTAAAGGTGATCTGCACCTCATCGGCCCCTTCCACCACATGATGATTGGTGACAATATGGCCCTGGTCATCCCACACAAAGCCCGACCCACTCCCCAAGGGCAAGAGATCGTCTTCATTAAAATTGCGGGGTAACCCATTGATCGAACGGCCAGCGGTATAGTTGGTCACATTCACCACCGAGGGATTTACCTGGGCATAAATTGCTATCAGCACAGCGCTTTCATAATCGAGTTCGCTGTCTGGGCGCACAATGGGGGCCACGGCGACTGGGGTCGGGACGTTCACCGGCGCTGATTGGGCGGGGGCCGGGCGCAAACGCTCGGGGGTACCCGTGCGGCCACGCATAACCACAAAAGCGAGACTGCTTGCGGCGAAGCAACCCACGATCAGCAGGGCCAAAACACCACCGATCAACCACCATAAGCCACGATTTGATCTGCGCGATTCTATCATACCCATTTCTCCATCTTTCCTATCCTGTGGCTCATGCCCGATTCGTGCCGTCATCTCTGCGAGTGCAGAAAAGCCTGAGGAACCTGAACCCACCGCTTGCGTTGGATAGATTGTACCGAAGCCGCCCATTCTAACAAAGTAGCGACCCTACAAATCAGCCTTGGAAGCTGAGTATTCGCGGCCATTCCAGCAGCATGACAAGCAAAAGAAGGTGTGCTACAATCCCACTATGAATCGCCGCCAATTAGCCTTTCTCATTCTTATCAATGCCCTGATCAGTCTGGCTATTGCCCTCGGTGTTGCCTGGGCAATTGAGGCCCGGCGGCCGGATCCAGAAGAATTGGCCGCGCTCTACACCCCGGTTGCTGCCGCGGCAGCGCCCGAGAATCTGCCGGCCAGTCTCCCAGCAGCCGAAGCCAGCGATCCTGTGGTGGATGAGCCGGCTGCCCAACCCACCGCGGCGGCGGTCAGCGAGTCCGCGGTCGAGGCAGAAGCGACCAGCGAAGAGCCAGGGGAAGAAGAGGTCTACATTGTGCAGGCCGGGGACAGTTTGCTCGCCATTGCCACCCGCTATGGGCTGACCGTAGCGGAGTTGGTAGACGCGAACAAGCTGGACAATCCCGATTTTGTCTTTTCCGGTCAACGTTTGGTCATTCCCCGGGCGGGCGGTGGTGGCTCCAGCGAGGCGGTACCGACTGCCACATCGACACCCGCTGCCACTGGGCAGGGCTTGCGGATTGGCGCGGTGGAAAGTCCGGGGAGTTCGCTCAGCGAAGCAATTTCATTGGTCAACGATAGCAATTTAGCTGTCAATCTGCAAGGGTGGCAGTTGGCACGTGAAGGCGGGCCAACCTATACCTTTGAGAGTATTTCGATCTTTCCAGGTGGCAGTCTCTGGATTCACAGCCGGGCGGGGAGTAACACCAGCGTTGCGTTGTATTGGGGCGAGGAAAACCCGATCTGGCAAAGTGGCGCGGTGATCCAACTCCGCAACCCCCAGGGCGAGCTTGTCACCAGTGCAGTTGTGCCATAAACGAGGAAGCCATGGCCGAAGCAAAAAGTAATAACGAGCAACGCGGCAGTGGACGAAGACGCTATTTTCGCCGTTCATCCGATGGGCGCAAAGGGAACAATCCATCGACCAAAGAGAACCCCAACGCCAAAAAGGAAAAGAGCCCAGAACGGGCCAGCGGGGGGCGTGATGGGCGGTTAGGTCGGCGGCGACGGCGAACACGCAGCCGCAATTCTCCAGCCGTAACCGCTCAGGAGACAACCACGCGCGAGAGCATTGTGAATCTGGAGGATTATGTCCCGCCTCAGGGGTTATTTATCTATACCCATGTGGCTCGTCCTGCCAGTCGCGACAGCTATGAATTCCGCGCCGAACATTTCTCGAGTGTTGGCCGACGGCTGGAAGATTATGAGGTCGATCTCTCCAAGCTCTTCGCCGAAGGGGGCGTACTGGCCTCAGCCGACGAGGCAGCCATCGAGGAATAACCCACGTTACGCAGCGTCCGTCAGCTTCTCGAGCGCAGAACCGGTGCTCACAACTCTTCAGGCAGGGCCTGCGTACCATCAGCAAATCAATAGCAGCGGCCCATTCGGTCGCGCTTAGCGATGTGCGGAGACACACGTGTGAACCCAATTGTCCCTATTGCCAATCTTAACGCTTATGTCAATCAGACAGTCACCCTGCAAGGCTGGCTCTACCACAAAACGGGCAAAGGCAAGTTACAATTCCTGCAAGTGCGCGACGGCACAGGTATCTGTCAGGCGGTGATCTTCCGCGGCAATGTCAGCGACGACTTGTTTGCCGTGGCCAAAGAAGCCAGCCAGGAGAGTAGCCTGACCCTTACCGGCGTGGTGAAACAGTCCGACCGAGCGCCTGGTGTTCCCGGCGGCTATGAAATTGACGTGCAGGATTTGCAGATCCTGCAGATTGCCGAGCCGTATCCGATCACGCCCAAGGAACATGGCATCGAATTTTTGATGGAGCACCGCCATCTCTGGATCCGCTCGACGCGCCAGTGGGCCACGTTGCGCATCCGAGCTGTCATCATCCAGGCGATTCGTGAGTGGTTGGATGGCAATGGTTATCTCAATGTGGATACACCGATCCTCACCCCCGCGGCCGCGGAAGGCACCACCACGCTCTTCGAAATCGACTATCACGGCGAACCGGCCTATCTGGCCCAAACTGGTCAACTCTATAATGAGGCCAATATTTTCGCCTTTGGCAAGGTCTATTGTTTCGGGCCGACTTTCCGGGCCGAGAAGAGCAAGACTCGGCGCCATTTGCAGGAGTTTTGGATGGTGGAGCCGGAAATTGCCTTCTGCACGCTCGAACAACTGATGGAGATCGAGGAGCAATTTGTCAGCCACATTGTTGGGCGCTGCTTACAAGAATGCCAGGCAGAGCTCAAGGTCCTGGAGCGGGATCTCACGCATCTGCAACGGGTGACGCCACCCTTCCCGCGCATTCATTATGATGAAGCCGTAGCCATGATCAACGCAGCGGCGGCGCGTGGCGAATTGGTACCTGGGTATTCTGATCCAGTCCCCGCCATCGAATGGGGCGATGATTTTGGGAGCCCTCACGAGACCTATCTCGCAGCTCAGTTTGAGAAGCCGGTCTTTGTCCATCACTACCCCACACAGGTCAAAGCCTTCTATATGGAGCCGGAGCCGGATCGCCCAGAGGTCTGCCGGAGCGTCGATCTGCTTGCGCCCGAAGGGTATGGCGAGATCATCGGCGGTAGCGAACGGATGAGTGACCCGAACAAGCTGATCGCCGCGATCCAACACCATGGCTTGCCCCAAGAAGTGTATGACTGGTATTTGGATCTGCGTCGGTATGGTTCGGTGGTACACAGTGGCTTTGGCCTGGGGCTGGAACGAGCCGTGGTCTGGATCTGCGGGTTGGATCACATCCGCGAGAGTACTGCATTCCCCCGCATGTTGAACAATTTGCGCCCCTAAACCCAATAGAAACCAGAGTAGAATTCAAAAACTCTTACAAAATTTTATTCACAGATTCCGCAGAGTTGTGCAGATTCCCCAGGCAAAAAGCCAGAAATCTGGGCAATCTCTAGAATCTGTGGATTTCCGGGCAGTTTCAGGGTTTACTCAGGGGCCTATTGCCCTCAATCGGACAAACAAAAAAGGGATGAGCCATCCACGTACGACGACGGCTCATCCCTTTTCATTTGACAATATTTACTGAATTTACTGACTCAGGTTACGCAGCACCTGCCAGAATCTCAGGGGTAGAAACTGTACTCATCACAGATCTCCAGTCGAGGCTTGCCTAACTTCAGTAAATACCTACTGACCACAATCACTCTTTGCGGCGGCGAGCGGCAACTGCAGCGGAGAGCGCGGCCAAACCAGAGCCAAACAGAACGATGGTCACAGGCTCAGGGATCGCCGGTGGCGGGGATGACGGCGGCCGCGGTGTCGAGGTGGGCGGTTCAGGAACCGACGTCCCTTCAGGGGTGTTTGTCGCTGTTGCCGGCGGAACATCCGTCGGGGCATCTGTTGGTGTATTCGTGGGGGGCTCTGCCGTGGCGGTAGCTGTCGGCGGCTCGTCGGTGGGCGTCGCCGTCGCTGGCTCTGTGGCCGTTGTTTCCGCGGCAGGTGGTACGCCTTGGGCAAGCAAGGTACTTGCCAATGCAGGCTGTAACACTAAACTAACCACGATGAAAAGTGCGCCGAGTAACGCTAACTTCGTACTCATTGACCTAAGCATCGAGCAAATTCCTCCTGTGAGATCGGTGAATGAATGACTATGAGTCTAAAGTAAATGGCTATGCCATGTTATAAGTTCGATGAGTGCATCGTCGTTGAGGCAATCATCAGATAAATAGCGAAATGGGATAATGCAAAGGAGTAGATAATGCGTATCAGTCACAACCTAAACTGACACTTACAAAGCAGCATAACCTACTTTTTTCAAAAAATCAAATCAGGATTTTAGCAAAAAATCGGCTGCCCAATGCTGCCCTCATTGGGCGTCTATGGTCAGCACGAGTTTACCAAACTGTTCACCCGCATCCATGCGCCGCAGCGCGCTTTCTGCATCGAGCAGGGCAAAGGTTTGGTCCACGATCGGGACAAGTTGATGGTTCTCGGCAAACTGGACCATCGCGGCAAAATCAGCCGCGGAGCCCAACGTTGTGCCGAGTAGATTTAATTGCTTCCAAAAGTGGCGATGCAGCTTAAAACTACTGGGCGCGCCCAGGTGTGCCCCATAGTTCACGATCCGGCCCCCAGGCACTGCAAGCTCAATCAGATCGGAATAACCCTCGCCCCCAGCGCTATCAATGATCACATCGAAGCCACCAACTTGCTTCTGTAACTGGTTCGCCCAGTCGGCCTGATGATAGTTGATGCCGCCGTGTGCACCCAACATCTTGGCACGTTCCAGCTTTGCATCCGAGCCAGAAGTGACAAATACTGTTACCCCAGCGGCCAGGGCAAATTGCAAGGCAAAAAGTGCAACGCCGCCCCCAATCCCGGTGATCAGAACCCGCTCCTGGGGCAAAAGCTGGGCACGCGTAAACAGCGCTCGGTAAGCCGTCAGGCCTGCCAAAGGCAAAGCTGCCGAGGCTGTCCAGGAAAGATAATCGGGCTTGGCATAAAGATTCTCAACGGGCACTTTCACGAATTGCGCAAATGTCCCATCCGCGGGCATCCCCAATATGTGGAATTGGCGGCCTTGCGCGCGTGGATCATCCCCCCAGTTCAGGCCGGGGTACACAATCACCGAGCGGCCCAACCACGACGCGTCCACGCCGGTCCCGACTTCATGCACCACACCGGCCCCATCCGAGCCCAGGACAATCGGAAATTTTAAGCCAGCATACAACCCTTTTTGGATCCATACATCCCGATGGTTGAGTGCAGCGGTCGTCAGTTTGACGATCACCTCACCGGGCCCAGGTTGCGGGTCGGGTACGTCGCGATAGATCAGCGGCTGATGTTTGGCTTCGAGTACGGCAGCTTTCATGGCTTACTTCCTCACGATTGCGCGCTGCTTGAAATCACGCTCTAGCGTGGCTAAAGTTTGATTTCAAGGAATTGGATGATCAATTGGGTGAAGTTGCCACCGAATTATCGCGCATTTGAGGGTGAACGTCTATTTTTTACGCTTGTTGGTCTGCCCGGCTGACACACTGACCACACGCTCCACTTTGTCCGGTTTATTGGGCGTGTCTGTCGCTTCCGGCAATTCCGCCCCAAAGAGGCTGGGTTGCGGGGCCTCCACCACCGTCGCGGCCCGTTGAACACGATTCAACTTGACCGCGGCTGTCCGGGTCGGTTCTGTCCGGGCTGACCGAGCGCTGGCTTTCCGCGGTTCTGGATCTGCCGCGTCCGCATCCACCAGGGTAGCCTGAGCTGCGGCGGCTTTGGGGCGCGCAGCCCGCTGCCGCGTGACAGCGATATTTTTGGGCGCAACTTTGGCCGCGGGCGCTGGTGTCGGGCTCGGTTCAGGCGTGGGTGATGGCGCATCATCCTCGGGGTCAGTGGCTTCGGCAGCCAGCACACGTTGTAACCGCGTGACCAGATCGTTCGCGCTTACCTCAAAGATCGGCTTGCCGAGGACGCTCCGCCCCATGGCCGGGATGTCTTCGAGCGTGACCAATTTGGGCACACCTTTGCGGGTGACCGCCAATAAGATTTCGCTGGTCGGCAAACCGGGCACCACCAACGCCGCGCTGATCAGGCCGGTACGGTCGTTCAGCTTGTGTGTGACAATCCCGCCCCCGTTGCGGCCCTGGCGCGGATAGTCGGCCAGCGGGGAACGTTTGGCATAGCCTTGTGCAGTCAACGTGATCAATTCGCCCGCAGGCTCCACTACGCCCGCATAGATCACTTTGTCCTTGCCTTTGAGCTTGATACCGCCCACGCCACCCGCGGCCAGCCCCATACTGCGCACTTCGGTTTCGTCGAAACGGATGGCCTGACCACTGGCCGTCACCAGGATGAGCTCCTGATCGCCCCGGGTGGCAAAAGCCCAGCCCAATCGATCATTGGCCGCGACCGCCATCACCGTTGGCGCGTTGAGAATGGCATTGAGGAAGTCAGCCTGGGTGACCCGTTTGACCATGCCCTGCTCAGTGACAAAACACAAATAGCCACTGTTTTCATCTGCATCGCTCGGTTTAGGCAATGTCAACGCGGCGCTGACCTGATCACCCCGGTTGAACTTGCCCAATTCAGTGGCCGATTTACTGCCCCCGTCGTGCGGCAGTTCGTGGACAGCAATGCGCGTGCTGCGTCCGTCGCTGCTGAACAGATAGAGCGGCTCGCGTGTATTGGCGGTCACAATTGCGGCATCGCTGCCCCGCCCAATTTGCCGCAGCACGCTCGGATTGACTCGCCCAACCTCCTGGCGACGCAGCTCACCTTTGCCCGTCACCGCAACCCAGACCGTCTGGTCGGGCAGCAGATCGGTGGTGGTGAGCGTACCTTTGGTGCGCTCGACGATCTGCGTGCGGCGGGCATCGCCATATTGCTCTTTGATCGCCAGCAACTCGTTTTTGATCAACGCCAGGATCTTCTCGGGATGGGCGAGCAGATCTTCCAGATAGGCGATGCGATCTTTGAGTTCCTTAAACTCGTCTTTCAGCCGGGTGCGTTCCATCGCGGCCAGCCGCCGCAATTGCATATCCAAAATGGCCTGAGCCTGGATCTCGCTAAAGCCAAAGTTCTTGACCAGATTGTTGCGCGCTGTATCAACCCGCTGGCTGTTGCGGATCGTAGCGATCACTTCGTCGAGCATGTCGAGCGCCTTGAGCAAGCCCTCCACAATATGCGCTCGCTCCCGTGCCCGGCGCAGATCATACTCCGAGCGGCGGCGCACAATCTCCTGGCGGTGCTGGATGAACAAGTGCAACATGCGCTTGAGGCTCAACATGCGCGGCTGACCATCCACCAGCGCCAACATCTGCATCCCAAACGTTTGTTGCAGCGGGGTATATTTGAAGAGATCAGCCAGCACAGCTTTGGGGTCTGCCGTGCGCCCCAACTCGATGATCACCCGCATCCCCGTGCGGTCGCTCTCGTCGCGCAGGTCGGAAATGCCTTCCAGCTTGCCATCGCGCACCAAATCGGCGATCCGCTCGATCAGGGCAGATTTGTTGGTCTGATAGGGCAACTCGGTGATCACAATGCGGCTGCGGCCCCGGCTCAGTTCTTCAAAATGGGCCTTGGCCTGCATGACCAGACGCGACCGGCCCACCGAATATCCTTGAGCAATGGCGTCGATCTCTTCTTCGCTCTTGTTCTCTGTGCGGTAGCGATAGACCATGCCGCCGGTCGGAAAATCCGGCCCCTTGACGAATTGCAACAATTGCTCGACCGCGATCTCGTCGATCTGCGCAAAATTGTCGATCAGGTACGCCAATGCATCGACGATTTCGCCCAGGTTGTGCGGCGGGATATTGGTGGCCATGCCCACCGCAATGCCATTCGAGCCGTTGATCAACAAATTGGGCAGCGCGGCAGGCAGAACAGCCGGTTGCTCCAGCGAATTATCAAAGTTCGGCACCCATTCCACGGTCTCTTTGTCGATATCCGCGATCATCAAATCGCTGATCTGCGCCAGCCGCGCTTCGGTGTAACGCATGGCCGCGGGGCTGTCCCCGTCGATCGAGCCGAAGTTGCCTTGTCCATCCACCAGGGGATAACGCAGGCTGAAACTCTGCGCCATGCGCGCCATGGCATCATAGACCGCCACATCGCCATGCGGATGGTATTTACCGAGCACTTCCCCGACGATACGCGCGCTCTTTTTGTGGGGCTTGTCGTGCGTCAAACCGAGATCCCCATACATCGCATACAAAATGCGACGATGTACCGGTTTGAGGCCATCGCGTACATCGGGCAGTGCACGCGCTACGATCACGCTCATGGCGTAATCGAGATAGGCGTCTTGCATCCTCCCGACAATATCGGCTGAACGCACCGAGCCAATATTGCCCGCGGGGGCGGCTCCGTTTGTCCCGTTACTATGCAAATCGGCCGCGGGGGTTCCGTTAGAAATTGTCATAAGGCAATGAGTCCAAAAAAATAATTCATCACAGGCAACGCTGCTGATCGAATGAAGAAGTTACGCTGTATCGCCAAAATAGAACAAAAGTTCTGATAATGATAGTATACCCCGTTCCAGCAAATTTGTCCAGCGTTTTTGGGTTTAGTTGGGACTCCAGATTTCAGGCCAGACAAAACTGGACGGTGGTTGAGCAGCCACCGTCCAGCGTGTTTTGCGCCTACCGAGCGCGCGTCGATCATCAGTCGTCAGCTTGCTGACGATTCAAGAGCAACTCACCAATCCGCCAGAATCAGTCGCTGCCCAGCCCCTCTTCGACTTGAACAGCGCGCAACTCCATGAGCTGGTCGCGCAGGGCCGCAGCCTTTTCGAACTCCAGGGCCCGCGCCGCGTCTTTCATCTCTTTCTCAATCTGCTTGATCAAGCGCGCCAATTCTTCCTTCGACAGATCCGCCGCTTGGGGCATGGCAGGTGTATCCTCGCCATTGGTCTGGTAATCGGCGTTGCTTTCGGCCATCACCTTGATGCGGTCGGTCAGGTCGCGGATGCTCTTGACAATGCCCCGCGGTTCGATGTTATTCTCCAGGTTGTACCGCAATTGGATCTCGCGGCGGCGATTGGTCTCTTCGATGGCAGCCTGCATGGCCGCGGTCATCTTGTCCGCATAGAGGATCGCCCGGCCTTCGATGTGCCGCGCCGCGCGGCCAATGTTCTGGATCAACGCGCTGGCGCTGCGCAAGAAGCCTTCCTTGTCGGCATCCAGAATCGCCACCAGCGACACTTCGGGCAGATCCAACCCTTCGCGCAAGAGGTTGATGCCCACCACCACATCATAGACGCCCATGCGCAAGTCCCGCAGGATCTCGACCCGCTCCAGCGTATGCACATCGCTATGCAGATAATGCACTTTGATGTTCAGCTCGGCCAGATATTCGGTCAGATCTTCAGCCATGCGTTTGGTCAGGGTCGTGACCAGGGCACGCTGCCCCTTGGCGATGCGCATCTTCAATTCCTTGAGCAGATCGTCGATCTGCCCTTCGGTCGGGCGCACTTCCACAATCGGGTCAACCAGGCCGGTGGGGCGAATCACCTGTTGCACGGTCTGTTCGCTCTGTTCCTGCTCGTACGGCCCCGGCGTAGCGCTGACATAGACCACCTGGTTGAGATGATGCTCAAATTCTTCAAACTTGAGCGGTCGGTTGTCGAGCGCGCTGGGCAGCCGGAAGCCATAATCAACCAGCACGGTCTTGCGCTGCCGATCGCCATTGTACATGCCACGCACCTGGGGCACCGACATGTGGCTCTCATCGATAAAGAGCAGCCAATCTGCCGGGAAATAATCGAGCAACGTCCAGGGCGTGCTTCCCGCGGGGCGGCGCGCCAGCGGACGGCTGTAGTTTTCCACGCCGCTGCAAGTGCCAACCTCGCGCAACATTTCCAGATCATAATTAGTGCGCTGTTTGATGCGCTGCGCTTCGAGCAGCTTGCCCTGTTCTTCAAAGAGCGCAACTTGCTCGTCCATCTCCTGGCGGATCTCTTCCAGCGCTTCTTCCAGCATGGCCCGCGGGGTGATGAAATGTTTGGCCGGGAAGATGTCGATCTGCTGATGGTCGGCGATCACCTCGCCGGTCAGCGGGTCGATCTCCATGATTCGCTCGATCTCGTCGCCCCATAAGCTGATGCGATAGGCAAACTCGCGCTCGGCGGGCTGCACTTCGAGCACATCCCCACGCACACGGAAGCGCCCACGTTGCAACACATCATCGTTGCGTTCGTAATAGATCTCAACCAGATGACGCAGCAAGGTGTTGCGGCGCACCAATTCGCCCACGCGCAGATGCAGGACCGCCTGCCCATAGGCCTGGGGGCTGCCCAACCCATAGATGCACGAGACCGAAGCCACGATGATCACATCGCGGCGGCTGAGCAGCGAACTGGTCGAGGCCAGCCGCAAGCGGTCGATCTCTTCGTTGATCTGCGAATCTTTTTCAATATAGGTATCCGTGCGCGGAATGTAAGCTTCCGGCTGATAATAATCGTAGTAGCTGACAAAATATTCGACCGCGTTGTTGGGGAAAAACTCGCGAAACTCACTATACAACTGCGCGGCCAACGTTTTGTTGTGGGCCAAAATCAGCGTCGGCTTCTGAACACGCTCGATCACTTTGGCCATGCTATAAGTCTTGCCCGAGCCGGTTACACCTAACAAGACCTGGTGTTTTAAGCCCTGGTCGATGCCATCGGCCAACTGGTCAATTGCCTGCGGCTGGTCGCCGGTCGGCTCAAATTCGCTGATCACTTTGAGTGGTGGCATAGCTCCTCCGCTTACCGAACACAAGTTCTGAACAGCCCATTATACTCGAAAAATGCAGGAGTGTCCAGTCAGAATCCACCCGTTCGGGAAACGTGAGCCAGGAAACGTGATGAGTTATTCACCGTTTGCCATTCACTTGTCATGCGTCAAACGTCTGTCGTCAAACGTCATAAGTTGCTCATCATTACCCATTACCCATTGAGCATTTACCATTGAGCATTTACCATTGAGCATTTACCATTGAGCATTTACC
>CAZIRP010000014.1:8996-66069 GCA_964541665.1 uncultured Caldilineaceae bacterium | reverse complement strand
TTGAGCATTTACCATTGAGCATTTACCATTGAGCATTTACCATTGAGCATTTACCATTGAGCATTTACCGTTAAGCATTGAGCATTCAATTAGATTCACCGAAACACTTGTGCTATCATTCATGTATGAACGCATCCAGATCAGCCGAAGCCCCAACCCAATCGTTACCCCTGCCGCCCACGTTTGCGTTTAGCCAATCGAGCTTGCAGGCTTATGAAGATTGCCCGCGCCGCTTCTGGCTGGCCTATGTCGAGCAACTGGCCTGGCCCGCCATCGAAGCCTCGCCCGTGCAAGAGCATGAACAGATGATCCGCCTCGGCTCAACCTTCCATCGGCTGGTCCAACGGGCCGAAGTGGGGCTGGAGCCTGATCTGCTGGCAGCTGGGTTGGAGCCCCCCTTGGCTGGCTGGTTCAACACCTATTTGCGCCATCGCCCGGCGGATCTGCCCAATACCCTGCGCGAAATTGAGCACACGCTGACCATTCCCTTTCCCAACCGGCTACAGGCTGGGGCAAATGCGCCCGAGCAACCAGCCTATCGCCTCGCCGCCAAGTATGATCTGATCGCCGTGGAACCGGGCGAGCGAGCAGTGATCATCGATTGGAAAACCACGCGGCAACGCACCGATCCAGCAACCTTGCGGCAACGGCTGCAAACCCTGGTCTATCCCTACCTATTGGTGGAGGCCAGCACCGGGCTGCCGTGGGGGCCAATCCAGCCCGAACAAGTAGAGATGCGCTATTGGTTCACGTCGGCCCCGGCCCAGCCAGTGATCTTCCGCTACGACCAGGCGCAACACGCAGCTGCCCACGAGCGCCTGCACAGTCTGTTGCAGCAAATTCTGAGCAGCCGAAGTGCGGCGGAGTTCCCCAAAGTGCCCGACACACCGATCAACCGGAAGCGATTCTGTAACTTTTGTGTCTATCGCAGCCGCTGCGATCGCGGCATTCTGGCCGGTGATGTGAGCGAGGTGGAAGACCCCGAAAACTTTTTTGCTGTGGATCTCACGACCGCGCTCGAGTTTACGTTGGATGAGTTGCCCGAACTAGCCTTTTAAGCCGACAGCATTTATGCCCCTTCCCTGGAACATCCGTCCACCGGCGAGCCCCAGCGCCGAATTGATTGCGCTGACTGGGGGCTTCCCTCTGGTAGCCCAGTTGCTGGCGCAACGTGGATTCACCACGGCAGCCGCGGCGCGGGCTTTTCTCAACCCAACTTTCTATCAACCCGCCGCGCCCACCGCGTTGATTGGTGTGGAGGCCGCGGCCGATCTTTTGCATCAGGCCATCCGCCAGCGGCAGAAAATTCTGGTCTGGGGCGATTTTGATGTTGATGGGCAGACCAGCACCTCACTTTTGGTAGCGGCACTGCGCAAACTCGCCGGGCAAGAACGGGTGCAATTTCATGTGCCTAATCGCTTCAGCGAGAGCCACGGCATCCGCCTGCCCAAATTGCGCGAGAAGCTGGACGATAAAAGCTTTCGCCCCCAGGTTGTACTCACCTGCGACACCGGCATCACCGACGCCGAAGCCATCGCCTATGCCAAGGAGCAAGGCGTCACGGTGATCATTACGGATCACCATGATTTGCCGGCTGAATTTGCCAACCTCACGCCCGGCCAGGACGCGCTCTGGGGCCTGGGGCCGCAGGCGCAACCCATGGTGCGCCAGGCCGACGCCATTGTCAACCCCAAATTGCAACCACCCAACGATCCGCTGCGCACCTTACCCGGTGTGGGCGTGGCCTACAAGCTGATCCAGCATTTGTATACGCTGGCCGACCGCAGCGGCGAAGAGCAGGAATTTTTGGATCTGGTGGCGCTGGGCATTGTGGCCGATGTTGCGGAACAAGTCCACGATGCGCGTTATTTGTTGCAACTTGGCCTGGAAAAGCTGCGCACAACCCAACGCTTTGGCTTGTTAGCCCTCATGGAAGTTGCTCGTCTCGATCAAAAGACTGTCACCGCGGATTCAATCGGCTTTCAGCTTGGGCCGCGCATGAACGCGTTGGGGCGCCTGGAAGATGCCACCGTGGCCGTGGAATTGCTCACCACGCGCGATGTGATGCGCGCCAGCCAGCTTGCCAACAAGATGGAACGGCTCAACCAGGAGCGGCGCCTGCTCACCAGCCAGATCACCAAAGCCGCTTTGGAGATGCTGGAACGCGAGCCAAGTTTGCTCGATTACAACGGGCTCGTTTTGGCCCACGAAGCCTGGCACGCAGGCATTGTGGGGATCGTCGCCTCGCGCCTGGTTGAGGAAGTTGGCAAGCCCGCGGTGCTGCTGATCAAAGAGCCAGGGCAGCCCGCCCGCGGCAGCGCCCGCAGCATCCCCGGGGTGGATATTGGCGCGGCGATTGCGGCCTGTAGCCCCCTGCTGCTCACCTATGGCGGGCACCCGGGCGCGGCGGGGGTGAGTCTGCTGCCGGAAAACATCGACCGGTTTCGCCGCGAGCTGGATCGCCAGATCGATTTGCATCGCGACGAATCAGCGCCCCGCGGGCTGCAAATTGACCTCGAAACCACCCTGGAGAGCCTCAATCTGGATCTCGCCGGGGCCTTGCAGCAATTAGCGCCTTTTGGCAATGGCAACCCAACGCCCCACTTTCTGAGCCGCCAGTTGACAGTGCGCAGCGACCATCGCCTCGGGCGCGAGGGGGCGCATCGCAAGTTGCAGGTACAAGGGGCGGGTGGCGCGCAGCAATCGGTGATCTGGTTTCACGGCGGCGATGCTGAATTGCCCACGGGGCCGATTGATCTGGTCTACACGTTGGGCATCAACGACTATCGCGGCGAGCGCAGCGTGCAACTGAGCCTGGTCGCCATTCGGCCCGCCGAAGCTGATCCGCTGCTGGTGAGCGAACGCAGTGCTCCCGCTACGCGCACCCTCCACGATCTGCGTGGTGAACGAATTCGCCTGGCCGAACTTCCCTCACCAGCGCAAGCAAACTGGTATGCCGAAGGCAATCAACTCGGCGACCAGGCCACAGAGATTGAGTTTGCCCCGCGCACAGCCCTGGTTGCAGGCGCGGTCGCCGCGCCCCTGGTCTTGTGGAGTGTGCCACCTTCGGCCAGCCTCTTGCAATGGCTGATCAAAAGCGCGGCCCCTGAAACGATCTATGTGTGCGGCCAACTCACCAGTGATGACACTTTGCAAGCGGTTGTGCGTCAGGTTGCGAGCATGTGTAAATACGCGCTCAGCCGCGATGGCTTACTCAATATCGACCGGATGGCCGCACGGTTGGGCCTGACCGAACGGGTGATCCGCCACAGTCTGCTCTGGCTGGATCGTCGTGGGTTGATCACCATTGTTGATTGGGAGAACCCAGAGATGGCCAGCGATGTTGTGCGGATCGGGCCAGGCAGGGGCGAGCGCCAGGACGAGGAGGCCGATCTGTTGCAGGCCGACCTGGAAGCCGAGCTGGCCGAGATCCGCGCGTACCGGCGTTACTTTTTGCGGGCGCGCATCAGCGAGTTGCTACCGGCGGGCTAGATTTATTAGAAGTTCAGACTTCCTGCCGAAGCCTGACTTCTGCCGAATTGGTGCTACAATAGCGGCATGAAAGAAATTGCGATTCACTCCCGCCCTGTTGCATGATGATCACTCGTTCCAGCCTGCGCGTGCCGCTGCTGGCGGCTCGTTTCTCCGATTCTGTTACCTCTCCGCTGCCCGAACTGTTGATCTTGCTGCTGGCGCTTGTCGTGCGCAGTTGGGGCCTTACCTACCATAGTATTTGGTTCGACGAAGCGGTGACCCTGCAATGGGCGTCGTCCAACCCGGTGTGGACGTGGCAGCACACCTTTTCGCTCCAGGCCGACAAACATCCACCCGCCTATTATTTGTTGATGCATCTCTGGCTGGAGTTGCTCGCGCCCTTTGATCTGCGCGGCAATGATGCGGCCGTCCGCCTGCTCGGCAGTTTGCTCGGCGTCGGTACCGTGCTGGGGATGCTGTTGTTGGTGCGGCGGGTGAGTGGTCGCCCCATCGCCCTGTTGACAGGATTTCTGGTGGCCTGCAGCCCAGTTCTGGTCTGGTACAGCCAGGAATTGCGCATGTTTCAACCAGCCACAACCGCGCTGGTCTGGGCGGGCTATTGTCTCGTGCGAGGCTGGCAAGGCCCCACCGGGTGGGGCCGTTTGGGCTGGTGGACGGCCTGCGTGTTCACGCTGAGTTGGGCGCTCTACAGCTATCTGTTTAGTGCATTTTTATTGCCCGCGGCCGGGCTGACGCTGGTGATCCTTGCGCTGGTGGATCATCGGCCCGCGTGGGCACGCCGTTTTGGCGAAGGGGTGCTGACCCTGGCCATCGTCGCGCTGCTCTTTTTGCCATTGGCGCTCAACGCCTGGGGAATCAGCAGCAGCGAAGGCGAACCAGGCCAGGCCTTCGCCGATCTCGGCGCAACCCTCTGGCGTCACCTGCGCATTTTCACCATCTGGCGGGTGGATTGGCCGGGCTGGCTGATCAGCAGCGCGCTTGTCCTCTTCGCCCTGTTGGCGCTGATCGGCTTGTTGTGGCCGCGCCGCTTAGCGCAACAGGCTGATCCACGGGGCTGGCCGTTGGACCAGGCCTGGCTGCTTTTGTGGATTGGCGTGCCGCTCCTGATCGGCAATGGGTTGCTCGCCCGCATGGCCACAGTATTCGCCGAAGATCGCTATTTTCTGTTCCTGGCTCCGTGGGTGCTGTGGGCTGTCGCGCGCGGCGTCTTTGTCTGTGGGCAGCGCTGGTCACCGATCACCTGGAGTGGTGCCAGCGTGGCAGGTGCAACCTTACTGCTGGCCTTACCCCATTTGTGGACGCCCGCGATGTATCGCGAAAACTGGCGAGCCGCCGCGGATTATATCGCCGCCTATCAACAAAATAGCCCCACGCTCTCGGCAGCAGTCGTTGCGCATGTGGATTATGTGCGCCGTCCGCTCGAACGCTATTTGCGACCACAGATCAGCGCCGACGAGTTGCCAGTCTTCTTTCCCTTTGGCGGCACGCTTGATCCCGCGCAAGTAGAGACGACAGTGGCTCCTTATCTGCAAGGAATCGTCGGCCAGGGCACAGAGACGCTCTGGTTGGTGCAGAGTCACCTCGACGGCGTGGATGATCATCGCCTGGTGGAAGGGTGGTTGCAGGCTCACTTTCCCATCATCACAGAACAATTTCCGGCAGGCATTCAGATCCGCGGCTATGCTTTGCAAAGCCGTTTTCCCAATTTGCCACCCTTGCCAACTACCGCTACCCTACTGGAGAGCGAGCTTGCGCCTGGCTTACAACTAGCCGCTTGCGAGATTATCACCCCGCGGGTTGTGGCGCACGACGAGCAATTGCATCCACCCAGTGGCTGGGTACATCTGCGTCTCTGGTGGCGTGCGGTCGGCCCCATCCCCGAGGATTATCAGCCGCTCGCCCAGATGATCGGTCTGGAAGGCGTCTGGGGAGATCGACTTTACCGGCCCAACGAGGCATTGCAGCGCTGGCCGACCAGCAGTTGGTCAACGGGTGAAGTCGTGCGCGCTGAAATTGACATTAACGTAAACCCAGTGACCCCTGCGGGTCGTTATCCGGTATGGATCAGCTTGATGAGCAGCAGTGGCCACATCCTGGAAGCCAGGAGTCTGTGTGGCGAAGTTGAAATTCTCAATTAAGGGGCCGCTGCCTCTCGAATTCAAGCCAATCATTTTCTCTGGCGCATACCCTCATACCAGACCCCATCGAATTGGCCACACAAGGAGTAAGCAGGATGTCGAAGTTAATCTTCGGAGAACGCATTGGGCGTGGCGCGCTGTTGCGGGTTGGCAGCGCAGCGGTGATCTTTGACGAAACGCGCCAGAAAGTCTTATTGACGCAGCGCACCGATAATGGTCGCTGGTGCTTACCCGGCGGGATGATGGAACCCGGCGAAAGCGCGGCTGAAGGCTGTGTGCGCGAAGTGTGGGAAGAGACAGGTTTACAGGTGGTCGTAAAGCGGTTGCTGGGGATTTATACTTCGCCCCATCACATCACAGTCTACAGTGACGGCAATCGGGTGCAATATGCTTCGTTTTGCTTCGAGACCGCGGTGATCGGCGGGGAGCTAGGTTTGAGCAATGAGACGACTGCTTATGGCTATTTTTCACGCGGCGAGATCGACGAGCTCGACCTGATGGAGCATCACATCGAGCGGGTCGCAGATGCCTTCGCTAACGAGCTCACGCCGTTTATTCGCTGAACGTTGGCGCAACCGGCATCATGATTCATCGGTAGCACTGGTTTGCGATTGCCGTTCCAGTATGGCAATGCGCTCGCCCTGGCTGACGATCAATTCGGCGAGGAAACCAACCAGCAGGAGCAGCACACTGATCACCGCCAGGATACCGGCGGCCAAAAAGATCGGGCGTTGCTGCGTATCGGTGAAGAAGTAGAGACCGGTCAGATACAAAAAGACCAGCAGGCTCACCACGATCCCTGCCAGCCCCAAGCCCCCGAAAAAACGCATGGGCTTTTGGCTGAAAGTGAGCAGAAATTTGAGCACGAGCACATCCAGAAAGCTGATCGGAATGCGCTGCCAGCCAAATTTGCTGCTGCCTGCCGAACGCGGCTGGTAAACGGTGGGCACCTCGCCAATCCGAAAGCCTTGCTGGGCCGCAATCATCAACAGGAAGCGATGCCAGTCACTGCGCAAGGGGGGCAAACTTTCGATCAACTCGCGGCGCATGGCTTTGATCCAGTTGGCATCGTGCACGGGCACATTCCCCAGCCAGCGCATGACAAAATTGTAGATGCCACTGGCAACCACTTTGCCATCCCGCCGCCCTTGCCGCCAACCTGCCACCGCATCCAACTGCTGCTGCTCCAAATGGCGCACCAATACCGGCACATCCAACAGCGGGTCCGATTCCATATCCGCGGGGATGAGAATCACGATCTCGCCGTGGCTGGCCCGAAACATGCGCTGCAAA
Source organism: uncultured Caldilineaceae bacterium (assembly GCA_964541665.1). GTDB lineage: Bacteria > Chloroflexota > Anaerolineae > Caldilineales > Caldilineaceae > CFX5. Next base: position 59,143 of record CAZIRP010000014.1, on the reverse strand, counting down.
GCGGCGGTCATGCCCTGGCTGCGGCGCTGCGTAAAGACACGCAGGGTGGGAAAGCGGGTCTGCAATTCGCGCAGATGCAGGCCGGTTTGGTCGGTGCTGCCATCGTTGACCACCAGAACTTCGCCGCTACAGCCCAGTTCGGCAAATGCCAGATAGCTGCGTTCGACCACCGCGCGGATCGTGGCTTCTTCGTTGCGGGCGGGGATGACGACCGAGATCTGGGGCGCGGATGCGGTAGCTGTCGTTGGTGCGGGCGACGTGACTTGGATCATGGATTAACTGAGTAATTCGTGGAGTAGACCTACCACCCGGTCTTGCTGGGCGTCGGTCATTTCTGGGTAGAGCGGCAAACTGAGACAGGTCTCGCTCACTGCTTCGGTCACCGGCAAGCTGCCAGCCACCAAACCAAGGGAGGCAAACGCGGGTTGCAGATGCAAAGGCAGCGGGTAATGGATACCGGCCTCGACCCCGCGACCTTTGAGTTGATCCAACAAATGGTCGCGCCGAGGAGTGCGAACGACATAGAGATGCCAGGCTGAATTGGCACCCTCAGCCTCCTGCGGCAGGATCAGTTCCAGCCCCCCCAAGAGAGTGTGATAGCGAGCGGCCAGCCGTCGCCGCGCCGCGGTCCAGTCGGCCAGATGGGGCAATTTTGCGGCCAGGATTGCGGCTTGCAGCGTGTCCAGCCGCTCGCCATAGCCCACCTGGTCGTGCACATATTTATCGCGGCGCCCGTGGTTGCGCAACGAGCGGATCTGCTCGGCCAGCGTGGGATCATTCGTGGTGACGGCCCCGGCATCCCCATATGCGCCAAGATTTTTGCCTGGGTAAAAGCTGAAACAGGCCACGTGCGCCAGGGCCCCGGCCATCTGCCCTTGCCACGTTGCCCCATGCGCCTGCGCGGCATCTTCGATCACCGCGAGCCCATGCGCCGCGGCAATCGCATTGATGCGATCCATGGCCGCGGGCTGGCCATAAATGTGCACAGGGATCACCGCCCGTGTCGCCGCGGTGATGGCAGCGGCAAAGCGTTCCGGGTCGAGCGTATAGGTGACTGGGTCAATATCGGCGAAAACCGGTTGCGCACCGACCGCGCAGATCGCTTCCGCGGTGGCGATAAAGGTATGCGCGGTGGTGATCACCTCATCGCCGGGGCCGATGCCCAGGGCGCGCAGAGCCAGGGTCAGCGCGGCGGTGCCACTACTCACCCCAATACACTGATCAACGCCGCAAAACGTGGCGAATTGCTGCTCGAACTCGCGCACCGCGGGCCCCATGATGAAACTTGTGTTGGTGATCACCTGGGCGATCGCAGCATCGATGGCTGGCTGAATGGCGCGATATTGGGCTTTGAGATCCACCAAGGGAATAGTCTGATTCATGGAGATACTCGGTTAGCGGCGCAGAAGCGCGGCGAGAAAAGCAATGTAGACCGCGACGGCTGCCAGACCCACGATGGGGGGCAGTGAATCTCGCACAAAATCTCCGGGCACACCCACGCTCGTGCGCAGCAGCACAGCCACGGCCAACAAGACCCATACCGCGGCATGTCCCCAACGCAACAGCAGATATTGGATCATCCCTGTGTTTGGCCCGACCCGAGCACTAGGCCAAAAAAAGGCAAAGGCCGCGGCCATTCCTAGACAAATTGCTCCCCAAACCACTAGCAAGCTCCTCGTGCTGGTTGATGATACCTCAAAAGTGGGTACATTATACGGTATGCGGGGTGATGCGTGAAACGTCAGCCATGATGAGTGAGGCGTCATTATTCGTCAAACATCAAACGTCATTCGTCAAACGTCATTCGTCAAACGTCATTCGTCCGTCATCTACTCCAGCCAGATTTTGGCTCCGCCGCTGTCCAGGCTTTGCTGGCCCGCTTCGAGCACGGTAACGACGCGCAGACCATTTTCGCCATCGGTTCGCGGGCGTTGACCGCTGCGGATGCAGTCGACAAAATGCGCACACTCCAGCCGCAACGGTTCCTGCATATCGATGCGCGGGATCAAAATATCGCCGCTGTGCAGCTTATATTGAAACTCGCCGTAGATCGGGTCGCCTTTGCGATAGGCCCCTTTGTCGTAGATGCGCACTTTGCCCTCGGCGCTGACATCGTCGTAGACGATCATTTTGCGGCTGCCGACCACTGTCATCTCGCGGACTTTGCTGGGGTCCAGCCAACTGACGTGGATATGGCAGAGCAGATTGTTGGGGAAATGGAGCGTGAGGAAGACCACATCCTCCACAGTGCCATTGAGGCAACTGGCCCCATGGCAACTCACGGCCACCGGCATCTGTTCGAGCAAAAAGAGGGCAATGGAAATATCATGCGGCGCGATGCTCCACAGGGCATTGACATCGCTCTGCACTCGCCCCAAATTGACGCGCCGACTGTAGAGATAATAGATCTCCCCCAATTCGCCGGCTTGAACCGCCTGTTTGATGTAGTGCACCGCCGGGTTGTACTCAAAGACATGGCCGACCATCAGGCGACGATCCTGGCGGGCAGCGAGTTCAACCAATTCGCGTGCCTCGCTGGTGCTCATGGCAAGCGGCTTCTCGACAAAAACATGTTTGTTGGCCAGGAGGGCTCGGCGCACGAGATCATAATGGCTGCGGGCCGGGGTCGCCACTGCAATCGCGCTCACCGTCGAATCATCGAGAACGTCGCTCAAAACAGAGGTGGTTTGGCAGCCGTATTGTTGACGCACCTGGGCCAGCGCAGCCGGGTTGGCATCGACCACGTAGGCCAGTTCTGCACCGGGCAGTTGATAAAAGTTGCGCGCCAGGTTGGGCCCCCAATACCCGTACCCCACCTGGGCAATACGGACGGGCTGCGCGATTTCGTTCATACAAACTTCCTTTTGGCTAAGCTGACGGCTGCTAGCCAGCCATCAATAGAGACTGTCACTTTGAAAATTATACAACTCGGACCCGATGATGGACAGTTGACAGTGACCGGTTGATGGATCGCGCATGACTGACAGATGACGATCCACCTTGACAGTCTATACCACAGACGCTATGCTGTTGGGGAACTTGACGATGGTTTCCCTCGTCTGCTAATGCTAAGCGTTTATCCGTAAGTTCTGCGCCAATCCATGCTGGCAGGCCACGGTTCGGGCAGCGCGACCGGTTTACGGATAGGCGCTAACTATACTACGGTTGCGCTGAAAACCGAACGTTTTGCTGTGATTCCACTGCCAGATCATACTGACAGATCATCACGTCTTTAACCAGGGCTCAAGCCGTCTGGAATGTGCAATGGCTCGGTTTGGGTGTGGCTGGCTTCAACCTTGAACGGGAGGTAGTGTAATGCGTATCAATCGGATGACGGTAACCGCATTTGCCGCGATTCTCGTTGCAGTGGCGGCTGGCTTTTTTGGGCTGCAATTATGGTTGCAGCGCACCGCAGAAGCCACATCGACCCCTGCGGGTATCACCATGGTGCCCACTACTTCGCCGGAAGCAACCCAGACGCCGACAGTGCCGCCCGATTTTGCAGGCACTGCCGCGGCCCAACAAGGCACGGTGCAGGCAGCAGTCGAAGCGACTGTACAGGCGATCGCGCCGACGAGCGCGCCGCCAGTAGCGACGCCCGTCCCGCCCGTGGCTGAAGTAGTGAGCCCGCCAGAACTGACAGCGACCGCCCAGGCGATCAATGCAACCGTGCAGGCCGCGGTGGATCTGGCCTTGACCGCCGCGGCCCAAACCGGGACCGCGCAGCCCCCAGTCGTCACCGTGGTCGGCACGCCGATCCCTGAGGCAACTCTGTCACCCACCTGGACGCCGGTGGTGACACTCTCGCCGACCTGGACGGCCGTGCCCAATATCGCCGCGACCCAAAGCGTGATCCAAGCCACAGTGCAAGTGGCCGTGGTCGCCACCTTGACCGCGCAGCCTGCCACTTTGACCCCCACGAACACGTGGACGCCGATCCCGACACTGACTTGGTCGCCCACACCAACCCCCAATCAGACCGTAACAGCGGAGGCGCTGCAGACGATTGTTGCGGCCACGCTGACATCGATCCCGCCGACAGCAACGGCGACAGCCTCGACGACTGTTAGCCCAACGGCCACAGAGGCAGCAACGGCTACCGCTTCGCCTACCGAGCCCCCCGATCAGACCGCGACCGCGGAGGCGTTGCAAACGATTGTGGCAGCCACGCTGACAGCAGTGCCCTCCGCGACGCCGCCGACAGAAACGCCGGATGCAACAGCAACCAGCGCGGCGCTGGCAACGCTGATCGCCGAAGGTGTAGAAGCGACGCTTACTGCGCAGCCAGCGACCGATACGCCGACGGCCAGCCCGACCGTGACGCCGACGCTGACCCTGGCCGAGACGGCGACGGCAACGCCGAGCGAGACCCCCACGCTGACCGCGACCGCGGATCTCACCGCGACGCTCGCAGCACGCGCCACCGAGATCGCGGACGCGGTGGAGGCAACCCTCACCGCGCAGGCAACGCTCCATACCGCAACACCGACGGCCACCGAGACCGCAACGGCCACGGAAGTCGAACGCCCAACGGAAATCAGCACGCCGACCGAAACGCCGGATCTGACAGCAACCGCGGAAGCCTGGGAAACCAGTGTGGCGGAAGCGGTGCAGGCAACGCTGACCGCGGTTGCCTCAGCCACAGAAGCCGCATTGCCAACGGCCACCGATCCGATCACCGATCCGATCACCGATCCGATCACCGATCCGATCACCGAAACCGTTGACGTTGATCAAGCCTTGTTTGCGAGCGCGGTCGAAACAGCGGTTGCCATCCAGTTGCCGACCCTTGTTGATGACGCTGTGGCAGCGACCCTGACCGCCATGGCAGACGATGCTGAGCCAACGGATGAAGAGACGCCCACGCCCGCCGCAGAGGAGCGCGCCGACGAAGCCGAAGACGAAGAGGAAACCGACACGGAGGCGCTGGCAACCCCACCGGCTCCGTTGACGGCCACAGGGGCCATCACGGAGACCTCATCATTCACTGACGAGAGCACCGTCGCGCTGCCGCTGGTCATCACCTCGACCGATCTGATCTCAACCCCGACGCCCACGCTCACCCCCCTAGAGTCGCTTGCGATCAGCGCGACCATCACCAGCACGCTAGCCGGATCACCGACAACCACGCTGCCCCCCACCGCGACCGTCGAAACAGAGGCGGCCAGCACACTGGCTGACATTGCCCCGCCACAGACCATTCTGATCCCCGAAATTCACAGCGGGGAAGGGAATGTGAGTAGCGAGATTGCGGTGTCGCCCGACGGGACAATATTGGCCGCAGCAACCTCACTCGGGGTTTGGCTCTATTTCCTGGAAGATGAGAGCGGGGGCTGGCTCCCGGTGATGTTGCCATTCAGCAGCGTGGATTGGTCGCCCGATAGTTCGTTGCTGGCCGCGAGCAGTGGGGATTGGACGGGCAACGGGCGGGGCGATAACACCATTCTCGTCTGGCAGGTGACTAGCGGCGATTTGGTGGCTGTCCTGAGCGGCCATGAGGCCGATGTCTGGCAAGTGCGCTGGTCGCCGGATGGGGCCTGGCTGGCTTCGGCTTCGAGCGATGGCAGTGTGCGGATTTGGGATGTGCGGGCTGGCGAGGCGATCAATGTCCTGGCCGATCATGACGCACCAGTCTGGAGTATAGCCTGGTCACCGGATGGGGCACTTCTCGCCGCGGTGGCGGGCGATATCAGTGGCGAACAAGCGGAAGCCAACGCCCTCCACCTGTGGGATCCCATGGCCGCAGCGCGCCAATTCACCTTTGGCAATCAATCAACAGTTTTGTGGACTGCCAGTTGGCAGCCGACGGGCAATCTCTTCGCCACCGGGTCGAACGATGGCATGATCCGCCTGTGGGATGGCGAACAGGGTCAGCAAGTTGGCGAACTGGAGCGTCAGGCCGCACCGGTTTGGGGCAGTGATTGGTCGGCAGATGGCACGCGCCTGGCCGTTGCCAGTGGATCGCTCATCGACGATGATCCGAGCCAGAATGTGGTCAGCGTCTGGTCTGGGGATGAAGGCGTGCTCCAGACCGCGTTTGCGGATCTACCGGACGCGGTGGTGAGTGTGCGCTGGGGCAATGACGGTGAAACCCTCGCTGGGGTGACGCGCACGGGCGTTGTCTACCTGTGGTCGCTGCCCCAATAGAAAGTGCATCAGCGGTGAAACTTCACGATCGACTTTGCGTATTGAAACATAGTAAAAGAGAGCATCCAGATTGTCTGGCCAGGTTGGCGGTTGAGACAATCTGCCAATAGAACAGTCCTATGTTTGCGAAGGAGAACCCAGATGACCGAGCAATCGACGCCCGAAAACAATCAGCAGGAAACCACCGATAAAGGGCGTACCATCGTCGAAGAAGTGGAAGTGGCGGGTGCACAACTAGTTGAACGCGTGAAGGAATTGATCGCCGAGGGCAATGTCCGCCGGTTGATCATTCGCTCGCCAGAGGATAAGGTGCTGCTGGAAATTCCGCTCACCTTTGGTGTGGTCGCAGGCGGCATCCTGACCATGATTGCCCCTTTTCTGGCGGCCTTGGGTGGGATCGCGGCGCTGGTCGCGCGCGTCAAAATTCAAATCATCCGCGACGATCCGCCAACCGAATAAGGTATCGGCGACGCGAACCGGTGCTATCGATCGGCCGCGCCACTCAACCAGCAGGAACCTATCCGTAAATCCTGCATCATTCTATGCTGGTAAACCCAGCTTCAGGAGCCGCAACCAGTTTACGGATAGCTTCTAATAGAGAAACCAGATAAATGTCGCATAAATCGTAGGTGCGGTTAGAAACCGCACAGGTAGGCTAGGGCCAGAATATGCGGTTAAAAACCGCACCTACTTGCTCGCTATTTGTGCGATCTCTATTTAATTTCTCTATAAATTGATACCAGGGAAAGATCATGACTGTCAAACGCATGGACAACGTCGGCATCGTGGTAGAAGACATCGATGTCGCGATTGAGTTCTTCACCGAGCTTGGCCTTGAGCTCCAGGGGCGTGCCGCAATCGAAGGGGAATGGGCCGAGGGCGTCACTGGATTACGCGACATGCGCGTCCAGGTGGCGATGATGCGCACGCCGGACGGTCACAGTCGGCTCGAGATATCCCGATTCCTCTCGCCCCCGGTGGTCGCTGATCACCGCGTTGCCCCGGTGAATACGCTCGGTTACTTACGCGTTATGTTCACCGTGGAAGATATCGATGATACGCTTGCTCGGCTCGAAAAACATGGGGCGGCGCTTGTCGGCGAGGTGATGCAGTACGAGGATATGTATCGGCTCTGCTACATCCGCGGCCCCGAAGGCATTCTCATCGGACTTGCTCAGGAGATCGGGCAGCAGAGTTCTTAAAAATCATCTCAAAAATCGGTTGTGGCTCCTATGAACAGAGGTAGCTCCACTAGTGTGGTACAGAGATTTTTGAGATAAGTAAATAAGTATCTCTTCCCAGTCCATAGGCAGCGTTTGTACGTAGCATAAAAAAGACGGGTAGACAGGGAACCCCCTCGGATTCTCTCTCTACCCGCTTCCTTGTTTGCCCCATTTATTGGATGGGGACTTCTTCCCACATACCGTTTTCCGCGTTGCGGCGGAATTGATAGGCCACCTCTCGCCGCTCGCTGGTTGCAATCAGGTTAAAGTCAAACTGCAACCCGCGCACCTGCATGGTACCATCTTGCTCAAAGCGGATGCGCCATGCCCGAAAGTTGGGGTCGAGCATCGAAAGTTCGTACTGCGGCTCGCCCACAAAATTCCCAGCCTCGTCCAAAGCAATCGAATAGATATCGGGCGTGCGAGCCAGGCCATAATAGAGGCGTTTGCCCTCCGGCCAGTTGTAAACGGACAGACCAAAAACATCCACATTGGGCAGAGTAGCCGCTTCGCTGGGCGTATCCAGCGGTACCTGCACAATCTTGCCGACTTCGCTGGCCCGCGCCGAGCCCGCCACTGTGCTCACATACAAGCTATTCAGATCGCAATCAAAGGTCATGCCGAGAATGCCGAATGGGTTTTCCGGCGAATTGGGGGCCGCGGCTGTCAGCGTGATCAGGCTGGTCATCTGCGCGGTGACGCCGTCCACCTTGTAGACGATGTTCGCCTTCTCCGGCGGATTGTCCACCAGGCTCTCGCGCGGCGCTGGGTAGACATACAGACTGCCCGCGCCATCAAACGTGACATAGCCGAGCCAACCCGCATCATCCCACGACGGGTCTTGATAGGTGCGGACTGGCTGACCGTCGGGCCCCAATTCAAAGACGGCCATGCCCATCGGCTCGGTCTGGGAAGTGCCGACCAGCGCCTGGGGGCTAAAGCCTAACGTCTGAGCAAACCCTGGTTGACCACGACAATAGTCTGCGGGGCCAACGGGCAGGGGCCGAGTTGCGGACGGGGCAGCGGCGACAGTAGCGGCAGATTGGTCGCCACTGGTCGATTCGTTGAGGGTCAGGTAGATGCCCACGGCCAAAAAGCTGACGATCAACACGGCACCACCGATCCACAACCAAGTGGTCGAGCGCTGCCTGGCTGCGGCCCGTGTGCCAGCCGATCTATTCGCCGGAGTTGGCGGCGTAGCGCGCGGTGTGCTTCTGTCCAGAGTTGGGGAATTGGCCCCCTTATTTCGTTTTAGCTTACGAGCCATCGCATCACCTATTCGGCTGTGCTTGCAAACGGGACAAACATAGGCCCGCCATAACATGGGTAGACTTCGGGCACAAAGACGCCATCAACCAGCGTGGCCTCAGCCCAACAATACTCTTCGCCGGGCGTGTCATCGTTGTAGATCTGCGCCACATACCACACCACCAGCGGGCTAGCGCTGATCGGTTCGGGCTCGGGATCGATAAATTTCTCCGGCCCCTGGCGATGATCCTGGTTGCAACATGGGCCAATGGTGATCAGGTCGGTCTCACCCTCGTCGTTGGCCCCCGGCTCAAGATGCCGCCGCGTGACGTACAGATAAGGCTGATCGCCGCGGCCACCATCGCCAAATTGACCGCGCCCCGGCATCAGATGATAACCGTGGCCCGTTTCACTGGTCACCCGGAATTGATAGCCCTCCGGTGTGGTCGGCTCGAACGGGGCTTGCCATTGTTCGTGCCCCCACTCGACCCACTGCTCGTTGTCCCCATCCCAGGCGGCAAAGGTCTGCGTACCGGGCCAGGCAATCCGCAACACGGGCCGATAGATGCCATCATTGCCACAGCCGCGGCCATGATTGGCAAAGACTACCCGAAAGCGACCATCGGTGTAAAACTCGAACCGTTGCGAATAGAAATAATTGCAGGGCGCGGGCCACGTATCGCTCTGATATTCCTGGATCAGCGCAAAGCCGGGCACCCCGTCGGTCGCGCGGATCTCCTCCACACGTGGGCCATTAAAAGCCACGATCGACGCCTGGCTGAAGATCGGGCAGCCGATGGCATCGCTATAGCCAAAGCCTTCCCGCTCGGAATAGCTGACATGCCAATCCACCAGTTTGATGCTATCGACCACGGGCTGCTCGGCAAAGCGCAGATTGGTGATCCGCAGCCCATCGGAACTGGTGAGCGTGTAGTCGAATGACCACTGATCACGGGCCAGGGTGAGCAGTTGGTCGCAATATTCAGCCATCACCACGTCGTTTTGCAGACTCTTCTCGGTGATCATCGGGTTGGCGCGACCGGTGTTGGTCCAGCGTAAGCCGACCAGCGAACCGTCTGTCAGGTCGACAATGGCCCACAAGGCCCATTCCCCTTTGACAAAGGTGGGCGCAACACAGAGATGACGCGAACGCTCGCAGCGCGATTGGTTCAGCGCGGACTTGACATTCTCCATGGTGGCGTCGCCGGGGCCGGGCTGCTCTCCCCAAGCCTCGGCAACCTCAGGCGCGGTGGTGGCAATCTCCAGGGCAATCTCGATCAGGTGGGCTGGAATATCGGGTTGGGTGTCGGGCAATGTATTGACAGCCAGCACCGTTTCTGTATCCAGATTCACCATCGCGTGGGTGCTCAGATTCAGGGCATAGTTATAAAGATCCACCCGGTAACAAGTTGCCTGCTCGCAGACAGCCAACGCCGCGCTGATATCGCCGGGACGCAGCGGATAGACCCCAAAGATTTCGTTGCGCAAGGCTTCGCCCGTCTGGGGATGGCGAATGTTGGCCTGAAAGGTGGGATCAGCCATGGCCAGTGTTTGGGCCTGGCGCTGGGCCTCGTCCAGATCCGGCAGCGGCAAGATTGGGATTGGCGCTTGCAGCGCGGCCTCGACCTGGGCCAGGTGGGCCAGCAGCAGCGGGGAAGTGGGCGTGGTATCCGACAACGGCGAACGCGGGGCCAATACACCGGGCGCCACGGTCGGGAGCGGGACTGGCGTGGGCGGCGGGCCTGGGGTCGGCTCGATCACGCTGCTGGTTGGGGCCAAAGTCGGGCTGACCGTTGGCTCACCACCGCCACAAGCCATCAACATCAAACCACAGGCAAGCCAAAGCCAGAGTGGGTTCTTGAGCACTTGCATCAACTATCTCTAGGTTGGAACCGAATACACAACGTTGTTTTGAGTGCAGCAACTTACGGGAAGTTTAATCGCTTCAGGCAGAGCGTACACGCGCTTGTCGGTTGGGTCAAATTCCATCAACAGAGGCAAGCACCTGGTAATAGCTGGGCCCGGCACAACTCTGGCAGAAAATCTGCTCGTCGAGCAGCACTTCGCGCTCGTTGAGGATCTCTTCGCCGCACCGGCTACAATTTACTCGACGTCCGGCGCGGCTGACAAGCTTCGCAACCGGCGTGTGCAGCATCACCGGTTGCAGGATCAACAGTTCTTCGACGGGCATCCGCTGATAGCCAAAGAGCATCGCTTGCCAGCGATTGCGCGCGTCTGGGGCATAAGCAGCGGCCCGGTGGCGCGATTCGGGATGGGGAGCCAGGCGAACGGCTCGTTCTGTCTGGGTATCGATAAAGGTGGCCGCCACCTTGCCATAATCTTCCAGGCGCATTGTCCGGCGCCCGAGCCAACAATTGGTAGCCACGGCTACCCCATCGGCAAAACAGCCATCCGTCTCCACAATGGTCAACAAACGTTTGGCAGTCTGCGGCACGGGAAGCGCCAGCCATTCACCGGCCCACAGCCCCATCCGCACGCCGAGCACCTGACGCGGGCAGAGATGGCGGTGGTGGGCCGCGGCCAGCGCAAGCAACTCCTCTACGGTTTTCATCCCCGTTGCCTCGGGCGTGAGCTCACTCATGGCTGGATCATATCACACGACTTCCGCAGCACCTATCTCTTCACCAGGGCAGATCGACACTCGAGCTTTTGGTCAAAGCGAGCACAAGGCGTAATCATTTGTGCAAAGCCTCTGCAAACTATCCATTCCAGGCGATTCGGGTTTAGAATGAACGATGCAAAAAACGCCACGCGGCCGATGACTGCCCCGGGCGCTATCTATTATCATCGCTATGCTGGGTTCCATTTGAAAACCAAAGCCCGCGCTCCGCGAGTCAGCCTTTGGTGTTCAAAGCGACCCCGGTATAGAAATCGGTATGATGAGGAGAAAACGATGTATAACACTATTTTAGTACCGCTCGATGGTTCTTCACGCGCCGAACGGATTTTACCGAATGTCGAGGCATTGGCCGAAAAATTTGGCTCGAAGATCATTCTGTTCCAGGTGGTAGAGCCGCTGGTGACTGGCTCGTCGCCCTATGAGGCCGGTGCAGTCTTTGTCACTCAGGAGATCGAACGCCGGACACAAGAAGCGAATGCCTATCTAACCAGCCTGCAAAACAAGCTGACCGAGAAAGGGCTTACCGCCAGCATCCAGGTTGAGTACGGCCCAGTGGTACCTACGCTCCTGGAAGTTGCCGATCGCTTCGAGGTTGATCTGGTTGCCATGGCAAGCCACGGCCGCACCGGCTTGGCGCGCGTCTTCTATGGCAGCGTAGCAGCAGGCATCCTCAACCGGATTGAGCACCCCTTGCTGGTCATCCGCGCCCAAGAGTAATGGGCAGAGAGTAATGGGCAGATTCGGCAAACAAAGATGGTTCAGGCTGGGCGGCTCGAACCATCTTTTTCTGTTGGCTTATTAGATTTGTGAACCGCTCAGGGTTGTGTTAGTATTGACCAGTTACTTGCTTACGAATGCATCATGCGCCTTGATAGGTGCATGTTACTGAAATAGGGCTCACGCAGATCCTAGGCCAGTTGAAGAGAGACCAGGGCAGCAGCGAGAGAACTGGCAACGAAAACTGCGCAAGCCCACTGAAAGTTATTTCGCAAAAGATTGTTTGAGAAAGAACCGGCTATGACCAACGCATTGATGGCTTCGCTCCAGCCACAAATTAAAGAGGGCTTTCCTGAACTCGACCCGGGTGATACGGTGCGCGTGCATCAACGGATTGTCGAGGGGCGCAACGAGCGCATCCAGGTCTTCCAAGGGGTAATTATCGCCCTGCGCGGCGGCTCGACCCCTGGGGCAACGTATACCGTGCGCCGCACGGCTGCTCACGGCATTGGCGTGGAACGCACCTTCCCGCTCTACAGCAAGAATGTCGATAAGGTTGAAGTCCTGCGCAAAGCCAAAGTCCGCCGCGCGCAGCTCTACTTCTTGCGGAGCCGCTCTGGTAAGGCCGCTCGCCTGCGCGAGAAACGCTTCCTGCAGGCTTGATCGAACGGTGATTGGCCGGAATACCAAGCACTGGCCTGTCTGGTCAGTGCTTTTTGTATTGGTCAGCATCAATCGATACTCGATGCTCAGTGCTGGCCGTGGAGTGCGCATTCGTCCCATCCTATGGCAAACAAGCCCCGCCCCGATCTAACCCAGGAACAATTGTGCTGGCAGGCTGGCTACCACTATGTGGCTGGCGTCGATGAAGCTGGCCGTGGCGCGCTGGCCGGGCCCGTGGTCGCTGCCGCAGTGATCCCCCCCCGCGCAACCGCTTTACGCGGCATCTGGACGGAAGTTTGCGACAGCAAACAGCTTTCGGCCCAGCAACGATTGGCCTTTGTCGAGCAGATCCAGGCGGCGGCGACCGCGTGGGGCGTGGGCATGGTCGATGCCGCAACGATTGACCAGATCGGGATCGCCGCGGCCACGCGCGAGGCCATGCGCCAAGCCATTCTGGGCCTTAGCCCGGCGGCTGATTTCTTGCTGATCGATTGGGTCAAACTGCCGCAAGTCAATATCGCGCAGCACAGCCAGGCCAAGGCAGACCAGACCATGGCCTCGGTGGCCGCGGCTTCGATTCTGGCCAAAGTCCAGCGAGATCAGCACATGATCGAGTTGCATCAGCGCTATCCTGTCTATCATTTTGCAGCCCACAAAGGGTATGGGACGGCCACTCACCGGGCGGCGCTCCAGCAACATGGCCCTTGCCCCGCGCACCGGCTGAGTTTTGCGCCGCTGGCCCAGCCAGCAACCCTGTGGTCGCTGCTGGAACGCTCTCCAGCTTCCCCAGAATGATGAAAACCGCTGCATCTCCGCCCGATCCACGCCGGAGCCTGGGCAAAATGGGGGAACAACTGGCCGAGCAGGCGTTGATCGCCGCGGGCTATTCGGTGTTGGCGCGCAATTGGCGTTGTCCCCAGGGCGAGATCGATCTGGTTGCGCAAGAATATGCACCCGATTTTGCCACTGGCCAGGCAGATGTGGCCTGGCTGGTCCTGGTTGAAGTGCGCACCCGCCGCGGTGATCGGTATGGCAGCGCGCGGCAATCGGTGACGGAGCGGAAGCAACGCAAGTTACGCGAGGTCGCGGCCCATTATGTGCAGCAACAGGCCTGGCGCGGCCCCTGGCGCATCGATGTGATCGCGGTGCAGCTGGATGCCCAGGGCCACATGCTCGCGATTGACCATATTCGCCACGCGGTGACTGGCTGACTGCGCTCATGCCCACAGCTACGCAATTTCCACTCATTGTTTTGCTTGGCCCAACAGCAGTCGGGAAAACCGAGCTGAGCCTCACCCTGGGCGAACGCTACGCGGGTGAGATCCTCGGGGCGGACAGTCGCCAGATCTATCGCGGCATGGATATTGGGACGGCCAAACCGACCGCGGCGGAGCAACAACGTCTGCCCCATCACTTGATCGACCTGCGCCAGCCAGACGAAACGCTGAGCGTTGCCGAGTATCAGCAACTGGCCTACACGACCATTGACGCGATTCACAGCCGCGGCCATTTGCCCTTATTGGTGGGCGGCACCGCGCTCTACATTCGGGCAGTGACCGAGGGATTGCGTTTTCCTGAAGTTCCCCCTAACCCAGCGTTGCGCGCCGACCTGGAGGCCGAGTTGGCTGCCGCGGGCGCTGCCTCCCTTTTTGCGCGTCTGCAAGCCCTCGACCCCGCCACCGCAGCCATCATCGACCCCCGCAATGGTCGCCGGCTCGTCCGCGCGCTCGAGATCGTCATCAGCACCGGGCGTTCCAAGGTTGCGCTTGAGGGAAGCGACCCGCCCCCCTATCGCATTTTGATGCTCGGATTAACTCGCGAGCGCTCAGCGTTGTACGAGCGCATCGATCAGCGAGTCGACTTGATGATCCAACAAGGGTTGATCGAAGAGACGGCCCAGTTGCTGGCCGCGGGCTATTCCCCTACATTGCCCGCCATGACCAGCCTGGGCTACCGCGAGATCAGCGCGTATTTGCACGGCCAACTCAGCCTTGATGAAGCAATCCGCCAGATCAAATTTGAGACGCATCGCTATGTGCGTTATCAACTGACTGCTTTTCGTAAGTTGGCCAATGTACACTGGTATGAACGCCCGTCCGCCCCAATCACCGACCTCAGCGAGCAGGTTGAACGGTTCTTGCAAGCTGGGTCGTGAATGGACCAGGGAAACATTCTGCCATCCTTCCTCTGCTGTCCGTCACCGGCCCCTGACCCATTTTTCAGACCTTTGCAACCTGTAGCCAAAAGCGCTATAATTCTCCGTTACACTCGCGGAAACGGCGGGCGCGGGTAAAGGAGAAGGTATGCTCGATTTTACAGATTCACAAGACCTGACAATTTCAGAAGAAAACGATACGGAGCCGAGCCTTACTGAATTGGTCGCGGCTGGCTATACGAACGGAAATGGGGATATTCGCCTGCCGGTACTGCCCTCACACGGCGCGAGTCATCTGCCGCTGGTCGCGGAACCCCTCTCCGCGTTGTTGTCGCGGCTGCCTGCGCTGCCCATGGCCGACAAAAGCGGCCCGATTGTCTGGCAGGGATCGCCCGAAGAGCAGCAAGCCTTCGAACAGATTCTGCATAATTTGCCGCGCCCCGTCAACCACACCGAGCAGGAATTGCTGGTGCGAGCCTTTATCCTCGCCAGCTATGCCCATCGCCAACAGCGCCGCGAAAGTGGTGAGCCCTACATGCTGCACCCGATCGCGGTCATGCGCATTCTGGCGGATCTGAATATGGATGCCGATACGCTGGCTGCCGGGCTCTTGCATGATGTGGCCGAAGACAGCGAGTTTTCAATCGACTATATCCAGGAACAATTCGGGCAGATCATCGCGATGCTGGTGGATGGGGTGACCAAGCTCAAGCGCATCAACGAATTGAGCAACGCCCAAGGGGGCATCTCGACCAGCAAGGCCGAATCGCTGCGTAAAATGTTTCTGGCCATGGTCGAAGATATCCGTGTGGTGATCATCAAATTGGCCGACCGGCTGCATAATATGCGCACGCTGGGTACCCAAAAAGATTACAAGCGGCGGCGGATTGCGCGCGAAACGCTCGATATTTTTGCCCCGCTGGCCAATCGTTTGGGGATCTGGGGCATCAAGTCCGAGCTGGAGGATCTCAGCTTCCGCTGGCTCGACCCAAGCAGCTATAAAGATCTGGCCAAGGCCATGCAACAAAAGCAGGCCGAACGCGACAAATTGGTGATCCGCGTCAAGGCCGAGCTGGAACGGGCCATGGCTTCCGCGGGCATCCCCGCGCAGGTCAGCGGACGCCCCAAACACATTTACAGCATCTGGCGCAAAATGCGGCGCAAAGAGATCGATTTCGAACAGATCTACGACATCCACGGGTTTCGGATCATCGTCGGCGACGAAGACAATCCCAATCCCATTCCCGAGTGTTACGCGGCATTGGGCGTCGTGCACAGCATGTGGCGGCCCATTCCGGGCGAGTTCGACGATTACATCGCCAACCCGAAGAACAACATGTATCGCAGTCTGCATACTGCGGTGCTCAACAAGCGTGACGGCCGCCCGATGGAAGTGCAGATCCGCACCTGGGAGATGCACCAGATCGCGGAATATGGGATCGCGGCTCACTGGCAATACAAAGAGGGCAGCCAGCACGACGCCGAGTTCCAGAGCAAGATCAACTGGTTACGCCAATTGATGGAATGGCGGCAGGAGGTCACCGATCCCGAAGAGTTCATCGACAGTATGCGCACCGATGTCTTTAAGGATTGGGTCTTTGTCTTTACGCCCCAGGGCGACATCATGGAATTGCCCGCGGGCTCGACCCCAATCGACTTCGCCTATAGCATTCACACCGAATTGGGCCATCGCTGCCGCGGGGCTAATGTCAACGGGCGGTTGGTGCCGCTCGATTACAAGCTGAAAAATGGGGATCAGGTCACGATCATTTCGGCCAAACGGGGCGGGCCCAGCCGCGATTGGTTGAACCCGGCGCTTGAATATACGGCCACGCAGCGCGCCCGCAGCAAGATCCGCGTTTGGTTGCGCAGGCAAGGCCGCGACGAGAATATCCATCGTGGCCGCGAGATGCTCGAAAAAGAGCTCGAGCGCCTTTCCGCCACTCTGAATCAAGAGCAGCTTGCCAAATTATTCAATTACGAAAAGACCGACAATTTCCTGGCCGCGATTGGCTATGGCGATATCAATTCGCAACAAATTGCCCAGCGCATCCTCGAATACGAGCGCCGCGAACAGGCTCGCCTGAATGCCTACCAGACAGTCATCACCAATCTTGCCCCGAACACACGCTACCCCGCACCCGATGGCCTGGTGGTTCAGGGGGTCGAAGGGCTGCTGATGCAACTGGGGCGCTGTTGTCACCCGGTGCCAGGCGATACGATTGTGGGTTATGTCACCAAAGGCCGCGGGGTGACGATCCACCGCACTGATTGCCCCAACATCAAGGTGGTGTTGAGCAAAAACAACCCCAACCGGCTGATCGATGTGCAGTGGGCGACCAAAGCCGAAGATACTTATCCCGTACGAATTCAGATCAGCGCGTACGACCGGGCAGGGCTTGTGCGGGATGTGGCCAGCCTGGTGGCGGATCAACACGTGAACATGCGTCATGTTGAGGCGTTGACCGGCCAAAAAGACAATCTGGCCATCATCAATGCGGAGTTAGAGATCACCGATGTGGCGCAGTTGATGCGCATCCTCACCAAGATCGACCGCTTGCCCAACATTGTGGATGTGCGCCGTAAACTCGGCTGAGGCCTGGGCAGAAGTACGGGTCAAGTAAGGCTCAGGCAATACCCAATACCCCGCACCGTGCGCAGATAGATCGGGCTGGAGGGATCCGGCTCGATCCGCTCGCGCAGCCAGCGAATATGCACATCCAGCGTGCGGGTATCCTCCAGGTAGGAAGTCTCCCAGATCAAGCGCATAATTTCCCCGCGACTGACAACCTCGCCCCGGTGGGTCATCAGCATCTGCAAGAGGGCGCACTGTTTGGGTGTCATGGTGTAATCGCCCTTGGGGGTAGAGACGGTGCGGCTCGCCAAATTTAAGGCCAACGGGCCACAGCGCAACAGATAATCGGCAGAATGATGGGGCACCTGCGCCAGCAGCGTGGTGATCTGCTCCTCGATCAGGGGCAAGCACAACCAGCCATCAAAGGCAAACGGATGCTGTGGGTGGGGTTGGCCGACCGCATGGATGACGATGCTCGGCAAGCGGTGACGGACCAGTTCGCAAAAGCGTAGTCGGCTATTAACCGGCGGCTCTACTTCCACCAATAGCATCGCGGGCGGGGTCGTGCGGATGGCTTGTAGCGCCACGCGCTGATTCCCCGCAACCGTCAGGGCAACCGGCAACGATTGATTTGCTCCGTTGGCTGCATTGCATTGCTCAAGCAGCGCTTGCAAATCGGCAATTGGTTTAGCCTTACGCCCCACATACAAAAGGTGTAACAATGCGCTGTCCGCCCTGGTCGTTCTTGGTCTGAGGAAGCGAAGAGGTTCCCTAGTTTACCTGATTCTCGGCAAAGATGCAATGAACAAAACGGAACGAGATCAGGTGGATCTCGTCCCGTTTTCCATAACGCCACAAGTAAGCCGCGCCACGAAGCGCCGTCGGCTTGCGTGAATTGTCAGATGCCAGCCACGTCAATGAGCACTGACCCTGGATAGCAGATTCAGCACGGCAATCCCACTAACGATCAGCCCCATGCCGACAAAAGCCCAGAAGTCGAACTTTTGCCCATGTACGATCCAGGCAATAGCCGCAATAAGAATGATCCCGATCCCCGCCCACAAAGCATACGCAATCCCTACTGGAATGGCCTTGAGCGCAAGAGACAGGAAGTAGAAGGCGAGCCCGTAGCCAGCCACGACAACGATTGATGGCCCTAGCCTTGTGAAGCCATCGCTGGATTTCAGCGCTGAAGTGGCAACCACTTCTCCAAAGATTGCAAGCGCTAAGAAGAGCCAATTTTTCATTTCTCAGCTTCTGACCCACATGGAGAAGAGATGATAGTCGCTCGGTCTGGTCTCTGGCGCGACTCAGCTGGCCGGAGACCAGACCAACAAAAGACGAATTTGTTTAGACCGAGAGCGCTTCCAGGTCGTTGATCATATCATTCACGACATCAAAGCCTCCCTGCCAGAAGGCGGGATCGGTGACATCGATGTTGGCCTCTTGCAGGATCTCCTCCGGGCGTGCCGAGCCACCGTAGGCCAGCAATTTCATATACCCGGGCTTGAAGGCTTCCCCTTCTTGCTGGTACCGGCGATAGAGCGCCAGGACCAATAACTGCCCAAAGCTGTAGGCGTAACAATAAAATGGCGTATTGTAGATGTGGGGAATCGAGACCCATTCGTATTGGAATTCGGGCGGGATCTCCACACTGTCGCCAAATTGTTCGCGCAGATTGTCAAGATACATCTGATGCAGTTCTTCGGGCGAGCGATTCTGCATGATCGCGGCGTGCGCGTCCTGCTCAAAGAGCACGAAGAAGGCCTGCCGCATCACCGTGGCGTACATGTCATCGACCGCGGACGCGAGCAGTTCGCGGCGCACCATTGGGTCGCGCTCTTCGGCCAGCAAGCGTTCGGTAAGCAACATTTCGGCAAAGACCGAAGCGGTTTCGGCCAATGGCAAGGTCGGGTGTTGCGTCAGCAAGGAATGGTGCTCGGCCAACATGCTGTGAATGGCATGACCAAGTTCGTGGGCCAGCGTTGCGACATCGCGGATCTTGCCGGTATAGTTCATCAGCACGTATGGGGTGATGCTCGGCAGAACCGTTGCACAAAACGCGCCGCCCCGTTTGCCCTTGCGCACTTCGCTATCAATATGATTTTCCGAAAAGACACGCGCGGCCTGGCGGGCGATCTCGGGGTGAAAGTGTTCGAAGGTATCCAGCACCGTTTCGACCGCGTTGCCATAGTCCACTTGCCGGTCGGAGCTGGCCAACGGCGCGTAGATATCGTAGCGGCGCAACCGTTCCTGGCCGATCCACCCCGCTTTGAGCTTGAAATAGCGCTGAAAGATGCCAACATTGGCGCGTGAGACTTGCAGCAATGCTTCGACCGCGGCATCAGGAATGTCGTTCGAGACATTGCGCACAGCCACCGGCGAGCTATAGTTGCGCAGCGTCACTTGCTCGTTATGCCAATCGCGCGCGCGGTTGACATAGATCTGCGCCAGGATGCTGGACTCACGCTCGTAGACGCGGTAGAGTTCCTGATAGGCCGCGGCCCGCAATTCCGGTTTGGGCGAATGGACATAACTCATCAACGCGTCGCGCGTCAGCGTGCGGGCTTCCCCATCCACCTCCAGCGTAAATTCCAGCCGGTTGGTCAACATGGAGTAAAGGGTGATCAGCGCTTCCATGCCATTCGCATCTTTGATGTTGATCAACTGCTCGGACTTTTCATCCAGCGTGAATGGTTTGGTGCGGCGCAGATCCTGCAGAAAGAAGCGATAATCAGCCTGCTCGTCGCCCGCGGGCAAGAGCGCCTCGGCCTGCTCATCGCTCAATTCTTTCCACCACAGATCGAAAAAGAGCATCCGATTTTGCACATCGGTATAGACTTGCTGGATGCGGTTGCGATAGGTCAGCGCGGCCTGGTCTTGCGTATTGGCGGAAAACCAGAGGCTCCCATACGCCCCCAATTTGTACACCTGCGCGATGATCTGCTCATACTCGCGCAAGATCGCCAGGAAGGCCCCAGGCGAGATCGCGGGCGTCAGTGCCGCGCGCCTGGCAACAAAAGCCTGCACCGCATCTTCCAACGCGGCCAGGCGCTCGCTGATCACCGCTTCCTCGGTCGAAGGCAGCAGCTCGGTGAGATTCCACCCCGTGGTTTCGTAGCTTATAGGTTTTGTAAGTGTGGCCATAGTATCCTAACCGATCAACTGGCAGCCAAGCGACGCAAGACCGTCTGCAGAATGCCGCCATTCTTGTAATAGGTCACTTCCACCGGCGTATTAATGCGGCTGAGCACCTGGAATTCTTTTACCGCGCCATTCTCCGCGGTCGCGCGCACCGTGTATTCCTGGCCTGGGCGCATCTGATCATCCAGCCCCAGAATGTCGAAGGTTTCAAAACCCGA
Organism: uncultured Caldilineaceae bacterium; assembly: GCA_964541665.1. Classification (GTDB taxonomy): domain Bacteria; phylum Chloroflexota; class Anaerolineae; order Caldilineales; family Caldilineaceae; genus CFX5. The sequence goes on along the minus strand of CAZIRP010000014.1, from coordinate 38,412 downwards.
GAGATCCAACGTATTGACATTCTCGCCGGGCTTAAATTGCAGCGGCAACACGCCCATACCGACCAGATTGCTGCGGTGGATGCGCTCGAAGCTTTCGGCGATCACCGCGCGCACGCCTTGCAATTGTGGCCCCTTCGCGGCCCAGTCGCGGCTGGAGCCGGAACCATATTCGCGGCCCGCCAGGATGATCAGCGGCGTACTCTGTTCTTGATAGGCCATAGCCGCGTCGTAGATCGACATCTTCTGCATCGAAGGGATGTGGACCGTATCGCCCCCTTCTTCGCCATCCAGCATCTGGTTCTTGATACGAATGTTGGCAAAGGTGCCGCGCATCATGATCTCGTGATTGCCGCGGCGGCTGCCATAGCTATTCCACTCGGAACGCGGAATGGCCCGCTCGGTCAGATATTGGCCAGCGGGGCTCTTGGCCGCAATATTCCCTGCCGGGCTGATATGGTCAGTCGTGGTGCTGTCGGGCATGATCGCCAACACTCGCGCTCCCTGGATCGGCTCCACCGGTGGGACCGACAGCGAGAAGTTTATAAAGAAGGGGGGCTCTTTGACGTAGGTGCTGTCAGGATTCCACTGGAAAAGGTCGCCCCCGGTCACCGAAACTTTGTTGAACGCTTCGTTGCCGTCAAAGACATTGGCATATTGCTCGCGATACATTTCCGGCTTGAGGCTGCGGCGAATGGCCTGTTTGATCTCTTCTTGCGACGGCCAAATATCGTGCAGATAGACGGCCTCGCCGTTTGGATCGTAACCGAGGGGCTCGGTGAGCAGGTCGATATTCACCGTACCAGCGATGGCATACGCCACGACCAGCGGCGGCGAAGCCAGGAAATTGGCCCGCGCATCCGGGCTGATGCGCCCTTCAAAGTTGCGATTCCCACTCAGGACCGCGGCTGCCACCAGATTGCCTTTGGCAATCGCCGCGCTGATATGTTCGGGGAGGGGGCCGCTGTTGCCGATACAAGTGGTGCAGCCATAGCCAACCGTATGGAAACGCAAAGCTTCCAAATAGGGAGTCAACCCGGCTTCGTCCAGATAGCTCGTCACCACTTTGCTGCCCGGGGCCATGCTGGTCTTGACCCACGGTTTGACATCCAAACCGCGCTCGACCGCCTTTTTCGCCAACAGACCAGCCCCGACCATCACACTGGGATTGCTCGTGTTGGTGCAGGAAGTGATGGCCGCGATAACGACCGCGCCGTGGGTGAGTTCAAAGCCCCGACCGATGCCCGAATTCTCGGTTACAACCACCGAAACCTTCAACTGTTCGGGGGTCAGGCCAAAGCCCTGCGGCCCCACCGGCGCGGGCAACATTGCCTGCCACCGTTCTTTGACCTGGCCGAGGTCGATCCGATCCTGCGGGCGCTTGGGGCCAGCCAGGCTGGGTACGAGCGTGCTCATGTCGAGTTCGAGCGTGTCGCTAAAGACGGGGTCCGGCGTGTCGGCTGTGTGGAAGAGCCCTTGCTCGCGGAGATAGCGCTCCACCAGTTCGATCTGCTCTTCGCTGCGGCCTGTGCCCGCGAGATAGCGCAGCGTCTCATTGTCGATTGGGAAGAAGCCAATGGTTGCGCCATATTCCGGGGCCATATTGGCAATCGTCGCCCGATCCGGCAGGCTCAACTTGGACAAACCAGGCCCGTAGAATTCGACAAATTTGTCCACCACCCCTTTTTTGCGCAACATTTCGGTCACACGCAACACCAGGTCGGTGGCGGTGGCGCCGTCGGGCAATTCCCCAGTCAGCTTAAAGCCCACCACTTCGGGCAACAACATGTAGATTGGCTGGCCCAGCATCACGGCTTCGGCTTCGATACCCCCAACACCCCAACCGACCACACCCAAACCATTGATCATCGTTGTGTGGCTATCGGTGCCCACCAGCGAATCGGGGTAGGCGACCTGCTGGCCATTGTGCGGCCCAAGCAACACCACTTTGGCGAGATATTCCAGATTGACCTGGTGGACAATGCCCGTGGCGGGCGGCACTACCCGGAAATTCGCAAAGGCCTCCTGGCCCCACTTGAGGAATTCGTAGCGTTCGCGGTTGCGTTCAAATTCACGCTCAGCGTTGAAGTGCAGCGCCATCACACTGCCAAACCGATCCACCTGGACGCTGTGATCCACCACCAGATCGACCGGGACAAGCGGGTTGACCTTTTTCGGGTCCCCGCCAAGCCGAGCCATTGCGTCGCGCATTGCGGCCAGATCCACCACGCTGGGCACGCCGGTAAAATCCTGCAACACCACCCGCGCGGGCTTGAAGGGGATCTCCACTGAGCCAGCGGTTTCTGGGCTCCACCGGGCGATGGTTTCGATCGACTCTTTGGTGATCTCAAAATCGTCAGCCTGACGGAGGGCCGCTTCTAACAAGACTCGGATCGAGAAAGGCAGCCGCGCAACCTGGGCAACGCCCTGTTCTTCCAGCGCTGCGAGCCGATAGATCACGGCCGGCCCATTGCCGGTTTCAAACGTGTCTCGGGCATTAAAATAGTCTTGAGCGATCATGCTTTTTCCTTTCCGCAAGGGTCAACAATGCAAAACTTACACGGTGCCTGAACCATTTCAGGATCAGCAACATCATTCACTAGTGAACTTTCAGTCAAGGCTTGCGTAAGTTCTATTCTGGAATGAGAAGAATTACCCTCAATCATACCAGGGATTGGAAGAAAGCAGGAAAAAAAAGGGGATTGGTGGTGATTTTTGGAACGAACGACCGGTCACCACTCGCAACAATCTCTATCAATCCCGACCCGAGGTGGCCTGTAGAGACTGATAGAGATTGCCCGAACGCGTGAACGAGATTTTGTTAGCGCTGCACGAATGGCAGATAGGTTGTGTTGGTCCGCTGCTCGGGCGGAATGGTGCCGCGCGGGGTCGGTGTGACGGTTGGTGTAGCCCCAGGGATCGGCGTCGGGGTCGGCTCGGTCGGCTGGTAGATCGGCGCGAGATCCGCGCCAGCGACAACATTGAGCGGCTGATAGCTCGCGTAGCCGGGGAAAATGTGGCCCAGATTGGCGTTGCCCATACGCCGGATCAGAATCTCGCTGAGCACTTGCCGGTAGTCGGTGGTGATCTGCAAATCGCGCTTGTCGTAGAGTTGATCGGCCTGCAAGCCGGGCCATTGCCCGTGGACTTTGCCGCCATTCACATTGCCGCCGAGCACCAACATAATATTGCCATGACCGTGGTCGGTGCCGCGGCTCGCATTCTGCTTGAAGGTGCGGCCAAATTCACTCATCACCACAATGGTCATGCGCTTGGTGTGGTCGGTACCCGCGGTGTTGCTCAGGTCCGTATAGAGCGCGGCCAATCCACTCGATAATTCGCCAAAACGGGTAGCGAAATAACCGGTGCCACCGTCCCCTTGATATTCGTGCGTATCCCAGCCTCCCAGGTCGATGGTAGCCACACGCAAGCCAAGCTGCATTTTGATCATCTGCGCGATGGCCTGCAAATTGCTGCCAAAGCTGCCACCGGGATAGACCGCACCATTTTCTGGCACATACGTACCGGGGTTGCTCAACTCGACCACATCCACGGCATTGAGCGTCTGTTGACCGGCAGAATGCAGCCACGAATCGCCCATGTACATCTCGCGCAGCGCGCTGCGCATCCACCCACTGTAGCGCCAGTGAAAGTTGAGGCTAAAGCTGCTCGGGCTGCTCATGCCAATGGCTTCGTTGCTGCCCGCCAGCGAAGTGGGGCTGAGATTGCCCGCGGCCATCGCAGGCATGATGATCTCGGCGGGCAGGTTGCCCGCGCTCTCCAGATGGCGCGTCAGCCAGCCCGTGGTGCCCGACTTGCTGCCAGGCGTGCCGAGTTCCATAAATTGCATGGCGTCAAAATGGCTGCGCGTATCACTGGTCAGGCCGGTGGCATGGACAACCGCCAGCTTCTGGGCCTGATAAAGTTCGAGCAATGGTGCGCCCGCCGGGTGCAGGCCAAAAAAGTCCCCCAGGGGCAGCGCGGCATTGTCACCCGCCACGGGAATGGCAATATTTGTGCGGCTTTCCTGATAAAAGCCGCGATCATCCCCGGCAATGGGGAAGACAGCGCTCAGGCCATCCATGCCCCCGCGCAGAAAGACGACGATCAAAATTTCCTGGTTGGGCTCGGCTTCGGCATTGCCAAAGGCCGTGTAGCTGATGCGCCCGCCCGCCATTGCGGCAATGGCCGTTGAACAGCCCACCAGAAACCCCCGACGTGAAAGCTGAAACATACAAAAGCTCCTTGGTTGATTACCTAGTGGTGGTTTAACGCCACTGGAACGAAGGCGACTGAAAGAGCAGGGCGATCATAAAGCGGGCGCGCTCGGCGATTTCCGCGGCGGGTAAGTCCACCGTCGGCTGACGACCTTGCGCCATAAACTCGATGAGAATGGTCCGTTCGGCAGCAGGCAAGGCGCGACCCAGGAGCCGATTCGACCAATAATCGACAATCGCGACCGAGGTTGTGCGATTGGCCGGGGTTACCAGCCGCAACCGATACTCGTCCTTGTTGGGCCCGTCGCCGCCATAGGTCCAATTGATCAGCCAATTGCAGAGCCGCCAACGCTGCAACATGGGCATCGTCCCACTCCAGGGCTCCTTAAAATCGGGATAGCCATTCGGTGGTTGCCAACTGAATAATTCCTGGCCCGTCTGGCTGTACACCCAGCGAAAATTCCCATTATCGGGGGCAAAGTCTGCCTCGCTGGCGCGCAGCAGGCTGATCGCATATTCAAACGGGCGTTTGATCTTGGCACCCCACGTGCTGGCAAATTCAGGCGAAAGCAAGATCGTGCGCACCACTTGTTTGAGCTGATCAGCCGCGGTCAGGTTGGCCATGTAGGTGTCGGCCGCGGCCTGGACCACACTTTCGGGCGGGTGGTCGCTGATCAACCGGCGGCAAAGCTTGCGGGCAATGTGCCGCGCGGTGCCCGGGTGGTAACAGAGCAAGTCGAGCACATCGCGACCATCCTTGATGCCTTGCGCGGATGGGATCGCGCGGCCCAATACAATTTTCTGGTAGGGGAAGTGAGCCGCATTATCAAATTTGAAGAGCCCAGTCTCGGGATCGACGCGCCAGCCGGTGAAGCAGGTGGTTGCCCCGTAGACATCATCATCCACGTAGAGCAGCGGGTGGCCATTTTCATCTTTGGGGGCTGGGTGCTCAAAGACATTGCCCGGGCCCGTGGTCGAATGGACGCCGTAATAGTTCTCGGCTCCCATAGTGTGCAGTTCGAAGAGCTCACGGGCATAATTTTCGTTGGGGTTGCCGCCCGAGTTGGATTGATTATCCAGAAAATAGAGCATGGCCGGGCTCTGGGCAACTGCTTCGACCATCTGCCGGAAATTGCCAAGCGCGTGGGTGCGGATCACCTCGCGGTCGTAATGCACCCAGACCGGCGCTGTCCAGTATTCGCGACCGTACACATTAAAGTGATTGTGCCAGTGGTCGGCCAACACTTCGAGCAACTGGCGTTTGCTGTGTACACCGCGCAGAAAAGTGGCATATTCCGTTTCCCACATTGGTCGGGTGCGCTCGGTCCAATCGATGCCCTCTTTGCGCACATGATCAGCCCACAACTGGGCCAGCGATTTTTCCAACGTTTGAAACTGGTAAGTCGCCAGAATGGCCTCGCACGCGCTGTCGTCAATGGCAGCAGGATTCAATTGTTGTTCCACATACGCGGCAAAGGCCGCTTCGGTGGTGCTGCCCAGGGCCTGGAAAGCGGACAGATCGCCAGGGCGCGGGCCAAACCCCATCCGGTTCAAGGCGATCACAGCCAGGCTGGGCAAGGCGGGTTCGGCCGCGGCCTGGGCCAGGGAATGGCGCGGCGAACGCATTGCGGGCTGGTCGGGCGCTTCTTCGGCCTGCGCGGTGGTCGATTGCAATCCCTGCCCCAACGCGGTCGCGGCCAGCGCGGCTCCTACCCCGGTCAATAGCTGGCGACGCCCCAAGCGGGTCAGCGCTTCGGCGTCTGGCTCCGTTGCCAGCGGGCGATCTGGTACCGTGGGTTGCTCATCAAGCAAATTTTGCATCAACCTCTCCTCTATTTCGGAAATACGTGACTTCGATAGCCCGTGATCAATCGGTATTCATGATGGTGTGCACAGTCACCCTACCCTGCGCAAACCCTGGTGTTTTTTTCTGAAACGCAGGCCACAAGCCGCGGCCACACCAACAGACGTTACGTATGTGGAGCATTCTGTGACTGGACAACCGTTTTTACAACTGTGGGATGATGGACGCAGGCAGTGAAGGAGGCGAGTTGTGACGTCCGGGCCAGAAACCTTACAAGCGCTTCAAATCCACCAGGAAAGTAAGCGCCATTTAGCTGTCAATACTCTTTGCGAGTATAGAGGAGAGGCTGCAAGCTCGTCAACTGATTTACGCAACAGCAGAATCCGTTTCGGGTTCATTTTGTCGTTGCTCAGACTACGGCCGATCTACAATTTGTTGCTGATTGCTCTGTTGCAGAAAATTAAAGAGAGATTTGGCCGCGGAAGACGATCCGTCAATATTCTGTAACTTCTGCTCAATCACTTTTATGGTATGCTGAGCGCAGGGGTTCAGGATGCTGGCATTTGCACACCCTGCACGCAGCATGGCCAACCGGCTCTATGATCACTCGTTCCTGTCTGAAGTGCTGCGCCACGCCGAGCGGCCCGGCTTCGATTCGGGCTCCGCAACCCTTTTCTGCACCGAGGTGCTGAACAGGCGCTTACAGTGGAGATCGCGCTGTGTTATCGTCATGTTCGTGACAACAATTTCCATTACACTGTTTAGCGAGTTATGAACATCCCTTTCACCAGGGGCGACCATCGTTGCCCGCAGCCACCACTGTAACTTATCAAATCAATCGAGGAAGGTATTTTTTTATGAGGGCTTCATTGACGTCACAATGGGTGCTAGTTTTGCTGCTGAGTTTAAGCTGGTCCTTGCCAGCCATTGAACCAGTGGCCGCCCAAACCATCGACCAGCCCAAGCCACTCCAGGTCTATAGCACAAGCGCGGGGGTCCAATTGCACTGGAACGCGCGCGAGCAGCGTGCGGATCTGCTGCCCACTATCCGCTTTCAGGGGTACGAGTTGCCCATGCAGCTCTACACTGTTCAATTGAGCGGCACGTCGAGCCCTGACATTCAGATCGACCAGCTTGTTGCCGAGCCGTGGGTAGGCGAACTGGCACCCGCGGCCCCGCTGGCCCCCCCAGTGGCGGATGATTCGCTGGTGCGCAGCAACGCCACACCGGAACTCGTGGCCTTGCCCACAGCGCCCGTCTTTGTGTTGCGCAGCGGGCAATTGTATGGCCAGCCGATTGCTGTGATCGCCGTAAGCCCGATTTATCAAGCGGACAATGGGCAGGTCTACCAGGCGACTGCCTTCCAGGCCACAGTTGCCCAGGCAGCGCTGATCCAACCCGACAATGGCGAATTTCTGGCGGCCGCGCGCGCGGCCGCACAACCCACCATCCACGCCGCGGCCGATACACAAACACTCGCCCCCATCAACCCCCTCGCCCGTCAGAATGGATACAAGATCCTCGTTGAACAGCCTGGTTTGCAACAGCTGAGCGGCCAGGCATTGATCGACGCGGGGATCAGCCTCGCCACACTCAATCCAGCCACGCTTGACTTGTTACACAATGGCACAGCCGTTCCCCTGGAGATTATCGGGCTGGTCAATGGCCAATTGGCCGCGACCTCGGCCATCCGCTTTTATACCGCCACCGTTGGCAATCGCTGGAATCTGAACGAAATTTATTGGTTGACCAGCAACTCAGCAGGCGGGAAGCGCATGAGCAGTCGGCCCGTGGCACCGGGCAGCGCAGCAACCAGCAGCACCGTCATCGAGCGCAATGTTTGGGTGGAGAATCGAATTTACGATTCTTATCAGCCCGGCGCGGATGGTGATCACTGGTTTCATCGCGAGCTCCGCTTCAATCCCAGCCAGCCACCGCCAACCGCCACGGTCCGCATCGATGCTGGCCTGCCATCGGTCGCTGGCACCGCCTATTACTCGCTGACCATGAGCACCCATTATGGCGGCGAATATAGTTTTACAGTGCAAGCCGGGGCCACTGAACATGCCCTGACCTGGCAGGCTTTACCCGTCAATGGCCACTCGGCCAACCACACCATTGTCATCAGCAATACCACGCCGGTTGAGCAGCTCACCATCCGCCTGACCGATTCACGCAGCGCCTTCTCCGATGCCGCAGTCTGGTTGGATCGTGCGCCGTGGCAGCAAGTGGCCGCGCTCAACCTGGCTGGGGCTGGCCGCGAATTTCAGGGGCTGCAGGAGCGGCAACGCTATCAATGGCAAAATGCGCCGACCGATCAGGGTGCCTATCGCCTTTATGATGTGAGCGACCCCAGCACGCCGATCAGCTTGACCGGGGCCACGGCCGCGGGTTTTGAAGACGAGGCGGGGCGCAGCTATTTGCTCGCTGGCCCGGGCACCGTCCACGCGCCTACGATCCAGCCTCACCGGGCCGCTCAATTGCCCGCGGCGGCTGGGGCTGAGGCAATCTATATCGCGCCCGACAATTTTATCGCGGTGTTGGAGCCACTGCTGACTCATCGTCGCGGCCAGGGATACAGCGCGGTTGCGGTCGATGTCCAGGCAATTTATGATCACTGGAGCTATGGCCAGATCTCTGCTGAAGCGATCCGCACCTTTTTGCGCTTTGCCCGGGCAACCTGGCAACAAACGCCAATCTCGGTGGTGATGGTCGGCGATGGCACCTGGGATCCCCATAATTACGAACAAAAGGCGCACTTTACCAATTATGTGCCCCCTTATGTTGCTTATGTGGATCCTTGGTTGGGCGAGGCAGCCTGCGACAATTGCTATGCGCAATTGGATGGTGATGACCCGCTGACAGGCGATAATGGCGCCGACGAAAATGGCCGGTTTTTTGCCATCGATATCTGGATCGGTCGTTTCCCGGTCAAGAGTGTGCTCGAGCTGGACATGCTGGTCAACAAGATCATCCGCTACGAGACCGACCAGACGCTCGGCGACTGGCGCAATGTCAACCTCTTCTTCGCCGACAATTATATCCAGCAACATAGCGAAGGCAGCGAGACAGTCCGCGACAACGCCGGGGACTTTGCCCGCATGAGCGATCTGATGATCCGCCGGACGTTGTGCGCCGAAACCGCGTTGCCCGGTATCTGCGATCTCAGCGGAGAGAATAGCGACCACGCGGTCACGCCTGCCCTCTTGCGCGAGCAGATCGCGCAGCTCAAGGCCGCGTCCGGTCTGCAGGTGGGTCGGTACTATTACGATCCATTCCCCACCCTGAGCGACCCAGACCGAGTCGAAGGCTGGCGCATGGAGAATGCCGCTGCAACCAAACGCCACGTGATCGACGCCCTGAGCCGCGGCGCGGGGTTGGCCATCTTCTCTGGTCACTCCAATCACTGGCAATGGGGGCGCATGGATCAGGATGAATCGGTGGCAGGCTTTGTCACCCTCAACGACCCCGACGCGTTTACCAATCGCAATGAGTTGTTTATCGCCTTGTCCATGACCTGTATGACCGCTCAATTCCACAAACCAGCCGACTCGGGCACGACGCTGGATGAGCGGCTTTTTGTCACGGGCAATGGGGCAATTGCGGTGTGGGGGTCATCCGGCCTGAGCGTGGTCTATGGCCATGATGCGCTGCAACGGGGCTTTTTGCAGACACTCTACCAGGCACCGGCCATGACAGCCCGCCTGGGCGAGTTGGTCGAAGCCGGGTACATCGAATTGTTGACCCATAATGTCTGCTGCCAGGACGCGGCACAAACCTTCTTGCTGCTTGGCGATCCGCTGACGCCCGCGCGCGTCCAGCCCCAGACCGGTATCCATTTGCCCATTGTCCAGCAATAACGGTAACGTCCAGCAATAACGGTATCTCGTGGGCATCCCCCAGCAAGCTTGGGGCTTTTCGGGGGGTGTAATCCGAATCATGGCGCACATAGCATGATTCTACGCCGTTAGGATTGGCAAGACCGGGCGGCAAGCTGATAAGATGAACGGGCAGGCGAATGGTCTGCCCGTCGTCATTTGTGCGCTGGTTGTACGCGCTGTTTCACAGGTTGGTTTGAGCTTGATTTTGATCTATGCAACGCGATTACCCCGCCATTCGGCGTGTGTTACTGATCACCTTTTTCCTCAATTTGCTGGCAACCGCCGGTAAGTTGATCGTTGGGTTCATCACTGGTTCGCTCAGCTTGATCGCCGATGGGCTGGATACGCTCTTCGACGGCATCGGCAATGTGATTGGGCTGATTGCCATTCGCATCAGCAGCCAGCCGCCGGATGAGGAACACCCTTACGGCCATCGCAAATTTGAGACGCTGGCCGCACTCTTTATCGCCGGTGTCCTCTTTATCACTGCCTGGGAACTGGCAACCGGGGCGTTTGGTCGGCTGCTGGATCCACCACCGCTGGAGGTCAATTGGTGGAGCATCGGCGCGTTGTTGTTCGGTGCCGCGGTTCAATTCGCGACAGGGCGCTGGGAATTGCGCAAAGCAAACCAACTGGCCAGCGAACTTCTGTTGGCCGATGCCCGCCATACCCTCGCCAGCATCGGCGTAAGTGGCGCGGTGCTCGTCGGGTTGATCGCCACCTGGCTGGGCTACACCTGGGCCGACCCAGTAATGGCTTTGGTCGTGGCTGGGGTGATCGCCAAGATCGGTGTGGATACGGTGCGCGAAAATATTCCTGCCCTGGTCGACCGGGCACCGCTTGACGCCGAACAGATCGGCGAAATTGTGCGTGATGTAGTCGGCGTCGAGAGCTTTCATCGCATCCGCAGCCGCGGCCCCGCGGACAAAGTCGCCATCGATCTGCATGTGCGCGTGGCGCATGATCTCCCGATGCAAGAGGCCAACGCCATCGCGGATGAGGTGCGGCGGCGCTTGTTGGCCCAACCCGGCGTCGATGATGTGATCGTGCATACGGAAGCCCAGCAAGGGCCCGACAGCGCGCCCGAACTCTTTGCCGCCACCCGCCTCGTTGCTCAGGAAGTCGGCGTGAATCTGCACGAATGGTGGGTACAATTGACCGACCAGCAATTGAGTCTGCATCTGCATGTGGGCATCGACCCCAACCTCACCCTGGCCGAAGCCCATCAACGGGTCGATCAGCTAGAACGGATCCTCCACGAGCGCTTGCCCGAGCTGGCTTCGATCCATACCCACATGGAGCCCGCCAATAGCGAAGTTTTACCCAGCGCCCGCGTGAGCACAGGCCTGCAGCAACGCATCCACCAGGCCGTTGCCAAAGCAGTGACTGAGATTCCCCACCTGCGCAACCCGCACGATCTGCACATCCGCCAGGTGGAGGGCAAACTTTTTATCTCCGTCGCAGTGCTGATCGACGGCGAACTGCCCTTGAGCGAAGCCCACGAATTGAGCACCCGGTTGCAAGAGGCCATTCGTGCGGGCGTGCCCAATGTCGGGCAGGCACTGGTTCATCTCGAACCGCAAGCCGAACAATAGACGATAGACGACGGACGGTGGACGGTTTAGCCATCGTCTACCATCTATCGTCCACTGTCCTGTTACACCTGTTACAAAGGAGAAACCACATGCCTCAGGGAATCAACCATGCCACGGTGATCGGTGCCGGCACAATGGGCGCAGCCATTGCCGGTCATCTGGCCAACGCAGGCGTGACAGTCAGTTTGCTGGACGTGGTACCCAGCGAGTTGACGCCGCAAGAGGCTGCGGCAGGCTGGACGCTCGAAACGCCGCGTGTCCGCAACCGCATTGTGCAGGCGGGTTTTGAGCGCATGATCAAGGCCAAACCGATCAATCTCTTCAGCCCAGAAGTTGCCCAACGCATTGAGCCAGGCAATCTGGTCGATGATTTCGAGCGGGCGCTCCAAAAAAGTGATTGGATTATCGAGGCAATTGTCGAACAGGCCGCGCCCAAACAAGCCCTGATGGCGCGCATCGAGGCGGTCGCGCCCGCGGACGCGATCATCAGCAGCAACACCTCGGGCATCCCCATCCGTGTGATCAGCGAAGGCCGCGGCGCAGCGTTTCAGCGGCGCTTTATGGGCACGCACTTTTTCAACCCGCCCCGCTACTTGCGCCTGCTGGAGATCATCCCCACGCCGGCCACGGACCCAGCGTTGGTGGCGCGACTAAAGACCTTTGCCGAACAAACGTTGGGCAAAGGCGTGGTGATCGGCAAGGACACGCCCAATTTTATTGCCAACCGCATGTTCAGCTACATCGAAGGCAATCTGATCGAATATGCGGTCGAACAGGGCTACACGGTCGAAGAGGTAGATGCCCTCACCGGTTCGCTGCTGGGGCGGCCCAATTCGGCCACCTTTCGCCTGCACGACATCATCGGCATCGACGTGGCCGCGCTGGTCACCACCAATCTCTACCCGCTGATCCCCCACGATGACGATCGCGACACCTTTCAGAACCCCAGCATGATGACGCTCTTCCAGCGATTGATGGCGCAGAAATTGCTTGGTCAGAAAAGTGGCCAGGGCTTTTACAAAATGGTGCTGGATGATGCTGGGCAGAAACAGTTTTGGGGCTTGAATCTGCCCGCGGCCGTCACCAGCGGCGAGATCGATTATCTGCCGCCGCAAGCGCCGCAGTGGCCCAGCGTGACTGCTGCCCGCAAATTGCCCTTGCCCGAGCGCCTGCATCAATTGAGCCAGGCCGAGGATCGCGCCGGGCGCTTGATCTGGCACACGCTGGCCCACACCTTTGCTTATGCGTCCAAACGCATCCCCGAAATTGCCGACAGTGTGGCCGATATCGACAACGTGATGAAATGGGGCTTTGGCTGGGGGCTGGGCCCTTTTGAAACCTGGGATCATTTCGGCGTGGCCGCGACCGTCCAGCGCATGGCCGCGGAGGGGATTGCTGTGGCACCATGGGTGCACACCCTGCTCGAGCAGGGACACACGCACTTCTACCGCGAAGTTGACGGGAGCGCCCAGGTTTACAATCCGCTCAGCGGCCAATACGACACCCTGCCCCACGACCCGCAGATCATCGCCCTGAGCGAGGTGCGCCGTCGCCCGGCCCTCGCCGAAAACGAGGCTGCTGCTCTGCGCGAACTGGGTGATGGCGTCTTGTTGCTCGAATTCCGCAGCAAGCTCAACGTCATCGACGAGGAGACCATGGCAACTGCCCAGGCCGCGCTTGATCGCCTGCATGGCAACGCCACCGGCCTGGTGATCGGCAACGACGGCCAGCATTTCAGTGTCGGGGCCAATCTGCAACGCCTGGGCAGCCTGGCGCAGGCGGGAGATTGGCAGACCCTGTCCGGCTTCCTGCAGCGGGGGCAGACGTTGTTGTTGGGCTTGCGTGCCGCACCCAAGCCCGTGGTCGCGGCTCCTTTTCAGCGCGCCCTCGGTGGCGGTGTTGAATTTTGCCTGGCCGCGGATCGCATCGTCGCCCACGCTGAAAGTTATTTGGGGCTGGTTGAAACCGGCGTCGGCATCATTCCGGGCTGGGGCGGGTGCAAAGAATTGGTGCGCCGTGTGGTCAGCCCGCCCATGCGCACACCGCAGAGCAACCCCACGCCCTATTTGCGCCAGATCTTCGAGACGATCGGCTTTGCCAAAGTCTCCACGTCGGCGCTGGATGCTCGTGCCTTGGGCTTGTTGCGCGAGACCGACCGCATTGTGCTGAATATCGATTATCTGCTGGCCGAAGCCCGCCGCGCGGTCTTGACTCTGGTCGCGGATGGCTACAGCCCGCCCCCGATCACCGGCACTGTCTACGCCGCTGGCCGCGATCACCTGGCAAATTTCAAGATCGAAATTTATTCGCTGCAAAATGGCGCGTACATCAGCGAGCATGATGCCACAATCGCCACTCGCCTGGCCCATGTCTTGTGCGGGGGTGACCTGAGCGCGCCAGCCTGGATGGATGAGCAATATTTTCTCGATCTGGAGCGCGAAGCCTTGCTCAGCCTGGCCGGTGAAGCCAAAACCCAGGCGCGCATCTGGCACATGCTCAAGCAGGGCAAGCCGTTGCGGAATTGAGCAAAACGAAAAGCTGATAGAGAAACCAGATAAATATCACATAAATCGTAGGTGCGGTTAGAAACCGCACAGGTAGGCTAGGGCCAGAATATGCGGTTAAAAACCGCACCTACTTGCTCGCTATTTGTGCGATCTCTATTTAATTTCTCTATGAGCAACCGCAGATTACTCAGATTTTGAATCCTGTATTCCGAATCCTGTATCCCAAATCTACCTTTCAGGAGAAGAGAGATGCCGAATGCTGTGATCGTCTCCGCAGCCCGTACAGCCGTGGGCAAAGCGCCGCGCGGCACCCTGCGCACCACCCGCCCCGATGATCTGGCAGCCGTGGTGCTGCAAAGTGTGGTGGAGCGGGCGGGGATTGCCCCCAGCGAGGTGGAAGATGTGCTGCTCGGTTGTGCCTTTCCCGAAGCTGAACAAGGCATGAATGTAGCGCGCATTGCCGCGTTGCGGGCCGGCTTTCCCGAGAGCGTCTGCGGGCAGACGATCAATCGCTTCTGTTCGAGTGGCTTGCAGAGCATTGCCACTGCGGCGCAACAGATCCTCAGCGGGATGGGCGAGACGCTGATCGCGGGTGGGGTCGAAAGCATGTCGCTGGTACCGATGATCGGCAACAAATTTGCCGCCAATCCAACCCTGGCCGAAGAATACCCCGGCGTCTACATCGGCATGGGGCAGACCGCCGAAAATGTGGCCCGCCAATATCAGATCAGCCGCGCCGAGGCCGACGAATTCGCGCTGCGCAGCCATCAACGCGCGGCAGCAGCCCAGGCCGCGGGCAAATTCGCCGATGAAATTGTCCCTGTGCCGGTCACGATCGTGCAGGGGGCTGGCGACCATACCCAAACTCGCCAACTCAGCTTTGCGCAGGATGAAGGCATTCGGCAAGATACATCGCTGGCCGCGTTGGCCAATCTGAAACCGGTTTTCCACAGCCGCGGTCAGGTCACCGCGGGCAACAGCAGCCAGACCAGCGATGGCGCCGCGGCCCTCTTGATAATGAGCGAGGAGAAAGCGCGCGCCCTGGGCTTATCCCCACTGGCTCGGTTTGTCAGCTTTGCGGTCGGCGGTGTGCGCCCCGAAGTGATGGGGATTGGGCCAACCGTGGCCGTGCCCAAAGCGTTGAAACTGGCCGGATTACGCCTGGCCGATATCGATCTGATCGAATTGAACGAAGCCTTCGCGGCGCAGGCCCTGGCGGTGATCCGCGAATTGGGGCTGGATGAAGAACGGGTCAACGTGAATGGTGGGGCAATTGCCCTGGGCCATCCGCTTGGCTGCACCGGGGCCAAGCTGACCGTTCAATTGCTGCATGAACTCAAACGGCGCGATGCCCAGTTTGGCCTGGTCACCATGTGCATTGGCGGGGGCATGGGCGCGGCGGGGGTGATCGAAAACCTGTCGTGAGGCTACTCGGTTGCTGCTTGGGCGGCCCAATCCTGGGAGCCCTGGCCGACCGCTGGAAACCGATTTGACAATTTCAATGTAGCAACGTATAGTGGATCAGATAAAACAGTTTGGATGACAAAGTACCCAATTGGGATAGCCATCAACTTTCTCCTCACTGCAGCCATAGAAACAAGTGAACATACGCTATGCAACCGACTGCCGAAGATTGCGCCCACGACTTGCTGGACGTTGTGCCTGCCGTGATGCAAGTGATCCGCAGCGAGATCCGCAGCCAGCGCGGCCATGAGCTCTCTGTGCTCCAGGTTCGCTCCCTGGCCTTTCTCTATCAACACCCAGGGGCGACGCTTTCGGCAGTCGCTGAACATGTGGGTCTCACCCTGTCATCGATGTCCACCCAGGTGACAAAACTGGTTCAGCGCAACCTGGTCGAACGCAACGAATCTCCTCACGACCGGCGCTTTGTCACGCTCAACTTAACCGCTGTTGGGGTCGCCACCCTGGAGACTGTTCGTTTCCAGGCCCAGAGCAACCTCTCGGCCCGCTGTGAGCAATGGTCAGCCGAAGAGCGTCTCATCGTCTTGCAGGCGATGGCTATTTTACGCTCGCATTTTGGCTTGCCTGCGCCCGACAACATCTCAGCCAACCAGCCCGATCCAGCCGAAACGGAGTAGTAGAAATGGCTACTGTGGATCCGCAGCGCACAACGCATGTGTCACCGGAACCGCTACCGGCATCAACCCCGTTACCGGCGCCCGCGCGTCAATTTCGCATCCCAAAAACATTTTCGGCATTACAACATGCCAATTTCCGCATCTTCGTCGCCGGTCAGTTGGTCTCGCTGATGGGCACGTGGATGCAGATCATCGGCCAGGGCTGGTTGGTCTACGAGCTGAGCCAGTCCGAGCGCGATCTGGGCCTGGTCGGCTTTGCATCGGCCATCCCCGCGCTGGCCATCACCCCGTGGGCAGGCGTTGTGATCGACCGCGTCTCCAAACGGAGGGTGATGATTTTCACCCAAACCGGCGCGATGATCCTGGCCCTGGTTTTGGCTGGCCTGGCCTTCGCAGGGATCATCCAGGTTTGGCATGTGATTGTGCTGGCGGCTTGTCTGGGCGCGGTCAATGCCTTTGATGGGCCGACGCGCCAGAGTTTTGTGGTGGACATGGTGGGGCGGGCCGACTTGCCCAATGCCATTGCCATCAACTCGATGACCTTCAACGGCGCCCGCATTATTGGCCCCGCGGTCGGGGGTCTCTTGCTGGCTGCGGTGGGCGCGGCCTGGTGTTTTCTGCTCAATGGCCTCTCCTTTATCGCGGTGATCACCAGTCTCTTCAAGATGAAATTGCCCCCGCATAAACCGCTCAGCAACACCCTCTCGCCCTGGCAACAGCTTCTGAGCGGCATTCGCTATTCTGTGCGCACCCCGAATCTGCGAGCAATTTTGTTGTTGGCGCTGATCTTTAGCATGTTTGGCGTCTCCTACAGCACAGTTTTGCCTGCCTTTGTCGACAAAGCCTTGCAGCAGTCGGGCAGCGCTTTTGGGGTGATCAACGCCTTTCTGGGGATCGGCGCTGTGTCGGGGGCGCTGCTGGTGGCCCGCTATGGAGATCTGGGGCAGCGTGGCCGATGGTTGACGGTGACCATTCTCGGCTTCCCGATCGCGCTGATCATCTTTGCGCTCAATCGCTCCTATGGCTGGTCGTTGGTGTTGGCGATCATCCTGGGCATCGGTTTTATGCAGACATTCACGCTGCTGAATACCTTGTTGCAGACGCAGGTCGCCGATGAGATGCGCGGGCGTGTGCTCAGTCTCTACAGCCTCACCTTTTTTGGCTTTATGCCCTTTGGCAACCTGGCCATTGGGGTGATCTCCGAGTGGTGGGGCTTGAGCCAGGCCATTGTCCTGAGTGCAGCGCTCTCGTTCGGCCTCGCCCTGCTGATTTTGTGGACAACGCCGTCGGTACGGCAATTGCCTTAACCCTGGAACACTGTGCGCTATCTACACTGGTTGGTCTTTACCGCGGGTGCCGCCACCCTGGGCATGGAATTGAGCGCAGCGCGCCTGCTGGAGCCTGTATTTGGCAACAATCAACTGGTCTGGGCTGCGCTGATCGGGCTGATTCTGCTCTACCTGGCGATTGGCGCCTGGCTGGGTGGCCGTCTGGCCGACCGTTTCCCCCAGCGTCGAGCGCTCGATCTCACGGCCACAGCCGCGGCGCTGGGAGTGGCACTCGCCCCGACGTTTAGCCCGCCCATTCTGCGGCTGGCAGCGACTGGGATCGACAATTTTGCGCCCGGTCTCCTGCTCGGCTCCGGCGTGGCGATCTTCTGCCTCTTCAGCATTCCGGGCATCCTATTGGGCACGATCAGCCCGTGGGTGGTGCGCCTCTCCATCACCGATCTCCAGCAGAGTGGCAAAATTGCCGGGCGGATCTCGGCCATCGCCACCGCGGGCAGCCTGCTCGGTTCCTTTCTGCCCGTGCTCTGGTTGATCCCTGCCTATGGCACACGCTGGGCTTTTTTCTTGCTGGCGCTGGCCCTGCTGCTGGTGATCGCCCTCGGGACACTGCGGCACGCGCATCGTTGGGTGGCCTGGCTGGCCATCGGGCTCGTCCTGTTGCTGGCCTGGACAACCCAATCCAGCGGGGTTCGGGCAGCCTGGGATAGTGGTCAGCAAGGCGAGCTGATCTACGAAGATGAGAGTTTTTACAATTACATTGCGGTGCGCCAATGGGGCAGCGAGCGTCATCTCAAGCTCAACGACGGCGTGGGGATTCACAGCGTGTACCATCCCGACAGCGTTTTGAGTTTGGGTATTTGGGATTATTTTCTGCTAGCCCCTTTTTTTCGCCCACCAGAGGCGCTTGCGTGCTCAGCCGAAGTGACTCCTTGCCCCCCGACCAATGCGCTCGACAATCTGCTGCTGATCGGCCTGGCCGCTGGCACGGTCAGCGAGCTCTATAGCAACCTGTATGGGCCGATTCCCATCACGGGCGTCGAGCTGGACCCGCAGATCATCGAGGTGGGACAGCGCTATTTTGGCATGGATCAGCCCAACCTCACCGCAATTGCTGCGGATGGCCGCCGCTGGCTGATGCAACAACCGGCCACGCAGCGCTGGGATGTGATCGCAATCGACGCTTATCGCCCCCCCTACATTCCGTTCCATCTGGCGACGGTCGAGTTTTTCAGGCTGGTGCGTGACCATCTGGCCGATGATGGGGTTGTGGCGATCAATGTTGGGCGCACCGCGCGCAATTTTGCCCTGGTCGATGCGCTGGCCGCCACCCTGGCAACGGTTTTCCCCGTGGTCTATGCAGTGGACGAGCCTGGCCCCGCGGACACCCTGGGCAACACGTTGGTTGTTGCGCTGCAACAACCTGTGTCACTGGCGCAGATCAACCAGAATGCCGCGGGATTTTCAGCCGCATTTCCCCCCGAAGTCGCCGGGTTGATCGGCGAAGCGATCCCCCGGGTGCGGCTGCTGACGCCTGCCGCGGACGCGCCGCGCTTCACCGACGACCATACGCCGGTGGAATGGGTGGTGCATCGCATTATCTGGAATTTTTTGACCCAGCGTGAAGCCTCTTGAGCGATTGTCACACCAAATTGTTAGGTGCGGGTTGCACCTTGTACCGAGCAACTCGCCCCCAAACCAGGAGCCTCGCCGATGATTCCCGAATTGCCCTCAGCCCTGCCCGATGAAATTTTGGCCCGACGTGGCGCGCTGCCGCTGAAGCCCGATCCGGTAACGATCAAGGGCAACTTTGTCCTGTTGCGCCCGCTGGATCTGGCAAACGATCTGGAGCCGCTCTATCACGTTTCGAATGGCGCGGCGGCAACGCTGGGCGAGCGCCAGCTTGCAGCCTACGACCCCGAACGGTTGATCTGGCGTTATCTCTTTGCCGGGCCTTTTGCAACCCTGGAGGAATTTCGTGTCTATTGCACTCACCAGGTCGAGGCGGTGAATGCGCGTTGCCTCTGCGTGGTCGATCACCCCAGCGGCCAGCCCGTGGGCATGATCAACCTGATGAGCAACAGCCCGGAAAATCTCAAAATTGAGCTGGGTGGCATCTGGTACAGCCCGCTTGTGCAGGGCACAAAGATCAACACCGAGGCGACTTATCTGCTGCTGGATTATGCTTTCGGCCTGGGCTATCAGCGCCTGGAGTGGAAGTGTAATGCGCGCAACGAACGCTCGCGGCGCACGGCCTTGCGCATGGGTTTTCGCTTTGAGGGCGTGCAAGAGAGCCACATGATCATCAAAGGGCGGGTGCGCGACACCGCGTGGTATCGCATTTTGCACACGGAATGGCCCGCGGTGGCCGCTCGCCTGCGCACATTTTTGTACAATTCGTGAGCCAATCATCTGGAAGTCACGCGCTTCGACAGAATATTCGACAGAACAAAGGAGCAACCAATGCGGTTGGTGCAATTTAAGGCCCTGGATGGGACACGCAAAGTGGGTGTGGTCAGCGAAGATGGCGCAAGCTTGCGCGTGGTGCACAATGCGTTGCGCGTTTACGAGCTCGCGCTGGCCGCGGATGAACACAATCTCAACCTGGCGGCGCTGGTCGAACAACAACTCAGCGACGAACAGGTCGATTACGAACAAGTGATCGCGGACAATCGGCTGCTCGTCCCGCTCGACCATCCCGACCCGGCCCACTGTATCCTCTCCGGCACCGGGTTGGATCATCTGGGCAGCGCGCAAGCCCGCGATGCCATGCATACCAGGCTCAACAGCGAGGATCTGACCGACTCGATGAAGATGTTCAAATTGGGGCTGGAAGGGGGCAAACCAGCGTCGGGCCAGATTGGGGTGCAGCCCGAGTGGTTCTATAAGGGGGATGGCGATTGGCTGGTCGCGCCCGGTCAGCCACTGGAATTGCCGGCTTACGCATTGGATGGCGGCGAGGAGCCCGAATTGGTGGGGTTGTATGTGATCGGCAGCCGCGGCACGGTTTTGCGCGTAGGGTTTGCGCTGGGCAACGAATTTTCCGACCATGTGCTGGAGCGGCAGAATTATCTCTATCTGGCCCACTCCAAGTTACGCACCAGCTCTTTTGGCCCCGAATTGTTGATTGGCGAAGCACCGAGCAACATCGTTGGGACTTCGCGCATCCTGCGAGATGGGCAAGAGCTCTGGTCGGGCGAATTTCTCACCGGCGAGGCCAACATGACCCACACCCTGGCCAATATCGAGCATCACCATTTCAAATATGCTGGCTTCCGCCGCCCAGGAGATGTGCATTGTCATTACTTTGGCACTGCCACGCTGAGCGTCGCTGCTGGGATCACGCCCCAGCCGGGCGACATTTTTGAGATCAGCGCGCCGCCTTTTGGTCGCCCGCTGCGCAACCCGCTGGTGGCTGGGCCAACCGTTACGCAACCGGTAGCGGTCAGCCAGCTTTAGGCCGGGGCAGCTTCGGGCCGCAGGATCCGCTCGGCACCGCTGTAGATGTTGAAGCGTTCGCCGCGCAAAAAGCCGATCAGCGTGATGCCGAAGCGATCGGCCAGTTCCACGGCCAGACTGCTGGGCGCGGAGACCGCGCAAAAGATCGAGATCCCAGCGACGCGCGCTTTGTGCAACAGTTCATAACTGGCGCGGCCACTCACCAGCAGAATATGCTCGTGGAAAGGTAAGCGGCGGTTGAGCAGCCCCCAGCCGATCAGCTTGTCGAGCGCGTTGTGGCGGCCCACATCTTCACGGACGGCCATCAACTCGCCGCTGGCAGTAAAGAGCGCAGCCGCGTGCAGGCCGCCGGTGGCGTCAAAGAGGCGCTGCGCCTGCCGTAACGCGGCGGGCAAAGTAGCGATCAGCTGCGGCGTGACCTGGGGGCCGGGGGCCAGCGCGGGCAAAGGGCGTGTCGCCAGATCGTCCAGGAGCGTGGTACCACAGACGCCACAAGCGCTATTGGTCAAAAAATGGCGCTCCAGGGTTGCCAGTTCTGGCAATTGTTCGCCACGCATTTGGACGCGCAACGCGTTGTATTCCTGCGCCTGCTCGCTGCCATCGGTGCAATAAGTCATCTGGAGCAGATCGTGCTTGTCGTGCAGGACGCCTTCGTTATATAAAAAGCCAGCCGCCAATTCGTAATCATTGCCCGGCGTGCGCATGGTGATCGCCACGGTGCGCTGTTCGTTGCCCGCGCGCAGCAGGATCTCCAACGGCTCTTCGCCCGCTAGCAGATCCACCTTGCGCTTGAACTCCCCCGCATCCACAGTCCAGATACGCCGTTTGGTTTTTGAGAGACGTGCCATCATCAACTCTGTTTCACAGCCAGTAAAGCTGAACAATCCACCCCGTGCGACATGCATCATTATGGTCAGCCGATAGTAAATCGTCAATCCTGTCTGGATGTCCCAATGGTGCGGGTTAATTATTGAAGCGCCGCGCGGCTTATGTTACTATAATAGCAGACAAAATTTAGCAGTCTCTACCCTGGTTCTTGACCCAATTCCGACCCATTGACCAAAAATTCTTTTCTCATTAAGCTAGACAGCTTGCCACCACGAGGGAGCAGTGCAATGCGTCAATCGACTCGATTCTACTACTTATTCACGTTGTTCTTGGTAAGCATGCTCGCCCTGGCTGCCTGTGCGCCCGCCGCGGTGCCGCTGCCTGGTGCCCCAGATAACGAAGCAGCCCCGGCAGCATCCACAACCACAGTGACCACGGCAGCTTCAGCCTCATCCACTGTGCGCCCCAACGTTGTCTACAACCTGCCGGATCTGGCTGGGCGGACCGTGGTCGCGGTGACGGCCAACGATTTCACACCCTTTCAATATCTGGACCCGCAAACCGGCGAAGCAGTGGGCTATGAGTACGACTTGATGGCCGAGATCTGCAGCCGCCTCAACTGCACGATCGAGTGGCAAAATAGCTCGTGGGATGCGATGATCGCCGCAGTCAACGCTGGGCAATTCGACGTGGGCATGGATGGTATCACCATCACCGAAGAGCGGGCCGAGCAGGTCGATTTCTCGATCCCCTACAAGACCATGCAGCAATTCATGCTCGTGCGTGCGGATGAGACCCGCTTCACCACACCCGCGGAATTCGCCGCGGACCCGGACTTGCTGATCGGCTCGCAGGCGGGCACGACCCAATTTTACACCGCGGTCTATGATGTGCTGGATGGCGACGAGGCCAACCCACGCATTCAGCTTTTTGAGAATTTTGGCGCGGCGGTGCAAGCCTTATTGGCGGAGGATGTGGACATGGTGCTCGCTTCGGCGGAAGGTGGCCGCGGCTACATCGGCGCCAACCCCGATCAGCTCGCACTTTTGGGCGACCCGATTGGCAACGAAGATCTGGGCTTTATCTTCACCCCGGGCAGCGATCTGGTCGAGCCCTTTAATCAGGCGATCGGCACCATGCAGCGCGATGGCTTTTTAGACTATCTCAACACGCGCTGGTTCTACCTCACCGACCCCAATGCCACCGATCTCTACGATCAGCTGCCGGATCTGGCCGGTGAGACCATCGTCGCGGTCACGGCCAATGACTATCTCCCGCTCAACTTTATCGACCCGGCCACTGGGGCAGCGGTGGGTTGGGAGTACGACGCGGTGACTGAGATCTGCAGCCGCCTCAACTGCACGGTCGAGTGGCAAAATAGCTCGTGGGATGCGATGATCGCCGCAGTCAATGCCGGGCAATTCGACGTGGGCATGGATGGCATCACCATCACCGAAGAGCGCGCCGAGCAGGTCGATTTCTCGATCCCCTACATGACCAGCCAGCAATTCATGCTCGTGCGTGGAGATGAGACCCGCTTCACCACACCCGCGGAATTCGCCGCGGACCCGGACTTGCTGATCGGCTCGCAGGCGGGTACCACCAGCTTCTACACCGCGGTCTATGAGATTCTGGATGGTGACGAGGCCAACCCACGCATTCAACTTTTCGAGAATTTCGGCGCGGCGGTGCAAGCGCTGATCGTGGGTGATGTCGACTTGGTTTTGGTGGATGCCTCTTCGGGTCGCGGCTATATTGGGGCCAACCCGCAGCTTTTGAAGATCGTTGGCGACGCGCTGGCCACCGAGGACTTTGGCTTTATCTTTACACCGGGCAGCGAATGGGTCTCCCCCTTCAACGCGGCCATCAATTCGATGCAGCAGGATGGGTACCTGGATTATCTCAATTTCAAGTGGTTCTATCTTTACGACGCAACCCAGTAGACGCGGCTTGCTCGTGATGCGTGAAATGTGGTGCGTGGCCTATCACGGTTCACCTGGTCCCTATCATTTCGCCGCTGGCTAGCCAAATCCACAATTCGGCTGGGCGCATGGTATAGTAACGCTGGTATCCTCGGGGTACCAGCGTTTTTTTTATCGGATTCGGAGCATGGTATGACTGTTCATTCAATGGAAATGCGCAGCGTGTCGGCGCGTAATCGGCTGTGGGCGCGTACGCCCTACTGGCTGATCGCGGCCATCGCCCTGGCGATCTTTTTTTTGTGGCATGTGTTTAACGATGCCAACTATACAACCATCTTTCGCGCGGTAGTTACCGGTGTTGGCAATACCTTGTGGGTAACCTTTGTCGCTTTTGTCGGTGCGCTCGTCGTGGGGCTGCTCATTGGGCTGATCCGGGTTTCGCGCAACCGTATTCTGTTAGAGATTACTTCCTTTTACGTCGAAATTGTGCGCGGTGTGCCGATGTTGGTCTTGCTCTATTACATCGCCTTTGTTGGCGCACCCGGCCTGGTTGATGCCATCAACTGGTTGGGAAGCGGCCTCCAGTCGATTGGCCTGAACTGGCTGGGCAATCCCCTGGCCGAATTTAGCATCCGCCGGTTGGATTTTGCCGCGCGGGCCGTACTGGCCCTGATCATCGGCTACAGTGCCTTTGTCAGCGAGATCTTCCGGGCGGGCATCGAAAGCATTGCCCATGGCCAGAGCGAAGCCGCGCATAGCCTGGGCATGTCGCGCTGGCAGACCATGCGCTTCGTGATCCTGCCCCAGGCCGTTCGCCGCGTGCTGCCGCCGCTGGGCAACGACTTCATCGCCATGCTCAAAGATTCCGCACTGGTTTCGGCGCTGGGTGTGCAGGATATTACTCGCTTGGGCAACAGTTATGCTGCCAGCACCTTCCGTTATTTCGAAACCTATAATGTCGTTGCATTTCTGTATTTGGTCATGACCGTAGCGCTGGCCCTGCTGGTGCGCTATCTCGAACGACGCATTCCCAACCGCTAATAGGAATGGCTGCATGGCCAAAGCCAGCGAATAAAGCGCACAATATAAGCCAACTTACTTGACAAAAGCCAGAACAGGCGTTACGATAGCTATTTGTAGGTTGGGAGTAGCCACCATTTTAGGGGCATTAGTCGTCAAGACAGAGGATTGATTCCTCTCGGCTAATGCGCGTGAACTAACACGTTTGGCGAGACAACCACGCCCGTATTCAGGGCCGTGGAGTCTCGCCTTTTTTGTTGCCTCCCGGTCGTTACTAGAAGTCATCTCAAAATTGGTTGGTGTCCCTGTGGCGTTGCTGAACCCAGCCAGTGTGGCACAGAGATTTTGAGATAAGTACTAACGTCCGACTGAACGGATAGTCGTTCAGCTCACTGAAGATTTCTGTTATGTTATAAAGGAGACAAGTTGTGTTAGAGGGAGAGCTAATCCCATTTATTGCCTTCAATATCTTTGTGTTGATCATGTTGGCGATCGATCTGGGCGTTTTTCACCGCCATTCGCATACAGTGTCGGTGAAAGAAGCAACCATTTGGAGCGTCGTCTGGATTGCGCTGTCGTTGGTCTTTGCCGTGGGTATCTACTTTTTCTGGGAAACGGTTGTGCCAGAATCGGACTATACCAACAGCGAAGCGACTCTTGCCTACCTGACTGGCTATTTGATCGAAAAGTCGCTCAGTGTTGATAACATCTTCGTCTTTGTGTTGGTCTTTGGTTATTTTGCCGTGCCGCCACTCTACCAGCACCGCCTGCTCTTCTGGGGTGTGTTGGGTGCGCTGGTCATGCGTGGTATTCTGATCTTTGTCGGGGCCGCGCTGATCAACGAATTCCATTGGATCATCTACGTCTTTGGCGTCTTCCTGATCTTCACAGGCATCCGCATGGCGTTGCAGAAAGATGAATCGGTGGATCCGTCGCAGAACCCGGTGGTCAAATTGTTCCGCCGCTTCTTCCCGGTGACCGAAAGTTATGCGGGCGACAAGTTCTTTGTGCGCCACGCCGGTAAGTTGATGGCTACCCCGCTCTTCCTGGTACTGCTGATCGTCGAAAGCACCGACCTGGTCTTTGCGGTGGACTCGATCCCGGCTATTTTTGCGGTGACGACCGACCCGTTCCTGGTCTACACATCGAACATCTTCGCCATTCTGGGGTTGCGTTCGCTCTACTTTGTCCTGGCCGGGGTGATCGACAAATTCCACTACCTGAAGTTGGGGCTTTCGTTCATTCTGGTCTTCGTGGGCGTCAAGATGGTAATCGCCGACATCTATCACATTCCGGTAGGGGTTTCCCTGGGCGTGGTCGCGGCGGTGTTGACCATCTCGGTGGTTGCTTCGCTCTTATGGCCAGCTGCGACTGCCCACGAATTGCCCAATCCCCCAGCGGCAGACTAAGCAGCGAATGAGTACTGACTGAAGGAGCGACGCCAGGGTAGGGTGACCGGTCGTTCCCGATTGATCAGCAAATGATAAACTGGTTGAAAGCGGGGCGTTTACGAGCGCCCCGCTTTTCTATTATTGCCCAGCCAAATTGGCATAATAGATGGTGCAGGCAGGTGCATACGCGGCCACACATTCAACGTTGAGCGGCCGCGCCACCGCGCTCTCCACCCAGATCAGATCGACCCCATGCACTACCCCAAAGCGGTGCCAGCGGAAGGTGGGGTAAAAGGCCGCGCCGCCCTGGCTGACAATCGGCGTCTGGATCGCCTGCCACTGGCTGCGCACCGGCTTCTTGGCCACGCGAATTTCCCCAACAGTCGGCGCGGTCGCGGGCTGACTGACAGCATGGCTACGCTCGCTCCAGGCCACCCACAACCGATCATCCTTATCAACCGTAATGCTGGGGAAGGTCTGTTCGGCATCATCAGTCGGCAAAATGAGCTGCGCCGGGTGCCAGCCCTGGTCACCCGAGTAGAGGGCATAATGGATCTGGGGCGGCGCACTGGCAGGCGCGTGATCGGCCCGTTGCTGCCAGACGAGATGGAAGTCTCCCCGACTGTCAACCGCCGCCGAAAGATGCCGTTGATCTTGCGCCGTGTCATTGGCCCCATCGCCGTCGCCATCGGTGACATACTGCCACGGGGCCCAACGGTCACCAGGCCGCGTATCCCCATCCAGGCTCTGCGTCCAGACCAATTGGGCCACCTTGTCGGCATCAGTCGCATAAGCAAGCACATAGATCTGCCGACCATCTGCACTGGCGATCAGCGTCGGGCGGCTATAATAGACCCCTGGTTCGCCCGGAATATTCTGCCAGCGGCTCCAGGTTTCGCCCCCATCCAGCGAGCGGCTCCACTTGACCTGCGCCGCGGTCAGGTGGTTACGGTCGCGCCCCTCCCAGGCAATATACAACGTTTGGTCACCCGCCGCGAAGATCACCGGGTGCTCTTGCCACATCGCGCTGGAGACATTGGGCGTACGCGCCAGCAATCCATAGCCGTCGATACGCCCAGCCGGTGAGCGCACAGGCTCCCAAGCCAGCGGATCCGCCGCTTGGGCGGGTGCCCTCGTATAGCGGATCTGCCGCTCGTTGGGGCTTTGGCTGGTGCGATCAGGCCCGTACCAAACCACATGCAGCACGTCGTTTTCGTCGATGGTGAGCGAAGGCACGCGCTGAGTTTCGGGCACAAGGATACTTTCGATCGACATTTCCGTGTTGATAAACTGACGCCCGCCTGACGGCAAAGCAGCAACAAATGTGTGAAATTTGCCATCAGCGCTCTTTTTGCGATAGGCAACATAGAGATTGTCGCGGCTGTCGCGCACGATTTTGCGGCTATCGGGGTACCCGGTCACCTGGGCGTCGGTCACCACATCGACGGCATGGCGCGTCAACAATGCCTCGGGGGTAGGCGCGGCTAATGGCGAGGTTGGTTGATCGCTCGATCCCACTCCTGTACTCCGAGTAGCCATTGGGGTATTGCTCCCTGTCAACGGAGCGCTGGGTGCTGCGGCTCCGGTCAGCCTGATGTACGGCAGCGCCGGGTCAATGGTCGCGCTGGCGGTGGCCGGGGACTCAAAAAAACTGAACAACCAGGCCAGGCACAAAACGAGAATACAAATTATTTGCAATCCATAGAAAACTTTATAATTCATACACATTCTTTGTGGACAGATAGGGTTGACATGTAAGTTAGCCTGTAAGTCGTGTTAAAGGCGTAGTGAGTGGCGGCCAATCGTGCGTCACACGCATCACTACGGCAATCGTTGCTGTGTGCCATGAATTACGAGGTAAAATGCGGATCTATTTTCTAAACTCTCTGCCCGCTCGTTGTTTGTTGATGCTGGGTTCGCTTGGCCTTTTACTGGGCAACCCGATAACGCTCTGGGCGACCCCAAACGTTCCCGACCAAACAGCGGTGCGCTACGGTGTCTCTATACCAATTGGGCCGGCCCAGGAGCCCTGCGAAGACGAACAGAGCACGCCAGGTGCCATCATCCTGAGCAACCAGGACGACTGGGAAGAAACAATCGACGAGGCCGCGCCGGGCAGTACATTATTGTTGCGCGGCGGGGAATATCAGGCCAGTGATTTGGTCAAACTTCCTGCGGGCACACCGGGCCAGCCGATCACACTCAAGCCTTACGGGTGTGAGGCGGTTTTCCTGTTCGCCAGTCTGCGCCCCCAGTCTCACAACATCATCGCCGGGTTGCACCTGGAAACCAAAGGAGTTGCCAAAGGCGATTGGGTCATCCGCGTGGATGGCAAAAATCTCGGTCACATCGAAGATGTCACCATCCGCTACAACACCATCCTCGGCGGCGTGATCGACGCCATCCGGATTCTGGACGATACGCGGCGCGTGACGATCTATGGCAATACCATCGATGGTGGCAGCAACGGGCACAACATCTTTGTCACAGCCGAGAAACAGATACTCCTGCCCGATGAAATTGAGATCAGCCAAAACCGGCTGAGCAAACAATATTACGATTCGCCAGCGGAAGATATGTTTCAGGTGCGCGATGTGGCCAATGTTTCGTTCACCCACAACACCTGTACCGACGGCTTGAACATGGAAGAGTGTGTCGACATCAAAACCACGACAGTGCCGATCCTGATCCAGTACAATCTATTCGTTGGTGATCGGCTCCAGCAGATCGGCAAGGGCGAAGATGGGGCGAGCGGCTGCCTGGTGATCCACGAGAGTGATGGCGTTGCCGACAACCATCTCATCGAACACAATTATTTCCAGAATTGCCGCGGCAGTTCGTTGCGTCTGGCCACCGGCCAACTTGGGCACGTCAGCCGGGCGACTATTCGCTGGAACTTGCTGACCCATGCCAGCCAGGAGGACACAATTTCCATCGCGCAGGCGCAGAATGTCGAATTTAATCACAACACGGTGATCAACGGCCAGCTTAAGTTGGGCGATTCGGCGCAGCTGCGGCAACCCCGCAATACAGTGATCAAAAACAATATCTTCTTCCGCACCCGGATCGAAGACCGTACTTCGCCCCCGACCTCAACCTACCAGTGTAGCCACAATTTGTTCTTCGAGACCACGGGCAGCGGTTTGGTGCGCTCGCCTTGCAGCGAAACCGTGCACGCCGATCCCCAATTTGTCATGCTGAGCGCGGGGAAGTATCACTTGCGGCCCGAAACCCCGGCCAATGGACGCGGAGATGACAGTCTGCCGCTGGGGGCCTTGGGCATCGATACATTACCACCGCCCGTGTTGACTCATTTGCCGCTGGTAGTGCGTGAATGATCGTTGGAAGATAAGGAAGAAGTCAGGCTGCTTGCAGCGGCCTGACTTCTGTCGAACACCCTGGACGCACAG
>CAZIRP010000014.1:0-8896 GCA_964541665.1 uncultured Caldilineaceae bacterium | reverse complement strand
TGCTTCAACTTAGCGACTGATCAGCGGCAGATAGGAGAGCCGACAGGCACTATCGGTCGGGGCTGGCACCGACGCGCTGAAGATCGTCGAATTGCCCTGGAGGTCGGTTGCGATTGCCGTCACTTGCGGCCCCATCCAGCCCCCAGAAATGTCGAGACTAAACGCGCCCTCGGCATTCGCGACAGTTTCACCCAGGAAGAATCTTCCTTGACCATCCGCACTGCTGAAGATTTCGACCGTCCAGCCAGGCCGCGCACTCCCCGACACGGTACATTCGACCGCAGTTGTCACGGTTGGGCGCACGATATTCGGGTTGACATCACCGGTGAAGTGGATACCCGAAGCCTTGTTGGCGTAGATCGAGTTTTGGCTCCAACTGTTGCTGAAGGCTGCCGCGCCACTCATGCGAATGCCAGAACCCGTGTTGTTAAAGATTTCGTTCTGCAGCAAATGGCTGGTACCGGTGCCGTTGGTCAGGTAGACACCATGCTCACCATTCGTGTCCACCTGGTTGAGGCTCAACGTCGTCGAGAGCGCACCGCGCACGTCGATCCCACTTGCCAGGTTGCGGCTGACCTGATTGCCATGGAGGGTATTGCCGCTCAGAACCGGAGCCAGGTCCGATTCAAGCGCCAGCGCAATTCCTGCCAACTGATTGCTCTCAACAGTATTTTCGTTGATGCTGTTGTTGCTGGAGCGCACATAGATGCCATGGCCGACATTGCCGGTGATGACATTGCTCGCCACCAGGTTGCTGTTGGCGGTGCCGCGCAACACAATGCCATGGCTTTGATTGCCCTGCACGGTATTGGCCAGCAGCGTATTGGCCGTGCTGCCCTGCTCCAGGCTAATCCCAGCTTCGCCATTCGCTTCGAAGCGATTGTTACGCAGCTCGTTATTGTTGGAGCCAATGATCCGAATGCCAAGCCCTTCGTTGCGATAGGCCGCGTTGGCTTCGAGCACATTATCGCCGGTCACAGCGGCCACTATCACCGTGGCTTCGTCCGGTTCCAGCACAAAGCCGTGGGCCTGGCTGGCAGATGGGTCCAGATTGTCGAATGATTCGTTCCCACGCAGGACCACATGATTCACCCCCTGCGAGATCAAAAAGCCGTGCGAGCCATTCTTGTAAGCACGATTGTTTTCAACCGTCAGGTGGTTACTGGCTTCTCGGGGGTTGAACCCATAGCGCAGGTTTTCGTAGAATTCGTTGCCGCGGAACAGCATGTTCCCGGCCTGGGCAAGGTAGACCCCATAGAAATTGTGGTGGAACTTGCTATCGATCACCTGGCCAGTGACGCGCGTCCGCAAGGCATTGGGGGTAGCAACGTCGTTGACATCGCGCCAGACCACGCCCGCGGTTTCGCCACCAAACGCCCCGAGATAGCTCAATTCCGAGTTGCGGATGTTCATGACAGCGTTATACTTAGCCACAAGATGCGCTCGGCCATTCGCAGGATCCTGGTCGGGCGCGTTGGCCGCTTCGTCCCACGAATAGACCTTCACACCATCCAGATCCAAAGCGCCGTCGTGAGTGCGCAGATAGACAAAGCTCGCATGATCTACCCCGGTGGTCGGCGTGACACTGCTTTGGCTGCGCAATTGCAATTCGTTCACCCCACCTGCCGAGGCAATGGTCAAGGTCACCCCACTGCCCACAAACAGATTGGCATTGAGCCGCCAAACCCCATTGGGCAACTCGACCAGTAGATTCTCGCTATTCAGCGAACCCAGGCCAGCTCTGACCTGGCTCAGCGAGACTGTTACCGGGCCGGTCGAGACGCTGATCCGACGCTGCCCATTTTCATCCACCCCCACCTCATAAAATGGCCGGGCGGTGGTGCCGGAACGAGCGCTGAGGAGCGACGTGTTGCCAGCTTCGTCGATGGCCAGGGCGGTCAATTGTTTGGGATCGGTCGCGGCTGTATCAATCTGCCAGCGGCCATTTGCATCCGCGGTGGTGACGCCCAACAAGGTCTCCGCTTCATCAGCCGGGTCGGTGTAAACTTCTACCGTGGCCCCAGCAGGCGCGGTACCCACAGCTTCCCCGTCTGCCAACACTCGGGTGATCACCGGCGCAGGCAGATCCGCTTGGGCATTGGCGTCCAGCTTGATCGCGCTGCCCGCGTTGTCTGTGATCGAGTTCTGGCTGATGCGATTGCCAACGGTGGTTGCATCGCGCAGGGCAATGCCACTCTTGCCATTGCCGCGGATGATATTATCGAAAATGAGGTTGTTTGCGGACGCGGCCCCGGCTGTGGCCTGGGTAATATAAACACCCTCGGCCGCGTTGTTTTCGATCAGGTTTGTGCCACCCGCGCTGGGCGCCTCCGGATCGGAGCCGATGCGGTTGTTGCTACCACCGGAAATGCGCAGCCCCACACCGGTATTGGCGCGGATCGTATTGCTGATCACGATATTCTGGGTGGCCGGTACCTCCAGCTGATCGACCCATTCCATGACATAATCGGCATCCACGCTGCTGGCCACCAAAGCGGCTTCGCCACCGGTAATGTTCAGCCCGGTTACGCCATTGCGGATGATATTGCTTTCGATCCGATTGCCGCCCGATTTGATGTAAAGGCCATTGGTTGTGCTGCCATCGATTGTGTTGCCACGGATGAGGTTGCGGTCGGCATTGGAGTAGAGATAGATGCCATGCTCGCCGCTGGCGTTGACCGTATTGTTGATAACCTGGTTGTTGGTCGAGAGCGTACCAACCGAAGCACTGACTCGGATGCCCTGATGGTTGTTGCGCACCAGATTGCCATCGATCAGGTTGCTGCTCGCCTGCGAAATGGCAACCCCATCGCGGTTGTTATAGATTTCGTTTGTGCGTACAACATTATCGATCCCAGTGCGGTCGAGCAAAATCCCATGGACGGTGTTGTCGTGCACTGTATTGCCATTGACATCGTTATTCGTGGCCCCGCGGGCAAGCACAATCCCATGTTCGCCATTCTGCTTCACTGTGTTGCCAGACACGACAAACGCTTGCGACGAATCCTGAATCAACAGGCCAGACTCGATATTCGACGAGATCTCATTGCTGCTGATTGTAAGGCTCAGAGCTTCCGAGGCATATAAACCGATAAAATTATTGTGCAACCGGCTATTTTCAATGCGCCCAGTTGCCCCCAATTTACGCACGCTCACGCCGCCAGTGGTGCCCGAGCCATAGCCTAAATACGCGATCTCGCTGTTGTTGATGATCTCCAGGCGGGCACCATCCAACGCCTGAATATAGCTGCGCCCATCCGCCAGATTGGTATCCACCGCGTTGGCAGTCTCATCCCACGAGGTGACCTTCACGCCGTTGATCGCCAAAACACCACCGTGCTCCGCGGTGAGGGTGGAGATGCGCGACGGATTGCTCTGGATGCGCAATTCGCTCACCGCGGGGCTGGCGATGTCCAGGCGGGCCGTGCGCTGAATCCGCACGATTGCGTTGAGCAACCAGACACCATTGCCCTGGTCAACAATCGCTGCGGCCCCACCTTGCGCGGCCACAGCCGCGGCCAACGCGGGCAGGGTAATGGGTTGGCTCCCCGGAGCACCCGACGCAGAACCGACCAAAATCGTCTGATTATCTGCGGTATAGGAAACAGGGGGGTCACCCTGGGCCTGTGCAGTGTTAGCAGGCCATAAACTAAGGGTGCCTACCAAACAAACGAGTAACGCTACCCAGCTTACTCCATTCCGAAGGGATACATGTAACATAGCCATCCTTTCTAAAGCGCTTCGATCAAACGGGGTGACTTTGCCCAACGCCCGCTCGACACCATATGCCATTCCTTCGCTTCCATCCTGAACTGCTGCGTCACACTTAGCGAGCGGGGTCAGATGCGGAGACCTCAACCCTTTTCAAGATAGATGCTTCAATAAATACGTTATTTTTCACCTATAAGTTATCCTTACCTAACCGGGCACCAGGCTCAGCGGCAAGGTTAAGTAAGTGTAAGGTTACGCCATAAGCCGACAACGCCCCGGGAAGCAAGCTTGAGCCAACCAATCAAGCTACTTCACAGGGCGTTACATGATCTTACCAACTAATCTTACGCAAACCCAGCGGGCAATCAGGCGGCTAAATGCTGCACCGTCCCCGGGTCTGGCCATTGCGCCACGTACGTGAGTTACCAGCTGAAACTTACACGTTCTTTCAGAAACTCATCCACAGAGAAAGCTGCCACCTCTAACGGTGCAACGTAAGCTGGGGATGCCCTAGTTATAGAGCCAGAAGGCCACCACGGCCACCGTTAGTGCGGTTGCGGCATAACCAGGCACCAACCGCATCGGCCCCAGGATTGCCATGCGATTCTGATTCCAGCGCGTGATCCACCCCTGCTGGTTCATGGTGTAGAAGGCATAAATGCGCACCACAGCCGACCAGTAATTAAAGAGCAGATACCAGGGTAGAATCGTGATGTTGGTCATGTCGCGGCTCAAATTCGGCCACAGCTTGATCGCCCGGGAGATCAACCACCAGGTCAGCACCACGGTTACGGCTGTCCACTGTTGCTGCCAAAGCGCATAGCAGAGATAGAGCGGAGCAATCAGCGAAGTCAGTGGCTGCAACAGGCGATCCATCAGATGAACGGCCAACAGGGGTCGGCGCCAGACCCAGCGCGAGGCCAAGGCTTTCAGGTCGGCCCGCCAACTGTTGCGCGCCCAGCGCAAACGCTGCTTCAAGAAGGTACCCATCTCGGTCGAACCAGGGGTGTAGACCCGAGCATTCTCCTGGTAGCGCACTTTCCAGCCGTGCGATTGCACCAACAGCGTCAAGGCCTTGTCATCACCGCTGATCACCTTTTTGCCCAGGAAGGTCTCGTTCATCAGGCCGTCGAGCACAGGCAACACCGCAGACCGCCGATAGACAGCCGTGCGCCCCGACAGACAAGTCACCGCATCCCCAAAGGGTGTGTTGGCAAATGCGGTCAGGAAGCGAATCTCATCCTTGTAGCGGATGTCCAGATAGCAATCAAAGAGGCGCTGCGCCAACGAGTTGGGGGCCAACACATTCTGCCGCGTGGTTACCCCGCCCACCTTGGGGTCGGCAAAGGGCGTCACAACATTGGCGAGCACTCGCTTCGCCCAGATGGTGTCGCTATCGACCAGGCACACAATATCACCGCTGGCAGCCAGGATCCCATCGACCAGAGCGGGGCGCTTGCCCGGCTTGTCGGTGATGATCAGCTTGGGCGTGATCGTGCCGATGGTCTCGCAGACCTTCATAAATTCGCGGAAGATCTGGATCGAGCGCTCGTCGCTCTGGTCGATCACCGCGATGATTTCAGTTGGTTGGTTGAATGTCCAGGAGCGCAGCGCTGCGCCAAAGACATCGGGATTTTCATTATAGACCGGGGTGATAATGCTGGTCGTGGCGGTGAAGCCATTCACCTTCTCGGGTCGGTAGAAGAGCCCGATATAACGCCGGAGCAACCAGACGCCCCAGCGCCACAGGCCGATCAGCCCGACAGGCAGGGGAATCTGCAACGCGGCCAGACTATCCAGAGACATGCTGTATAAGTGCTGAACAAAAAGAACCAACTGTTGAATTTCTGCCATTTTGGATCACCGCCGGTCGAATCATCAAGATAAATGGAGATTACCCGATTTTGTGCGCTCTCTTTATTAATCGGAAAATTACGCCAAATCCTTCACTGAATCTACAACATTTATCGACCAATTTATAGAATTGACGTAGAACCTCCGAGAATCCAGCTAAGCAAACCGGACTGATGCCGCCAACAGTCGAGCTTCTGCGCGAAGCCCGACTGTTGAGTAGACGATGGTGCCCCTAATTTCCGACCAGGGGCAAATACAGTTGCGTATCGACCTGGCCGGGCAAGCGGGTTGCGGTCGGCGTCGCCGTGGGCGGTGTGCCTGTGGGCGTTGCCGTGGGCGGTGTGCCCGTTGCGGTGGGCGTCGGCGTTGTTGGCCCCGTGCTGGGCAGGCTGGGGCTGAAGGCTGATGCGTTCCCAGCCCCATCAATCGCGATGGCCGTCAGGTTACTGGCCGGCCAGTTCCCGCTGATCGCCAGCCCAAAGCTGCCATCCGCCTCGGCCACTGTCTGGCCAACAAAATACTGACCCTGAACGCCCAGGTCGGCAAAGACTTCCACGGTTTGGCCAGGCTGGGCCTGCCCGGAAACAGCCGCGCCCTGCACACTGAGCAGGGTGGGTGGGGCAATGTTGAAATTCGCACTCTCGAGCAGTGCCACCCCACCATCCTGGTTGTTGTAGATCACATTCTGCGACCATGTGTTGTTGATGGTCTGCGCGCCACTGGCCCGGACGCCAAACCCGCCATTGTTGCGGATGGTATTTTGCACCAGCATATTGCGGGCAGCGAAGTCACTCAGGTAGACCCCATGGCTGAAATGATTTTCAACCACGTTGCCCTGGACCAGGGTCTGCTGGGCCCGCCGGATGTCAATTCCGTATTGCACATTGCTGGCAGTCGTATTCGAGATCAGTTGGTTGCCCACGGTGCTGACCGCAACCGATGCCGCGGTGACGGCAATCCCGTGGCCTCTGCCAGCTTCCCCATTCTGGGACACTTTGTTGCCCAAAACCAGATTGTGATTGCCGCGCAGGTAGATCCCATGCACGCCGTTCCCGTTGATCGTATTGCGCTCGATCGTATTCTCGTTGGCCCACTCGCGAATGTAGATCCCATATTCGCTGTTGTTGTTGAATTCATTGCTGGCCACCACATTACCGGTGGTAGCGAGCGGCGGTAATGAAGTATCCGGGCCAATATTAGCGCCTTCCAGGCTCATACCCCAGTGGTTTTGGTAGAAGCGATTGCGCAGGACCTGGTTTTCTACCGAGCCGAGCACCCGCAACCCATAGCCTTCGTTTCCATAGGCCACATTATTTTCGAGCAGGTTTTCATACGAAGAGGCCTGCGGATAGCGCGAGTTGGGGGAGCCAGGGTCGAACATAAAGCCATGCGCCTGGCTGTCCGTGACATCGTGATTGCCATACGAAGTATTGTTGCGGATGATGAAGTTGTTGCACCCGCGCGAGATAATGAAGCCATGCGAGCCATTGTTGTAGGCAATATTGTCTTCCACCAACACGGTATGGGTAAAGTCGTGCGGGTCAAAGCCATAGCGTGCATTGTTGTAGAACTCGTTGCCGCGGAAGACCATGTTGCCGGCCTGGTAGGTATAGATGCCAAAGTAATTGTCGTGGATTTTGCTGCCGATGACATCCCCAGAGACGCGCGTCCGCAGGATCGTCGATTCGCTGCCATCCGGGTTGGTGCCATTGTTGTCGCGCCAGGCCAGGCCATAACTTTCCCCATCAGCCGAGCCCAGGAAACCAATATCGGCATTGCGAATGTTCATCACAGCATCATACTTGGCGAGCATATAGGCCCGGCCATTGCTGAAATCGGTGTCGGGGCCGCCGCTCACCGTATTCCACGAGGTAATTTTGATCCCATCGATCAGGATGCTGCCGTTGTGCGTGCGCACATAGACAAAGCTGGCATAGTCGTATGATTTTTGCTGGCCCGTGTCTGGGTCGATCTCAAAATACTCATTAACGCCAGTCGGGTTGTTGGGAGCGCCCGTCGGGTTGCTGCGCAGGCGCAACTCTTTTGTGCCCGCGCCCGGCGAGAGGTTGAGCACGATATTGGGCCCAATAAAGAGGTTAAGATTGAGCTGCCACACCCCATCCAGCCCAGGCACCTTGACCAGCGCGCCGTTGTTCTCGCTGCCCAGGCCGGTGAGAATATCATTCATCGTCACCACCACTTCGTACCCCGGCGCGGTGACCTGAATGCGCGGCAGCCCGCGATCCGGGTCGGGCACAATCTCATACCTGGCGAGCGGATTGGTCCCAGCCTCGGCGCTGCCAAAGGCCGTGCTGTTGCCTTCGGTATCGGTTGCGATCAAGGTCATAAATTTTGAATCTTGGCCCGCGGGCACGGGGAAGGTCCAGTTACCGGCAGCATCCGCGCTAATCGTGCCCAGGTAGGTTTCGCCTTCGAGATCATCCAGGGCTGTGATCTGCAGCGTGGCATTCACCCCGGCTGCGGTCACAATGTTGGGGTCGTCCGACGAGGCAAAATTGACCGTATCCACTACGAGTTGGGTGGAATTCCCCGGGTCGCTATAGACTTCCAGCGTGGCGTGCGGCACACTGATCCCCCCAATCAGATTGGGGCTGAGAATGCTGGATGAAGGCGGCAAGAGCCCGCCTTGCGCGCCGGTTTCCACCTTGATGCCCAGTTGGCCATTTTTGGTGATGCTGTTGCGGCTGATGCGGTTGCGCATACTGGTCAGGTCGCTGATGATGATGCCATGCCGCACATTCTGGCGAATGGTATTGCCCAGAATCTGGTTATCCGTCGCCACCCCACCGGTAGAAGCATCGCCAATTGCAATCCCGTCGCGGCCATTCAGCTCGATCCGGTTGCCTGGTTCGCCCGCGGTCAGTGAGCCAATTTTGTTGCTGCGCCCACCCAACAAGCGAATGCCGCTGTCGTGATTGGACGAGATCGTGTTGCTGATCACCACGTTACTGTCGCCTGAAGGGAAGGGCGAAGGCAATGGCGCTTTGATCGTCCATTCTGGTAGCGGCTCGTAAGTGGGCATGACATCACCGCCGACAATGTTGATGCCATTGCCGCCCTCGCGAATGATGTTGTTGGTGATGGTGTTGCCACCGGTGCGCACATAGATGCCATTCACGCCATTGCGTAGAATGGTGTTGCCGGTGATGGTGTTGCGGTCGGCGCGGGTGTAGAGGTAAACCCCGTGCTCGCTGTTATCTTCGATCCGATTGTTGCGGATGATATTGTCGGCTGAAATCCCATCATAGCGGTCGCCAGGCATAAAGCTGGCATTGATGCGCACACCGCGGCGGTTTTGGTAGAGATGGTT
>CAZIRP010000013.1:0-100273 GCA_964541665.1 uncultured Caldilineaceae bacterium | reverse complement strand
CACTCATTCGCATCTCCCTCTTACCAGGTTGGTGATAATCTCACGTCACTACCCAATGTTTGTCATCCTGGTTCCCCTTGATTTACGCGATAGGGTATAGTATACCCGATTTCGTCCCAATTGCCGAGATCAGTTCATCCGTTCGATTGCGCAATCGCAGCTTAGCCTACTTTACGCGGTTCGGACAAGTCGGTACAATAGACAGATATGCCAAGCTCCAAACCACAGTTACCGGCCAATCGATTGGTGCGCATCACGGGGCAGGCCGCGCCCGCAACCATTCTATTGGCCGAGGCAGCCACTCGGCAATGGGATCATTGCCAGATCACGCTGCCCGCCAATCCGCCCGAGTATGACTATACGCAGATCGACCCTGCGCTGCAAATTGTCACTGGGAATCTACCGGTTGACATTGGGCCGATCCAAAATGGCACCGGGTATGCCGGGTTGACGCCGCTCCAGCGTGGGGCTTTTCTGCAGTGGGTGGATGATCTCGCGGCACCAGCGCCAATGGCTTTTCAGCAGCTCTATTTGGCCCAGCTGGAGGTCAATCTGCTTGAAGGCGGGCAACTGGCACGGGCCAGCCAGCAGGAGTTGGCCACATTGGCGGAGACGCCCGCCTGGCAAAGCAATGAAGGAGTGGCGCGCACAGCCTGGTTGGCCTATTGGCTGGCCCAGGATGGCGCGGGCCTGGCAAACTGGCCTGATCTGGCGGGGATTTCAGGGGGGCTGCTCGGCAAATTTTTGGGCAATCAAGCGCTTCTGGGGAGCCCGCTCCGCCCTGAACAATGGGCCGTGTTGATGAGAGCGTGGCAACTGGGCAACGAATGCCCGGTGAACGAGTTGACGATCCGCTTGCGCTCACTCACGACCAACCTGGGCAAGGATCCATTAGCCGCCGCGCTTTGCCAGTTGGGCGAGCAGCCACACCCGCCCCAGCCGTGGCGCACCTTTCACCGCGATCTGCGCCTGGCGTGGCCTCAGCCCGATCTGCGGCCCACATTGCTACCCTTGTTGAGCGAGGCACTCCAGGCGGACCCGGGCGAAGCTGCTTTGGTTGCCGAAGAGCCACCCACCAGCGAAGAAGTGGTTCCTCCGCACCTCGAACTCAACTGGCATTTGATCCTGGAGTTTGGCCATAGTCGCT
Source organism: uncultured Caldilineaceae bacterium (assembly GCA_964541665.1). Lineage (GTDB taxonomy): Bacteria > Chloroflexota > Anaerolineae > Caldilineales > Caldilineaceae > CFX5. Next base: position 99,126 of record CAZIRP010000013.1, on the reverse strand, counting down.
CCGACCTCTTCCATTTTGCGCTGACCGTGGCTCAACGCCAGCCTGGGTTTAGCCAGATCCTGGACGAAGACCGCAAAGTGGTCTATCGGGTCCTCTTCCGCAAACGAGAGTTGCGCCAATTTTGGCGCTTGTGGGATTATGTGCAGAGTTGGGCCGCGACGCGCGTTTATGTCAATGGTGTGGAGTTGGAAAAGTGGAAAATCTACCCATACTCCCAGTTTATGCGCTAAGCGCACGCAACAAGTATGAACGAAATTCTTGACGTCTATATCCGGGCGCGTTATCCGCTCCTGTGGATTGTGACCCCCGAAGAAGAGCGAGCGCTGGCCGAGATCGACCAGCTCGCCCAGAGCCAGCGCAAACGTCTGCTGATCTGGAGCTCCACAACCGGGATCCTGAATCCAGCTTTGCCGGGTCGCAACGATGTTAGCAAACGGGACCCGCTGGCCCTGCTGACGGCCATTCTCGAAGAGAGCGAATCGTGCATCTGGGTTCTGCGCGACTTTCATCCGTTCCTGCGCGACCCGAATGTGGTGCGGCGGCTGCGTGAGGTAGCTTTCGGTTTACGCACCAGCAACAAAACTGTGCTGCTGCTGGGCCCGGTCTTGAAGATCCCCAGCGAATTGGAGAAAGAAGTCACTGTTGTCGATTTTGAGTTGCCCACTGCCGACCAACTCCAGCATACCCTGGATGGGATTCTCGAAAGTGTGCAGCGCAACGGCAAGATCGAAATTGCGCTCGACAAGCGCCAGCGCGGCCGGTTGATCCAAGCCTGTTTGGGTTTGACCGAAAATGAGGCCAAAGATGCCGTTGCCAAGGCGATCATCCAGGCGGGTGGGCGTTTGGGCGGGGAAGCGATCGAAGCGGTCACAGCCGAAAAGCGCCAGATCATCCGCAAGAGTGGCTTGCTCGAGTTTTATGCCAGCGACGAAGTGCTCACGAACGTGGGCGGCCTGGAAACGCTCAAAGATTGGCTGCGCAAACGCGTGCGGGCCTTTAGCGACGAAGCGCGCGCCTTTGGCCTGCCCGAGCCCAAAGGCATTCTCTTGGTGGGCGTACAAGGGTGCGGCAAGTCGCTGGTCGCCAAATCGGTGGCCAATTCGTGGCGATTGCCCCTCTTGCGCCTGGATGTTGGGCGGCTCTTCGCATCCCTGGTGGGTTCGAGCGAAGAAAATCTGCGCAATGCCATCAAGGTGGGCGAGAGTATCGCGCCGGTCGTGCTCTGGGTCGATGAGATCGAAAAGGGCTTTTCCGGGGTTGGTTCCAGCAATGTGAGCGATGCCGGTACCGCGGCCCGCGTCTTTGGGAGCTTTATCACCTGGCTGCAAGAGAAACAAAAACCGGTTTTTGTGATCGCCACCGCCAATGATGTCAGCGGATTGCCGCCGGAGCTGGTGCGCAAAGGACGCTTCGACGAGATCTTTTTTGTCGACCTGCCCGATGCCACAGAGCGGGCGCAGATCTGGCAGATTCACCTGAGCAAGCGCAATCGCGACCCGGCCCAGTTTGATCTGAACACCCTGGCCATGGCGTCGGATGGACTTTCCGGGGCCGAGATCGAACAGGCTGTAATCGCGGGGCTATACGAAGCCTTCGACAAAAATCGCCCGCTGGTCATGGCGGATTTGCTGGAGGTGCTGCAAGAGACGGTTCCACTCAGCCAGATGATGGCCGAGGAGATCGAGAGTTTACGCCGTTGGGCGGGCCAACGGGCGCGCCGGGCTTCGTGATGTTGCTACATGGATCACCAGGATGAGTCAAGAGCGTTTTGAATGGCTTGAGATCGCCGAGGATCTCGACAAGACCAAACCGAAAAGAAGCAAACAGAAGGCGCCAGAGTCCGTATTGGGCAAGCGTTGTCCACAATGTGGCTGGCTCGATGAAGAGACCGCGACCATCTGTTTTCGCTGCGGCTATCGCTATCATTACGATCACGACATGGCGGCTCGCATTGCCGAACTGGGCGTCACACTGCCGCCGCGTCTGATCGAGACGCCGCAACCGCTGGAAAATTTCTTCCGCACGCATGGCCGCATTCGCCCGCCCGAGCCCCTGGCACTCTTCCAATTGCGCAACCAGGCCGAACAGTTGCGGCTGAGTCGCGGGTTTGATGAGCTGATCTGTCTGGAAACCATCCAGGTTGAACATTACGAACACCAGATCGAAGCCGCGCTGACTGCCCTGCGCGACATGCGTGGGCGTGTACTCCTGGCCGATGAGGTTGGGCTGGGGAAGACCATTGAAGCGGGCATCATCATGAAAGAGTTGATCCAGCGTGGATTGGTGCGCTCGGTCCTGGTGCTCACGCCGGCCTCGCTCACCGAACAATGGCGCGAAGAATTCGCCACCAAATTCCACGAAGAATTCACGGTGATGGCAACCGCCGCTCAATGGCAAGCCGTGGCCGACCAACCCGATGGCCGCTGGATCGTCAGCATGGATCGGGCAAAACTCAACCATCACAGCCAGAGTATCCTGGCGCGTGAATACGATCTGCTGGTTGTGGATGAAGCGCACAAGCTCAAAAATCGCAGCACGCTCCTGTGGAAATTCGTCAACCAGATCCGCAAACGGTATGTGCTGTTGCTGACAGCTACGCCGGTACAGAACGATCTGATGGAGCTATACAGCTTGATCACGATCCTGGCGCCGGGCCAGTTGGGGACTGTGCGCGCCTTTCGCAATCACTTTCTAGAGCAGGCCGACGCTCGTCAGCCCAAAAATACGCGCTCGCTCCGTCGTCTGCTCAACGATGTGATGATCCGCAACCGGCGCAGCAAGGTGGATGTCAAGTTCCCCAAACGTCAGGCAGCTATCTATCATTTGGCCTTGAGCGAAGCCGAGTGGTTGCTCTACAGCGATGTCACCGACTATATCCGCCGCCGCTTTCGCAACATTGACAGCAACAAACATTTGCGGCTGACGCTCGTCACCTTGCAGAAAGAATTGAGCAGCAGCCCCCAGGCCGTGGCCGCCACCCTGCGCAAAATGATTGCGGATCGCGAGCACACCGACCAGACACGCGCCGAGCTGCAACGCTTTCTGACCATCGCCGAATCGATCCCAGTGGGGCGTAAACTGCTCGCGGTCGAAGAAATTTTGCAGCGCTATCCAGGCAAATTTCTGATCTTCACCGAGTACCGCCAAACCCTGGACGCAATTGTGCAGCGCTTACAGCGTGTGGGCATTGGCGTGGTCGGTTTTCATGGCGGGCTGAATATCACGCAAAAAGAGGCAGCGGTAGCAGCCTTTCGTGGCAGCGGCAAAGCCAACGACCCCATCCGCGTGATGGTGAGCACGGAAAGCGGCGCGGAAGGGCGCAATCTGCAATTCTGCCACCAGTTGATCAACTATGATCTCCCCTGGAACCCGATGCGCATCGAACAGCGGATTGGCCGTCTCCACCGCCTCGGCCAGGAGCACGATGTGACGATCTTCAACCTCAGTTGCAACGAGACCATCGAAGCGCACATCATCGACTTGCTGGCCCGCAAGATCCGCATGTTTGAACTGGTCATCGGCGAGCTTGACTTGATCCTCGGCCAGCTTGATGGGGTCAAATCGTTCGAGGAGCTGCTGCGCGAAGCCTGGGCAGCCAGCGCCAGCGAACTCGATCTGGGCGAGCGTTTGCAGGCACTGGGCAACATGCTCACCGAGGCGCGCACCCGCTACGAAGGAGTACGGGCCATCAACCGCACAGTGGATGACGCGCTTGCCGAATAACTTACCGTACGCACCCTGTATCAACAGCAGTGTACAGCGCGCAGAGGCACCACGAAGCAACGCTGCTTCACTTGCGCGGTTGCCCAGTTGTGTCACGCGAATCCATCCATCCACGCCCCAGGCAAGAAAGTAAACGAGTATGAACATCTACGAGACAATCAAGCAGGAAGCTGAGCAGCTTTTTCCGCAATTGGTCGCCTGGCGGCGCGATTTTCATCAACACCCGGAATTGGGCTTTCAGGAAGTCCGCACCGCGGGGATCGTGGCTGATCACCTGCGGCAACTGGGGCTGGAAGTCAGCACCGGGATCGGCAAAACCGGCGTGGTGGCGGTGATCGAAGGGGAGGCCGCGCCCGCGGATGCGTCGACCATTCTGCTGCGTTTCGACATGGACGCGCTGCCGATCCACGAACAGACGAATCTACCATTTGCCTCGCAGACCCCCGGTGTGATGCACGCGTGCGCACACGACGGCCACACCGCGATTGGCATGGGCGTTGCGCAATTGCTCACGCAGCACCGCGATCAGCTGCGGGGCCGGGTGATGCTGGTCTTTCAGCCCGCGGAAGAGACCACACAAGGTGCCAAAGCCATGATCGACGATGGTGTCCTCGACACGCTACAACCGCGCGCCGCGTTTGGGCTGCATCTGTGGAGCCGCTTGCCCTTGAACCAGGTGATCGTGCAGCCGGGGCCGTTGTGGGCGAGCGCTGGCCGCTTTGAGATCACCGTGCATGGGCAAGGGGGGCACGGCGCCATGCCCCACGAAACGGTCGATGCCACCGTGATCGCCAGCCATATTGTGGTAGCGCTGCAAAGCATTGTGGCGCGCAATGTAGACCCCGCGGAGACCGCGGTCGTGACGGTAGGGCTTTTGCAGAGCGGCGAAGCGTGGAATATTGTCTCGGCACAGGCCAGGCTGGTGGGCACGGTGCGCAGCTTCAACAGCAAAGTCCATGCCCTCCTGGCCGAGCGGATCCGCGCGCTGGCCGAAAATATCTGTATCGGGTATGGGGCAACATGTACGGTCGAGATGCCCGGTCAAGTACCGGCCACAGTGAATTCCGAGGCCGGAGCCCGCTTGATGCACCAGGTGGCCGAAGCCGTGGTTGGCCCCGAACAGGTCGCGCAGATCACCCCGATGATGGTTGGGGAGGACATGGCCGAATTCCTGGAGCGTGCGCCGGGCTGTTATGTGTTGATCGGCGCTTCCGACCCGACCCAGCCGATGCACAGCCCCCATCACAACCCGACCTTCGATTTTGATGAACGGACCCTGCCGGTGGGTGCCGCGCTGATGACTGCTGCCGCTCTGGATTATTGGCCCACCGCTGGTGAATGATCGATAAGGCACGGAACTTGTTCGTGAGGCGTAAGGTGTGCGGTATGGTGCATGATGCCTCGCACCTTCGCTGTTGACTGAAGACTTTTTCGTATGCCAGGCAGCCTGGCGCGCAGCGAACGCACGCTGCCGATTCCTGCCCAAAGGGAGCATGCTCAAAGGGCTGACCATTTGACTTTCGTCAGCCCTTGTAGTATGATAGACGAATCATCGGATTAATCAGAGAATTATGGTGGGTTTGGTCATAATCCAGGCCCGATGGCAGGAAAAAAGCGGGGTTCGCAAGCATGGCAGCCGATGCTGAGATTGGGTCAGAGTTTTTACACGCGCTCTTGCGGTGCAAGCCGGGCGAGCGCCTGCCTTCGCTTACCGAATTGAGTGACGAGACCAAAGTCGGTGTAGGCAAATTGCGCGAGCAGATGGAAGTGGCGCGCACGTTGGGGCTGGTCGAAGCGAGCCCACGCCGGGGAATCACCCGCACCGATTATAGCTTTCTGCCTGCCGTACGGCTCAGTTTGCTGGTGGGGCTGACGCTGGATCGTCACCACTTTGATGCCTTCAGCACCCTGCGAGCCCACCTGGAAGTTGCTTTTTGGGATGAAGCCGTCGTCCTTTTGACCCCCAAAGATGTGGCCGATCTGCGCGATCTGGTCCAGGCTGCCTGGGGCAAACTCAACCACACACGGGTCCAGATCCCCTATCCAGAACATCGCGAGCTGCACTTGACCATCTTCCGGCGGCTCAACAATCCTTTTGTCCAAGGCTTGCTTGAGGCGTACTGGGATGGCTACGAAGCAGTCGAACTCAACACCTACGCGGATTATGCCTACCTCAAGCGGGTCTGGCACTATCACGAAGAGATTGTGGAAGCGATTGGGCAGGCGGATTATGCCACGGGCAAACGATTGCTGATCGAGCACATGCGTTTGTTGACGAGTCGCGGAGTCGCCCTGGAAACGCCAGCCGATCAAGCGCCGATGCCTGTGTGATTCATTGTTCGTTTGGATTTACCAAAGCCTGTTTTCTCACAAAAGCGTGCCAAAAGAGGCTTTTAATTTATCGATTGTTTTCCGTGAATCGCCTGCCAATGGAGGAAGGCAATGACTGTATTAGTCGAAGAAACATCCCTACCTGTGCATAAAGACACGATTATTAATGATTTCAACATTAATGTCGCCACCGCCAATGGGTCTGGTAGCCAAACCAGCAATAGTTTGCTCATCCGCTCCCTTTTCAAGATGGGCATCCCCGTTACCGGCAAAAACCTCTTCCCCAGCAACATTCAAGGGCTCCCAACCTGGTACAACATCCGCCTGAGCAAACAAGGCTATATGGCTCGCCGCGAAGCTGTCGAGGTGATGGTCTGCATGAATGGCGCCACGGTAGCGGATGATATGATCAGTGTAGCGCCCGGCGGCATCATTTTGTATGATGATGCGCTGCCAGTTGCTGCTCGCCGCAAAGATGTTCAATACTACGCAATGCCCGTCAAAGAATTGGTCAAAGCGGCTGATTTGCCCTTTGCGCTGCGCGATTATGTCGCCAACATGGTTTACGTTGGGATTGCAGCTTATCTACTCGAAATCGAGATGGATGAGATCCAAGCAGCATTGGAATGGAATTTTAAGGGAAAACCCAAACCAATTGCCCTGAACTGGGACATGGTGCAACGCGCCTACGCCTGGGCCACCGAAAATATCGTCAACGATCAGCCCTATCGCGTCCAGCGCATGAGTGGCTTCAACGAAGGCAAATTCCTGATCGATGGCAACTCAGCCGCCGCGCTGGGGGCGCTCTTTAACGGAGCCTCTTTTGTCTCCTGGTATCCGATCACCCCGTCGTCGAGCCTGGCCGAAGCCTTCAGCGAATATGCCCCGCGCTTGCGTACCGACCCCAATACCGGCAAAGCCACCTATGCCGTCGTCCAGGCGGAAGATGAGTTGGCCGCGATCGGGATGGTGCTGGGTGCAGGCTGGGCCGGTGCACGGGCCATGACCTCGACCAGCGGCCCCGGCATCAGCTTGATGGCAGAGTTTGCCGGTCTCGCGTATTTTGCCGAAATTCCGGCCGTGATCTGGGATGTTCAACGCATGGGGCCAAGCACCGGGCTGCCGACCCGCACCAGCCAGGGCGATATTCTGAGCGCCTACTACCTGAGCCACGGCGATACCCGCCATGTGGTGCTCTTCCCAGCCGACCCCAAAGAATGTTTCGAAATGGCTGGCACCGCGTTTGATCTCGCGGAGCGCCTGCAAACCCTGGTTTTTGTCTTGAGCGACCTCGACCTGGGGATGAATCTGTGGATCACCGACGAGTTCGACTACCCAGAAGAGCCCTTTGACCGCGGCAAAATTCTCTCGGCAGAGGATCTGAATCGCCTGAAAGGCAACTGGGGCCGCTATCTCGATGTGGATCAGGATGGCATTCCCTACCGCACCTTGCCAGGGACTGAACATCGCGCCGCGGCTTATTTCACCCGTGGCACTGGGCACACCGAATATGCCACCTACAGCGAACGCTCCGAAGATTGGGAGAACAATCTGATCCGTCTGGAGCGCAAGTTTGAAACCGCGCGCACGCTAGTCCCAGCCCCGGTCATCGACGAGGTGGAAGGGACAAACGTGGCGATTCTCTCGATTGGCACCAACGAGCCAGCGATCATCGAGGCTCGGGCCCGCCTGAATGCAGCCGGGGTCGAGACGAGCTATCTGCGCCTGAAGGCTTTGCCCATCAGCCAGAGTGTGCGCGACTTTATTGCCGATTATGACCACGTATTTGTGGTGGAAAACAATTTCGACGGCCAGTTGCACAAGATCCTGGTGACCGAGACTCCCGAATATGCCACCAAACTCCATTCGTTGCGCAAGTGCGATGGGATGCCACTCTCGGCGCGTTTTATTACTGACAGCATCGTGAAAGCGCTGTAAACGAGAAGGATAAACCGATCATGACTGAGACAAAAGGACGACCCGCGCCAGCGCCTCGCGCGCCGAAAGTCAACGCGTTGGGTTTGGAAAAGACAGAATACAGAGGTCGCGATTCGACGCTTTGCAAAGGCTGCGGCCACGACAGCATCAGCCAACGGATCATCACCGCGGTCTGGGAATTGGGGCTGGATCAGACGCAAGTCATCAAGATGAGCGGGATTGGGTGCAGCAGCAAGACACCCGCCTATTTCCTCGGCCATAGTCACGGCTTCAACGCTGTGCATGGGCGGATGCCCTCGGTGGCAACTGGCGCGCTGGTGGCCAATCAACACCTGGTGGCGGTCAGTGTCAGTGGCGATGGCGACACCGCGTCGATCGGCATTGGCCAATTCAAACACGCGGCGCGGCGCAACGTGCCGATGGTCTATATTGTCGAGAACAATGGCGTGTATGGCTTGACCAAAGGCCAATTCAGCGCCACCGCAGACAAGGGCCAGGTGCTCAAGTATGCCGGGGTCAACAATCTGCCCTCGCTGGATATCTGCGTGGAAGCCCTGACCGCGAATGCAACCTTTGTGGCGCGCAGTTTCGCTGGGGATGCCAAACAGATCGAGACATTGCTCAAAGCCGCGTTGAGCCATCGCGGTATTGCTGTGCTTGACATCATCAGCCCATGCGTCACCTTCAATAATCACGAGACGTCGAACAAGAGTTTTGCATGGGGCAAGCAGAATGAGGTGCCGATCCACGAATTAAGTTTCGTGCCCAAGTACGAAGAGATCGAAATCGACGACTATGATGATGAGCGCGAAGTGCAATTGCACGACGGTTCGTGGATCCAGCTCAAGAAGGTGAGCGAGGATTACGACCCAACCGACAAGATGGCGGCTCTCCGCCTGCTTGAGCAAGGGCAACGCGACCAAAAGTTGCTGACCGGCCTCTTCTACATCAACACCGAGCCGCCCAACATGCTGGAGTTGCTCAACATTGTGGATACGCCCTTGGCGCACCTGGATGCATCCCAGGCGCGACCGAGCCGGGCAGCGCTGCAAGAGATCATGGCAGAGCTGTAAATCTATCCGCTGGGAACCAAAAAGCGAGCCACGCAAGCGGCTCGCTTTTTTTGTACCAGTGACCGGGTAAACTCTGTGGCTAAAGGGGAAAGTTGCCTCGCAGCTATTTGGGCGGAGCAGCGGTTAATTTTTCGCGATAGAAGCCTTGCAACTCGGGCGGTAACAACCGCGCCATCGAATGCATCATCTGGTCGGTGTTGGCGCGGATATCCGCGGGTTCTTCGGCGTTGCCATGCATCTTGATCGGTGCGCCAAACCGGACGGTGACCAGAGGACGGCGGCGAAATTTGAACAGCCCGGGCAGGACCGCGGACGCGTTGATCACCACGGCCGGCACGACCGGCACTTCGGCCATCATGGCGATGCGGGCAACACCGCTTTTGCCACGAGTCAACTGGCCGGTTTTGCTGCGTGTGCCTTCAGGGAACATGCCCAATACGTGACCGCCACGCGTGATGTCGAACGCCGTTTGGATCGCCGTCGCGTCGGCCTTGCCCCGTTCGACCGGGAAGGTGCCCACACTTCTAACAAATTTGGCCAACAAGGGGTGCCAGGAGAAGATTTCGGTTTTGGCCATGTAATAGATCTGGCGGGGTGACGCATAGGCCAATAGGACAAAATCGGGCCCTCGTGTATGGTTGCAGGCGATAATACAGCCGCCCTGGCGCGGGATTAACTCTCGGCCTTCGATCTCCAGTCGGCAAAACAACCAGACAAAAGGGGTACAGATCAGGTACAAAAACTTCCAAAGGGTCGATGCATCATGGGGCAGCGTCAAGAGCAGGCTCCTCGGATCAGGTTCTGGGAACGGCCAGCGAGCGGGCGCTCTAATTCAGCCGTCGCCGGGTGGTTTCGATCTGTTTGTAAATATCAAAAAGCTGCCGGTCACTCGCCGTGATCTCGGTCGGCGGACTGGGCAACTCGTCGTCGGCACTAAAGATAAACTGCAACTGACCGCTGAGGAAGAAATACCGCTTGAGATCGCGTGCGGCTGCTTCCCACTGTTCGTTATAAAAATGGAGCAAGCCCCGCTCTTGCCACAGGCTTTCATCTCCGGGGTGAAGAATGAGGAGATAGTCTAAAACCAGCGCGGCCAGCCGATAGTCCCGCCGGTTGAGGTAGACATTGCGCAAATTGTTGAGAATGCGCTGGGCCAGCATTGCCGCGCTGACCGGTGCGTTCATCTCGGGCAACAGTTGCACCGGGCGCTGAAATAGTTGCGACAGGTAGGCCTGCGCGTCGAGACATTCCACCACTTCCCCGTTGAAGGGATCCAGCAGCCAGGCGCCGACGGAATCCTCATACCGAGCCATAAAATGGCCGGGAAAGCCGACGCCCACCACATCGAACTCTATGCGCTGCCCCAGGGTCATGCAGAGCAGACTCAGCATAATTGGCAAGCCAACCCGCCGCTGCAAGACCACATCCAACAAGCTATTGGCTGGGTCGTAATAGTGGTCGGGGTTGCCTGTAAACCCCAGCTCCTGGTTGAGGATCTGCAAAAACCGTTCAGCCCGGGCGCGCCCTGGAGGCAGATCAGCCAGTTTGTAATGCATCAGCGCGGCCAACTCGTCCAATTCAGCGAGCCAATGTCTGATATTCAGAGCGGGGTCAACCAGGCCGGCAATGGTCAGCGCCAGGTATTCGGGGCGAGGGTGTGACTGCTTCAACTCTTGGGCAAATTCAGCAAGAAAGTTCATAGTCAAGCAAGTTCATCGAGCAAACGTTCACTGATTTGCTGATGACGGAGCCTTTCGACTTCTTTACGGAGGATACGTCGCAGCACAGCAACTGAACTGGCATAGGTGGCGTCCACCCCAAAATAGAGCAAACTTTTGCTCAGCAAGGTTTGACGACGGCTGATTGGTGTATCACTCGCATAGTGCATCAGGCCGATGTCATAGGGTGCATTGATAAACAAGTTGACGATTTCGTTGAGCGGATAACGCCGCGGGTAGACATCCTCGTAAATGGCGCTGAGATAGGGGCCAGCCTCCATCTCAAGATCGGTGTAACCTTCTTCGTAAAAGATGTTCATGAAGTGACGATTCTGTAAGATCGTTCCCCGCACCGTAATCGCCTTCTGGTTGTCGAGCACGGTCCCAAAATTCAGATAGGGGATGACATCTTGCGCCATGAAACAGTTGCGAAACAGGTAAGAATTGCGCGAATGCTCGTCGTAGATCACATTCGGGATCATCACATCGCCGACGCGGCCATTGAGGGTTGCGGCTTTGCCCAGAATGTAGACCCCGAGGATTGCGCCGCCCGCGGTGCTGATTTGGCTGAAGATGTGGTATGCAGCCATGCCCAGCGGATAATCAATATTCAGGATCAGGGCGTCGCTCTTTTGGAGCAGGTCTACTTCCTCTGCGGATAAATTCCCCAAGCGCGGGTCAAAGCGGCTCGGATCAAGCCGATTCAGCTCAATCACCTGTGCTTCGACATCCAGATTATGGGGGTCGCTGACACGCGTCACCCCGATCTCGGCTTCTCCCTGATGCAAGTCGGCCTGGAGGCGAAATTGATTGACATAATAGCGCAGCGCATAATAGAGAAGATTCTGGAGCTGACCATTATTTTCGGGGGGGAGATTTTGGTATTCAGCACGCAGCCCTTCGGGGTTATACTCGTTGATAAAGTCCAGGATCCGCCCTTGATGCTGGCCGGCAAAGCCACTGAGCAGATTTACCATACTGTGGGTATTGCTGCTGACAAAATAGATAGGTTGCGTGGCGAGAAGGCCGTGGCTGGCTTCATTTACCTTGCCCCACCAGGTCTGCACACTGCGGCGATAATCGCTCAACCCGCTCCCCAGCACGGTCACCCGCCAATCCAGATCCTGCTGAGCAGCCCACTGGAAATTCTTGAGTAGATTCGGGCCTTGCCAAACCTGGCCCAACTTATCAAAATCTTCTACTTCTAACTCCAGGGCCTCCCGCACCGCGGCCAACAGAGCCGGGGCATCATCGGGCGAATTTTCGTCATAGTTGAGCAGATCCAGCCGAAGTTGACCATTGTTCAGTTTCTGGTGAATTTTATTCCATTCGATCTGTAAGGTGGTCAGACAAGGGATCAGATCATCAATGTCGCTGACGCTAGCCACGAAAGCGGCCAGGGTGCCGGTCTCGGCCTCGAAAAAGAATTTACGCCGCCGCGCCCGCGCGCGGACGGGTTGCCACTCATCTACCGGATAACCAGCGCGATGGAAGACATCATCCATCTGCCCCAGCACAATTAATTTTGCGTATAGAACCGCCTCGGGCAGGCGCAGGGTCGAATAGAGCAGCGCGGAGACATCAATCTGCGGGCTATTGGCCTGCTGATGCAGGCTGGAGTTCATGGCCGCGTGGGTCTCTTCCAGGCTGCGGATGCGGATCGGCGCGCTGCTGCGCAGTAGCGAATAGTAGGTACGAATATAGAGTTCAATTTCTTCGTTATGGACAACGGGCATTGTACGGACCATGCACCGGTCTCCTTCCCGTAAAGTATTAAGGATGAGTTTCGCACTAGTATACCACAGGGCAGCGGATGCGGGGGGAGCGACGCGTGGGGCGTGAGCCGTCGCGCATCATAGGGCACCGCGGGGCTAAAAGAGCGATAATTGGCCACCAGTCAGCTCGTCGCTCGGGGGGTCGCTCGGGAGATCGGCAGGGGCGGGTGGAGGCCAGACGGGCTGTGGGGCAAGCTGGGCAAGGCGTGCCTGCAACCGGCGCACACTGGCTGGGGAGTGCCCTTCGTACGGATTGTGCATGTAGCCATATTGTTCAACCCCAGCATGGTGCCAATCGAGCAAACGCTGTGCCCAGAGATCAAGCTGCTCATCGCGCGGCGCGACCAGTTCGTTATCGCCTTGTGGCCCTTGTTTGTCATCCCCAATCCAGCGGAAGAGGGCAAAGGCCGGGGCCGTCCCCGCGGCGATCAACTCGTTCCAAACCGGGTAGAGATCGAGCGAGCCCACCCGATCGACGATCACCAACGCGAACCCGCGCTCGGCCAAAAAGGTGGCAAACGCGGGCGTCATCAAATCCTGCGCCCGCACCTCCACCCCAATCCGCAGCGTCTCTTTGCAAGATGCCAGCCAATCGAGATAATCGGCCAACACTTTGCCATAGCGGCGGCGGGAAAAGTCCGGCGGAAGTTGCAAAAAGGCCGGGGCCGCGGCCTGCCCCAGCGCGCGCAACACATCCAGAAAGGCCAATGTCTCCGGCTCGCAATCGGTCAAACGGCGCTCGTGACTGATGGCGCGCGGAAATTTAAGGCAAAAGCTAAACCCGGGCGGCACACTCTCCACCCAGTTGACCAGGGTTGTCGGTTTGGGCAAGCCATAAAAGCTGGTATTCACTTCGACGGTGCGAAACTGTTGGGCGTAAAATGGGAGTTGTTCCGTGCGCGCTAACCCGGCGGGATAAAAGACATCGCGCCAGCCATCAAATTGCCAGGAACTGGTTCCCAGATGAATTGTTGTCATCGACCGCCTTTCTAGTGCTCTCGTAACAATCCAGGGTGTGGATTGAGCGCCGCGTTATCGTAGATTATCGCCAGCTTTGGGCCATTATAACAAATTCGGCAACGCGCAGACAGCTATCCCCACTTTGTGCAGCCCCCTGGCCTATGCCGACATTGCGCGTGCACAATTATCTATCCACCGCACCATCCAGTATAATTCCCTTACTATTTGGCTTGCCCGGGAAGAGTTCCTGGCCCAGGAATTCGACGCTTTTATCCACAAAGCAGTATTTGCAATTGTCACTGTTTTGCTACTGGCTTTCTTCAGTCATTTCACCACTAGAATCATTTTATGGAACATACAACTGACATTTTACTTAGCCTTTTCTTGATGTTGGCCGGCGCCAAAGTAATGGCCGAAATCTTTGAACGTCTGCGCCAACCGGCGGTCGTAGGCGAGATCTTAGCTGGTGTGATCATCGGGCCCAGTTTGCTCGGCTGGGTCGAACCAAACGAGATCATCAGCATTCTTGCCGAAATTGGTGTGATCTTCTTGCTCTTTAATGTGGGCTTAGAGACCAAACCCGCCGCAATTTTGCGGGTAGGCGGACGAGCGCTGGTCGTTGCAGTATCGGGCGTTGTGTTGCCCTTCGTTGCGGGCTACGGCTTGATGACGCTCTGGGGCGAACCGACGATCGAGGCCCTCTTTATTGGGACAGCGATGGTCGCGACCTCGGTGGGCATCACGGTGCGCGTTCTCAGTGCACTCGGTGTGCTGGATGCCCCCACCAGCCGCATCATCCTGGGCGCAGCGGTGATCGACGACGTGTTGGGGCTGCTGGTGCTTGCCATAGTGTCGAGCCTGGCGGGCGGTAGCGTCAATTATCTGGATATCGGCATCACCGCTGTACTGGCGCTGGGCTTTACCGTGTTGATTGCCTTTGTGGGCTCCCCGCTCATGAAACGCGCGGCACCATTCATGGCCAGGTTGCGCATTGAGCAGCCGGTCTATGTGATGGGCGTGATCATCTGCTTGGGGCTGGCGATTGTGGCCGCGGATTTAGGGATCTCGGCCATCATTGGCGCGTTTCTGGCTGGTATGGCTTTGGCCGAATCGACCGAGAGCAATCATGCCATGCACGCCCGCACCAATGGCGTGACTGAGTTTCTGGTGCCCTTCTTCCTCGTCAATGTCGGTATGCAAGTCCAACTGGATGCCTTGACGAGTCCAGCGGCGATCACCCTGGCGGTTCTGGTGACTGTAGTGGCCGTGCTCACCAAATTTTTTGGGTGTGGGCTGGCGTCGTGGGGTGTGGGCCTGCGCCGCATGATGCAAGTTGGCGTTGGCATGGTGCCACGCGGCGAAGTGGGGATTGTCGTGGCCCAGATTGGGCTGAGCTTGGGCGTGATCGACAACATGCTCTATGGCGTAGTGATCTTTATGGCCGTGGCCACGACGATGATCGCACCGCTCTTTCTGCGCCCGTTGTTTGCAAACGAACCGGCCTATTTGGGGGAAGTGGATACCCCCGACGCCGGTGGCATTGTGGCAGTCGACGAGCTTTCCCGGTTAGGCTAACCAAATCGCGGCAGCAACCACAGTTTGCCCCGCACAAATCCTCACCTTGCTTATCGGCCTCCTGAATGCTCATGATTGTCAGGGGGCCGATTTTCTATACTTCCCATCGGCATACAGTATCTACGAAGAGTTTAGCTGTAAATCCTGCGCTATCTGCACTCGTCGTTCCAGCCCGAATTTGCGCACCTGGGGTCTACCGGCGATTTTCGCCCTCCCCCTTGTTATTTTGCTATTTTCAGGTATAATTTTTGAAGCGCTATCGTCAAGGTCAGGCGACTGTCACTGGCAAGAGGCTGGCACAGATTGCGTTTCGGCCCTGTGTGCGAGCCAGATTGGAACACTTGCATGTCACACCCGATTCAGGAGCACAGCAGAGAACTGGTCTTGCAACCGCGTCAGCGCTTTGGCCAGTATCAGATCGACCGGATGCTGGGGGCTGGGGCTGTGGCTGTCGCTTATCGCGCGCGGGCCCAGGATGGCCGCCTGGTTGCCCTCAAAATCCTCAAGCCGGCTGCGGCCAAACAAGCGAAGATCCGCCAGCTCTTTCGCAACGAATATCAACTTGCTGCCCGTTTGCATCACCCTGGCATTGTGCAGGTCTATGAACTCGGTGAAGCTGAGGGGCTACCTTACATTGCCATGGCGCTGGTTGACGGCCCGACCCTCGAAAGTTATGTAAGCCCCAGGAAACCGCTCGGCGAGACCGCCTCCGTGGCGATTGCCAGTCAGTTGGCCCTCACGCTCGACTATATACACAGCCAGGGGATTGTCCACCGCGACCTAAAACCGGCAAATGTATTGATTGACGCGAATGGCCGAGCCCTGCTTTTCGACTTTGGCGCGGCGCTCAATCTTCAACAAGCAGACCCTGCCGACTATGAGGGCATTTATGGTACCCCCGCGTTTGCCGCGCCGGAACAGATCCGCAGCAGCCCTGCGCTCGATGGCCGGGCGGATCTCTATTCGCTCGGGGTGATTGTGTACCGAATGCTCAGCGGACGCAAACCATTTTATGGGGAGCGCAACGAGTTGCTTGAAGCCCAATTACATCAATCCCCCCCCAAACCCTCTGCGTTTGCCTATGTTTCACCCGAACTGGAAGCAATTGTCCTCAAGGCGCTAGCCAAATCTCCAGAGAAGCGCTTCCAGACCGGCGCAGAATTTTCCGCTGCGCTCCAGGCCGCAAAACTCGAACCACCCCCCGAACAGATTTCCTTCACTCGCCGGATCGCCGACTGGTTTCGGGGCGAGCCTGCCACCTCCTGAGCAATCTGCACAGACCTCCCCTCATTTTTGTCACAATCTACCTATAAAGTACCCGCCAAACATTGTGCGATTTGCACATTGCCCAGCACTCTGCCCAGTGTTAAGCTATCACCGTGCCGCACGAAGGTACAATTCCGCAGTTTTCTTCCTATCGTTGTGATTTAACGCTCAGATCAAAGTAGATTTTGTCCGTTATTCACGGTTCAGTTGTGCATTATGCCAACCTGGTACCCTGGTTCGACGCGCTTGTTTTTAAGCATAAGTTGTCACCCTCATCATGGTTGATTGTGCATGGCTGTGGTGAGTTCGTTCCTGGATCATTCATCATTCATTCACAAAAGGACAATACCGATGGAAACCACCATCAACACAGGAGACACAGCGTGGGTGCTGATCTCCACTGCGCTGGTCACTTTGATGACGCCCGCCTTAGCCTTTTTCTATGGCGGGATGGTGCGCAAGAAGAATATTCTCTCCACCCTCAACCTGAGTTTGATCACCATGGGGCTGATCAGCCTGCAATGGGTGCTGATTGGGTTCACCCTGGCGTTTGGGCCAACTACCGGCGGTTTTATCGGCAGTTTGCAACATTTGGGCCTGAGTGGGGTGGGTGAAGCGGCCAGCGACACCTATGGCACGACCATTCCGTTCATCGGCTTTGCTGCCTTCCAAATGACCTTCGCGGTGATCACCCCAGCGCTGATCACCGGGTCGTTTGTCGAGCGGGTGCGCTTCAAGACCTACATCGTCTTTGCTTTGCTCTGGGCCACACTGGTTTACGACCCTGTAGCGCACTGGGTATGGGCAGTAGGGGGCTTTTTCTTTAACATGGGCGCGCTGGACTTTGCCGGTGGCACGGTTGTGCATATTACCGCTGGTTTTTCGGCCCTGGCCTTTGCACTTGCTATCCGCGCTCGCCGCGGCTATGGGGATGAGAGTCTCGAACCCCACAACATCCCCTTTACCGTGTTGGGGGCCGGGTTGCTCTGGGTCGGCTGGTTCGGGTTTAATGGCGGCAGCGCGCTGGGGGCCAATGGATTGGCGTTCACCGCTTTGCTCAACACCAATACAGCTGCGGCAGCCGCGGCAGTGGTCTGGATGATTTTGGCCTGGCGCGATCAAAAACCGAGCGTGTTGGGGATTGCGACCGGGGCTGTGGTCGGTCTGGTAGCCATCACCCCGGCGGCTGGCTTTGTCACCCCGCTGGCCTCAATTGTGATCGGTGCGATCGGGGCGCCGGTGAGTTACTATGCAATCAAGTTCATCAAGCGCCACAAACTGGATGAATCGCTGGATGTGTGGGGTTGTCACGGGATGGCCGGTGTCTGGGGCGCGTTGGCGACGGGGATCTTTGCCAGCCCGGCGATCAATGCGGCGGGCACGGGCGTACTCTATGGCAACCCGAGCCAGTTCGTCACGCAATTGATCACCGTCGTGGTGACCGCTGGCTTTTCCTTCGTCGTTACATTTGCCATTGCCAAGGCGTTGGACAGTGTCTTTGGGTTGAGCGTTAGCCCCGAGGAAGAAGAGGCGGGTCTCGATATCAGCGAACACGGCGAGCATGCCTACGCCTAATCGCTAAGGTATACTTTCGGCCTGTCCAAAAAAGCAGCGGCTAGCCGCTGCTTTTTTTATTTAGTAACTGTTTGAAAAGTTACTTGCTCTGCCGAGATTGACAAATCTTGGCATGTCCACGGCTGGATTTGTCAATCCAGCCGGAGCAGGCGCAGAGTAAATTCGGTTTAGCCAATAGACTTTTTAAACAGTCTCTTAGTAACGTGAATTCGGGATACGGAATACAGGATTCGGCAAACAGTAAACTTGTCCTCGAAGCGGATGCTGTAACCACTTTTTGTCACGAATTGCACGAATTAACACGAAAAAACGACCGAATTCGTGTTCATTTGTGACCAGATTTTTTACCCACTTGCTTATCCCGAACTCACGTTTATTACCAAAACTGAGAAAATGTGATTAGAAACTGAGCCAGCCCGCACCAAAAACACTGGCAAAGACCAAGCTCACAATGCTCATCAACTTGATCAAAATGTTGAGCGCTGGACCACTGGTATCCTTGAATGGATCACCAACAGTGTCGCCAACGACGGCAGCTTTGTGCGCAGGCGAACCTTTGCCACCCATTTCACCGGTTTCGATCCACTTTTTGGCATTGTCCCAGGCCCCACCAGCATTGGCCATCATCACCGCCAACAAGAAACCCGAGGCGGTTGCACCAACCAGTAGGCCAGCCAGTGCTTCTGCACCCAAAACAAAACCAACGGCCAACGGCACAACCACAGCCAGCACACCGGGCATGATCATCTCGCGCAACGCGCTCTGCGTGCTGATGCCGACACAGGTGCGATAATCCGGCTGACCAGTACCTTCCATTAGGCCCGGAATTTCACGGAACTGACGGCGCACTTCAAGCACGATCTCATACGCTGCCTTGCCAACCGCGGTCATGGTAAGTGCGGCAAAGAGATAAGGCAACATCGCACCAATCAAAATGCCCGGCAACATGGTCGGGTCCAAAATATCAAGCGTCTGAATATTGGCTGCCTGCACATAAGCGGCAATCAAGGCCAAGGCGGTCAAGACAGCCGAGCCGATGGCAAAGCCTTTGCCAGTCGCAGCCGTTGTGTTCCCCAGGCTATCCAACGCATCAGTGCGGTTGCGCACCTCGGCAGGCAGATGGCTCATCTCGGCAATGCCACCAGCATTGTCAGCCACGGGGCCATAGGCATCGGTCGCCAACGTGACGCCCAGGGTGCTAAGCATGCCGACACCGGCCAATGCCACCCCGTAGAGACCCGCCACAACACTACCCCCAGCCGACAATCCCAACCAGACGCTCACCAAAATGGCAACGGCCACAATCAAAACGGGAGCAACCGTGCTCATCATACCGACGGCCAAACCGCGAATGATCAAGGTCGCATCGCCGGTTTCAGATGCGGCGGCAATGCTCTTGGTCGGTTTTTCGGTATAAGACGTGTAATACTCAGTGAAATAGGCGATGGCATTCCCAGCCACCAAACCAGCCAGGATAATGAACCAATAGTTAAAGCTAAGACCAGAAAGCGGCACAACAATGGCCGCCAAGATCAGAACGACAGCCGACGCACCCCAAGTCGCCTTGCGCAAGGTGCTCAATAAGGCCTCTTGCGAGGCATTCTCATCGGTCTTGACCAAGAAGGTGCCTACCAGGGCGGCGATGATACCAACCGCTGCCACCAAGAAGGGCAAGCCGATGTAGCCCAACGTGCCAACAGCAATGGTCGCCCCCAAAGTCGCCGCGGCAATGATCGAGCCACTATAGCTTTCGAAAAGATCAGCGCCCATGCCGGCCACATCACCGACGTTATCACCAACATTGTCGGCGATGACAGCGGGGTTACGCGGATCGTCTTCAGGGATGCCTTGCTCCACTTTACCGACCAAGTCGGCGCCAACATCCGCAGCTTTGGTGTAGATGCCACCACCCACGCGCGCAAAAAGCGCGATGCTACTGGCACCAAAGCCAAAACCGGTGACATAACTGAGGTTGCCATCAAACGCCAAATAGAGAATGGTCAGGCCGAGGATGCTGAAGGCCACGACCGACATGCCCATGATCGAGCCGCTACTAAATGCGACGCGTAGACCATCGTTCAGGCTGCGGCTAGCGGCTGCCGCGGTACGCACATTGGCGCGCACCGCAATAAACATACCCAAATAACCAGCGGCGGCTGAGGCAATGGCACCAGCAATAAAACTCACAGCGGTCTGCCAAGCCAATGCCCAAGCAATGACTGCACCGACCACCAACACAAAGACGGTAAGATACGAATATTCTTTGTTCAAGAAAGCCGCAGCGCCTTCTTGAATGGCGGCAGCAATGCCACGCATCGTCTCGTTGCCTTCGTCTTCTTGCAGCACATTGCGGATCTGCCAGATGACAAAACCCACGGCAATAATTCCAGTTATCAAAGCGAAAATTACCGAAGCATTTCCCTGTAACAAAATTCAGCCTCCTCATCAACCACTTTTCATACTCATAAAAATCTCAATAAAATTGATTGAGCAGCAAAGAGCCACTCGAATGAATAATTGTTGCACGCTCCAGAAAAGGCTGCAGAAAGCAACAAAAAATCTCTGTTGGGAAACCCCAATAGACAGAGACTGTGCGCAGTTGCCACGCCATTGCAACCGGAATTGAAATTCGATTAATCGAAGCGCGAATTATCATCGCAAAGGCACGTATGCGCCGCGGCTATTTTAGTTGGAGATCAAATCGTTCGTCAAATTTATTTCAGAATGAACTGAACAATCCAAAGTAAAACATAGAAACTGCTTAGCAATCCACAGATTCTAAAGATTACACAGATTTTGGCTTTTCTCCTGTGAAATCTGCACTAATCTGCGTAATCGGTGTGATCTGCGGTTTCCAAGCGCTTTTTGTGCTTTACGTAGCCTTTCACCGCTGTGCAATCGCCGCGGACGATAATCGTGAGTGACCTCGCTGATTACCGTCCGCGGATCCAGCTTTATCAGTTGCCGTTCAACCCCCGTCGGCGCGACGTTTCTTTTGCTCGGCGGCCCCGCTCAACGTACCGCGCAGGAAGTCGCGATTGAGCAAACCAATAAAGTC
The DNA here is from genome assembly GCA_964541665.1 of uncultured Caldilineaceae bacterium. GTDB lineage: Bacteria > Chloroflexota > Anaerolineae > Caldilineales > Caldilineaceae > CFX5. The sequence continues at coordinate 78,134 of CAZIRP010000013.1, read as the reverse complement.
GATGCTGATCTCTTTTGGGCAAACCGCTTCACATTCACCAATGTTGGTGCAGCCGCCAAAGCCTTCAGCATCATGTTGGTTGACCATACGCACCGCACGGCGATAGCGTTCGGCTTGGCCTTGTGGCAACAAAGCCAAGTGACCGGCTTTGGCCGCGGTGAAGAGCATTCCCGAACCATTGGGGCAGGCCGCCACACAAGCACCACAGCCGATACATTGCGCCGCATCCATCGCCAAGTCAGAATCATCTTTGGGGATCGACAAGTTATTGGCTTCGGGCGCACTGCCGGTTGGGGCGGTGATAAACCCACCGGCTTGAATGATGCGGTCAAAAGCACCGCGATCCACCACCAAATCTTTGATGATCGGGAACGGACTTGCCCGCCACGGCTCAACCACCAGCGTATCACCGTCGTGGAATGTGCGCATGTGCAACTGGCAAGCCGTGACCGCACTCTTGGGCCCGTGCGCCACCCCATTGATCACCACGCCGCAGGAGCCGCAGATCCCTTCGCGGCAATCGTGGTCGAAGGCAACGGGCTCTTCCCCCGCATGGATCAATTGTTCGTTCAGAATGTCCAACATCTCTAAAAAGGACATATCGGGGCTGACATCATCCAGGGTATAATCGACCAGGCGACCCTGATATTTTGTACCCTTCTGACGCCAGACCCGGAGTTTTATCTTCATCGTTTCTACCTTTGTACGCGTATGTGGGCCTTGCGGGCGTAACGCTCACGGATGGTTGCGCTCCACAAGGCACCTGTGCAATTATTTGTAACTCCGCTGCGACAGCTTGACATGGTCGAAGGTCAGCGGCTCTTTGTTCAGAATGGGCTGGCTGTTGACACCGCTATATTGCCACGCCGCGGCATAGGCAAAATTCTCATCATCGCGCTGGGCCTCGCCATCCGCGGTCTGATATTCGACCCGGAAGTGGCCACCGCACGATTCATTGCGATGGAGCGCATCGATGCAGAGTAATTCGCCCAATTCAAAGAAGTCGGCGACGCGCCCTGCTTTTTCCAGCTCCTGATTCAAGTCGTTGCCGCTGCCGGGCACATCCACATTCTGCTCGAACTCGGCGCGCAATTCGGGGATCAGCTTGAGCGCGGTTTCCAGGCTCTCCTGCGAGCGAGCCATGCCGCAATTCTCCCACATGATCTTGCCCAACTCGCGATGGAAAGAATCCACCGTGCGTTTCCCGTTAGCATCCAGCAGATGTTTGACCCCCTGGGTCACTTCATGAGCCACCGCGCGGAAAGCTTCGTGCTCGGCGGTCACTTTGTCGAGCTTGGTCTGCGCCAAATAATTGCCGATGGTATTGGGGATGATGAAATAGCCATCAGCCAGCCCTTGCATCAACGCGCTGGCCCCCAGGCGGTTGGCACCGTGGTCGGAGAAGTTCGCCTCGCCCAACACAAACAGACCCGGGATCGTACTCATCAGGTTGTAATCGACCCAGAGGCCACCCATGGTGTAATGCAGCGCGGGGTAGATGCGCATCGGCACTTTGTACGGGTCCTCACCGGTGATGTTGTCATACATGTCGAAGAGATTGCCATAGCGTTCGGCGATCACATTGGCACCGAGGCGCTGGATGGCGCTGGCAAAGTCCAGATAGACGCCATTCTTCAGCTCACCGACGCCCATGCCCTGATCCACAACCAGCTTGGCCGCGCGCGAGGCCACGTCGCGGGGGACTAAGTTGCCAAAGCTAGGATAGCGCTCTTCCAGGTAATAATAACGATCTTCCGCGGGAATATCACCTGGGCTGCGCTTGTCATCGGGGTTGCGCGGCACCCAAATGCGACCATCATTGCGCAGCGACTCACTCATCAGCGTGAGTTTGGATTGATGCTCACCAGAGACGGGGATGCAGGTGGGGTGGATCTGCGTAAAACACGGATTGGCAAAATAGGCCCCGCGTTTGTAGGCCCGCCAGATGGCGGTGGTGTTGCAGCCTTTGGCATTGGTCGAGAGATAAAAGACATTGCTATAGCCGCCAGTCGCCAGCACCACCGCATCGGCCACATGCGACTCGATCTCACCCGTGATCAAGTTACGGGTGATGATGCCGCGCGCGCGCCCGTCGATCACGACCAGATCCAACATTTCGCGGCGCGGGAACATCTTGACCTGGCCGGTAGCAATCTGGCGTGACAATGCCTGATAGGCACCCAACAGGAGTTGCTGACCTGTCTGCCCCCGGGCGTAGAAGGTGCGCGAGACCTGCGCGCCACCGAACGAGCGATTGTCGAGCAGGCCGCCATATTCGCGGGCAAAAGGCACCCCCTGCGCCACACATTGATCGATAATGTTGACGCTCAGTTCGGCCAGCCGATAGACATTGGCCTCGCGGGCGCGATAGTCACCGCCCTTGACGGTGTCGTAAAAGAGCCGGAAGACGCTATCCCCATCGTTGCGATAGTTCTTAGCCGCGTTGATGCCGCCCTGGGCCGCGACACTGTGCGCGCGGCGTGGGCTGTCCTGATAACAAAAACATTGGATGTTGTAACCAAGCTCACCCATGGATGCCGCGGCAGCCGCGCCACCAAGCCCACTGCCAACCACAATCACCGAAAATTTGCGCCGGTTGGCCGGGTTGACCAGGCGCATATCAAACTTATGTTTTTCCCATTTGCCTTCAATGGGGCCAGAAGGGATCCCCGCGTTCAAGGTTCCTTCGGCAAAAGCAGGCATTGTTGTCACGCCTACCCCCCGATCTGTCGTTGTCGTCATTCCTTCTCTCTCCTTATAACGTATCCTGTGGGTCCGCCGCACATGGCTACGCGCAACTCGCAGAATTCGTCTTGCAAGAACCTGGCCTGAAACTGGGTGCGGTGTCCGGTTTTGCCCTCCGGGCGAAGCTGCGCGCAAAATTTCAGGCTAGAGACTAGGGTCCATCAAGCCGCGCCTGTCATGCACCGGTACCCCCTGGCGCACCGGTTAGAGCGTCACCAAGCCTACCCAGATCGCAACCGGCACGGAAATAAACCCGACCGGCACCAGCACCGCCAGCGCAATCGCCAGCGCTCGGATCAGCTTTTCTGTGCTCTCCACGTTCAGGCCCAAGGTCTGGAACATACTCCATACCCCGTGATAGAGATGGAAACCGAGGGCAATCATGCCTGCTGTATAGACAAAGCCGGCAATCGGATTGCGCAGGCCCATAACCAGGTTGTAATAGGCATCACCGCGCACAAAGTCGTTGTGGATGCCCGGGGTACCCCAGGTCAGGTGGGCTACATGGTAAATGATAAAGAGCAGCAGGGCCAGCCCCCCCCAACGCATGGACAAAGAGGCAGCGTTAGCCTGAACACTCTTTTTCACCGCGTAGGCGTTTGGCCGCGCCCGTTGGGCCTGACGGGTCAACGACAGGGCCGACCAAACATGCAATACCAAGGCTGTCACCAAAACGATGCGGGCGATGGTCAGGAGATGCAAATGGCCCAGGACTGGCTCGCCCAAGGCGCGCAACCCCTCGGCATATTCATTAAAGTAAGTAGCCCCAAAAAAGACTTTCAGATTACCATACATGTGGACCACAACATAGCCCACATAGATCAGCCCCGTCACGGCCATAATGACCTTTTTGCCGATGGTCGAACGGGGAAGTGTCAGAACATACATATGGGATCACCTCCAAGATTGGCCAAGCGAATGGATGAGAACGTTCATGGATGATTGCGGCTTCCGCGGGTAGGCTTGCCCTATAAGATTGGCACAGCATCTGCGGATAACAAAACACTGGTAGCGGTATTATGATTATATTCTACTACTTGCACAATTCAGTTACAATCCTGCCCCACGGTGGATAAGCAAAATTGTCCCCCACGGGGGCACGGTGATGGTCAATTTAGAGTGGTGGAGCCAATATTCACGGTCATGGACGACGTCGTACCAGCGGCCAGGCCAGGGGACCTCCAGCTCCAGCGGGCGCTCGTTGCTGCCAAAATTAAGCGCCGCGGTCACATAATCACGCCGGTCTGCGGACCAGCGTTTGCAGCGCACAATATGCTCGCGGGCAAAGTCATCTTCGTAAAACTCCAGATGATCGCCGCGCAGCGCGGGGTGATTCCGTCGAGCCGCAATCAGGCGGGCTACGGTCTGGCGTTGGCTGGCGTGGGCGGCCTGCAACAATCGCCCCCAGTGAATTGGCTGAAAGTCGATGGTGCGGGGCGCATCTTCCCCAAATTCCTGCCCGGCATAGAGCATGGGCACACCGGGTGAAACCAACACGGCCACCATGCCCAGCAAGCCTTTCGCCAGCGCCAAGCCCGGCACGCTCATACCCGGGGGGCGCTGAATATGGGGCCACGTGTAGTATTTGATCTCGTGCTCCGGGCGCACTTCATCGTGGCTACACGAATAGATGATGGTCTGGTCCGCGGCGGTGAAGCCCGCCTCGCGGAAACCAGCCAGGGCCCGCAGCAGATCACGCCGCTCCCATTGCCAGCGCTGGTTGAGGACATCATCCAGCGTGTGGTGGAAATCGCCATGCCAGACTGCATCGATCGCGGTTTCGGCCACCAGTTTTGCGCTGCTTTTGGCTGGGTTTGTGCCCTCCAATGGCCAGAATTCGCCGATCAGCACACAATCGGGCTTGGTTTGGCGGGCGGCCCAGGCAATGGCGCTGATGCCATGGTGGGGGTCAAAACCAGGTTGCTGCGGATTGTTGCTGTTGTACTCTACGCCGCCGACCCAATCGAAGCGAAACCCATCCAGATGATATTCCTGAAGCCAGTAACGCACAACATCCTGAAAATAGCGCGTGGTCTCGGGGGCAAAGTGATCCCAATCCACCCCGCCCCACATGTTGATCGCCGTCGGTGTGTGGTGAAAAAATGGGTTCCAATCGGCCAGGCGTTCGCCCTGGGTAGCGTAAAGCGGCGGGTAGATCTGGTAATAGGGATGTTCGCCACCAGCATGGTTGAACGCGACATCCAGGATCACCGCGAGGCCATGCCGGTGACATTCATCGACAAAGCGTTTGACCATCTCCGGCGGGCCATAGGTATTGGCCACGGCAAAATAAAAGACCGGGTTGTATCCCCAACTGGATTCACCGGGAAAGGCCTGAATTGGCATCAGTTCCACAGCATTGACGCCCAATTCGACCAGGTAGGGGATATAGTGAATCAATTCTTCGAAATTGCCATAATGCGGTTCGTTGGCTTGCCAATAACCCGCAAAATCGCGCACGCAGAGTTCGTAGATCACCAGGTCGCGCAGGGCTGGCGTCTGCCAATCCGCGTCCTGCCAGGCAAACGCAGTTGCGCTGGGCACCACGCCCCACGGCCCTGTCTCCTGCCAATCGACGTGGGTGGCATAGGGATCGCCAACCCAGCAATGCGATTGCTCATCCAGCGCCACATAAAAGCCATAGCGCGCCGGGCCAGGATGGGGAATGGTGGTCCACCAGAGCCCCTGGCCATCCGTCTGCATGGGGTTGGTTCGCGTATCCCAGTCGTTAAAATCGCCGATCAAACTCACAAAGGGCTTGAACGGGGCATAGAAGACAAATGTAGCCGAATTGGGCGCGAGCAGATCCAAATGGACACCACCGCGCACATCAATGGGCAAGCGTTCCACCACAGGCGCAGGCGCCAGCAACAGGCTCATGGATGATGTGGCGTCGCGGGTAGTTGATCGGTGGTGGCCAGATCCTGCTCGACTTGGGCCAGCCAGGTCTGGTCGCGGAATGTGAAAATTTCGCCGCTCCGCCCTTCGCTCCACGGGCCGGCCAGCCAGAGAATGCGGCGCGCGGCGGTGGCCGCCGAGATCAGCTGGCCGCTGGCTTCGGCCTGGCGGAACATCGAGAGATCGAGCTGACGCTCCGCAGCATCCACCGTGCGGATCTCGGCTTGCATATCCGTAGCGATCATGCCGGGATAGACCGAATTGGCCGCGACGTCGCTGCCCGTCAGCTCCAGCGCCAGGATGCGCGTCACCTGATCCACCCCGGCTTTGGACGCGCCATAGGCACTAAACCCGGTGTATGGATGCGATGAAAGGCCGCTGCTCACGTTGATGATGCGGCCACTGCCCTGCGCCAGCATGGTGGGCAAGCTCTGGTGGATCAGATAAAAAGTGCCAAACAAATTGATCTGAAGGCTGTGGACCCACGCGGCGGGATCCGCCTGGTGCAGGTTGTCAATCGGCCCGATCACCGCGGCATTGTTGACCAAAATGTCGATGCGGCCAAAGTGATCCAGTGTTTCGGTCACCACCTGCTGGACCTGGGCCAAATCGCTGATGTCCGCGGGGATTGCCCGAACCTGGCCCCCGGCCGCGGTGATTTGGGCCGCGGCTGCGGTCAATCGCTCAGGCGCACGGGCGACCATCACCACCTTGGCCCCAGCCCGACTCAACTTCTCCGCAACGGCAAGCCCCAATCCCCGACTGGCACCTGTCACAAGGGCCACTTGATTTTGTAATATCAATGGAGTTCCATTCTGCTTGTTCAACCGTGGTCATTGCACCGTGCGCAGCCGCGCGGATCCCCACCGTTTGCACTGGAGATCGCCGGAGACAGGCGCATCATTTCGCCCAGAAGTTTACCAAAAAGCGCACAAAAGGTCTATTCCCTACAGCTTACGCAGCGCCTGCAAGGCCATCGCGCGAGGAACAGTCGCGGTGCCTGACTTTTCAGCGTCCAGCGTATACCTGAGGCGCGGCCGAGCGCCGACAATTTGGATCCGTGGGTCATTGAGACGTTGACCGAGCGGGGGTGTAGTGATACACTGCCCAGCCAGCAGCTTCACTCACCGAGCCGAAATCCTGCAATGAGACTGCATGGTCCGAAAGAATCGTCCACAGAACACGCAAGCTGATACCCACCTGGTCGAGCGGATACGCCGTCAAGACCAAAGTGCCCTCATTGAACTGTACCGGACTTATGGTGCCGCGGTCTACAGTTTGGCTTTGCGCGTGCTGCAGGATCCTGGGTTGGCCGAAGAGATCACGCAGGATGTCTTTCTCAAGCTCTGGCAGATGCCCGAGCGGTGGAATCCTGCACTGGGCCAATTGAGTAGTTGGCTGCTCACCATTACGCGCAATGCGTCGATTGACCGGCTGCGCAAAGAGCGCCATCAGCAGACTCGCCATGTGGAGCAGACCGACCAGCTTGCCAATCTGCGCGCTGATCACGAGCCGAGTTGGTATGATGGCGAGGTACTCAGCGCGCTGCTGAGAGAATTGCCGCCCGAACAACGTCAACTGATCGAGTTGGCCTTTTACCAGGGCTATACCCATAGCGAACTGTCGGAAAATCTGCGTCTGCCGCTGGGCACCGTCAAAACCCGCTTGCGTTCTGGGTTGATCAAATTGCGCACGCTATGGGAAAAGGCCATGCAGCAACCAGCCAATCGGGACCGTTCAGCCTGAAACTGGCTGCCACTGCTGCATCTGAGCGTCCTTGGGCTCGCTGCGGAACTGGGGTGCGCTGCTTCGTGCCCAGAGTGATCCGGAATTTCAGGAGCAATACTAAATCTATAACCCCGCATTCCTGCGTTGTAGATCTATGAAGACAAAGTATGAAGAAATCATGAAGATAGTGAGCCTGGCCCCAAACCCGCATGAACAACCAGCAGTTGCCTAATTCCGGAACCGAACCGCCAGATCATACAGCGGTGCAGCCAGCAGATCTCTGCGCCGAGTTGTTGGCTTTGATTCCGGCGATTAGCATTGGCGCGGCGGATCCAGACGAGCAGCGCTTTGTCCTGGAGAACCTGGCCGATTGCCCGGAGGCAACGCAGGCACTGGCCGCGGCAACTGCCTTTGCCGGGGCATTGCTCACGGCTGTGCCGCCACAAACCCTGCCGCGGCAGCTCGAAGGGCGGTTGTTGGCTCGGCTCCAGGCCAGTAATTCGCAACCCGGTTGGGTTGGCGATTTTCTCTGGTGGTTGCGTGGGTGGCGACGCTCGACAGTTGGGGCCGCGCTCGCCATCCTCCTGCTGCTCGCGCTCAATCTCTATTGGCTGCAACAGGTCGCTCAATTACGCGCCCAATATCGCAACTTGAGCGAATATACTCGCTGGCAAGCCCAACAGACCTCGACCGTGAATGTGCTATTAACCTCCGAGGGGCGCCAGGCGATCGAATTGCCCGCGGCCCAGGAGGATAGCAACGCCCACGCCGAAATTGTGTGGGATCCCAACCTGAGCGTGGCAATTTTGTACGCCCAATCCTTCCCCTCCCTCACGGCTGATCAGGTCTATCAACTGTGGTTGACGCGGGATGGGGTACGCCGGAGCGGGGGCTTGTTCACCGTGGATACGGATGGCACGGGCGTGCTGATCTTCCCCATCGGCGAGCCACTCGATGCGCTGGATTCGATGGGGATCACGCCGGAGCCAACCGGAGGCAGTCCGGGCCCAACTTCGCCACCGGTGGTACGCCAGCGCTTCGGACCGACCTGATCCCCGCTTCAACACATAAATCAGGCAGAAAAAAGGCAGCCAGCATTGCACTGGCCGCCTTTTTGGTTTATCAGCAATTCACCACATCCGAGTTATGGCGCGGCCATGGTGAAGGGCAAAAAGAGTGTGGTATTGGTCATGCTTTGCTCAGCCGAGTTCACATTCCCGGCTTCGGCCAACGCTACACCGACATCCAACAACCCACCAAGCTGATCGACAAATTGAGGATTGGCAGCATTCAGATTCTGCGCGTGGTCGGTCAACATCTGGAGCAATTCCGCGGGAGTTCGTTCTGGCGCCTGTTGCCGAGCGAGCGCCAGCGCACCACTGGCAAAGGGCGTCGCCATCGACGTGCCACTCCACGTGGCATACCCACTGCCATTCGGCCCCACAATGGTCGAGATAATCCCCACCCCGGGCGTCGACAACTTGATCCACCCGCCATAATTGGCGAATTCCGCCTTGGTGTCACTTTCGGTGATCGCGGTCACGCTGAGCACACCGGCATAGCCAGCCGGATATTGGAGCGTATTGCTGTTGCTATTGCCTGCGGCTGCCACGAGTGACACGCCCTGGGCCTGGGCCCAGGCAACAGTCTCGCGCAGAATCTGCGAATCGTAGGGCGTGCCCAAGCTGAGATTGATCACATCCGCCCCCTGGTTGACGGCCCATTCAATGGCATAAGCCAGCGTAAAAGTATTGCCGCGGCCATTAGAATCCAACACGCGCACAGGCAAAATCTTGCTGCCCGGTGCAATCTGGGCAATGATCCCAGCGATGTGCGTGCCATGTCCCCAAGCCAGGCCCGAGCCTTCATCCTGAGGTTGAGCATCATCGGCGACCATGTCATAACCTGTGAGCCAATGACCAGCCAGCGCGGGGTGATTGCGGTCGATCCCGGTGTCGAGTATGGCAATCGTGACGCCGCTGCCATCATATTGCTGCAAGGCCGGGTCGATATTCACCTGGCTAAAGGCGGTCTGATTTTCGTAATTCCCTGGGTCCTGGCCGCCCCAGCCCCAACTGCGATAGGGATTGCCGTCGAGCGGAGTCCCAATGTAGTTGAGTTCTGCCCAGATGATGTCCGGATCAAGCACCATGAGATTGATCAGCCAATTGATGTCGGCGTCTGGGCTGGGCGTCAGGAAGAGGTGGATGTTGCCCGACGCGAGCCATGTCTCTTTGGCCTGAATGTTATAACGCTGCGCAATGGTCGAGGGGCTGACGCCATTGGCCAAACGGACGACCACTTGCCCTGGCTCATAATCATCCAGTTCAACTTGCGTCGCAATGGTAATGCCGAGTAGATTCAGCGAAGTTTTGACGCGTACCCACGAACTGAGCGGTAAAATCCCATCCTTCAAGACGCCCAGATCCAATACCAATACCAGCTTGGTGTTGGTCAGGTCGGTCTGCACCCCCAGGTACCCAAGCCCCAATAATGGGATCGCCCGCAGGAGGCCGCGGATGGTCCCTGTGCGCCCGCCGCCACCGCCCAGCAGACTTGCCTGGACATCCCCTTCACCCATTGCCAGGACTTCCTCCGCAGTGGGTAAGCCATCTGGCGAGGGCAACGGATTCAACGTTGGAACATCCTCCATGGTCAGCAGTGGCTCGCTCTTTCCGCTGGGTAATGCCGGATCCTGAGCAAAGCTGGCATGGGGCAGTAGGAGGAATGGTATGATTACCAGAGCCAACAACAAACAACTACGCGCAATGAGCCAGAACCGGTTCATTGGCTGGGATCGAAAACGGCGCATTTGCCTATCTCCATTCTCTCGCACTCACGATGGTCTGACTACCGACAAGCCACCTCGGGGGCACCTGTCTCGACCACCACTAAATTGGTCCACAACGCAGAGACACGCTACTGGTTGATAGTATACTAGAAAAAGCCCCAATTTATTCTTACAATTTACTTACGAATAATTCAAGTTTTCTGGCTATGTAAAGTATTCTTTTCTTTGGCAAAGAAAAAATTGTGGCCAGAAGGGGCACAGCCAGGCAGGCAGCAGGGATTGGGAAACACAAATCCCTCAGATTTCAGCGTGGAATGTCAGAAATCTGAATCCTCTGTAGCGAAGTTGTTGAAAGAGTGCCAGGTTTCACCGAAAAGATCGCGGTGAAAAGAGGTGCTATCTGTCAAGAGTGTAAACAAGGACGCGCCAAAGCACAAATGGCAATTATTTATCTTGGGTGAGGAAGCTGCGAGGCAGACAATGAAAAAGCTAGCTTAAGCGCTTATCCTAAAAGTAGTGGCGATGGCCGACCCTAACCCCGCGCACGAGATGCGCGCAGGATAGGCACTAAATCCCAATGACTAAATAAGGTGCCCAAAAATAGGGATGCAAGCCATCCTGCTGAGCGGTCTGCTGGGCTGCCCGCAAAGCAGTGGCCGGCCGAACTGGGCTTGCCGTTGCGGTCAGATTGGCGTAAAACTGCTGCATTAACAACGTTGAACTGGCGTCGTGTACATTCCAGAGGCTGACCAGCAAAGATTGCAGCCCGTGGGCCAAAAAGCCACGCGCCAGGCCGATCACTTCATCGCCGCCGCGTACCTGGCCTGCCCCACTCTCACACGCGCTCAGGATGACCACCCGGGCAGCGAGGGGCAAGCGATAAAGCGCGCGCACGTCGATCCAGCCATCGGCCAACTTGAGCATCGAAAAGAAGGGATTATCGGGGCGAAAGAGGCCATGCGTCGCGATATGCAGAATATCGCTTTGGCGGGCCGCAGCTTGAAGCCCGGCCCAATCGGCTTGTTCATCCAGATACAGCTGATGGTGGGCAAAATGGCCTGCCGCCATCTGCACCTCTTGGCGGGCACCAGGGATCGCCGAATCTGTCAAGGCCAGCCCAGACCAGGCGTGATAGGCCGCGCCGCTCTGCGGTTGCGTTAAGGTGCGCACCGCCAGGCTCGCGCTCGCCGCATAGGTACATTCGAACCAGGTTAATAAGGGCTCAGCACCCTGGTGAAAGGCGTGAAAAGGTAGCAGATGCAAGACGCCGTAGGGGATGATCAGCAGCCGAGGGGCGTGCAGCGCAGAACGTAACGGCTCGATCAGCAGATCATAAAGCCGCACCAATGCCTTACGCCAGCCACGCTCAAACCGTTCCGCATGACGCGCAAACTGGGCGGGACTGAGCTCAGCGCGCCCCAGTTGGAATTGCCATTCGCTGGCAGCCTGCTCTAGTTGGGTTTGCGTGCAGAGATGACGGAAGAGCCGAACCTCACCGCGGTCAACCACGAAAGCCAGCACTTCCTGCTCGGCCATATAATAGACGACCGCTTGCTGGTCATGCGCCAGGGCCTGCTGCAAGGCGGGCAGATCCACTGGTTCGGCTTCGGGCAGATTGTGGGGATGTTGCCAGGCGAGTTGTTCGAGCGCAGCCTCATAGGTGCGAATTGCCTCGTTGACTTCGGGCTGGGTATAACGACTGCCACTTTCCCCCAAGAGCCGGTTGTGGAGCAGCTTGAGTTGTTGCTCTAATTCAGCACGCCGCGCCGCCACTGCATCAGCCTCGTCGGTGACTTCGCCCGAAACCGTGGCCAACAGTCGTTCGAGCAACGCACGGGAGCGCGCCCGCTCGACCATGGCAAAGGCAGCAGCCACACCATTGACCTCCGGATCTTCCAGCAGACTCAAGACGAGATCGCTATAGAGCGTGCTTTTGTCGTCCAGAAAGGCGGTGCGGATCTCTTCTACGGGCAACGAACTACGTTGGCGTTCCAGCAAGTCAATTGCCGCGCGCAAATGGGCCTGTGCACGGCGGGGGTTGCCGGCAGCCCGCTCCAGTTGCCCCAAGGCATGTTGCAGGCGCAACACCAGCTGCGGCCAACTCAACTCCGCGGCTGCAACTTCAGCCGGATCGCGCAGGGAGATGCCCAAACGCGTGGCCGCGGCGTTGCCCAATGTGCGGGCCGCTTCCACTTCCTGGCGTTCCAGGTGCAACCGCAAACGCAAAATCTGCGCATCGATCAGCGAGGCTGTGTCCCAGGTGACAACATCAGCCCCTGCCTGAAATTGCGTCAGCAATCGGTCAAGCCGGGTAGCAGCTTCATCCCCTGCCCCTTGTTGATGCAAGACCGTTGCCAGCGCAACTGTGGTTCGATTCAGCCAAAAGTGGTTGTTCAGCCCGCGGAAAAGTCGCTCGGCCTCATTCAGGGCGGCTTCGGCCTCTGCCAATGCCCCATTGCGCAGATGAAGCGTGCCTAAAGTCAACAAGGCCTGGCCCAATTCATGGGGTCGATTGGCCGTGCGAAAGAGGGTCTCACAATGGGCCAGGGCGAGGGCCGCCTCGGGCAAAAGATTCAGCGCCAAATAGACACTGGCCCGATCCAGCAGGAGAATATCCGCCAGGTGCAGCCGATCGACATTGATGTTGGGCGTGAGCACTTCATCGCCAATCAGGTCGCGCGCCGCGCTATCGAATTGGCTCAGGGCAGCGGAATAACGCCCTGTCTGGAGATAGAGGCTGCCGAGGTTGCTGCGAGCGCGCCCCCGGTGGAGCAGATCGCCCACCTGTTCAAAGCGACTGGCGGCATCCTGCAGCGCGGATTCGGCCTCAAAGGTTCGATCCAGATAGATGTAGGAAACGGCTTGGCTGAGCTGGAGGTGCGCCAGGAGATAGTTTAATTCTTCCAGCAATTCGGGCTGATCCGCATTGGCCGCGATCTGCGCTTCGACAAGCTGGCGAGCCCGCTCATATTCCGCCAGAGAGGCCACCTGTCGCTCTTGATACCCCAGCAGATTTGCCAGGTTGCGCACCGCGCTGATCAGCTGCAAGTGAAAGGCCGGATCAGCTGTGGCCAACGCCTCCCACTGGGTAATGGCATATCGGGCCGTGGTTTCGGCCTCATCGTACCGGCCTTGCAGGGTCAGAATTTGGGTCAGCCCCAAGAATGTTCGGGCAAACCAGACCTGATCTTCCGGTGCTTGCCAGGCCTCCTGAGCAGCCCGGATCGCGGTTTCGGCCAAACCCAACTGGCCACTCTGGACATAAAGGCGCGCTCGGGCGTAATCCAGATGGCCTTGCGCGGTGGCGTTGCCAGCCAAACGCTGATTCAGCGAGTTGCCGATCTCCACCCAGCGGCGGGCCTGTTCGGGATTGCGCTCCACCGCGTCCAGGGCCGCGGTCGCCAGCGTGATAACAGTCTCTGGTTGCGCCAAATTTTGGGAAAATAATTGAGACAGTGCATCAGGCACTGCAAGTTCTGCCAGCTGTGCCAAAAAGTCTGCATCAAATTCACTCGCTGAAGGTGGAGCCAAACCACTCATCGCAATTCAAAACCCTCAAGAGCCAACACGGCGCCAACCGGGGGCGACAGCCAAAGCGTGTAATTACCAGGTTGTACCCCTTCCAGGCGGAATCGGCCTTGTGAGCTGCTCTCCGCGGCGTAGACTGTAGCCGGGTCTGCGCTATTCTCAAAGAGCATCATCATCGGGGGGATATCGTCGCTCATATAAGCGGGCAGCACCTCTCCTTCCACATCCAACCCGACGGGGCGCGGGGTGACCATCACATCAATTTCCACCGCATTGGTTGCATAAAAGAGCCGATAGGCAAACTGGGCGGGGCCACGCACGCCTTGTGGGCTATATTGGCGGCTATCCCAAACCAGATTTAATTGCAACCATTCAACAATCTTTTCGAGTGGCGTGGTTGTTTGGGCGGTTTGGACCTGGTCAAAAACGGCCTTGTAACGCTGCAACGCGGCTGGACCAGGCTGGCTTTGGGTATATTCGCCCAGGTCGGCCATGAGTTGTTGCCACTCGGCCACCTGAGCCTGACAGCGCTGACAAGTGGCCAGATGGTCGGCTGCGGGTGCAGCGGGCACGGCATGGTCGAACACATAAGCGGCGATCTGCTCTTCACTCCAGTGGCTCATTCGCTCTCCCCCCGCTCCTCGACGCTGTATGGCCGGACCCGTGGCCTGGATAAATTGCGCCAAGCCAGATCATGCACAGGCCTTTGTTCCAGTCCCGAGGATATAACTCCAGTGACATAATGGTAAAGTGAAGGAAGCAGGCAAAAAAAATACATACAGGCTTAGACCAGATGAACTTTTTGAATCATTTGTTCTAGCGGTCGGCACTCAATCATCTCTCCTGGCTCCCTCGTACTCTTCTAAATGTTGACGCAATTGTTGCAGACAGCGGTTACGCATCGGGCCGATGCTGCCTTTGGGCAACGTCAAACGCTGGCTGATCTCCACGTAGGAGGGCTCGCTTTCATCCAGGAAGATCAAGGTTAACAGATCGCGGCAGCGCTGATTGAGCCGTGCCATGGCCCACCCAAGCAATTCTTGCCGCTGCCAGCCGTCCAGGAAGTCTTGTAATGTGGGTGTGGCAGCGACCAACATTCTGGCCGATTGGGTAAATTCTTCATCGTTGAGTTCGGCCTCGGAGCCCGGCTGTTCCTGACGACGAGCATACAAAATCCGCCAGCTAAACCGGCGTGCGGTTGTGATCAGCCAGGCGGGAAGCCGAGCGGGATCGATGATCCGATCCAAACTTTGGGCCAGCGCCAAGAAGACCTCCTGGCCCACATCTTCGCTTTCAAGCATGGTGAGCCCGGCGCGGCGCGCAACCGTATGCACGAGTGGTGCATACCGGGTCACCAATTCTCCCCAGGCATTGGCATCACCTGCGAGACAACGGTTCACCAAAGCTTTGACCTCGCTATCAGTTACTCGTGGATCCATAGGTTGGCTCTGAGCGGCGGTGGATACCTTGCCGCAAGGGAATCATCAAACTGGGTTGATCGGTGATTCTGCTACCGTTGCTCAGCCAGGTTATCCGTAAACGGTAGCACGATCAACCAAAGCTTCAAACAAAATATGCGCAGATGGGACGCCAGCCGGGCAGGAAATCAGCCAGATGTACCCGAAAAGCGTAAAAATCATCCCCCCATGTACGGGGTAGCAACTACGTAACGTCTACTATAGATGAGTTTATCGAAAAGTAGCAAGCTTGATCTGTGGCTTTTACTGCAAGTGTATCAATTGGACGAGGGCTCTTTGCTTTTCCAGGATTGGGGTACTTCCTACCCAGCGCGGATCAGGCGATCATGGCAATTGGGTTCATGGATACATTTGGGGCTTTGAGCAGCACCCTTCCCAGAAGACAATTGCCCCAGGAAGGGTGCAGGCAAATCAGGTAATGCTAGCGGGCCGATGCGATCAGGCCGACGAGAAAGGAGTGGCTAAGCAACCGCCGAACCATCTTCGTTGACCCGGCCTAAGACAGCGACCACGTTCTGGCCGCCAAACCCAAAGGCGTTGATGATCGCATAGTGCGCATCGCAGCTCTGGGCAACATTGCCCACAATCGGAATGTCCAATTCTGGGTCGGGCGTATAATTGATCGTCGGCGGGATCTTGCCTTCGCGCAGGCTGCAAACCGCAGCCACCGCAGATTGGGCCCCGGCAGCGCCGAGCGCATGGCCCACCATACTTTTGATGCTCGTGATTTTCATGTCGTACACACGCTCGCCAAATGCCCGTTTGAGCGCCTTGCTTTCACCGGCATCATTCAATTGTGTGCCTGTGCCGTGCGCAAAGACCAGGTCGATATCGGCTGGTTTGAGTTTGGCATTTTTGAGGGCACCCGTCAGCGCCCGGGCCGCACCATCTCCTTCAGGATCAGGCGCGGTGATGTGAAAGGCGTCGCCGGTCAGGCGCCCGCCCAACACTTCCCCATAGATGCGCGCGCCGCGGCGCAGTGCATGTTCCTCGGTCTCCAGAATGACCGAGCAAGCCCCTTCGCCCGCGACAAAACCATCTCGATCCACCGAGAAAGGCCGACACGCGCGTTCTGGGTCGTCGGTGCGGGAGGAGAGCGGCCCCATCCGCCCGAAGGCCGACATCGTCAACATTGAAATGGTCGATTCGGTTCCACCAGCGATGATCACATCCGCCTCGCCGCGCTGCAAGAAGTGGTAGCCTTCGATGATCGAATAATGGCCACTGGCACAAGCCGCGGTACTGGTCATCACTGGGCCACGCGCGCCGGTTTCGATCGACACCAGGCAACTGACGGCATTCGCCATGGCGGAAGGCACGACAAAAGGCCCCACCGAACGCCAGCCTTTTTCGACCATCTCTTCAGTGGCATATTCCAGTTCATTGATGCCACCACCACCGGTTGCCATCAGCACACCAATCTCGTCACGGTTGTCCTCGTTGATCGTCAGGTTGGCGTCGAGCAAGGCTTGACGAGCAACGGCAATGGCAAACTGGGTCGAGCGGGCGATGCGGCGCGCCACTTTGCGGTCCATGTAATCCTGCGGGTCAAAGTCTTTGACTTCGCACCCAATATTGTAGGGCATGTCTTTGGTATCAAAAAGACTGATGTGACCGGCACCAGACTTTCCAGCCAATAGATTTTGCCAGAAGGTCTGTACATCGTTGCCGATAGGGGTTAGAGCCCCCATGCCGGTAATAAAGACTCGCGTCATACTGCTTACTCTCTTTCCTGGCCTGTCAGGGAGATAGGGTGGCGTCGCCAGCACCTGTCGTTATAGGAGATCAACACCGATGTTGCGAAAAAGTTGTTACAAACTGCGAGTTACGGTATTGATCAGGGCGATTGTGCGGGGCACCCGACTTTGCCCAACATGCGCTATCTATTCGTTCCTGTTATTGCGGCACCTGGGGGGGTCATCATCCCGGCGTGGAAATCCACCTGTTTTCGCTGGCGAGCTATCAATGGCTGGGTTACGTTCCAGCGATTATAGGGGAGCGTGAGTTACCCGTCAAAAAATTCTGGCAACAGGTTGACAAGACTGGTAGAATAGGAGCGACAACATGAGTCAAGACCAGCTATTGTCTACAAAACGAGTTACCATGACTTCTTTTTCTGAATCCAACCCGACCCTGAGCCAATTGCAGTTGACGCTTGAGATCATCCCCAATCTCCCGCTCGAATTGCGCGATCAGCTGCTTGATTATCTGCACAGTTGGGGTACGCCCACCGAACAACTGGCCCTGGTTGAGGCCTTGCGCACGGTTCATGGCCCGCTCCTCTTTTTATTAGACTATCAGGCCACCGCCCACCTACTTTTGGACAGCCCAGCCGCCGCGCTGGACGTGATCGAACGGCGCCAGCGACGCAGCACCACCATCGCCAGCCAGGTGCTCGAAGCACGCGCCCTCTTGGCGCTGGGTCGCGAAGAACACGCGCAAGCCATTGCCGATGACATCAGCCAGGCCTACCCCCGCTCCAGCGAGGCAATGGTCGGGGCGGCCACGGTCTATGCGCAGCTTGGGCGGTTCGAGCAGGCCCGCATGGTGTTGGAGGCTTTTTTGGCGGCTCGCCCAGGCGATCAGCTGGCAACGCTCACCCTGGCGCAACTGGCCCAGCTGGCCGGGGAGAAGAGACTGGCCGACGAACAATTGCAGCGACTGCTTACAGGGGCCGCGACCGACCTCACCACCGAAGCGTTACAAGTGCTGGTGCAGTTGCTGCAAGAGACGGGCAAAGCCGAAAGTGCCAAAGCCGTACAGCTGGAAATGGCCCGCCGGCAACAGGTCGAATTGGCAGCCCTGCGCCAGGTTCTCGCCCCCTATACCGGCGACATGAGCGCAACCGGGCTGGATCCGGTGCAACTCTATCAACAATTGAGCGGCCCGGACTCGATCCCGGTCAGCCGCCAGGAGCAACGCGCCATCCAACTCGAAGCGGTCCGCCATTTTGGCTTTATGAAATTGCGCACCGGGCAGATCGAAGTGATGGCAACGGTGATGCGCAAAGAATCGATCCTGACGGTGATGCCGACCGGGGCGGGCAAATCGCTCTGTTATCAATTGCCAGCGCTGATTTTGCCCAAACCCACCCTGGTGATCAGCCCGCTGATCGCGTTGATGAAAGATCAGGTAGAGGGTCTGCCCGCGTCCGCGCGGTCCAAAGCCACATTCATCAACAGTACGCTCAGCGAAGCGGAACTGAACGAGCGCATGAATGGCATTGCGCGCGGCCAGTACAAGCTGATCTACGCCGCGCCGGAGCGGTTGCGCCAACGCGCCTTTCTGCGCTCGCTCCGCAGTGCCGGGCTGGACCTGTTTGTGGTGGATGAGGCCCACTGTGTCAGCCTGTGGGGGCATGATTTTCGGCCCGACTATCTCTTCATCCAGGAAGCGCGGCGCGAATTGGGCAATCCACCGGCCTTGGCGATGACAGCCACCGCGCCGCCCCAGGTGCGCGACGAGATCATCGATTACATGAGCAATGATCAAGTGCCGACCGAGGCAGACGAAGCACCGGGCCAACAGCGGCCCCGCTCTCTGTTGCTCGACATCTTTCGCAGCAATTTGCATCTCTCCGCGCTCCAGTTTCACAACGAAGATGAAAAATTGGCCGCGCTGCTCAAGTTCGTCCAAGAGACGCCGGGCAGCGGCATCGTCTATGTCAACAGCCGCCACAAGGCCGAGGCGCTGGCCCAACAATTGCGGCTGGCGGGCATTGCCGCGGATGCCTATCACGCGGGGTTGGCCGACCGCAACGCGGTGCAAGACCGTTTCATGGCCGACAAGACGCGCGTGGTGGTGGCAACCATCGCCTTTGGGATGGGCATTGACAAGGCCGATATTCGCTTTATTGTCCATTTTCATCCCTCGCGCAGCCTGGCCGCCTATTACCAGGAAGTGGGGCGGGCCGGGCGCAACGACCAACCCAGCCAGGGTGTGCTCTTCTACAGCAACAACGATTGGGCCAATCTGCGCCGCTGGGCCAAAGCAGACGAGCATCAGGTTGAGTTTTTAGCCAAAGTGTACGCCGCAATCGCCACCCAATTGGGCATTGAGCAGACCGAGACAGCCGACGAAAAGCCCCTCTTCCATAATCCCACCCGGCTCGTTGGGTTGGTGGATGCACGCCGCCTGCAACAGGTGGTCAACACCGACGAGACCACCATGCGCGTCGCCGTCAGTATTTTGGAACGAGCCGAGCTGCTCAGCCGCAGTTTTGATCTGCCACAGGAATTGTCGCTTTCGATTGGGCGGAATCTGCCCGGGGCGGCCAAAACCGACTCGACCTTTAGCCGCCTCATCCGTGGGTTGGGCTTGCGCCCTGGGCATTCGGCAACGATCAAAAGCGTTGACCTTGCCGCACTGCTGGATTGGCCCCTGGCCGAGTGCGAAGCGCGGCTGTTGGATTGGCAGAGCGCGGGCTGGCTCACCTTCAAGGGCGAACGGCGCGCCATGTTGATCGAACTGGCCGCGCTGCCACTCGACCAACCCTTGGCCGCGCAACACCGGTTGGAGCGACTTCTGGCCCAGTCGGCAGCTTTGGGCCAGCGCCGCATCGACGAGGTGATTGGGTATGCCACGGCTGAAACCTGCCGCCATGGCTACATCAGCGCCCACTTTGGCAGCCCGCCGCGCCTTAAGTGCGACGTCTGTGATAATTGCACGGGCGTGCGTCCCGAAATTCCGCCCCGCGCCGCGATCACGACGCCCCTGCCGGATGACGCCGACATCGAACCGATGATCATCGACTGCCTGATC
Organism: uncultured Caldilineaceae bacterium; assembly: GCA_964541665.1. Lineage (GTDB taxonomy): Bacteria > Chloroflexota > Anaerolineae > Caldilineales > Caldilineaceae > CFX5. The sequence goes on along the minus strand of CAZIRP010000013.1, from coordinate 58,205 downwards.
AGCCTACCCAAGCCGGTGGGGCGCAGTGGGCTGGCGCGCATCCTGGCGGGCAATCTGCGGGCACCGGTCACCGCCGACAAAGCGCGCCATTTTGGGCGGCTGAAAATGCTGGGCGAAGAGAGCATCATGGGCTATGTGGATGATCTGCTCGAAGATGGTCGCCTGCGCCAGTACGAGCGTCAGGGGTATATGGTGCTGGCCCCGACAATGCGCGGGCGGGCGGCTGCCGAAATCTGGCTGGTGGAGCATCCCGAACTGGCCGAAATGGCCCCACCGCCCGATGTGGGCGAGGCGGAGGAGGCCACCGAGCCAGCCGAGGGGGATAAATATACCGCGCTGCAAAAAGCGCTTTGGCTCTGGCGGCGGCGCACGGCTGAGCAAAACAGTGTTCCGCCCTATGTGATCATGAGCAACGAATTGATGTTGCGGATTGCCGAAACCCGCCCGCGCAACGAAGATGAGTTGGCGCAGTTGCCAGGGATGGGGGAGCAGCGCTTGCAGCATTATGGCCCGGCTGTGTTGGATCTCATCAAGTTGCACCCTCTCCAAACTGGTGATGAGGATTTGATCGCTTCGCAGCGGGTTGCGCAAAGCGAGGCCACCGAAGCGATCAAGCAAAAGCTTCAGCAGAATTTAAGCGCAGTTTCCCCGCAGGTCGAGCGCCGGATCTTCTTAAAGTTACAGGAATTGCGTCAGAAGAAGGCGATCACCGAGCGAGTGCCGCCCTACACCGTGGCGGGAAACACGTTGCTCAAAACCATCGCCCAGCAAGCCCCGACCACGCAAGAAGCACTCGAAGGAATTTTGGGATTTCGCAGTAGCGGCATCAAAGACGAAGCCGAACCAATCCTGGCCTTGATCATCGAAGCGCGCAAGGGGTAAGGGGCGGGTGTCAGCTTATTGTCGGGCAAACGGTCATCTTCGCGTCATCCAATCAGGGGCGAGATTCGTTATACTGACATTGCAACCGAACAGTCAACAACCACGTAGAGCTACATAATGCGGGCGTGCAAGGACAAAATCAAATAAATCCGCACGAACAATCGTTTGCACGATCTAACTAATTATTTTTGGAGGAATATCGTATGGCATCGCTTTTAGACAAAGTCACCACGCTGATTTCGGCAAATCTTCATGCCCTGGTTGATCAGGCCCTCAAGTCCAACAGCCTGGCTGTGATCGACGAGTACACCCGTCAGGTGGAAAACAATCTGGCCGATTTGGAAGATGCCGCGGCGACCGTGGGTGGTGAGGTTAGGTCGATCAAACGACGGCTGACCGACCAGGAGCACAGGCAAACCGAGCTGGATCGGGCGATCAACGCCTTTTTGGTGGAAGGCAACGAAGCGGCAGCCGTGGCTGCCCAAAGCCGCCTCAACAGCGTGGCCCGCCTGGTCGAAACGTATACCGAACAGGTCCAGCGGCAGGAAGTTGAGTTCCAAAAATTGCTCGATGCCAAGGTCAAGCTCGAAGCCAGACTGGCCACCATCAAGCAAGAGCGCGAAGAGTTGCAGGCGCTGCTCGAGTTGGCCAAGAGCAAGGAAGTTACCGTGCGGGCGATCAAGAGTTTGGACGACCTCATGGGCACTGGCGACGGCGACATCAAGCGGATTGCCGAGAGCATCCACGCTCGCCTGGACAAAGCCAGCACGGCCAGCGAAATGCACGCTTCCAGCCTCGACCAGCAGATGGATCAAGTCCTGGAGCGCTCGGTGCTCAATGCGCAATTGCTGGAGCGCAAGAAGAAACTGGGCCTGAGCTAGCCCGCAATCACACGCGGTATTGCTATGCCCTGCCAACGGATGCACAGAGCGGATTGAGCGGATATTGACGCGACTATCCGCCTCTGTGCCAATCGGGGAACGGATCAACAACCTGTGTTCGTTCGATCCGTTCCCGATACCCGCCGACAAGTTCTGTGACAGCCAAGTAATAGAATACTTATCAAACAACTTATTTCGCAGCGGTTTGGCACTATGCTCAACCGCAGGTCATTCCATCACCTGGCACTGCGTAAACCATAAGATCTTCAATCAATCGCTATGAACCGAACCCGCTGGATTTTTGCCGCAATTATTGCTATCGCCCTGGTGATTGTTGGTCTCTCCTTGTTGCTCAATCGCACGGGGAACGCCGACCCGACGCTGGGGCTGACGGTTGACCGACCAGAAAGCGTAACCATCCGTATCCTCACGGCCTTGCCAGTTGAGCCGTGGGTACGCAGTGCCGCCGCGGCTTTTAACGCCGAAGGTCGTGTGGTCGACGGGTCGGCGGTTCAAGTCGAGATCGTCGCCATCGATGGCCTGACCGCGCTGGGCCGCTGGGATCGCAACGAATATGGTGCGCTCGCCGCGGACATTCGCCCGGAGAATCTGAGCGAAGCTGAAAGAGCCGCGCTGGCCGACTTCCCCACCGCTTGGATCCCCGACAGCCGGTATCTGGTTGAGCTGGCCAATGCCTCGTACAAAGAGCGGCTGGGGCGCGATGTCTTCTTGACCGATGGTGAATACCGAGCCCGCCCGATTGCCATCAGCCTCTTTGCCTGGGGGGTCTATGCCAGCCGTGGCGCGGTGCTTGAAGAACAATTTGGAGATGTCAACTGGGAGACCATCCACGACGCGGCGATTGCCCGGGGTGGATGGCCCGAACTCGGCGGCGACCCGGCCTGGGGTTTCTTTAAGCTGGTCGTGCCCAACCCCAGCCGCAATGTCGGCGGGCTGGCCGCGATGGTCGCGATTGCCGGCGAATATTACGACCGCACCGACATCAGCGTCGAAGATGTCACCAATCCCGAATTTCAGCGCTGGTTGGCCGAGCTGATGGGTGCAGTCACCGATTTTAGCAGCGCCAGTGCCTACACTGCCGAAGATTTTGCCCTCTTTGGCTACAGCGTCGGGGATGGTGGCCAACTGCTGGAGAGCGATCTCCTGCAGAATATGCAAGGGATCATCACTCGCTGGGAAGACCCGCTGCAGATTTACTATCCCGAATATGTCACCTGGTTCGACTTCCCGTTTACGGTCTGGGTGGGGCCAGAGACCAGCGCGCTGCAAAAGAATGCGGCGCTCGAGTTTCAGCGCTTCTTACTGGATGATGCGCAACAACAGGCGGCCCTGGTCTATGGTTTGCGCCCAGCCAACCCCAATATTGGGGTGGATGCCAACGAGCAAAGCTTGTTTGTGCAATGGGCCGATCGAGGCGTGCAGCCCGTGGTTCCCCGCACCACGGCAATGCGCAGCCCGGATCGGGATGTTTTGTTGACCTTGCTGCGCTGGTTTGAACTCAACGTCGGGCAGTGAGGCGACCATCATGAGCAGACAACCGCGCAAGTCATCCAGCCGCATGACCCCGCAACAGCGGCGCAACATCTGGATCTTTATCGGCGTTTTTGCCTTCAGTGTCTTATTTTGTATCTCCGCGTTGGGCGGCACAGGGATCTGGTTTGTGGGTCGTTTTTTCCAGGGCAACTCAGACCCAGGGGCTGACCCCATACCAGCCTGGAGCAGCGACAGTGCAGAGTTGACCATTGCCGTCTCGCCGGTGATGGCCCCAGTCCTGACCGAGTTGGCCGATCAATTCAACGGGCAAGGGTTGCGCGCCGGTGACGAGCAGACCATGCAAGTGCGGATCCTCGCCTATCAACCCGAGGCGATGATCGACACGGCGTTGGATGCGCCGCCATTTCAAGCCCTCTCTCCCGACAGCAGCCTCTGGCTCGACCGGCTGGAGAGTCGCTGGGCAGAGCGTCTGGCCGAAAGCGTCACTGAAAGCGCCATCCCGATTGGCGAACGCCGCACCAGTGGTCAGGTCCGCTACGCGGTCAGCCCGGTGGTGATCGCGGCCTGGGAGAGCGCGGCCCGCGACCTCGGCTGGCCCGATCAGCCGGTGGGCTGGGAGACGATCCAGCAAAAGGCCACGCAGGATGCCGACTTTAAGTGGAACCACCCCAGCACGAGCAATGCCAGCGGCCTGCTGGCAACGCTGGCCGAATTTTATGCTGGCGCTGGTCTGACCCGCGGCCTGACCGAAGAAGCCGCCACCGCGCCCGAAACTTTGGCTTATGTGCAGGCAGTCGAAGCCACTGTTCGCTTTTATGGCGAAGGCGAAGAGGTGATCGTCGAACGGTTGGCGAGCGAAGGCCGCGATTTCCTGGATGCCTTTGTCGCCCAGGAACGGGTGGTGCTCGAATGGAATCGCACACAACGAGGCGAGCCACTGGTGGCGCTCTACCCCGCGGAGGGGACCTTGTGGACCGACCATCCGCTGGCCTTATTGGAGTTGGGCAAACAGGCGGATGAGCAGGCTGTCACCGACAATCAACGCATCACCTTTCAGGCATTTGCCGACTATCTGACCAGTGAAGAGACCCAGGCAGCCTTGTTGGCAACTGGCTATCGCCCGGCGGATCTGAGCATCTCGCTGGACGCGGCGGGCAGTCCCTTTGCCGACACCAATTATGTGGATTGGCGAGAGCCGCAAACCACGCTGCAAATGCCCCCACCCGCGGTGATTGCCGTAGTGGCCGACTTCTGGTATTTCACCAAACGGCCCACCAATGTCTATCTGGTGGTCGACACCAGCGGCAGCATGGATGGCGAAAAGATTGTGCGCACTCGTGCCGCCTTGCAAGCCTTTGTTGAGCAGATCAAAGGTGACCGCGACCGCATTGGGTTGATCGAATTTGGCAGCGGCACCAAAAGCTTTACGCCGTTGCGGGTGTTGGATGAGGCCAATCGCCAGGACATGCTCGCGCTCATCGACGACATGGATGCAGATGGCGGGACCGCACTGATTGACGCCGTGTATAACGCGGTCATGGATTTGCAAGCCCAGAACGACACCGAGGCGATCAACGCGATCGTGGTGATGACCGATGGCCAGGAGAACGAAAGCTACTATTGGGTCAACGATCTGCGCAATCTGGTGCAAAGCCAGAACCAGCCACCACTGGTGATCTTCACGATTGCCTTTGGCAATGATGCCGACGAATCTGTCCTGCGCAACATTGCCGAGTTGGGCAATGGTCAGTTCCGGCGGGCCGACGAAACCGACATCGAAGAGCTCTATCGGCTCATCTCAACTTATTTTTAACAAACGTGTTTTCAACAAACGTGAATTCGGGATACGGCGTACAGGGTTCGGGAAAGAGTAAGCTCTCTCGTCCACCCGTCACCGTCTCTCGGCCATCGTCTACCGTCCACCTATGACCACCATTCGTAGCGAATTACAACAGCGTGCCCAAGGCGCGATCATCCAATACGCCCTTCTGCGCTGGGAAAGTGCGGTGATCATCGCGCTCACGCTGATTCTCACGGTTGTGTTGCGCCGCCCCTTTCCCTGGTGGCCGCCCTTTGGCTGGCCGCTGCTGGGGTTGCTGGGCCTGGTGCTGATCGTCTATTCCAGTCTGACCGACGCTGAAACCAATGCGCGCATGTTGCTCAGCCTGTTTCAGGAACAATTTCAGGTTGGGCAAGTCAAAGACAAGGCATTGCGCCAAAAGATCGAAACCGCGCTCGAATATCAGCGGCGCATCGAGACCCAGATCCGTCGCCAGCGTGGCGGGCTGATCCGCGACCGCCTGGAGAGCACCGCGACGCAGATCACCGATTGGCTGAGCAACATTTTCCAGCTTGCCTTGCGGCTGGATGCCTATCGCAATGATGATCTGCTGGCGCGCGAACGCGGCGCGCTGCCCAAGGAACTCGAACAGTTGACGGAACGACGCCGGGCGGAGCGCAACCCCGCGGTGCAGACTCAGTTAGACCAGGTGATCAGCAGCAAGGGCAAACATTGGCAAACCCTGCGCGAACTGGATGGCCGCATGAGCCAGGCCGCGCTCCAGTTGGATCAAAGCCTGACCGCGCTGGCAACCATCTACAGCCAGGTCCAGCTGATCGACGCCAGCGGGGTGGACAGCGGGCGAGCGGATCGCCTGCAACAAGATATTCGCGAACAGGTGGATCGCCTGAACGATCTGGTGGCGAGTATCAACGAAGTTTATGATTACAACACCAAAGGCATTGGGGAATAACGGAAGCGGAGTTATGAGTAAGTTGATGCGTTTTACGCTGACCTTTTTAGCAACCTTGTTGATCGTCGCATGTGGCGGCAATAATAGTCCCTCTGAACCGACCCGTGGGGATGCCGTGGTTTATGTGGCGGTGCCGTTGAGCGGCTTTCAGGCCAACGGCGGCCAGACGGTGCTGGGGGGCGTGCGCCTGGCCGCGGAGGAGATCAACCGCAGCGGCGGCCTGCTCGGTTATCGCCTGGTCGTGCGCCCGCTGGATGATGAGTCGGACAGCGATGTCGCGGTCAGCCAGGTCAGCACGATCGAACAGGCGCTGGCCGCTGGCGAACGCGTCATCGGCGTGATCGGCCATCTCAATAGCGGGCAGACCGCCGCGGCGATGCAACGCTATCAAACCATGCCGCTGGTGGTGATCACCCCAACAGCTTCGGAACAGACCCTCAGCGAACAGGGCTACACCAACTTCTTCCGGGTCAATGCCAACGATGCCGTGCAAGCCGCGGTTGATGCCGAATTCCTGGTGGAAACGCTGGAAGCACAGCGCGTGGCTATCCTGCATAACGATACGGAATATGGTCGCGGCCTGGCCATGGCATTGGCCCAGGAATTGGCTGCCCACGGTGCCGAGACCGCCATTCAGATCGAAGTCACCGAAGGCCAGAATCGGTACGACAGCGAGATTGCCCAACTCCGAACCGCCACTGCCGACGCCATCTTTTACGCAGGTTACGAAATCGAGGCACCCTATCTGCGCGCGGCCTTGAGCGAAGCTGAAGTCGATCTGCCCATGTTGGCCAGTGATGGGGCCTTCCTGGCCGCAACCATCGACGAATCCAATGGGACCGCCGAGGGCATGTATGTGAGCGCGTTTGCGCCGAGCCCGCGCAACGTGGCCGACGCTGAGTGGATCGAAGCCTATCAGGCCGTGGAATATCGCAACCCCGATACTTACTCGGTCAATGGCTATGTGGCCCTGCAAGTGTTGGCTGGTGGCGCTCGCGCGGCGGATGATTTAACGGCCACCGCCATTGCCGATGCCTTACGAAGCAATACCATCAACACCTTGTTGGATGGTCTTACTTACGAGCAGAATGGGGATCTGGCGGACCCGCAGATTTGGATCTACCAGGTGGTGGATGGAGAGTTTCAGCAAGTCCAGTAGCCCAGGGGCGGCCAGACCGATCGGGTTCGCGTCCGCTATAGAGCCGCACAATTTGGTCGGCAGCTGCTTCGCCAGAGCGGAGCGCGGCATGAACGGTGCCAAAATCCTGGGTCTGCGTGGCTTCCCCGGCAAAATAGAGACGGTTTCCCACTGGCTCAGCGTAGCGTAATCGATCACTGAGCGGACTGCCCACCGCTGGGTACGAATAGCTGCCCAGTGCCCACGGGTCGGAGAGCCAGCGGGTGAAGATAAAATCTTCGGGCGGCAGGGTTTTCCCCGGAAACATGCGCTCCAAAACCTGCATGGCCGCCGCGCAGACCTCTTCATCACTGGCGTGACGGTCAAAATGAGCCGCGGCATGGCCGTTGGCAAAGGCCATCAGCACTGGCTGGCCCACAATCCGCTCCAGGTTGAGCCAACTCCCAAAACGACCACGTTGCGCGGGTTCGCTGGGCAAGGAGATAAACCATTGTTTGTCGTCCGGCCAGAAGCGCCGCGGAAAGCGCATGATGATCTTGCTGAGCACGCCCTCGCCGCCGTAGCCGATCCGCTGGATGGCGGCCTGTTTGGCCGTGGGCAGGGGCGGATCAAATTGTAGCTTGCCGCTTTGCAAGATCCCCAATGGCACCGTGACAACGACCGCATCCGCCGGGATACGTTCGGCAGCAGTCACGACGTGCACGCCGGTATCCCCATAAACGATGCGCGCCACCGGCGTATTGAGCCGGATCGCCACCCCATGCGCGGCGTCGTCGATCAGTTGTTTGTAGCCGCCAACAGGCACGACATTGACGCCATGCGCCTCACCCGGAAACCAATCTTCAATGTCGATATATTCGGCGGGGGCGCCCTGCACCCCTTCGGCAGTCGAAACAATCCACGAAAGCACACGACGATCCAACGTGGGTAACAAGCGGCTTCGCAAGATGGGATTGACCACATCCGCCAGCGAGTGGCGCGGCTGACCGCCAAGTCGTCGCCGCCACCGGTGCAGCGTCGCCGCACCAGTGAGCGCCAACGCTGCCAGCAAGCGCCCACGCCAGGCTCGCCGCCAAACTTCGTTGCGCCCCACCATCACCGAGCCCTCGTACCAATAACGTTCATCATCCGACGTGATGGCCAGGTCGATGCCAAGCGTGCGACACCAATCACTCAGCGGGTTGTGGTCGGCCCCGTGGATCCACGAGCCCCCCAGGTCGACGGGCACGCCGAGGCGCTGATCAGTCCACACACGCCCGCCCAGGCGCGAGCGCGCCTCCAGGACGGTGACGGCAAAGCCAGCATCGTGCAAAAGCCGCGCCGCCACCAAACCGGCCATGCCCGCCCCGATCACGATTACGCGCGGAGAAGTGGCCGGGGTAGCCCACTCCTCGATGGGATGCATCCACGCTGTTCGAGCCATAGTTTTGTCCATGTTAGTTTGGGAGTTTGTCACACGTTGCACTTTAGTTACCTACCGATTGTACTGGATCGTCATCACGACTGCCAAGCGGCAAACATAGTTGACAACGCCCCCACCCAGCGACGCAGAATGCCGGATTTCCACTCATTATGCTATACTGTTCAGGAAACACTTTGGGCTAAGCCTGCTGCGTAAGGATTCCCCGTAAGGATTCCCGGAGCAAGAACTTAGGCTCAAGTAGCGGCGATATTCATCTTCTTATGAACAGATTTACGATTTCTCACTACTTCCCGCGCACTCGGGGAGTAAGCGTAAAAATCGTTGCCCTCATCATTGCACTCTGTGCTTGCTTCCTGATCGCCGGCTGTGCTAATCGGCAGACAGACCCCCAATCGGAACAGTTAAACGGTCGCCTCCTCGTATGGCATGCCTGGGGAGACGTCGAAGCAACCACTCTGCTTGAAATCCTGCAGCGCTTTACCGCCATCAACCCGGATGTCAGTGTTCAACAGCAGCGTTTTGCGAGTCTTGCAGAAATGCAGGCGGCCTTCCAGACCGCTGCGGATTCGGGTCTTGGCCCGGATCTGCTGCTGGCCCCCAGTTCGTGGATCGCCACACTGGCCGATCAAAGTTTGATCAGCCCGATAGATGGGACGGTGCCCAGTTCAGTCCTGGAGCGCTTTACCGCGGCCACGCAAGAGACAACAAGCTATCGGGAGCGGCTGTACGGGCTGCCATTGTCGCTTAACACCATGGCGCTCTATTATTATTCCGACATTGTCCGGCAGCCGCCAACAACGCTCGACGCGCTCCTGGCTGAAGCAGCGCAGGGCAATACAGTGGCGCTGGCCACCAATTTTGCCGATGCTTTCTGGGGCGTTGCGGCCTTTGGCGGTCAATTGATGGACGATGAGCGGCGCGTGGTGCTGGACCAGGGTGGTTTCGCCAATTGGCTAGAGTGGCTCAAGAATGCGCGTGAAGCGCCCGGCATGTTGCTTGACAACAATCGGGAAGTCTTGCGGTCGCGCTTTCTCTCCGGTGATGCCGTCTATTACATTGGCTCCGCCGACGAATTTAACTCTGTCGTCGCCAGCCTGGAAGGCATTGATGTCAGCATTGCCCCGCTGCCCGCCGGGCCCAACGGGGGCGCGGCGCCCTTGTTGCGCACAAATGCCTTGCTGTTTAGCACAGCCTCCTCGACCAATCAACGGCGCCTGGCCCTGGCCCTGGCCCGATTTTTAACCAATGCCGAGCAGCAAGCTACCTTAATGCGCACCGTCCGCCAAGTGCCCGCCAATCAACAGGTGCGGATCAATCCTCGCCTCAACCCGAACATTGCCAATTTTGCCGCGCAAGCGCGTACGGCATTGCCTGTCACCAACGCGCCAGAGTGGCAGACGATCTTCGCCTATGGCAACGATGCCTACACGAATGTGCTAGAAGGCATCTCAGAACCAGCCGTGGCCACGGCCGAGCTTACCACCCTGCTCAATGATGCTAATGGTGTGACAGCGCTCGTCCAGAATGGGCCGGTCTGCCAGCAAGCGGGCACGATCCGCGTCCTGCACATGGTGTCGGGTGCTGCCGAAGCCACTGTTCTGGAAACCATCACCCAACGTTTTCAAGATACCTGCCCAGAGATCATCGTCGAGCTGACACCTGTCAGCGAAGCTCAGGTAGATGAAGCATTCCAGGCAGATGCAGAAACCGAATCAGCGATTACGATGTTGCTGGCATCCCAATCTGTGCTGCGCCAGTTGCTTGCGCAGCAACAAGTAGCAGACATCACGTCGCTGGTTGCCAACGAGATGCTGCAACGGTTCCGCCCCGAAGCGTTGAATTCCTTCCGGCATAACAATGGGTTGTATGGCCTGCCCCTCTCCCTGGAACCCATGGCGCTCTATTACAATCCATCCTTGGTGACAATGCCTGCCCAAAGTTTGGCCGAATTGCGCACTCAGGCGGAACAGGGGCTGCCCATTGCGCTCGACACCCGTTTTGAACAGGCATATTGGGGGGTCGGCGGGTTCGGCGGCACATTGTATGACGAAAATCTCAACCTGGCACCAGACCCCGAGGCAATTGCAGCCTGGCTGGAATGGCTGATCGCGGCGCGTGCCGAGGTCAACATTCAACTGACCGAAGAGGGCGATCAACTCAAGGCTGATTTTATGGCCAGTGAAGTGGCCTATCTGGTGGGTGGGCCAGCGCTTTGGGCTGAACTGCGCCAGACAATGGGGCCCGCGGGGGTTGCCATCACGCGTCTGCCTACGGGGCCCGTAGGTGAGGCCAGCCCCCTCCTGACCACACGTGGACTCCTGCTGCCCGCGGGGGCAACGAAAGAGCAATTGACCCTGGGCCTGATCCTGATCGAATTTCTTACCAATCAAGAGAGCCAATTCTTGTGGGCGGACGAGATCGGGATTATTCCTGCCAACGCCAATGTAGAATTGAGTAATCAGGCGGTTGCCACCCAATTTCTACCCCCACTGGCCATCTCGCAGCGGCTAGGCAATGGGTCAGCGAGCGCGGCACTCCTGGCCGCCGGGGATGAAGCTTTCACAGCAGCGTTGTACGGAGATGAGGTTGCCGCGAACGCGGCCGCAGAGTTTGTGCGAGCGGTCGAAATGGCGCGCCAGGCGGAGAGCGTTGCGCGTTGAGCGCAGGCAGAGAAGGGACACTGATGGAAGATCAACGCATCCAGGTGATCACCGACCAATTCAATACGCTGTTGCTGGTCCTGGAACGCCCAGTTGTACAACGCCAATTCATGGCATTTATCATCGTCTCTCTCCTGGCCTGGTTGCTCCCCTTGCTTATACGCCAGGCGGTACGCTTTTTCGAGCGGCGTTATCTCCATCTGCCCAGTGAGCGCGGCACCACAGCTATCACCTGGCAAACGCAGCTTATCCGCTGGTCCCGCGCATTGCATGTCCTGCTCTTTCCCATCCTCGGGTTGCTCCTGGGCGAGGTGGCCCTCAACATTTTTGAGGGGAATGGCTGGCGCGATGGCTTGCTGATTCGCTTTCTGTCGATCTTTTGGTTGCTACTTGGCTACCGCGTCCTGATCAGCCTGTTCTACGGCTTTTTGGAAGAGAGCCGAGCGGATCATTATCAGCGCCGCTTCCTCTGGCCCCTCTTTCTGATTCTGATGGTGATTCTGCTGAGCAGGAGCCTGGCAGGCACATTCCCTGTCGGCGACATCGAGCTGATCACCCTGCTGGAGAGATCGATCACCCTGGGCCGCCTCTTTGCCGCACTGGTTGCGCTCTATTTCTTTCTGACCCTGGCCTGGCTCGTACGCGAGCTACTAAAACGCTTCATCCTACCGCGTACCGTCGCCGACCCTGGTACCACCAATACGATCCTGATCTCCACCCATTATGCGATCATTGCCATCGGCTTGCTGGCGACCATCAGCGCGCTGGGGTTTGACCTTTCCGCACTGGCGATTATTGGTGGCGGCTTATCGGTCGGGCTTGGCTTTGGTATGCAGGAGTTGGTCGGTAATTTTGTCAGTGGGATCCTGCTGCTCTTCGAGCGGACTTTGCGCCCCGGCGATGTGATCGAAGTGGGAGGCTCGCGGGGGGTTATCGATCAATTGCGGATGCGCGCTACCGTGGTGCGCACAGCCGACAATGTCGATATTCTGATTCCCAACAAAAGCCTGCTGACCTCGACCGTCTCGACCTATACCCAAACCGCGCGCACCATCCGCCGTACGATCCGCGTGAGTGTCAGCTTTCAGAGTGACCCTGCCCAGGTGCGCGATGTCTTGACCGGCGTCGCGGAACGGCATGGGGTTGTCCTCAAAAAGCCAGCACCGGATGTCTTTTTTATCGGTTTTGGGGCCGCTGGGCTGGAGTTTGAACTGGCCTTCTGGCTGGACGACCCAGTCGCGGCGCTCAAAGTGACGAGTGACCTCAATTTTATGATCTGGCGCGAATTCGCCAAATATCGGATCGAACTCCCCACCCAGCAGCAAGACATCCATCTGCGCAGCGGCATCCCCTGGGAGAACATCCTGCAGACGAATGGTCACCCGCAGCAACCGCAGCAGCCCCCCGCGGAGAAGAGCCGCCCGGCAGATGCCGAGCAACCCGCCGAGAAACCAGCCCGGCCCAATTTGCCCGCCTGAGTGCGCGTTCCAGTCCGCCGGCTGAGCCGCGCCAAGGAAGATACACCCAATAGCCTCCCTGGCCGATTTGACCCAACTGCCAACTCACAGTAAAATATGGGTCGGTTTGCGCCTGCAAGGATGGTTGCTAAACGGGACCAGCCACAAGGCGCATCATTTTTGTTCAAAATTCAGCCCTGTCCCACAAGTGGATACGACTCTCCAAACCAGGCTTGCCGGGCGGGGATGGCACAAATTTTGAGCGTAGATTGTAAGGGTACCTGTCGTGTTCGAAAATTTGACCGACAAATTACAAAGCGTCTTTGACAAGCTTGCGAGCAAGGGGAAGTTGACCGAAGTCGATGTCAACGCGGCGATGCGCGAAGTGCGCATGGCGCTGCTTGAGGCTGACGTCAATTTTAAGGTTGTCAAAGACTTTGTAGAACGCGTCAAAGACCGGGCAATCGGCATCGAGGTCATGGAGAGCCTGACCCCGGCCCAGCAAGTGGTCAAGATCGTCAACGAAGAGTTGATCGAGCTGCTGGGTAAACCGAGCCCGCTCAATTATGCCGGTCCGCCGCCCCAGTCGATCATGCTCGTGGGGTTGCAGGGTGCGGGTAAGACCACAATGGCGGTAAAGTTGGCCCTGCGCTTGCGCAAAGAGGGACAGCGCCCGCTGCTGGTCGCCGCCGACATTTATCGCCCCGCGGCCATCACCCAGTTGGAAGTGCTGGCTCGCCAGGCAGATGTCCCGGTTCACAGCGAAGGCACGCAAGTGCCCGCTTCGACAATCGCCAAGAATGCCTTACGCATTGCCCGCGAAAAGGCCTACAACGTTGTCATCATCGATACTGCTGGCCGGTTGCAGATCGACGACCAGATGATGCAGGAGATCGAGCAGGTGCGGATGGTGACCCGCCCCGCCGAAGTGCTGCTGATCGTCGATGCCATGACGGGGCAGGAAGCAGTCAATGTTGCCGAAGGCTTTAACAGTCGCGTGCCGCTCACTGGGTTGATCATGACCAAGGTAGACGGGGATGCTCGGGGTGGCGCGGCGTTGAGCATTCGGCAAGTCACCGGGGTACCAATCAAATTCCTGGGTGCAGGCGAAAAACTGGCGGATCTGGAACCCTTCCAGCCCGACCGTCTTGCCAGTCGCATCCTGGGTATGGGCGATATGCTCTCGCTGATCGAACGTGCGCAGGAGAATATCACCGAAGAGTCGGCCCGGGCGATGGAAAAGCGCCTCCAGGAAGGCGAGTTTGATTTTGAAGACTTTTTGGATCAATTAAAGCAAGTCAAGCGGCTGGGCCCCATCCAGGATCTGATCGGCATGATGCCTGGTGCCAATCGGATGATGAAAGATCTGGACCCGCGACAGGCTGAAAAGAGCCTCAAACAGACTGAGGCGATCATCAGCAGCATGACGCGCCAGGAGCGCCGCCACCCGGATCTGCTCAATGGTAGCCGACGGCGACGCATTGCCAGCGGTAGTGGCACCTCGGTACAGGAAGTCAATACCTTGGTGAAACAGTTCCGCGAGATGCAGAAAATGATGAAGCAGATGGGTCTGATGGGTGGCAAAAAAGGAAAGAAACAGCGCGGCGGGCTTGGCAACCTGATGAAGATGTTCGGTGGGTGATGAAGCCTTCTGTCCGGTTTCGCTGTGCTTGATCTGCAGTAGTCCAGAAACCAAAAGCAGGACGTTTTTCAGTACAAACAGGTTCAAAGTTTAAGGAGCAAAAAACAACGTGGTTCGGATTCGCTTGCGCCGGATGGGCGCCAAAAAGAAACCGTTTTACCGCATTGTCGTGGCGGATCAACAAACGCCCCGCAATGGCGGCTTTATCGAAAACATCGGCACGTACGACCCAATGACCGATCCCGAAACAGTCCAAATCAAGTTGGATCGGGCCGATCACTGGTTGAGTGTGGGTGCTCAACCCAGCGATGCGGTGGCTCGTCTGCTGCGCAAAGAAAACCTGCTGGATGCCAATGGAAAGCGCATTCCCGCGACGGCTGGCGAAGGCGAAGCAGTCAGCGCCTGAGTCGAGCCCAGAGTTTGAGGTTGCGAGCTGCAATTGCTGCATGCAACTCGCACCTTGCAACTTGCTGTACATCTTGTGGAAATGGAATCGCTGAATGGAAGCATTGATCGAGTTTCTTGCCACTTCCCTGGTCGAAGAGCCAGATAAAGTGCGCGTCTACCGCAAAGAGACGCGCCGAACCACCATCCTCAAGTTGCAGGTTGGTCCGGGGGATACTGGGCGGGTGATCGGCAAAAATGGCCGGGTGGCAAATGCCATGCGCTCACTTTTGCGGGTACAAGCTCGCCACGAACCGCGGGATATTATTCTGGAAATTGACTAGACATCATCTCAAAATCGGTTGTGGCTCCTGTAGGTGAGCGCAGAGGTAGGGCTTTTGCTGCATCTCTGCACTTCCTCGGGATGCGCCGTGACTTGCTTCCCCTGGTCTTCCGTCTACCATGCTGCGGTCC
Organism: uncultured Caldilineaceae bacterium; assembly: GCA_964541665.1. Lineage (GTDB taxonomy): Bacteria > Chloroflexota > Anaerolineae > Caldilineales > Caldilineaceae > CFX5. The sequence goes on along the minus strand of CAZIRP010000013.1, from coordinate 42,996 downwards.
TGCTAGCGTCAAATCACTTTTTTCCTGAACCCACCCTGTTATGCCTCCAACTAACCACAAGCCAACGCTGACACACCAAACATATATCTATCGCAATCGTACGGTGGAAGTGCCCGACGGCTATCTGGCGGTTGGGTATATCGTCGGGGTTCATGGAATGCGCGGCGAGCTCAAGCTGGAGTTATTTACCGATTTCCCAGAGCGTTTCGCGCCAGGCGTGCAACTTTTTATTGGTGAAGACTTACGCGAAACCGAAGTCCTCAGTGCTCGCCCCCACCAGAAATATCTCCTCTTGCGTCTCGCAGGCTTTGATCGCCGCGAAGATGCTGAAACGCTACGGGGCAGTTGGCTCTTTGTGGACGAAAACGAGGCCGTTGAACTTGAAGCAGGCTCGTACTGGGTTCACGACATTATTGGGTTGACTGTACAAACCGAAGCTGGCGAGATCCTCGGTGAAATCCAGGATGTCATTTTCACTGGTGCGAATGAGGTCTACATCGTTGAAACCGTGGAGACAGTCAACGCTGGCCGCGACCTACTCCTGCCCGCCATCGAAGAGGTGGTGCGCGCGGTGGATCTCGATGCACAATTGATGACGGTGCGTCTGTTGCCTGGCCTGCTGGATGAAGCGCCATCTTCGCCAGAGGCTTGACAAAGCGATCACGATCCAGTATGCTCGCTGCCAATCAACCTGAATTTTATCCTGAAATTCTGCGTTACGTTTAGCGTTTATCCGTAAATTCTGCGCCAATCTATGCGGGCAAGCCGGGTTTCGGCAGCCGCAACCCGGACACGGATAGGCACTTGGTGAGCAGGCCAGCGTCGAGCACCGCAACCATTTTCAGCCTCGTTACGTTTCAATTGTGCGGGTCGTTACTGTGGAGCAAAAAGGATATTGGATCGCCTTTAATAAAGTTGCTGGGATTGGCCCTGCCCGCCTCGCCAATTTGTTGGCAGTCTGCGGCTCGATTGAGGCTGCCTGGCGAGCATCGATCCAGCAATTGCAGGCAGCTCACCTCGACCGCCGCACCTTAGAAAACGTGCTCCAGGCTCGCCGCACAATCGACCCCGCGCAAGAGTGGCAACAAGTCCAGCAAGCGGGTGTCCAGGTGTTGACCTGGGATGATGACGCCTACCCGGCCTTGCTGCGCCATGTAGATGCCCCGCCCCCCGTATTATACATTCGTGGCGAATTATCCCCTGCCGATGACCTGGCGCTCGCCATTGTGGGTACACGGCGCGCCAGTGCCTACGGGCGCGAAGTGACTCATCAGCTCGCGACAGAACTGGCTCGGCATGGTGTCACCGTGGTGAGTGGGTTGGCCCTGGGGGTGGATGCGGTCGCGCACCAGGCCGCGCTGGAAGCCGGTGGGCGCACCTTGGCCGTCCTGGGTACGGGGATTGACCAAATCTACCCGCCGCAAAATCGCCAATTGGCGCAGGCGATCAGCCGCCAAGGCGCGTTGATCAGCGAATATCCACTCGGGACGCGCGCGGAGGCGTCTAATTTTCCCCCACGCAATCGTATTATCAGCGGCCTAAGTCAGGCCATTGTGGTGGTCGAAGCGGGCCAGCGCAGCGGCGCATTGATCACCGCTAATTTTGCCGCCGACCAGGGGCGCGATGTCTTTGCGGTTCCCGGCAACATCCTCAACCCGGGAAGCATAGGGTGTAATGAATTGATCCGCCAGGGTGCGACCCCCTTATTAGCACCCGGCGATTTGCTCGAATATTTGAATATTACCTCGTGGACTGCTCAGCAGTCGGCCCGCCAACTCGTCCCGGCGGATCCATTAGAAGCGCAGTTGCTGCTGCATCTCTCGGGTGAGCCCTGTCACATTGATGACCTTGTACGGGCGTCAGCCATGCCAGCTCCCCAAGTTAGCAGCCTGCTCGCGATCATGGAACTAAAGGGATTGGTGCGTCAGCCGATAGCCCTGAGTTATGTCAAAACTTAAGTTATGTCGAACCCTAACAACTATAAAACAAAGGAGTTTTAAGTATGTATGCAGTGATTCTGGCTGGCGGCGGTGGTACTCGGCTTTGGCCCCGCAGCCGCAAAACCCAACCCAAACAATTTGTCGATGTGACCGGCTGTGGGCGAACCATGATCCAATCAACCGCCGACCGGCTGGCCGGGCAAGTCCCTTCCGACCAGATTTATGTGGTTACGGGCAGTCAATTTGCGCCCATGACGCAAGAACAGTTACCCGAATTAGCGCCCGAACAGATCATCGTGGAACCGAGTGGCCGCAATTCGGCCCCAGCCATCGGCCTGGCCTGCGCCCGCCTCTATCACCGCGACCCGGATGCGGTTGTGGCCATTCTACCGGCAGACCATGTCATTCCCGGGACCGATAGTTTTCTGGGAGCATTGCGCCAGGCCGAAAGCGCGGCCAAAGCGGGCTATCTGGTCACGCTGGGCGTCACCCCGACGTTTGCCCACACCGGATATGGCTACATCAAAAGCAGCAATTCGATCAGCATCAATGGTCACCATGCAACACCGACCTTTCTCGTTGAACGTTTCTTAGAAAAGCCCAATCAGAGCACTGCCGAATATTTTCTGAGCGAAGGGGGCTATTTCTGGAATGCCGGTATCTTCATTTGCCGCGTTGACCGCATGTTGGCAGAGATCGAGCGGCAGATGCCAGAAATGCACGCCGCACTTCAGCAGATCGGCGCGGCCCTGGGCACAGCCGAAGCCGAGACAGTCTTGCACCAGGTCTGGCCTTCGATGCCCAATCTCAGCATTGACTACGGGGTCATGGAACATGCCGAACGCGTAGCAATGGTGCCGCTGGATGCAGGCTGGAATGATGTGGGAAGTTGGGATGCTCTGCCCAATATCTTGCCGGTAGATGCACAAAATAATGTGGTTGCCAAGGGCGAAACGTTGGCCCTCGGCAGTGCAGGCAACATCATCTACAGTGACAAGACCTTTGTTGCCCTCATCGAGGTCAATGATCTGGTGGTGGTCGAGACCGATAATGCCTTGTTGGTCGGGCACAAAGCCCAGATGCAGCGCGTACGCGAAGTGGTTGAGCAACTCCGGGAACAGGGCCGCGCCGATTTGTTATAAGCTCACCTTACGCAACGTCGGCTGGATTCTCAGAGGGAAAATGGGATTCGAACGCCAATCGGCAGCCGGGGCCTGCGTGACATCCGGTATCGGATAGACGGCACGCACTTCGCCAGTAGTCAGGCTTTTGCAGAGTCTGATTACTGGCGTAATCGGGCCAGGCGCACTTTCTGACCAGGTAACTCCCCACCAATCCGTGGGGTTCTTTCATGAGGCGTGCCACTCATCGCCAGGCACATTGGGCAGGGACCACCGAGATGAGACAGCTAGAACTTCGCACCTTCAACCCTACCATTACCCTTGCTGCCGGATTGGTGGTCGGTTTGGTGATTGGCTTGCTGATCGGTTGGGTATTTTGGCCAGTTGAATGGCAAGGTGCCACGATCAACGAGTTATACCCAGATGCCAAGGCGGAATATCTGGCCACAGTGGCCGATGGGTATGTCATGTATAGTACGCCGGAGGCAGCAGCGACAGCGCAACGGCGTGTGGCCAATTTTGGGCCCAACCTGGCGAGCGAAATCGAAGCAGCCATTGCCCATTATAGCGCGAGCAGCGACCCCGATAAGGCCGTACGGATTAGCAACCTGACCAGCCTGGCCGCGGCCTTGGGGGTCACTCTGCCCAATTTGGTCGGCCTCGCCCCGCCCGATAGCGCGGCTGCACCGCCGCCCCAGGCAGAAGGTGCGGAGCCCACGCAAGCGCCCACCGCCGCACCGCTCACCCCACAGAGCTCCGAGCCAGTTGAAGTAGACAGTGGCGGCATGGGGTGGGTCGGCTGGCTTTTTGGCATCCTGGCCGCCCTGGTGCTTGTCTTAGGCGGGGTCTATCTGCTACTGATGCTCAATCGCCGGACAGCCCAGCCCGGCAGCGGGGATGAGGGCATGGATGAAGTGATCAACCAGGAGATTGGGTCGATCCGCGCCGATGGCGAGCGTTATACCGCGGCCCAACGCTATGTGGCTGGCAATTCGCCCACAGCTCCGGCTGAAGCCACACCCTACAGCGAGCGAGTTGCGCAGGCGATGGCTACTTTGCCCGAAGAACCGGACGAGTACCAGTTCGACGACGATCCAGAGGATTATACGACCTTTGCCACGGGTGGTACCTCCCGTCAGGCTGGTCACTATACGCAATTCAGCCTGGGCCCGTCTCGGCAACCCGATCCGGTGGAAGATGAAGAAGTTGATGAGGATTGGAGTGACGATGAAGAAGACTACGCCGCCCCGCCGAGCAATCAACCTGCCAGCTCGACAGCGGCCCTGCAACCTTCGCCATCGCTCCCCAGCCCGGCAGCCACTCAGGAAACGAACGCGGCAAATCGTGCGGCCTCGCGAGCAACCACCATCACACGGGGGTCATCGCGCTATAAGCTGCTCGAAATTTATACGGCCCATTACCAGGCGGGCATCCACGATTACGATGAGTCTCACCCGATCACAGATCCGCTCACGGCCAAATATATTGGCGAGTGCGGCATGGGCGTGAGCACCAAAAATGGTCTGCTGCAAAACCATCCCGACCAGGTGGTGGCGCTCGAAGTCTGGCTCTTTGATAAGACTGATGACAAGAACATCGGCAGCCAGACGCGTGTCCTGCTCAGCGAATATGCCATCGACCACAATCTGGATCAAGCCTTCTTGCGCGAGCGTCAGGATGATCCGCGGCCCTTCACGGCCCAACCGAATGTACGTTTCCAGCTCGAAAGCCAGAATCTGCTGCTCGATTGTACCATTGTCGAGGCAATCTATACGCCTAGCGGCCCCACCAAAGGGACTTTCCAAAGCGTGCAGATCGACATGCACGTCCACAAAAAGATCTAACCGGGGGGCGTGATCGTGATGCGTGAACCGTGTGCGCCAAACGGCCTTCCACGCATCACCCCGAAGAGCGAGCCAGCGGTTACACCCGTTCTTCGGGGTCAAAGAGCCGCTTGTATTCCTGGATCGCGTAGCGGTCGGTCATGCCGGCAAGGTAATCGCAGACGACGCGGTGCAGGCCAGCTTGTTCATCAGACTGCGCCGGTTGATTCGCTCGCCGTTGCACTTCGGTAGGCAACTGGTAAGGATCCTCCGTGTAGACTGTAAAAAGCTCGGTGAGCAGGCGGCGAGCTTTGGCGGCCATGCGCATCACCCGGTAGTGACGGTAAAAATTCTGCAGCAGATAATCCTTAAGTTCGCGGTTAAACGCATACATCTGCTCGGAATAGGCAGCTACATTCTGGGGCAAGGCCCGCAGATCAGCCAGATTGCGCACGCCCGCGGATTGGAGCATCTCCTCGGTGGTGTGGATCACATCGCTGACTTCCATGCCGACCAGGCGCCGAATGAAACGGTAGCGCAGCATTGTATCACTCAGGTCGGCATTTGGCGGCTCGCCCAGACTTGCCAGCACTTGCTGAGCCACGCCTAAGGCACGCACTTCGGCGGGGATCAGGATCCCACTCCGCAACCCATCATCCAAATCACTGGTGTTGTAGGCGATCTCGTCTGCCAGGTTGCTCAACTGGCACTCGAGCGTGCCCCGTTCGCCCGCTTCATAATTGGCCGCGTCCACCACATCATAATCGGTATCATGTTTGACCACCCCTTCACGCACCTCATAGGTCAGGTTCAAGCCCGGGTGGTCGGGATAGCGCTGCTCCAACTGGGTGAGGATACGGTAGGTCTGCTTTTGATGATCAAACCTCCCATGGTCACGCATCAATTCATCGAGTGTCCACTCGCCAATATGGCCAAAGGGCGGGTGGCCCAGATCGTGCCCCAGACAGATCGCTTCGGTCAGGTCTTCGTTGCAGCGGAGTGCCCGTGCGAGGGTGCGACCAATCTGCGCCACTTCGACGCTGTGGGTCAGGCGATTGCGGTAATGATCGCCTTCGGAATAGACAAAAACCTGGGTTTTGTACTCAAGCCGCCGAAAGGCCGTGGTATGGATGATCCGATCCCGGTCGCGTTGATAGGCAGTGCGGTAATCGTGCTCGTTTTCGGGGTAGAGACGGCCCCGGCTTTCACTGCTGCGCATCGCATAAGGGGCCAGCAATTGTTCTTCATACGCTTCAAAATCGCTTCGTCGTTGCATAGCAATTCTTCTCCATCTGCTTCTACTTGCAGGTCGCAGCCATGACTATCACCTGCACCTTGCACCCGGCAGCAAGCTCCAGAGCGCGCTTCTATTACGCACTTTTTTTACGAAGATTATGGCCCCAGCGCTCGCCCCCGTCGACGGTGATCACATCGCCCGTGACAAAGTCGGCCTCAAGGAGATATTTGACCGCGTGCGCCACATCGCTCGGCTCGCCCCAGCGGCCCAACAAAGTACGCTGAGCCGAGATCTCTTCTTGGCGCGCGCTAGCCCCTGGTGGGGGCAAAACCGGGCCGGGCGCGACCGCGTTGACGCGAATGGTCGGGGCCAATTCCAAAGCCAGTTGACGGGTCAGGGCCAACAAGCCCGCTTTGCCCACGGCATGGGCCGTAAAGTCGGGCCAGGGGCTCCAGGCCGACAGATCAACAATGTTGATGATTGCACCGCCACCCCGCTGCAGCATCCCCGGCGTCAAGCGATTGGCAATGTAATAGGGGCCATCCAGGAGGATGCGCGTGACCCGCCGCCACATCTCTTTGATCGCTGGGTCTTCTGTCGGGAAAGGCGTTTTCCCAAAATGGCTGGCACTGTTGACAATCACATCCACACCGCCAAAGTGGTGCTCAATCTCAACCGCCAACCGTTCTACTGCCTGCTCGTCCGACACATCGCCCTGCACGGCCAAACCACGCACACCCCATTGCTGGATCTCGCACACGGTCTGCTGAGCCTCATCATGGGCCTGGTGATAGTTGACGATCACATGAGATCCGGCCTCGGCCAACATCAAGCTGATGGCTTTGCCTACCCGGTGCGCCCCGCCGGTGACCAGCGCGACTTTGCCTTGCAGCTGCATGTTCCCAATCCTTCCTGCTCACTTTTTGTAGATACGAGGCCATCGTATCATGATTTTGTTTTCTCGTACAACAGGCCTGGAGATACGGGCAGGGCCAACGGGGGATAGCGCACGGCCGGGCGGCCGGAAACGGAGCCGAGCAAGTGCACCCCGGGTGGATGGCGCGCACTGCGTGAGCGGCAGACCTCACTCGTTGCCTATTGCGCAAAACAAAAAAGGAGTGACCAGTGGTCACTCCTCGAATCAACAAGTCCGGTAGAGATTAGCGACGTGCGCCGCTGTCAAGGGTACGAGCAAAAATATCTTCTTGCGCTGCGCGATGACGATCCTGGCGCTTGCCCTTCTTGTTCTCTTTACGCACATCCAATTTTACGCCGCTGGCTTCTTCAGCCCGGCGCAACGCGGCAGCAAAGGGCGATAGGACTTCGACATCAGCAAAATTATCGGTGGGCTCTTCGGCTGGTGTCGGTTCGGGGGCCGCGGCTTGAGATTCAACTTCGGGCTGTGGCTCCGGCTCAGGTTCGGGGCGCAACCCTTTGATGCTCAGGTCGACGCGGGCACGGCGACGGCTGATATCAATGATCCGCGCTTCGACAACCTCCCCAACCTGCACAACATCTTCGGGCTTGGCAATATAGCGCTCGCCCATTTCGCGAACGTGTAATAACGCGTCGCGACCAATCCCAATATCAACAAAAGCGCCATAGGGCATCAATCGGGTAATGGTGCCCTGGACAATATCGTCCTTCTCCATATTGCGGATCGTCTTGGTGCCAGGCTCGATCATGGTCAGGCTGATGCGATTGCGGTCGCGATCCAGCTTCTTGATCCAAAACGTGGCTTCCATGCCTTCTTGCAAGACATCGGTAACCTTGGCAATACGCCGCGCCGACAGTTCAGAGATATGCACCAAACCATCGCGACCCACGCCGATATCCACAAAGGCACCAAATTCCGAAATACGTTTTACTACACCGGTCACTTCCTGGCCCACGCTCAACACACGGACCACGCGACCACCTTCATTTTCTTCGGCTGTGGCATCTGTACCATCTATGGCATCTGTAGCATCGCTGCCATCTGTGGTATCTGTAGCATCGCTGCCATCTGCAGCATCGGTGTCTGGGGTGTCTGCTACTGCCGAACTCTCCACACTGGCCTCTTCCGTGACTTCGGTCGCCTCCTCTACCTGTTCCGTCACTGCCGTTTCCGCCGACGGGGTAAGCGGCGCTGCTTCTTGCTCAGCCGCCGGCGTGGTTTCAGCTACGGTTGCTCTGGTTTCGTCGCTCATTGTGCCCTCTCCTAAACTCACGGGGTCGACTCTCAACCCCGTCATCCTTTAATAGATTTCCGAACAAACTATTCTTATTATACTCCGCCTTTGGCCCACGACCAAAGAGTCGCTTTGCTTGTGAACATTGTAACAGAATGGTTCGCCATCCTTTTCCGAATTGTGATATGATCAATCCCCAGAGTATATCAGCAGATGCAGGAAAGCGATCTGTCCGATGTCCGTTTGCGCGCAATAGCCAAACGTGAAAAACCTGTTAGATAGTGATGAAGTTCTTGGTCTCTAAAGGATAAAATCATGAATAATCAGCGAGAAAAAGAGTGGGATGAGTTACGCGCGCGCTTGCGGGTTGTGAGCGATTTGAAGATGGCAAGCGAATTACTCAACTGGGATCAATTAACCTATATGCCGCCGGGGGGCGGGCCCGCGCGTGGGCGCCAATTGGCCACCCTGCAGCGCCTGGCCCACGAGTATTTGAGTGACCCCGCCATTGGGCACCTGCTCGATCAATTAGAGCCGGCAGTCACTCAGGAAGATCCCAGCAATCCCGAAGCCGCGCTGCTCCGTTTGACGCGCATCCAATTCGACCAGGCGACCAAAGTACCGCCCCAATTTACCGCGGACTTTGCCATCCATATTGCGGCTTCGTACGACGCCTGGAGCGCGGCGCGCCCTGCCAATGACTTTGCGACCATGCGTCCGTTCCTGGAAAAAACGCTGGACTTTAGCCGCCAATACGCCAATTATTTTGCGGGTTATGAACACATCGCGGACCCGTTGATCGACCAAAGCGATTATGGGATGACGGTCGCGACCATTCAGCCGCTCTTTGCCGAATTACGCCGCAATTTATCGGCCCTCGTCGCGCAGATCGCGGAGCAGCCAGCCATCGACGATGCCTTGCTCTACCAGCCCTATCCGGAAGGGGACCAAGTCGCGTTTGGCGAGAGGATCATCCGCCAATTTGGCTACGATTTTGAGCGCGGCCGGCAAGATCGTTCGCCGCATCCTTTTTCAACCCGCTTCTCGGTCGGGGATGTGCGCATCACCACGCGCATCTACCCGAATGATCTGGGCCAGGGCTTGTTCAGCACCTTTCACGAATCGGGCCATGCCATGTACGAGCAAGGTGTAGACCCCGCGCTCGACGGCACCCTGCTCGACGAAGGCACCTCATCTGGCGTCCACGAGAGCCAATCCCGCCTCTGGGAAAACCTTGTGGGGCGCAGTTGGCCCTTCTGGCAATATGCTTACCCACACCTGCAACGCACCTTCCCGGCGCAGCTGGCCACGACAAGCGCCGAACAATTCTACCGGGCGATCAACAAAGTAAAGCGCTCGCTGATCCGCACCGATGCAGACGAAGTGACATACAACCTGCATGTGATCATCCGCTTTGAGCTGGAACTGGCCCTGCTCGAAGGGCGGCTAAGCATTGCCGATCTGCCGGAAGCCTGGCACGCCGCTTATGCCGACAGTCTCGGCATCACCGCGCCAGATGATCGCGATGGTGTGCTGCAGGATGTGCATTGGTATGCCGGGCCGATTGGGGGCTCATTCCAGGGCTACACCTTGGGCAATATCCTCTCCGCGCAATTCTACAGCGCGGCCGTGCGCGCCCATCCCGAAATCCCCGCCGAGATTGGGAGCGGCAAATTTGATACGCTGCACACCTGGCTGCGCACCAATATCTACCAGCATGGCAGCAAATTTACCACCAGCGAATTGGTGGAGCAGATCACCGGCGGGCCACTGAGTTTGGAGCCATATTTGGGCTATCTGCGTTCTAAATACGGCGCGCTTTATCAACTGGCGTAATTAACCACTTGCCTAGGAACCACAGATTACGCAGATTCCACAGATTTTTATTTTTCGTCTGCACAATTTGCTCAATCTGTGGATAAATTCTCTGGCTGCTGCCTGAGCTTTACTTATAGAGAAACCAGATAAATGTCGCATAAATCGTAGGTGCGGTTAGAAACCGCACAGGTAGGCTAGGGCCAGAATATGCGGTTAAAAACCGCACCTACTTGCTCGCTATTTGTGCGATCTCTATTTAATTTCTCTATTAGCTCGCCAGCATGCACAGAACCTACAGACAAATCTTAAGGAAAATGAGTGGATGCGGATTGCAGTCCTGGCGGATATTCACGGCAATTTGGCGGCGTTCGAGGCCGCCCTCGCCCATGTACGCACCCTGGGGGTCGATCAGCTTGTGATCGCGGGTGATTTGATCAACGGAGCCGCGGATTCTCGCCATTGCTGGGACTTGGCCCAGACGCTCGATTGTACCTTGCTGCGCGGCAACCACGAGCGATACATTTTCGATTTCGATACCGAAAAAGCACCGCGGCTCTGGAAAACCGAACAGTTTGGACCAGTGCAATGGACAGTCGCGCAATTCTGCAGCGCCGAGCGGGCGCAAATGGCGAATTTACCCATGACGGTGCAATTGCCCGGCGTGCCCGACTTGCTGATGATGCACGCTTCGCCGCAGATCGATAATGCCACGGTCAGCGCTTATACACCGGGAAACGCATTGGACGAGCTTTTCGGTGATACGAACGCCCCAATCCTCGTGCGCGGGCATGATCACTGGTGCCAGATTCGGCTTTGGCAAGGCCGCCAGATTATTACCACCGGCTCGGTGGGGATGCCGCTTGATGAGCACCTCACTGCGCAATATTTGTTGCTGGAACAAACCGCACAGGGCTGGGAGATTGCCCACCAATCCGTGCCGTATCATGTTGAGCATACCATTCAGCGCTTTTATGAGAGCGGCTACCTGGCCGAAGCAGGCCCGATGGCGCGTCTGTTGCTGCGCGAAATTGCCACGGCATCGCCCCAAATTGTGCCCTTTCTGCGCCATTACGAGCGTTGGCAGCAGACCGCTGCAATCTCGCTTGCAGCCGCGGTCGAACGTTTTTTGATGCTCTATTAACCACGCGCAGAATTCTGCATTTTAGCCACGTTTTCATTTGCAGCTTTTTGTAGCCTGTGTTACAGTGTACCGCGGCGCGGAGAAATCCGTGTACATTCTGAAAGGAGATGCATTCTTGATGGCAAAGTTGATTATCCACCGCAATGCCGGACCCGCGGGATTTACCCGCGACCCAGGGAAGAGTGCGTCTGCCGACAGGTAAGCCTGTCTAGCCGTTTACAATGGCCGCAGCGTGCTTCTTAGACGCCTGCGGCTTTTTTATTTCCCGCAACAGAATGATCAGGATGGCCGTTCTGTTGCCTGGAAAAGAGAGACGTAGGCATTGGGGTTGTTGCCCCACCGCCTTACGTCTCTTTTTTATTTTGATCACATTTTCGGACGTTCAGTCACAGTCCAACCAGAAGCGCTCAGGAGGAATCAAGATGCAGCTCCCACAAACGTTCAGCAAACTATTCTTCGTCGGCATGATGTTTGTGCTTGCAGCCTGTGGCGGCGCGAGTGAATCGACAACGGTTGCCCTGGAGCCAGCCACCTTGCGTTGGATCACCTGGGAAGCGAATGGCGAAGTCGAAGGGCTGATGATCGACGGCTTTCAAACCGAGTACCCGCAGATCGAATTTACGCGGCAACAGATCGGCGCGGAATTGCAAAGTTATCTCGCCGAGAGCCCACCGCCCGACTTGATCAATATCGACATCAGCCACGATCTGGAGCTTGCCATCCGCAACGGGCAATTAACTGACCTGAGCGAACTCTGGCAGGAGCTGGACCTGGCCGCAACGATGCCAACCAGCCTGCAGGGGTTGGGCAGCAGCGAGGGCAAACAATATCTCTTGCCGCTGGCGTTTGGTTGGGAAGTGATCTATTACAACAAGGCAATTTTTGACCAATATAACCTGACGCCGCCCACCACGTGGGATGAGTTTATGCTCATCTGCGAGACGTTGATCATCAATGGGGAGACACCGCTGGCGATCGGCAGCAACGACCCATTCACGATCTTCCCCTGGTTTGAGTATCTCAATCTGCGGCTCAACGGGGCTGATTTTCACCGGGATTTGCTGGCGGGCCGCGTGCCCCTGACGGATGATCGGGTGCGTGCGGTCCTGGAAACCTGGTGGATGCTCTTCAACAATGGCTATTTTGGCGAAGAGGCGACGCGCCAGAGCATGTACGCGGGGTTGGCGGTCGCGGGGGCCCTTGTGCGGGGCGACAATGATCTGATCAGCCGGAACAAGGCCGCGATGGCGCTGCTGCACACGCAGACGATTGGCGAATTGCCAGCCACGTTGCAGAGCGAGTTGGATTTCTTCCGCTTCCCGATCATCGATCCGCAACTGCCCGTGGCCGAAGTCGTCACGTTGATCGGTGTGGTGGCGCCAAACCAAACCAGCAACTTGCCGGCCGCGCTCCAATTCCTGCGCCATGTTGGCTCCGCGGATGTCCAGGGTATGTTGGCCCAAAACGTGGGCATGCAAGCGATCCAATACGCGCCGGTGCGGACCGATGTGCTGGGCGAGCAGGTCAATGAGCCGCAGCAGCGGATCCTGACGATGCTCGAAGAGAGCGACGAAACCGTCGTGGCGCTCTTCTCGGGCTTGCCTCGCCAACTCTTATTCGGCCCGCTCACCTACGAGTTTTCCCGTTTTGTGCGTGAGCCGGACGACATTATTCACTTTATGGAAACCTTTGAAGAGGAGCGGCAACAGATGATTGATCAAGGTGTTTGGCCAATCGAATAAAAGTTTGTCGGTTATCAGGATGCATAGTTGTTGATTACCCCGCCCTGTACAACGGGTACAGGAAAGGAAGTTTATATGTTACAAAATGCTACGCTCTCAAAATTGAATATTCCAACGCCCGAACCAGCGCAGCCCGATTACGACCTCAAAGCCGTGGTGCAAGAGCGCCCGGTGCGCGGCTTCTGGCGGCTGATGACGGGCTTTCATCGCACCTATGTCGGGGCGACCGTAAGTTTGGGGCTTGCCGCCGCGGCCAACACCACGACCTTCTTATTGCTGCGTTATTTTGTGGATGATTATCTCGGTGCAGGCGTACGCTCCGTCTCGCTGTGGGCGATCTTTGCTGGCTTTCTCACACTGGCCCTGGGGCAGGGTTTCTTCACCTTCAACAGCCGTCGTTTGGCTGCGCAGACCGCCGAAGGGGTGATCGTTCGCCTGCGCAACTATCTGTATGATCATCTGCAGCGGCTGCCCTTCCGCTTTCACGATCAGAACCAGACGGGCGAATTGTTGCAGCGTGCCACGTCGGATGTGGATGCGATCCGCCGCCTCGTGGCTGACCAGGCGATCGAAAGTGGCCGCGTCCTGCTCTTGTTTGTGATCAACTTTAGCGCGATTCTCTATCTCAACTGGCAACTGGCGCTGCTCTCGGTGATCGTTGTGCCATTTGTGGTCTTGATTTCGGCCTTTTTCTTCAAGCGAGTCTCGCAGCGCTACGAACGCTTTCAGGAGACCGAAGCGCATCTCTCGACTCGCCTGCAAGAGAATCTGACTGGGGTGCGCGTGGTCAAAGCGTTTGCACGCCAGGGGTTTGAAGCGCAGAAATTCGACGAGATCAACTGGGAAAAGTATCAGCGCGGTCGCCATTTGCTGATCATGCACGCGCTCTTCTGGCCGATCACCGACTTGCTCTGTGGTGCGCAGATGTTGGCGGGCTTTGGCATCGGCGCGCTGATGACCATCGAGGGCACAATCTCGCTGGGCACCTACCTTGCCTATAGCGGGTTGGTGATTGGGATCATCTGGCCGATGCGTAATCTGGGCCGCCTGATCGTCCACATGTCGCAGGGGTTGGTCTCCTTTGAGCGGGTCAAGACCATTCTCCAGGAGGAGCGCGAGCCAGCCGCCAGTGGCACAGCCCTGCAGACGGCCCAGGCTCACCAATCTGCGCCGCAGCAGCTGCGGGGCGCGCTGGTTTTTGATCGGGTCAGCCTGCACTATGGAGACAAAACCGGAGACAAAGCCAAAGACGAGGAAGAGATATTGCATGACATTTCTTTCAGCGTCGAACCGGGCCAGACTATTGCCTTGCTGGGTCCATCTGGCGCGGGCAAGACATCGTTGATCAATCTGTTGCCGCGTTTCTACGACTATACTGGCGGCCAGATTCTGCTGGATGGTTTGCCACTCAGCGCCTATGATCGCCATTGGTTGCGGCAACAGATCGGCATTGTCGAGCAGGAACCGCTGCTCTTCTCGCGCACGATCCGCGACAACATCACCTACGGGGTGACGCGACCAGTAACGCAGGAAGAGGTCGAGACAGTGGCCAAAGCCGCGGCGATCCACGATGTGATCCTGCGCAAGTTTCCCGAAGGGTACGACACACTCGTCGGCGAACGGGGGATCACCCTGTCGGGTGGGCAGAAACAGCGCCTGACCATTGCGCGCACTTTGCTCAAAGACCCGCGTATCTTGATCCTGGACGATTCAACCTCGTCGGTCGATACCGAAACCGAGGCCTCGATCCGCCAGGCGCTGCAACACCTGATGACCGGGCGCACGACGTTCCTGATCGCCCATCGGATCACCAGTGTCATGAGCGCGGATCTGATCCTGGTGCTCAACAAGGGGCGCATTGTGCAACGAGGCACACACGATACATTGCTACGCGAAGAAGGCTTATACCAACGCATCTACGAAGCGCAAACGCGCATCGAGCAGGAGTTGCAAGCCGAGATCGGCCATTATCAATAACAAGCACGAACGCGAGGGCTAAATCTCAAACAATGTCCATAATCTCTGTAAATCTCTTTGAATCTCTGGAGATAAGAGATTTACAGAGCCTTGAGAAGATTGAAAGAGATTGGCCGCCCGCGCTCGGTTCTGGATTCACGGAGGGTAACCGTGTCAGAGTTACATCAACACGAAGAAGAAGAATTCACCGACCGTTTTAATGGCCGCACTGTCTTACGGCTTTTAGCCCAATTGAAGCCACACTGGGTCTGGGCAACCGCCTTCCTCAGTGCGGCGGTCATTGTGGCTTTGACCGAATCGTATTTTACCTTTCTGAGCAAACGCATCATCGATGAAGGCATTGTTGCCCGCGACCGCACGGCGCTGGTCAGCCTGCTCTGGCAATATGCGGGCACAATCCTGGTGCAATCGGCCTTCGTCTTTGTCTTTATCTACCTTTGCGGCTTGCTGGGTGAGCGGGTGCGCTATGACTTGCGCCAGAAGATGTTCAACCATCTCCAGCGCTTGTCGCTCTCTTATTACAACCGCATTCCGGTGGGTTGGTTGATGTCGCGCGTCACCTCGGACAGCGAGCGGGTCTCGGAGCTGATCACCTGGGGGTTGCTGGACGTGGTCTGGAGCATCTTGAACATTGCCGCGGCGGTCTACTTTATGCTGCTGATCGACGTGCCCCTGGCCTTGATCGTCTGTGCGATCATCCCGGTGATTATCGTGATCGCCATCCGCTTCCAGGGGGTGATCATCAAAGAATACCGCGAGGTGCGCAAGATCAACTCGAAGATCACCGGGGCGTACAACGAAAATATCACCGGCGTGCGTGTGGTCAAAGCGCTGGATCGGGAGTCGCGCAATTTGGGCGAATTCAAGGAGTTATCCGGCGGCATGTATCGGGCGGCCTTCCGGGCGGCCTGGCTGTCCGCGCTCTTCCTGCCCACGGTTCAGGTGATCAGCTCGCTGGCGATTGGGGCGATTGTGCTCTATAGCGGCTGGCAAGTCGAGAATGGGATCTTGGGCGTGTCGATTGGTGGCATCCAGGCCTTCATCAGCTATGTGATGATGATGGTCTGGCCCGTGCAGGAAATGGCCCGCGTCTTTGCCGAAATGCAGCAGGCCATCGCGTCGGGCGAGCGCATCTTCTCGCTGCTCGACACCGAGCCGGAAATCCTCGACCGCGCCGCAGCCGTCGATCCCGGTACCTTGCGCGGGGACATTGTCTTCGAGCAGGTCAACTTCTATTACGACGACGAGGTGGACAAGCCGGTGTTGCAAGATTTTGATCTGCACGTGCGCGCCGGTGAGACAATTGCCCTGGTCGGGCCGACCGGTGGCGGCAAATCGACGATTGTCAACTTGCTTTGTCGCTTCTTCGAGCCCCGCGAAGGGCGGATCCTGATCAATGGGCTGGATTACACGCAGATGACGCAGCACGCCATCCAATCGCGCATTGGTATGGTCTTGCAGACGCCCCATCTCTTCTCCGGCTCGATCAGCGAGAACATTCGCTATGGGCGGCTGGACGCGGTGGATGAAGAGATCGAACAGGCGGCGCGCATTGCTGGCGCGCATGAGTTTATCATGACGCTCGACCATGGCTACGAGACGCAGGTCGGGGAAGGCGGTGTGCTGCTCTCGACCGGGCAAAAACAGTTGATCAGCCTGGCGCGCGCGGTGCTGGCCCAGCCCGACATCTTCATCATGGATGAGGCGACCAGCTCGGTGGACACACTGACCGAAACGCTGATCCAACAGGGCATGGACGCGTTGATGGGTGGACGCACCAGCTTTGTGATTGCGCACCGCTTGTCGACCATCCGCAATGCCAGCCGCATCCTGGTGATCGAAGATGGACGCATCGCCGAGATGGGGACGCACGCCGAGTTGTTGCGCCAGGGCGGTCACTATTACCGACTCTACACGCAGCAATTCCGCGAGCAAAAGGAAGCGCAATATCTGCCTTTGGCCGAGCTGAGCGCGGAGACCCGCTCGTCGGCAAGCCAGCACCAGGCAATGGCTGCGTCATAGTACACTTTCATCGTGGAGAGGAGCTAAGGGTGATGACGAATGATGCAGCGGGCCGTGCCTTGCCTGCATTGGACGACCAGATAAGGGCACCACGTACCAGGCCGATTCAGCGCAGCGAGGTCTTAGGCCCGCTGCGTGCCCTGGCCGACGATATACGGTTACAGATACTGGAAGTGCTGGCGCTCAACCACCAGATGGCAGCGGATGAGCTGAGCGCCTCCCTTGTCATCGAACAGCCCACTATCGAGCGCCATTTGCAGCAACTCGTAGCCGCGGGCCTGATCACGGAGCAAGAGACCGATGGCCCCGACAAGCGGTATCAATTGCACATTGCGCGCCTAGACGAGCTTTTCGAGCGCCTTCGTCACTTGCTCTCCAGGGAGAACGCCGCTGCCATCTTCAATGATGCACGACGCTCACTGCCCAAAACGTTGCATCGCTTTGTCGATGGTGATGGCCTGATCACCCTGTGGCCGCGCCGCGAGCGTGACCGTGAGGCTGTGCTAGACCTCTTAGTCAGCAAGTTTCGGCGCAACCATCTCTACACCGAAGTAGAGGTCAACGAAATCTTGAACCAGTGGCATACCTTCCAGGATCCAGCCAATCTGCGCCGCCAGTTGGCAGACTATGGCTATCTTGGGC
The DNA here is from genome assembly GCA_964541665.1 of uncultured Caldilineaceae bacterium. Lineage (GTDB taxonomy): Bacteria > Chloroflexota > Anaerolineae > Caldilineales > Caldilineaceae > CFX5. The sequence continues at coordinate 25,362 of CAZIRP010000013.1, read as the reverse complement.
GAACCAGCAGCGGTGACCGCTACTGGCGCGAGCGGTGAGGAGCCTGCACCAGACGCCTGATGAGGAGGAACGGATGCTTGTGCAGGATGCAAAAACAATTGCCCAGCAATGGGTCAAGCGCGAGGCCAGCAAGCTTCCTGGGTTTGCGGGGGCATTTTTCGCCGGATCCGTGCTGTGGCAAGCGGACGAAGCAGTGATCGCGCCCACCTCCGACGTGGATCTCTGGCTGGTGTTGGCGGGAGAAAGCGCCACGGAAAAATTGGGGAAGCTGGTCTATCGCGGCGTGATCCTGGAAGTCTCTGCCCTCACGCTCGACCAGCTTGGGTCGCCCGAGCAGATCCTGGCCGATTACCACATGGCCGGTCACTTTCGCCAGCCCAGCGTGATCGCGGACCCGACAGGCCGGTTGCGCGAGATCCAGCAAGCCGTCGCCAAAGAGTTTGCCCAACGTCGCTGGGTGGTCGCCCGCTGCACACAGGCACGCGACAAGATCAGCCACAATCTGCAAGCGCCCGATCCTGCCGCGCCCCTGCACGATCAGGTAATGAGCTGGGCCTTCTCAACCGGGATCATGACCCATGTGTTGTTGGTGGCGGGGTTGCAGAACCCAACCATTCGCAAACGCTATTTGGCGGTGCGCGGCCTGCTGGCCGAGTACAAACAACTGGCGTATTACGAGGAGTTGCTGGGTCTATTGGGCTGCGCGGCCTGGAGCCAGGACCAGACTGCGGCCCATCTGGCGCGGCTGGCTGATCTCTTTGAGGCGGCCAAAACCGTGGCCAAAACGCCCTTCTTTTTTAGCGCGGATATCAGCGATTTGGCGCGACCGGTGGCCATCGACGGCAGTCGCGACTTGATCGAGCAGGGTGATCATCGTGAAGCGGTTTTCTGGATCATCGCGACCTACTGTCGGTGCATGAAGATCCTGCACCACGATGCATCGCCAGCGCTGCAAGCCCGCTTTGCGCCAGGATTCGAGCAGCTACTTGCCGACTTGGACATCCGTTCCGTTGCCGATCTACACGAAAACTGTCAAAGAACACTCGCCGCTCTGCCCGCATTGTGGCAAGTAACCGAAAGCATTCTAGAGACCAATCCAGCCATTGAAGAGAAACCGTCCGGCAGCTAGCGTTCAAAATCCCTCAGTCTCCTAATCTCTTACTCTCTGCAAGCATCAACAAGGAGCACAACCATGAGCAGCGAAACCGTCTATGAATATGGCCCCGACTCGCAGCGTCAGGCCGGTGTACCACAAGGGGAGATCAGCCAATTTCAGCACGAAAGCGCGATCTTCCCCGGCGCGCGGCGCGACTATTGGGTCTACACGCCGCAGCAATACGACCCCGCCACGCCCGCGGCGGTGATGGTCTTTCAAGATGGCAAACGCTATCTGGATGAAAATGGTTGGTTCCGGGTGCCGATTGTCTTCGATAACTTGATCCACGCTGGCGCTATGCCGGTCACGGTGGGCATCTTTCTCAACCCCGGCCATGTGGGGGAAGCCCCGCAGCCCGAGCAGCAACGCTTTAACAATCGCTCGCTTGAATACGACAGCCTTACCGATCAATATACGCGTTTTCTGCTCGAAGAGATCCTGCCCGAAGTCGGCTCACGCTGGAACTTGAGCGATGACCCAGATCAGCGAGCGATTTGCGGGTTGTCATCAGGCGCGATCTGCGCCTTTACGGTGGCGTGGCAACGGCCGGATACCTTCCGCAAAGTGCTCTCGCATATTGGATCGTACACCGACATCCGCGGCGGGCACAATTATCCGTCGCGGATCCGGCAAGATACACCGCGGCCGATCCGTATTTTTCTGCAGGATGGCGAGGCCGATCTGGACAATCAACATGGCAATTGGTGGCTGGCCAATCTGCAGATGGTGGCCGCGCTCAAGTATCGGGGCTATGATCACCACTTTGTGGCGGGCAGCGGCGCGCATGATGGCAAACATGGCGGTGCCATCCTGCCCGATTCCCTGCGCTGGTTGTGGCGCTAAGAGACACTGATAAGAGGCACTGACTTGACCGAGCAAACCCAAGATCCATCTGTGGCGCGCTTACTCAGCGCGGATCTGCGCATCCCCATCGAGGCCACGGTTTCGATGTTTCTCCGACGAGCGTGGCAAATCAAGGCCGCGACCGGTAAAACCGCAGAAGCTTCGCATCCCGCTGCGATTTTGGCGGATGAGACCTATGCCGTCTTTGTGAAGCTGGGCGAAGGCGAGCAAGCCGAAGATCAACTGACGCAAGAGGCCGCGGGGTTGCACCTGCTCACAGCACGGGGCGGTGTGCTCACCCCCGCGGTGATTGGCATCATCCAGGTGGCAGACGGCGCGCTCTTGATCCTGGAAGCGGTACAGGTCATCCCGCGGGAGCCGCTGCACTGGCGACAGATCGGCCAGGCGCTGGCCCAGTTACACAGCAGCAAAGGGCAGGCATTTGGCCTGGATCAGCACGCTTATTGGGGCAGCTATGATCAAGACAACCGGCCATTGGCCGATTGGCCCGACTTTTTCTGGCAGCGGCGGATCGAGCCGTGGCTGCGCGCGGCGGTCGATTCGGGCAGGTTGCCGTCAACGCTCGCGACGCAAGTTGCATCGATTGGCAAGCGGCTGCCTGAGCTTTGCGGCCCCACGGTTCAGCCAGCACTGCTGCACGGGGATGCGCACCAGAATAACTTTCTCAGCACTGCTCGCGGCCCGGTGTTGATCGACCCCGCGGTCTATTATGGCCATCCTGAAATTGATTTGGCCTATGTTGATTTTTTTGCACCGGTGCCGGGCGTATTGTTGGCCGAGCTGTTTGCTGGCTACCAGGAGACCACCCCGCTTGATCCGGGGTTTGGCGACCGGAAGGGATTATGGTTGATCCACGCCCAGTTGGCAATGATCGCCGTGGATGGGCCGCAGCATGTGGAGACACTGGCCGCAACCTTGCAGCGCTATGGTTAGACCAGGAATCGAAAGCATAATCACTTTGCGAGCACAGACATGACCATTCGACTGATTGGCGCGGGGTTCGGGCGCACGGGTACGACATCCATCAAAGCAGCGCTGGAAGAACTCGGCGTTGGCAAGTGTTATCACATGATCGAAGTGCTGACGCATCCGGCGCACGTCCAGGTTTGGAACGCGGCCATTGCGGGCCAGCCTCGTGATTGGCAACGATTTTTGGCCGACTACGGCGCGATCATCGATTGGCCTGGTTGCACATTTTACCAGGAATTGATGGCCGCTTATCCCGATGCCAAAGTGTTGTTGACCGTGCGCGACCCCGAAGCATGGTACGAAAGCACCTATAACACGATCTACCGGTTGCCCAGGACGCCAGCCACCCGGGTGCTGAGATTGGTTGTGCCCCATATCCGCCGCTTCTACGCCATGAATGATCGGCTGATCTGGCAAGGTACCTTTGGCGGCAAGTTTGAAGATCGGCAACAGGCAATCGCGATCTTCCAGGCGCACAACGCAGCGGTGAAACAAGCCGTACCTGCCGAGCGGCTGCTGGTATACGACGTGCGCGAAGGGTGGGAACCGCTTTGCAATTTTCTCGGCGTGCCAGTGCCCCAGGACAAACCCTTTCCGCGGCTGAATGATACGGCCACCATGCAGCGCATGATGCGGATGAGCATTGCCGCCATGATTGGAATTTTGCTTGGGGCGCTCGGGCTCGTCTGGTGGTTCAGCCAACGGCTCCGGGAAACAGAGCAGGGAAGCAGATCATGATGACACCGGCTACCGTTGAAAAACGCCAGGCCTTGCTGACATTTATCCAGCGGGTGCTTGTGCCAGAACCAGCCGTGCAAGCGGTGATCGGCATTGGCAGCATCGCTACCGGCCAAATGCGCCCCGGGTCGGATATCGACGCGCTGATCTTCTTCGAGCCGTATGACCCATATATTGTGCCCGCGGAGTCGATCTGGCTGCCTGCTGATGGCTCGTTTCACAGCATCTTTAGCCAGGATGCAACCGTGCAGGAACAAGGCTTGCAACTCGACTTTACCCGCTGTGCGCTGCGCGAGTGGGCCGACCCGGCTTTCACGTGGCCGGAGGGGCGCCGGGCGGAATTGGCCGAAGGCTGGGTTGCTTTTGCCCGGACAGACGCGGCCCGCCAGCTGATCGAGGCGCGCACGGATTATCCCGATGACATCCGCCGCGAACGGCTCGACGAGGCGCTGATCTGGCTGGATCAACACCTGAAATGGGATGATCCGCAAGAGATGTGGGTGAGTTTGGGGCCCGCCATTGCGCAGGATCGGCTTCACGCGGCCTACGATTATCTGGTGCAGGCGCTCTTTGCCTACAACCGACGCTGGCGGATCTGGCGCAACCGCGAGCTGTCTTATCTGCTCAAGTTGCCGTGGTTGCCACCCGCATTTGAAACGCGGGTCCTCACTGCGCTGAATGCACCAGCGCACGACTTTGCGGGCTATGCGGTACGTTTTGCTGAATTGCGCACCCTGTTCGATGAGCTGTTGGCGCGGCTCGTGAACGATGGCCTCTATCCGCAAGCTGACCCGGTGGGTGATGCCTTCATCCGCCGGTCGGAGGAGCCGGGGCGGGCCTGGAACATGGCTGCGTGGAATGCTAAGCATCAGGAGCGGATGAAGACGAACCTTGTTTGAAGAGGAGAAACTGATGTCACACCCTGAATACAGCATTGAGCCTTACAAGCATGACCACGATGCGGGTTTGGCGCAGATGTGGAATGAGAGCGATCAACAATGGCCGGGCGGTTTTACGCAGGGCGTGCCTTTTACGACGGAACGCATCGCTGATTGGATGGATAAACAGACTACACTTGTGCGCCTGGTTGTAAGCGCGCCAGATGGTGCGGTCGTTGGCTATGGCAGCCTGTGGGATGAGCCCAGCCAGCCCGGACGCAGCGCCTATGTCGATCTGCTCAACGTACACCCCGACCACCAAGGATATAGCCTGGCTCGCCGTATGTTGACGCAGATGGTTGATTACGCCACAGAACATGGCTATGAGCGCATGACCATCGGCACGTGGTCGGCCAATTTGAAGGCCGTGCCGCTCTACAAAAAAGTCGGTTTTTATTGGAAGCCCAACACCACGGTCTACATGGAGAATTACATTCCAATGCTGCGGCGCTTGCCTCTTCTGCATGACTTTTTTGCGCGGGGGGATTGGTATACGCTCCATCGGCGTGAATTGGCGCAAAGCGAAGACGAGCAGCGCCACTCGAAAACGGGCGAGATGGAAGTCTACATCAGCCAGTGGACGAACCCGAGCGGGGCGACGGTTGAGGCCGTCTTCGACCGCAAGGCGCAGACGCTCACCGGGTTGGAGACAGATGATTTTGCGGCCCATGCCCAAGTGGGCACGAGCAAACCAATTCAGGGCTTGCGTTACCCGATCACCTGGGAGATTACCAACAAGCGCAATACGCCGTTGACCGTGCAGCTTGACGCCTGGGGTGACGAGCATGTCGACATTGCGCATCACCAGACGATGAGCATCAACCCAGAAGAAACCGAGCGGATCACCGCGTTCTTTCGCTGTACGGCGGACGCGCCCAGGCTCGATATGGCGACTTGGCGGCCCAAACCGACGCCGCAGATCAAAAGTCGGCTCTTACTCGATGGCGAGGAGTTGCTGCTGGGGTCGGGCGTGCACTATGAATCGGCGGTGGAACTCTCTTTGCAGCCGAGCACGCCGACCTTGACGCCCGGGCTAAGCAAACGGGTGCTGGTGCAGGTAAAAAACCAGCTTGACCGCCGCCTGGAAGGCACACTGCGGGTTGTCGATGCCGGTGGGCTTACGCCAAGCTGGCACGAACAGCCGATCAGCGCCGAGGCGAATGGTTTTGCCAGCACCGCGCTCGGACTCAGTTGTACGCACGAAATGGCAACCGAATTGACGCTGGTCGCCACGTTTGTCGAAGAAGGCGAGGCGATCAGCACTGCGCCCAAAGCGCTGGCCGTGTTGGTGCGCAACGTGGGCAGCGTTGCCGCGCTGCTCCATCAACGGGATGCGACCAAGCGCGAGATCATCGCCGAAAACGACTTTTTCTCATTGCTGGGTAAACAGCGCGCTGGGGGAATGTGGATCACCAATCATGCCGGGCAAACGTATCGGATTGGCCTGAGCGAAGTGATTGGCCCGCCCTATACGCCGCCCGAATTTGATCAACGCGATTACGATCTGGCGCTGCAACAAATCAATGGTTGCGTACACGCAAGCTTTAGCATCGTTTCGACTCGTTTCCCAGGGTTGCGGGTGGGCCGCGAGGTGATCATGACTGCCTCGCCCGTGGTGGAGGTGCGGCAGTGGCTGCAAAACGAAGGAACGATCACCCACGTCTGCAAGATCCAGACGACGATCGATTTGCCCGACAGCTTTGATACGCCCGGCCAAACTGCCTTTTCTCGCCATGAAGGGTTGATCACAGCCCAGGCGGGCATTATGCCTGAAATCGAGGGGGATTTTCCCAAACAGCCAGCGGAGATCAGCGAACAGTGGGTTGCTTATACGCTGCATGGGCAGACCCATGGCGTGGTCTGGGGCGCTGACATCAGCGAGCATGAATGGCGACCCTGGTTCTTTGATTTAGATTCTGCCGAATGCACAGTGTTACCGCAAAGCCGGGTGACGCTCAGCCCGTTCCAGCTTTATTGCGGGCCGGGAGATTGGCGAGCGGTGCGGCGTATCTGGCAGCAGCGCACGGGACAAACCGACCCGGTCCAGCTCGAAACTCGGGCCATGCCGGTAGCACGAGCTGCGCAACAAGTCACGGTGAGGCCGAATCCCGTGCTGACGCTGGCTGATAATGTTCATGTGCAACTCGAGGCCGACAATCTGCGCCAACAGCTGCTCAGCGGACATTTGCAGATCACCCCGCCGCCGGGTTGGGTTAGCGACCAAACCACCGTTGCTGTGGCTGATCTACGCCAGGGCCAGCCGGTACAAAATACGCTGCACTTAACCGCACACCATGCCCCTATCGGCGCGGCGACGGGGCAGATCACACTGGCGGGCACAGACTTTGACTTGACGCAGCCATTGACAATTCTGCGCCTGGGCGATGCGCAACAGACCGTGACCGTGACGCAAGCCCAAAGCCAGTGGACGATCGACAATGGGCGGATGCGCTGGCAGGTTGCGCCGGACTTTCAGGCTGGGCTGATCAGTTGGCAGGAAGCAGACAGCGAGATCAATCATCTGCATACCTCTTACCCGGAGGATGGTGAGTTCGAATGGATGAAACCCTGGTTTGGTGGTCTGCGCCCGATTTTGAGCAGCCAGGAAAGCGGCTGGCCCGGCAAACTCCAACGGGAATCCTTCAGGGTCTCACCCCATGAAGAGGACGATACCCAAGGAGTGCGCTGGTGTGGCGTGCGGCTGGCGACGGCAGTCCAAGGACAAAAGACGCTCAAAGGGCTCGAAGTTGAGATCGACTATCTGACTGTACCCGGCAGCAATCTGATCAAAGCAACGCTGCGGGTCAGCAATCCAACGCCGATCCACCGCCCGGCTTGGGACCCGTCGTTGAGTTTTATGCTTTTCTGTCAGGTGGATGGCCGATTCGATAACGCCGAACTCTATGGCGAAAGCACGTATGGCGGCTCGATCCAACGGCGCCGGAGCAACCTGAGCCAGTGGATTCGGGTGGGAAATTGGGCGGCTGTCGTCAACCCGGGCAGCGGACGCGCCCTCACCGCGGTCTGTGCGAGCGATCCAGAAGCCGTTGCCTTGCTCAACAGTGGGCAAGCGGGTGGGCATTTGCTGATGACGCAGCACAAGCAGCTTGCACCACAGAGCAGCAATGAGTTAGTGCTTTATCTCGCCCTGGTTGATTCGCTGGAACAGGCGCGGGGCTATCAAGTATTGGGGGCATCGTGAACCAACCCACACCCTATGCCGATGCCAACGCCATTCTCGCCGAATTATTGGCGAATGTGCAGGGGATCCTGGGCAACCACTTGATTGGCATGTATTTGGATGGTTCGGTGGCGAATGGCGGGTTTGATCGTGGCAGCGATATTGATTTTGTCGTGGTCAGCGACGAGGCGATTTCACCCGCACAATTCGCTGCGCTCTATGCCATGCACGAACGGATCGCCCAGTTCGATTCACCGTGGGCGATCCAATTGGAGGGGTCATACCTGTCACGGGCTGCCGTGCGTCGTCACGAACCGGCAAGTACGATGCACCCAAACCTCGAACGGGGCGAGGGCGAACGGCTGAAACTGGCGAATCACGACGAGTCTTGGGTGACGCATCGCTATATTCTGCGCCAGCGCGGCATCACCCTGGTTGGCCCGCCGCCGCAAACGCTGATCGACCCGATCACAGCGGATGATTTGCGGGCGGGCATGGTGCCGGTCTTGGCGGGTTGGGCGACAAGTTTTCTTGACAACCCGATACCGTTGGCGAGCCCAGGGTATCAGTCATTTGTGGTGCTGTCGCTCTGCCGGGTGCTCTATACCTTGCAGCAGGGCGATGTTGTCTCCAAACAGGTGGCGGCGCAGTGGGCAATCGAAAGATTGGATGCGCGCTGGATTGGTTTGATCGAGCAGGCGTTGCGCACTCGGCTGAGTGGTGAATGGGATGATGGCGTGAATCCACTGCTAGAAACGCTTGCGTTTATTCGTTTTGTCCTGGAGCAGCAGCAATCGTTGGCAAAACCAAAGGAGGCCCATGTTTGACTTTACCAGCTTCCCAACCCTAACGACTGAACGATTGATTTTGCGTAAAGTGATCGCTGCCGACGCGCCGGATGTCTTCATTTTTCGCAGCGATCCAGAGGTACAAAAATATAATTCGGTGCCGATGCAGGAAGTGAGCGAAGCGGCAGTCTTGATCGACGAATTGCAACAAGGCTACAAAGCCCAGCAGTCGATCACGTGGGGCATCACCTTGCGCGGCGAGGATCGTATCTTGGGATTGTGCAGCATCCATCAGTGGGATCGCTATCACCGGCGGGCGGAGATTGGCTACGATCTCGCCCAATCGCACTGGGGCCGCGGGTTCGGCAGCGAGGCAGTCGGAGCAATCGTGCAATTTGGCTTTGAACAGTTGCAAGCGCATCGGCTCGAAGCCTATACCATCATCGACAATTCTGCTTCGGTGCAACTGTTGAAGAAGCTCGGTTTTCAACTCGAGGGCGTCCGCCGCGAATATTCGTGGGAAGACGATGGCGCTTTTCATGGCAGCGGTGTTTTTGGCTTGCTGCACTCTGAATACAAGCCACCAATTGTGGGGCAACGGGAGTAAAAATCCATGAAGCAGCAAGCACAAACTTGGTGGAAACAGGCCACGCAGATGGCGAATGCAGCAATGCAGCAGGAACATGGATTCATCGGCTTTGTCGAGCAACTTGCGGTGCGCGACCCACACATTGCTGTTCCAGCACTCTGGGCTTTGCAACAAGCCGGGCCAGCGGCGATCCCTGCATTATTGGCGGGATTGCGGCATCACCATCCGCGCATCCGCCGTAATTGCGTCGACATCATTGATCACGGCGGTTATGGCGCAGACGAACGCTGCATCGCCGCCTTGTTGCCACTGCTGCACGATCCGGTTCCACATATTCGCCGGGCAGTCTGGCATACATTGTTTTGCGAACGCTGCCAGGATGAAACGAAGTGCGGCGTTGTGGCTACCACGCGATTGGATCAGGTTGCGCTGCTGATCAAGATTGGGCTGAACGACCCGAATCCCAAATTGCGCGGCCAATTGATCGACGAATTGCGCCAGCACGCCGACGACCAACGGGCCGAGCGGGCATTGGCAAATTTAGAGCTATCGAGAAGCGAAGGGAACGTCCGCGATGCAAACAACGGATAGTTCGACCGAAGATGCGATCCGCAGCTTGCTGAACGTCGCACTGCCTGGCGGTCGGCTTGTAACGGTGCGTCAGTCTGACGGTGATCATTTTAACACGGCTTTTATCGTGGAAGCCGAGGCGATAGATGGCGCACCATTACGGCTGATCATCAAACGTTATGAAGAAACCGGCGGCGATTTGGGCGCAAAAGCTCGCCGTGAATTTACGGCCTTGACTTGGCTGCAAAGTTCCGGCGTGCCCGCGCCGCGGCCAGTCTATGTCGATAAGTTCGGTGAATTTCTCGGTGCGCCAACCCTAGTCAGTACGTTTGTCAACGGCACGCAGATCTGGCAGCCAAGTGATGGGGATGTGGATCCGCAGCAGTGGATTCGAGAAATGGCAACCATGCTGGCGCGGATTCATCGCACGCCTTGTGATCCGGCAGCGCGTGCCTTTTTGCGCAACGGGTCCGCCGATGCGCTCTGGTTTCTGGGCAACGGCGTTATGCCAGAACAGATGAACAATCACCCGCTGGGGGCAAGCGTCTGGCGAGCGGCGTGTGAACAGTTGCCCAAGCTGGAACGCGTTGAGCCAGGGCTTGAACACATCGACTATTGGCGTGGCAATCTGCTTTGGGAGCAAGGACGGATCGCCGCGGTGATCGATTGGGAAGAGGCTTCGCTGGGTGACCCAGCGCAAGATGTGGCCTATTGCCGGATGGATTTATGGGCCAGCGTAAGTCCAGACCTGGCCGATGAGTTTCTCCATTACTATGAACAAGAAACCGGCCGAGCAGTTGCCAACCTGGTTTTTTGGGAACTGGTTGCCGCCGCTCGCCCAATTTGGCGACCAGAAGGATGGCATGTGACGCCGGGCGAAAAAGAGCGTTTTCAACGATTTATCACCAATGCCCTGCACCGTTGCGCTGTAACAAGCACCGATTCGAGGTAATTCATGATCGAACTTCGTCTGATCGAAGCGCGTGAACAGCAAGAATTTCGGCGTATGGTCGAGGCCTATTGGCAAGAGTTGATGCCCCATGCCGACGTGTTGCAAGACGAAGCCAGTCGCGATCGATACTTTGGTGAATCTTTCCAATGGCTCGGGGAAAGCGAACGGCCCTATTGGGCGCTACATGCGGACGAGCCGGTGGGTTTTCTGGCCTTTTCGCGCAGCGGCCAAACAATTTATATTGATGATTTTTATGTCATACCCGCTGCGCGCCGGGCCGGTATTGGGCGGGAAATGGTCGAGGCGCTTAACCAGCGATTTGACCAGTTGGGTATCACGCTGGTCGAGTTGAGCGTGCGACGCGACAATCCACGCGCGTTGAGTTTTTGGGAAGCCTGTGGCTTCCGCATCGCCAATTATCGACTCCGGCAATATCGCGACCCCAATACGGGCGAACGCTTTATCGGCGGTCTTTCTTCCGACTTTGCGGCACCGATAGGAACAGATTCTGAAAGCAAATCATGAACACATCATTCCCCAAAACTTACTTGCAGCAGATGATCGTACCCCACCCGACCCAGTCACAGGTGCTGGTCGAACGGAACGGGAATGGTTGGCGCTTGCCCGCGCTATCCACGGTGGATAAATCTGCTTCGCTCGCCGAGATCGAATCCGCTGTATGGCAAAGTTTTGGGCTGCGCGTACAAATTTTGCAAGAGGCAGCTCGCCAAGAAATCGCCACATCGCACCAGATTGTGATTACTTATTTGGTCGAGAATCTGAGCGAACATTGGTTGCCCACGGCAACGCTACGTTGGATCGGCGGTGACGCGTTGGGTGAATTCGAATTTGTTGACGCTGCTCAACAAATTGCCACCCTCGAAACCTTGACCGAACTGGCCGATCACCAACTGCCATCCACGCGGGCAGCTTCCGCCCGACCGGACTGGCGTCGCCGAGCCGAAGCGTGGATCCACAGCGAGTTGGCGCAGCTCGAGCGCCCCCCAACCGGCCCAATTCGTCTGGTCAAAAATTGGTTGCTCTCCTGTTTGTTGAGCGTGCCAACCGCCCAGGGCACCATCTATTTTAAGGCGACACATGGTTCATCGTTGATGGTCAACGAAGCAGCGATGAGCCGCAGCCTCGCAGCACATTATCCATACGCCGTGCCCATGCCGCTGGCGGTTCACCCCGAAATCAGTTGGATGCTGTTAGAAGATTTTGGCAAAGAAGTCGGGTGGGATGCGCCGGTGTCTGTACGCATGGACGCCTTACGATCTTTTGCTCGCTTACAACGTGCTTCGGCAACCGATGTAGAAACCTTATTGGCGCTGGGTTGCATCGACCGGGGATTGGAACGCTTGGCCGAACAGATCGACCCGCTAGTCTACGATGACGAAATGTTGGCTTATCTCGCGCCGGATCAGCAACAGAAGTTGCACGCTGGGGCGGATCGGCTCAAGGCAATGTGTGCGGAGCTCGCCAGTTATCATGTGCCACCCACGCTCGTACACGGCGATCTACACATGAGCAATGTAGCTCGACCTGCGGAGGACTATCTCTTTTTCGACTGGTCGGATGCCTGCATTACCCATCCATTTCTGGATATGATCGACATTCTGCACGAACGCGACCCCGCGCTGCAAACGCAGTTGCGCGATGGTTATTTAGCCGAGTGGACAGCTTACGAATCACCCGAACGGCTGCTAGCCATGTGGCAATTGGCCTACCCGCTCTGCGCCTTGCATCAAGCCGTCAGCTATCGGGCGATCCTGCAGAATACTGAGCAGCGTTGCAAAGCGGAGTTGGCCGGGGCTATGCCTTTTTGGGTTGGACAAATCTTGCAAGCGCTACAGGACGCAGCTTGAGTAACCGTACATGCAATCAAAAGCGGAATCTGGGGATTCCCCATCATCATCAAAAGGATAGACCATGAGCAGTCATTTCGCCCACCCCGACTATCGCGAAGATTTGGGCAACGGTTTGATCGCGCGCTGGGCAACGACTACGGATCTTGATCAATTATGGGCGCTCATCAGCATTGTCTGGGGCGACAACGAAACGGCCCCACCCAGCCCGCGCATGCTCGACCAGGTGCAGGCTTACATCCAGCCTGACTTCCCCTTTGGCAGCGTTCATGATTTTGCGGTGATCGAAGACATTAGTCACGCGGAGCACCCACTTGTGGCCACGGCGGTCTTTTGGCGCCATCAATGGCGCTACGCGGGTATGCCGTTTGGGGTCGGGCGGCCCGAGATGGTGGGCACGCTGCCCGCGTTTCGCAACCGCGGTTTGGTGCGGCACCTCTTTGCCATGCACCATGCCCGCAGCGCGGCCGAAGGCCATTTGATGCAGGGCATCACCGGCATTCCCTATTTTTATCGCCAATTTGGCTATGAATATGTCTTTGATCTGGATGTGGAACGCAAAGTACAGTTGAACCAGTTGCCAGCAGTCAACGCAACATTGGCCGATCAATGGTCGTTGCGCCCAGCCACCGAGGCGGATGTGGCGCTGCTGGTGAAGTTGTATGCGCAACGCTGCAGCAAGGGGCTTGTCTGGGCCGAAGCCAGTGCAGACTATTGGCGCTATCTGGTACGCTATTGGCAGGCTCATGCCGAGACTGATTTTGCCACCGCGGGCGTTGGGTTGCGTCCCTATATTTTTGTCCACAGCGAATGGGGCGCTTGTGGCTATACGCTGCTTGCTGTCCGGCGTTGGGGACCGTGGTTCCCGGTCTTTGAATTGCTCCTCGATGCGGCGCTGGATCTGCCCACTGCCTTGCCCGCGCTGTTGCTTGCGGTGCGGCTGGAAGGCGAACGAGCCGCGTCGATGACCCCTGCGGCCACAGAATACCGCGGGCTGACGCTGCAACTAGGCCGCGAGCATTCGGTCTATGAGCTGCTGGGCGAAGAGCGCGCGCCGCGCGGCAATCCGCCGTATGCATGGTACATTCGGGTGCCCGATCTGCCCGCGTTTCTGCGCCACATTATGCCTGTCTTGAACGAGCGGCTTGCTCGCTCCTATTACCATCGATACAACGGCGAATTGCGCTTCGATCTCTATCGTGGCGGGGTACGGTTCCAACTGGACGCCGGGCGCATCACGCAGATCGACCCGTGGCAGGCCCCGCCCTATCATGCCGCGGCGGAATTAGGATCACCCCCCCTCACCGTGTTGCAGCTGATCCTGGGCCACCGCAGCGTGGATGAATTGCGCACCATCTTCCCCGATTTTTGGGTGGAAGAAAGCGCCAGGTTGTTGATCGAAACTTTGTTCCCGAAACAACCTTCTGTGGTCCAGCCCTTGCTCTAAGGGCCAGAATGGATACGCGGTCAATCGTCACTTGTCAACCATGGAGCAACCTGTGCCCATAACTTTCCGCACCCTGCACCGTCACGAGCTTGCCCAGATCTGGCAGATCGACCGGCAGGAACCGATCACGGGGATCTACACGCTGGTGGATGGGCAGCTTGTGCTGCGACCAGATCAGTTTCACGCGCCGAGTTGGTATTCCAGCGAGATCGAGGAAAATACGCCGCGCTTTTACGAATATTTTGATCAAGGTGCGACCTTTCTGGGCGCATTCGAGGACGACCGCTTGCTGGGCATTGCCATCCTCAAACACATTTTTTTTGGCGACCCGCCCGATCAGCTGCAATTTCACTTTTTTCATGTCAGCTACGAGGCGCGCGGACGGGGCATCGGCAAGCAGCTTTTTACCAGAACGGTCGAGCGGGCCAAGGCACTGGGGGCCCGGCGACTCTATATTTCGGCCACACCCACCGAACATACAGTACAATTTTATTTGCGCCAGGGCTGCACCATCATGGCCGAGCCGGACCCGGAACTGTTCGCCGCCGAGCCGGAAGATATTCATTTTGAGTATGGAATATGAATATGGCGATGGCTCATCAAGACCCAACTGCACTGCAGTGGCTGGAGATCCAACTGCACACGCTCTACCGGGTTGCGCCGGACGGTCGGCTGCAATTTGTCAACGAGCCGGGCGATTCGAGCGATGCCCCAGCGCCGCGCTTTTTCATGGGCCGAACACCGGTGGGCAATCTCTGGCGCTATCATATCGATCTGCCCGACGCGGTGATCGCCCAGCTTGAGCCGCTCTGTCGCGCGGAGCCAACCGTGGCCGACCTGGCCGCGCCGCCGCAAGCAATGGCCGCGATCCGCGCAATCCTGGCCGACCATGCACCGATCACCGTTGAATATCGCGGCCCGGCTTATTGGATCCCCGATTCTGTCCAGCCATCGCCCCAGGCGACGCTGTTTACGGATGCGCATCTGGACTTGCTGCCCGAGGAATTTGCCTGGTTGGCCGAGCCCGATTCGTATCGCAGCATTGGGCCAGTCGCGGCCGTGATCGTTGATGGGCAAGTGGTTTCGCTCTGTTTTTGTAGCCGCGTGCCGGGTCGGGCCACCGAAGCCGGGTTGGAGACATTGCCCGCCTTTCGTGGACAAGGGTATGCGGTGGCCGCGGTGGCAACCTGGGCCGCGGCAGTCCATGCCCGAGGGTGGCACCCGCTTTACAGCACAGAGTGGACAAATCTGGCTTCGCAACGGGTGGCGCAAAAGCTCGGGGCCATTCACTATGGCGAAGATTGGTCACTCTACTGAGGAAAACCCGGAAACAGCCTGCGAATCCACAGATTTTCAAGATCACACAGAGTTTGATTTTTCGTTTCGAGAATCCGCGCAACGCTGCGGATAGCCTTTTGAAAGCGTTTTTGGATTCTACGTACCTTTATGGTGGGGCTTCATGCACTATTCATACCGGGCAGCGACCGGTGCCGACGAGCCTTTTTTGTGGGACATGTTATACCAGGCCCTCTATATACCTGCGGGGGAGCCACGCCCGCCGCGCAACATTGTGCAAGATCCCACACTGGCACACTATGTGGCCGGCTGGGGCAGGCAAGCAGGCGATCTCGGTGTGGTGGCCTGCGAGGCAGCGAGCGGCGAGCCAGTTGGCGCGGCCTGGCTGCGGCTGTTGCCTGCGGATGATCCCGGCTGGGGCTTTGTGGATGCCGAGACGCCCGAACTCAGCATGGCGCTGCTCGCTGACCATCGCGGCCAGGGCGTGGGCAAGCAATTGCTGATGATGATCTTGGCCGAAGCCACCAATCATTATGCAGCCATTTCACTGAGCGTGGATCCGCACAACCTGGCGGCGTTGCATTTATACGAACAATGCGGCTTTGTAAAAGTGGGCGAGTCCGGCACGTCGTGGACAATGCGCCTCTCGTTGGCGAACAAAGTGTAGTTGACCGCGTTACGGAGATTTCCAGAGAATCATGGAGCAACTGATGAACACCGAAACAAATCTGCCTACTGCTCGGAGCGAATTGGGGGACGGATTGATCTGCCGTTGGTCTACCGCAGCCGACACGGAGAAAATTGGCGAGTTGATGGCCAAAGTCTATCGTGACAACGCGGCCGAAGCCTTGAGCCCGCGTGCCCGTGACCGCGCCCGCCAACTGATGTGCGGCTCTCACCCGTTCATGACGCCCGATGATTACGCCATCATCGAGGATACGAGCAAACCCGGGAATCCTGTGATCGCGGGGACTTGTCTGTGGCGGCATCAATGGAGCTATGCGGGCATTCCCTTTGGCGTGGGGCGGCCCGAATTTGTGCTGACTGACCCCGATTATCGCAACCGGGGCCTGGTGCGCAAATTGTTCGAGCTAGTCCATACGCGCAGCGCCGAGGAGGGCCATCTCTTGCAGGCGATCACCGGCATTGCTCATTTTTATCGTCAATTTGGCTATGAATATGTGCTGGATCTTGAAGGGCAGCGCACAGCCTACTGCTCGCTGATCCCAGAGAAGAAAGGCGACGAGCCAGAGCCCTATCACCTGCGGCCCGCGCGCCCGGATGATATTCCGACAATGCAGGAACTCTACAACCAGGGGCGGGCGAATAGTCTGATCTGGCATGAAGCGCCCGCAGGATATTGGCCCTATTATGTCGGCCAGTGGGCAGACCCCAACTTTGTTTATGATGTCGAAAACAGTGCGGTCAGTATGCGCTACTTCATGATTATCGACCAGAAGGGCGAAATCTGTGGTCAGATCACGACCGCGACCAAACGGTGGAGCAAGGCGCTATTCGTTTACGAAGTTTCGACAGCGCCCCAGATCAATTTACACCAGGCAACGCCCACGCTATTGCGTCTACTGCGCGATTTGGGCAAGGAGATACCGGGCAGCGAGTCGGACACACCACCCTGCAGCGAAATCAATTTCAATTTGGGGCGTACACATCCCTTCTATGCTACCATGGGCGAAGCCATCGCGCCGCGCAGCGAGCCGCCTTACGCCTGGTATGTGCGCATCCCCGACATTCCAGCCTTTATCCGCCACATAGCGCCGGTGCTGGAAGAGCGTTTGGCGCGCTCCAGTCTGGTCGGGCACAGCGGCGAGTTGAAATTGGACTTTTATCGGGGCGGATTGCTGTTCCAATTCAAAGCTGGAAAATTCAGCGAGATTACGCCGTGGCGTGCACCAGTCTATGGGGATCACGCGGACGCGGGCTGTCCACCATTGGTTTTCCTGCAATTGCTGCTGAGTTACCGCAGTTTGGATGAACTCAAAACCTTCTTTCCCGATGTCTGGGCCAAAGAGGAAGCCGCGCTCCTGCTCAATACGCTCTTTCCCAAACTTGTCTCGAAGGTCGATCCATTATGAAGCCAGCAGCTCTGCTCCAACGCTGGCATCAAGCAAAACAAGCTCCTGTTTAAGGAAGTTATTCTATGCGTTTCAGACCCTGTATTGATTTACGCGCGGGCCGGGTGGTGCAGATCGTCGGATCCACCCTGCGCGATGAAGATCCACACGGCGGCGTGACCAATTTCGAAAGCGAGCGCCCGTCCAGCTATTTTGCCGAACAATACCGGCGCGACAATCTACCCGGCGGCCATGTGATCGCGCTCGGGCCGGGCAATCAGGAAGCAGCCCTCGCGGCCTTACGCGCCTACCCCGGCGGGATGCAGATGGGCGGGGGCATCACGCCGGAGAATGCAGCGGAATTTCTCGACGCTGGCGCCAGCCATGTGATCGTCACGTCGTACATTTTTCGCGAGGGCGAGCTGGATGAAACGCGCCTGGCCGCGCTGATCCGTGCGGTGGGCCGCGCGCGGCTGGTGTTGGATCTCAGTTGCCGCCGCCGGGGGGATGAGTATTGGGTGGTGAGCGACCGCTGGCAGCGCTTTACCACATTAGCCGTCACCCAGGCCACGCTGAGCCGTCTGGCAGCCTCGTGCGCCGAGTTTCTGGTCCACGGGGTGGATGTGGAAGGCAAGCGCATGGGCATTGAGGATGAGCTGGTCGAACGCTTGGGCGCGTGGTCGCCGCTACCCGTGACCTATGCCGGTGGCGTCACCGCATTTGCGGACCTGGAACGAGTGAAGGAGCTCGGTCGTGGCCGCGTCGACCTCACCATTGGCAGCGCGCTGGATCTCTTTGGCGGCACGGTGCGCTATCAGGATGTGGTCGCCTGGCAGCGTCGCCAGGAAGCGGAACACCCATGAATCGGCCCCTGCTGCGCGGGCTCGACCTGAGCGAGGCCTTCTATCAGGAAGCCGTCAAGCCGATTCTGACAGCGCACTTTCCCGATCTATCGTATTCCGCGGCCTTGATCGGCCCTGGCTCCGAGGTGCTGGGTTTCGACGATGTCCAATCTACCGACCACGATTGGGGGCCGCGGCTGCAACTTTTTCTGGCAGCGCAGGATCATGCTGCCCATCACGCAAGTATCGATCAACAACTGCGCGCCGCCTTGCCAGCCAACTTTCGCGGCTATCCACGCAGCATGGCCTGCAATCCCGAACGGACTGGCAGGGCGTCCACACCGGAGGATCACAGTGTAGAGGTCACAACGATCAACGACTTTTTTGGCCGATTTCTACACTTTGATCCATGTGGCGAAGTCCGCGCCATCGATTGGCTGCGCGTGCCCGATTACCTGTTGCTCACCTTGGTGCGCGGTCGCGTCTTTCACGATGGCCTCGGTCAGTTGGCAGCAATTCGCGAGCGCCTGACCTATTATCCGCACGAGGTGTGGCTCTATCTGCTGGCCGCGCAGTGGAAGCGAATCTCCCAGGAAGAAGCGTTTATGGGGCGATGCGGCCAAGTGGGCGATGAGCTTGGCTCGCGCCTGGTGGCTGCACGGCTGGTGCGCGACTTGATGAAGCTGGCCTTTTTGCAAGAACGCCAGTACGCCCCTTATAGCAAATGGTTTGGCACGGCCTTTGCTCGGTTGAATTGTGCAGGCGAGTTGATGCCGATTTTGCTCGAAGTCACCGCGGCGCAAACCTGGCAAGCGCGAGAAACACAGCTTAGCGCGGCGTATCGCTACATGGCGGAAAAGCAGAATGCGCTGGCCCTCACGCCGCCGCTTTCGCCAGCTGTACGACCTTATTACAACCGTCCCTTTCAGGTGATCAACGCCGATCGCTTTGTCGCTGCACTGCGCGCTGCCATCACTAGTGAGGAAGTGCTGGCTTTACCCGAACAGCTCGGCGCGGTCGACCAATTTCTCGATTCGACCGACGCGTTCAATCACTTGTACAGGGGTGGCTTACAACAGTTTTTTCAGCCGTAACGTATGGATCACTGATCATGATGCTGATTCTGACTGGTCCGCCTGCCGCGGGCAAAACGACCACAGCGCCCCAATTGGCGGCTCGCTTGCCCCGGTGCGCGGTGATCGATGTGGATCTCATTCGGGCGATGGTGGTGCAACCGCACATTGCCCCGTGGCGGGGGGAGGCTGGGCGGGCGCAACTCCGGCTGGGCGCGCTCAATGCTTGTTTGCTGGCACAAAATTTTCATGAAGCCGGGTATGATGTCATCATGCTGGATGTGCTCACCGATGAGACAGCCACCATCTACCGGCAACAGTTGGAACGCTATGGGCCGAAAATTGTGTTGTTGCTGCCCGCGCTGGCGGTCTCCCTGGAACGTAACCGCGCACGCGGCCAACCCCTGACCGATGCTGAAGTGCGGCTGTTATATGGCTGGCAACAACAATTGACCGAGTATGATCTGCGCATCGACAACACGCAGCAATCGGTCGAACAACTCGTGGATCAACTCTTGATCATCATGCAGAAAATTGAATCAAGCAATGATGAGCACACAGGGTAAAATCAATCCACAGATTTTGCAGATTACACAAATTCTACAAGTAAAAACCAAAAATCTGTGCAAATCTGTGTAATCTGTGGTTCCCAAGCAGTTTTTTTGATCTCGTAATCCTACGGAGTCACCACCCATGATCGACCCGCAACTGAGCAACAAAGTCATTCTCATCACCGGTGCCAACAATCCGCGCGGCATTGGCGCGGCCACAGCGCGCGCTTTTGCCCAGCAGGGAGCCAAGGTGTTCATCACCTATTTGCGGAGCAGGCCCGAAAGTTATGGCATCGACGCCACGGAAGCAGCCGCGGCCAGCGAACCGGGCATGCCCTTGTATCACGGCTTGCGCACCCATACGGCAGATGCAGTCGTGCAGGAGATTGCGGTCGCGGGTGGCCACGCGGCCGCGCTCGAAGCAGATTTGGCCGAGCCCGCGCAAATCCCCGCCTTGTTTGAAGCGGTCGAGCAGCGCTTTGGCCCGGTCGATGTGCTCGTCAACAATGCGGCCCATTACGAGGATCCGGACACGATCTTCACAATCTCGGCACCCGCATTGGACCGCACATTTGCCGTCAACGCGCGCACCACCGTGCTGATGATCGCGGAGTTTGTGCGTCGCTATCAGCAGCGCGGCGATCAAGAGGGGCGCATCATCAATCTGAGCACCGATTCGGCCCAATGTTTCCCCAGCCAGATCAGCTACGGTGCAAGCAAGGCCGCGGTGGAAGCCTTTACGCGCAGCATCGCGCACGAGATCGGCCCGCTGGGCATCACGATCAATACGGTTGCGCCCGGGCCAACGCAGACCGGCTATATTCCCGCGGATGTGGAGCAGCGGATCTTGCCGGACATTGCCCTGAGGCGCATCGGTCAGCCGGAAGAAATTGCCGACGCGATTGTTTTTCTCGCCTCCCATCAGGCGCGCTGGCTCACAGGAAATGTGATCAAAGTATCTGGTGGACATGCACTATGAGCATTTTATGACAAAAAAATTTGCTGCATTGAATGGTACAGAATTTTATTATGAAGTTGCTGGGGAAGGCCGCCCGTTGGTGTTGCTCCACGCGGGCATTGCGGATTCGCGCATGTGGGACGAGCAATTTGCGAACTTTGCGCAGCACTATCGCGTCGTCCGCTACGATCTGCGGGGCTACGGGCAAACCGCGCTGGTGGATGCCCCCTATTCGCACCACGCCGATCTGCTGCAACTGCTCGATTATCTCGACATCTCGCAAGCGCAGCTTTGTGGCTGCTCAATGGGCGGCACCACGGCCCTCGATTTTGCCCTGGCCTATCCCCAGCGAGTGAGTGCGCTTATCCTCGTGGCCTGTCAGCCGAGCGGGCACGACTACAAGAGCGAGCCGCCAGCGCAGCGCGAAGAAATGTATGCGAAGTTTGATGCGGGCGATTATGCTGGCGTGGCCGAGTTGGAGGTGCAGATGTGGGTGGATGGCCCCCATCGCACGCCCGAACAGGTGGATGCAACGCTCCGTCAGCGCGTGCGCGAGATGGACACCATCGCCCTGCAAAACGAGGCCCTGGAGCTGGGCGACTATCAACCGCTCGACCCGCCCGCGGCCACTCGGCTGGATCAAGTGCGCGTGCCCACCTTGATCATCAGTGGCGCTCTGGATCGACCGGCGATGCTCCATGCCGCGGAGTTGATGGGGCGAACCATTGTCGGGGCCCACACAGCAGTGATCGCGGGCACGGCGCATCTGCCCAGCATGGAACAACCAGCACTGTTTAATCAACTGGTACTGGAGTTTTTGGCCAGGCATGAGCAAAAGCAAGTTGGAAAGAAATAGAGTCATCCTGTTCTTCTCCAGGCTGCGTAACGTGAGTTAAGTAAAATCCAAAAACGCTTTCAAAATCCCATCCACAGCGTACGCAGATTCTCCAGCCAACAAACCAAAAATCTGTGGATTCTCAGGCAGTTTCTGTGGTCTACTTTATTCGATTGAGGGAGAAGCAACCGCGATGATACAACTTGCGCCAGAGCAAATTGCTGAGCTGCGTCCCTGGTTTACGCCCGATCAGCCCGGGCCGATCACCATCGGCCCCCATGTGATCAACACTGGCCACGGCACTGTCTGGGCCGACCAATGGCCTGCCGCCAACGTGATCCTGGCCGAGGTGGCGGGCAATTATCTGCTACGGGGTGAGCCAGCCGCGCTGACCGCGGCGGATCTGCGCTTGCATGTGCGCGGCTATCTGGCGGCCTCTGATGATTTTCTGCCTTTGCTCGAAGCGATATCTGGGCAAGTCATAACGTGGGCGCGGGTTATCTATGTGCTGGAAGATTTTCCCCGCTATACCGTGCCCGACAACTTTCTGATTCGGCGTCTGGCCAAAGCCGACGCAGATGCGTTGGCGGGCCTCAGCCGCGAGGCCAATTGGGTCTACAAAACCTGGCCGAGCGCGGCCGCGCTTGCTGAAAGTGGCTATGCCTGGGGCGCGTTTACGGCGCGCGGATTGGTATCGGTCGCCTGCACCTTTTTTCTGGGCGACGAATACGAAGATATTGGCGTGGTCACCGAGCCGGCATTCCGCGGCCTGGGCTTGACGGTCGCCTGCTCTGGCGGGCTCTGCGCGGACATCCAGGCGCGGGGCCACATCCCCAGTTGGTCGACCTCAACCGACAATGTGGCCAGCCAGCGCGTGGCCGAAAAGTTGGGCTTTACCTTTGTCCGCAACGACGTCCTGTATCTGATCGGATAAACGTGCCATCCATTGCGAGATTTGGCGCAGATTGGCTGAGCTATCTCTACCGACGAGTAGAAGTCCTCTCAAAAATCAGTTGTGGTTCCTGCGAACATGCACAGCCCGCCCTGTGTGGCACAGAGATTTTTGAGATAAGTACTAGAAGCCCTCTCAAAAATCGGTTGTGGCTCCTATGAACAAAGGTAGCCCGCCCTGTGCGGCACAGAGATTTTTGAGATAAGTACTAGAAAGGAATCATTCCATGCGTATTGCCGATATTCAATCGCTCTATGGGTACACCTGGTGGGCCAATGCGCGCATTCTCGCCACCGCGGCACCGCTCTCGCCAGAACAATTTGCGACAGCCGCGCTCGGGCATATCAATCTGCGGGCCACCCTTGTCCACATGATCGAAGCGCAGGAGATTTGGCTCTCTCGCTGGCAGGGCCGCAGCGGGCAAGCGCTCGAAATTTCCAGCGACTCGGCCACGCTGGCATCGATCCGCGCGGCGTGGCACCAGCAAGAGGCGCAAATCGCCGCGTATCTCGCCACGCTCAGCGATGCTGATCTCGACCGCACCATCAGCTTTGTGAATCGCAATGGGACAACCGGGACATTCATTTTGTGGCAGATGATGGTGCAAGTCATCAATCATGGCACGCAGCACCGCAGCGAACTAGCCGAGCTCCTCACCCAATTGGGCCATTCCCCCGGCAACCTGGATTATATTGTGTTTATCAACACGCAGCGCCAAGCAGCGGCCAACCCAGCGAGCGGTCGTGCATGAGCGGGATCACCGACCTGCCGCCGGACTTTGTCCGCACGCAACAAGCCCTGTATGGCGAGCGCGGCACCGCCTGGCTGGAAAATCTGCCCAGGGTACTCGCCATTTGCGAACAACGCTGGTCACTGACGGTGCAGGCTCCTGTCGCGAATCTCTCCTATCACTTTGTGGCCCCGGCCGTGCGCAGCGATGGAAGCTCGATCATGCTCAAGCTGGGCGTGCCGAATGAAGAGATCAACAACGAGATTGACGCGCTGCGCCAGTATGATGGCCGCGGCATCTGCCGGTTGATCGCCAGCGACGCCGAGCAGGGGATTCTCGTGTTGGAGCGGCTGCAACCGGGGGTGATGCTCAGCACGGTCGCGGATGATGAAGCGGCCACACGCATCGCGGCCAATGTCATGCGCCAGTTGTGGCGGCCCGTACCTGCGGATCACAATTTTCCACGGGTTGCAAACTGGGCCAAAGGATTGGAGGGATTGCGCGCCAAGTTCGACGGCGGCACAGGGCCATTCTCCAGCAAGCTGGTGGAGCAGGCCGAAACCCTCTATCGCGAATTGTTGACTTCGGCAGCAGAGCCGGTGTTGTTGCACGGCGATCTCCACCACTTCAACATTCTGACCGCCGAACGCGAGCCGTGGTTGACGATTGATCCGAAAGGCGTGGTCGGCGAACCCGCGTATGAGATTGGTGCCTTGCTGCGCAATCCCACGCCTGAACTCGTGCAGGATCGCCGGGTGCAGGCGCGGCGGGTTGATCTGCTGGCGAGCGAACTGGGGGTCGACCGGCAGCGCATCCTTGGCTGGGGAGTTGCGCAAGCGG
This sequence comes from uncultured Caldilineaceae bacterium, assembly GCA_964541665.1. Classification (GTDB taxonomy): domain Bacteria; phylum Chloroflexota; class Anaerolineae; order Caldilineales; family Caldilineaceae; genus CFX5. Next base: position 1,153 of record CAZIRP010000013.1, on the reverse strand, counting down.
TGCTCTGCGCCTGGTGGGATTATGGGGAGAACAGCCGCTGGTGGCAAGAGATGATGGCGCTGGCCGAGTTGCTGAGTGAAATATGAGGTGTGAAGCGTCATGCGTCAAACGTCAAACGTCTTGATAAGTCACGTTTGACGTTTGACGCATGAGCACGAAACAAGTTATGACCCAACAAACCACTTCGCTATCTGAGATCCAAGCCGTCGTCCGGCAACTTTTGCCATCTGCATCACCGATCACGGTGGAGCGGATGACCAGCGGCGTCTCAACCGAGGTCTATCGCATCCAGCGTAGTGAGGAAACTTTTTACTTACGCTTATTGCCCGAAGTCGGCGCAGGCTTCACGCCGGAAGCGCTGGCCCATTCGTGGCTGGTCGAGCGGGGTGTGCGTGTACCCGGCGTTATCTACGTGACCGACCATCATCCGCAACTGGGGCGCTCGATCCTGCTCACCGCGGAGATCCCCGGGCGAGAACTTACGCTCGATTTGGGCTTGCCGCATCAAGCACAGATCCTCGCCGAGGCGGGCAAAGCACTCGCGGTGATTAACAGTATTCCCGTGCAAGGGTTTGGCTGGGTCTGCCGCGATCAACCCGCGGCAAACGAATTACGGGCCGAACAACCGACCTATGCTGCCTGGGTGCAGGATCTGGTGGACGGGGCGTTGCGGCATATAGCAGCGGCCAACCTATTATCATCGCCAAAGCTGGCTGCCATCCGCGAGCATACGGCGCAGGCGATTGCATCGCTGGGCCCAGTCGAGGGTAGGCTGGCACATGGCGATTTTGACCTGACGCACATCTATCAGCAAGCGGGTCGCTACACAGGGATCATCGACTTTGGCGAAATTCGCGGTGCATCTCAGTTTTATGATCTGGGTCACTTTCAGATTGAGCATCGTCCCTTGTTGCCCTATCTGCTGGAGGGGTATGCAACAGTCGCAACCCTGCCACCTGATTATGCGTGGCAGATCGAATTTGCGACCCTGTTAGATGCGCTACACTGGGTGAGCCGTCGATTGGCAACGCGCAGAGCGCTCCATCCACCCAGCCTGATTGCGATCCAAACAGCGCTGGCCAGATTGGACAAATTGGGCTAAGTATCTATCCGAAAAATGCCATATCGAAAAGGATATGGGCACAAGCAAATT